>JBEHXH010000003.1:0-545085 GCA_048498795.1 Verrucomicrobiota bacterium
GATAAGGGAGGGGGGTGGCATAGTGGGGGTCCCGGCCTCCCCCCCCCCGCAGCATCAGGCTGAAGCTGCGAGCAGCGAGGTAGCGGCGAGCGCCAGCAAGCCGATCCGTGATTTGGGCTTTTGACGCAGCGCATCCTGTGGCAACGTGTGCCTCCCGCGCATCGTGAGCACCCCGTCGTTTCCCCAGCACATCATCGCCCGCAAGCGCGATGGCCATGAACTCAGCCGCGAGGAGATCGCGGCCTTTGTCCGCGGTGCGACCGATGGCGGCTGGGCCGATTACCAGCTCAGCGCGATGCTAATGGCCGTCGTCTGGCGCGGCATGACGCCGCAGGAAACCGCGCACTACACGGAGGCGATGATGCGCTCCGGTATAGTGGCCGATCTCAGCAATGTGCGCGTGCCACGCTCCGACAAGCACTCGACCGGCGGCGTCGGTGACAAGATTTCTCTGCACCTCGCCCCGATGGTGGCCGCGTGCGGCGTGGCCGTGCCGATGATCTCCGGGCGCGGCCTAGGGCACACCGGTGGCACGCTCGACAAGCTGGAGGCGATCCCGGGCTTTCGCGTGAATCTCTCGCTCGAGGAGTTTCGCACGCAGGTCGGTAGCATCGGCCTCGCGCTCATCGGCCAGACCGCGGAACTCGCTCCGGCCGACAAGAAGCTCTACGCGCTCCGCGACGTCACCGCGACGGTCGAGAGCCTGCCGCTGATCTGCGGCTCGATCCTTTCCAAGAAACTCGCCGAGGGCATCGACACACTCGTGCTCGATGTGAAGTTCGGCCGCGGTGCGTTCATGAAGGACAAGGCCGACGCACGCCGTCTCGCCGAGTCGCTCGTCGCCGTTGCCACCGCTCTAGGCAAGCCCACGCGCGCCGTCCTCACTGCAATGGAAGAGCCGCTTGGCCGCGCGGTGGGCAACGCGGTGGAAGTCGCCGAATCCATCGAGTGTCTGCGCGGGCAGGGTTCGGCGGATACGATGGAGGTCACCTACGCCCTCGGCACGCAGATGCTGCTCCTCGCTGGTGTCGCGCAAAGCCCATGCGAGGCGCGCGCCAAACTCAAGGAGACAATCACCAACGGCTCCGCGCTGGGAAAATTCCGCGATCTCGTCGCCGCGCAGGGCGGCAACGCGCGTGTGGTCGATGACCCGGCACTGCTGCCGAGCGCAAAACTCAAGGTCACGCTCACCGCGGCGCGCAGCGGCTACGTGCACGAAGTGAATGCAATGGGCGTGGCCCTTGTCGCGCTGCGCCTCGGTGCCGGCCGCGCCAAGGCCACCGATGGCATCGATCACGCCGTCGGTGTGACCGACCTCTGCAAGATCGGCGAGCAGCTCGAAATGGGCGCGCGTCTTTGCACCATCCACGCAAACGACGAGAAGGCGCTCGGTGAGGCAAAGACGCTCTTGGAAAAAGCGTTCGTGCTCGACGATGCGGCGGTGGAAGCTCCGGCGCTCGTCGATGACGTGATTGGATAGTGTTCTGATTTTTACACGAAGGCCGCAAAGGTCGCGAAGTACCTAAAATTCTTCGCGCTCTTTGCGGCCTTCGTGTAAAACAGTGTTCGGTCTTAGTGGCGGTCGTTCGCAACTGTCGCTCAGCACGGCGGTCCATGTCGGATGGACGTGGCGACGGCAGTCGAACCCCAGAAGCCTCCGACTAAGGTCAAGCGGCGGCATAGTGCGTGGCGTTGGGGTAGTGGAGTGGTGGTCTTTATCCTGGTGCTCCTCGTCGGGGTGCGCCTGGCGTTGCCGAGTCTTTTGAAGCGAGGCATCAACGACCGCTTGGATGCGATCCCGGAATATATGGGCCGGGTCGACGCGGTGGGCATCAGCCTCTGGCGCGGTGCGTACACGCTCTACGGTCTGGATATCCGCAAGCGGAGCGGACTCACCAAGGAGCCTTTTGCGGCGGCCAAGGAAATCGATTTCTCCATCGCATGGCGGGAGTTGTTTCGCGGGAAAATTGTCGGCGATATCACGGTGCTGCAGCCGAAGCTGACGTTCATCGCGGCGCCGACGCAGGAGGAGAAACAGCTCGCGACCGACCATCGCTGGCAGGATGCGATCCACGACATCTTCCCGATCGACATCACCTTTCTTCGGATCTCCGAAGGCGAGGTGCGCTACATCAATGAGAGCACCACGCCAAAGGTGGATGTGCGCATCGCGCATCTCGACTCGATTTCTACGGGCCTGCGAAACCGCGCGGACACCACCGAGGGCGAGTTCCCGGCGCGCATCGACGCGCGCGGCGAGACAATCGGTGGTGGGCATCTCACGCTGATCACGCAGATCGAGCCGCTGGCCGCGAAGCCTCACTTCCTGCTAAAACTGCAGGTCGAGCACGTGGCGATGCCTGCGCTCAACGAATTTCTCCGCGCCTACGGCGGGGTGGATGTGAGTGCGGGTACGTTCAACGGCTACCTCGAAGCGATGGCCCGCGACGGACATTACCGCGGCTATTTCAAACCGTTTTTCGAAAACGTGAATTTCAGCGCCCGTGAGGGAGAGCATCCGCCGCTGCACCAGCAGATTTGGGAAGGCTTTGTGCGCGTCTTCGCGTGGGTCTTTAAGAATCACGCACGCGACGACGTGGCGACGCGCATTCCTTTCGAGGGCGATTTCGAAGCCACGCAGACGAGCACTTGGGAGACGATCAAAACACTCGTCCGCCACGCCTTCATCGAACCACTCCAGCAAAAACTCGATAGCCGCCCGGGTCCGGGCCTGGCACCAGCGAAGGAAACGCCAAAGCAAGATAAGTAGGGTGAGCGCGGGCTGAGTTTGGATGAAACGCGAAGACGCAAAGACGCGAAGGCCTACGCAAAGAGAGAAATGGGCAAAATGATTTCCCTCCTTTGCTCAGATCTTAGCGCCTTTGCGTCTTCGCGTTTAACTGCATCTCTGTCCGCTTTTGGGTCATCGATTTCCGCTCGCGCGGACGGTCGTTCGTAACAAGCTGCGGGGACCCTCATGTTCTCGCTTCAAGGTAAGATTTCCCTGGTCACGGGTGCTGGCTCAGGCATCGGCGCGGCCATTGCTGAAACGCTCGCGCAAGCCGGGGCGCGGGTGGTGGTGGCCGACATCGACGAAGTGGGCGGACACGCGACGGTCGGTCGCATCGTGGCGGCGGGGGGCACGGCGAGTTTTCTGCGGCTCGATATTTCGCGCGAGGAGGAGGTGGCCGCTTCGATCGAGGCGGTGGGTGCGCCGCTCGATATCCTCGTCAACAACGCGGGCATCGGTTGCGTCGGAGATCTCGGGCACACGACGCCGGCGGATTTCGACCGGCTGATTGCGGTGAATGTTCGCGGCGGGTATCTCATGACGCGCGCTTTTCTGCCCGGGATGGTCGAGCGTGGACGGGGCAGTGTGATCTTTCTCGCATCGATTGCGGGCATCGTCGCCGTCCGCGACCGCTTCGCTTATACGACGACGAAGTTTGCCGTGGTCGGCATGACCAAATCGCTCGCGCTCGACTACACGCGCAGCGGCGTGCGGTTTAACGCGATCTGCCCCGGTCGCGTCGAGACACCATGGATTGCCAAGCGCCTCGCGGAGCAGGTCGATCCCGTCGCGGCCCGCCGCGAAATGGAAAACTCCCAACTCGCGGGCCGCATGGTGCGGCCCGAGGAAGTCGCCGCAGCGGCGCTTTATCTCGCGAGTGACGAAGCCGCGATGGTCAGCGGCAGCACGCTGATGGTCGATAGCGGCTGGAGCGCGGGGAAGTAAGGCGAGGGAACCGCGGATCAACGCGGATTTTTTAACCACGAATAAACGCGAATGAAACCCATCCGTGTGCATCCGCGTTTATCCGCGGTTACTATTCCTTAGAACCACAAATGCGGCCAGAGGGCGGAGGCGAGGAGGACTTCGAGGAGGCCGAGGATGGAGATGAGCGACAGCACGGGCGACCACGTGCGGAGCATCTGGCCCTGGCTAAGGCCGCTCATGCGGCTCACGACCCAGAAGCCGGCGTCGTTCATCCACGGCAGGCATTTTGAGCCGAAGCCGATCGCGAGGAAAATGTAGAGCGGATGGACGCCGTAGTCGCCGTTGACGGCGATGGACTGCATGATGCCGACACCCGCGATGGTCGCGACCGTGGCCGAGCCCTGTGCGCCGCGCACGAGGGCGGTGATGACCCACGCGAGCAGCACGTGGTTGAGCTCCCGCTCACCCGCGAGCGCGCGGACGGCATTGCCGACGCCGGATTGCTGGATCGTCGCCCCATACGCGCCGCCGGCGGAGACGATGAGGATGATGATCGCGCCAGTCTCGAGCGGCTTGCCGAGTCCGCCGCAGACCTGAGACCACTTGAGTTTTTTCTGATGGGCGAGGACCGCGAGCGCGATCACGGCGCCCGCGAGCAGGGCGACGTTTTTGTTGCCGAGGAATTGAAGCAGCTGTCCCAGCTCGATGGGCAGCGCTACGTGAAATAGCTTCACGGTCGACGCGAGCGCGATGAGCACGAGCGGCACGAGCACTGGCGCGACGGCGGGGAGAAACGCGGGCAGCTCCGACTCCGGCTTCTCCGCTTGGGCGATCACCGCCTCGACCGACAGGCCGCCCGCGGCGCGAGGGTCGGCAGCCATGCGCTTATCGAACCATTTCGCGAGCATGAGACCACCGAGCGCGGGTAGGGCGCCGAAAAGAAAGCCAACGAGGATGGCCTGACCGATTTCGATCTTGAGCGTGTCGGCGACCATGAGCGGGCCGGGCGCGGGCGGGACGATGCCGTTGGTCACGACCGCGCCGGCGCCGATCGCGAGCACGTAGAGGAGATAATTTTTCCCCGTGCGCACCGCGAGCGCGCGGGCCAGCGGGAGCAGCAGCATGAACACGGTGTCGACGAACACGGGCGCAGCCAACACGAAGCTGCACGCGAGCAACGCCAGCGCGGCGCGCGATTCGCCGAGTACGGCGACGAAGCGCCGCACGATCTTGTCCGCTGCGCCGCTCTCCATGAGCGCAGAGCCGATGACCGCAGCGAGGGCGATCGAGAAACCGAGCTTGCCCGCCATCGAGCCAAACTCCGTCATGACCGATTCGATCGCTTTCACAAAGCGCCCATCGCCCGTCTGTCCGGCGGCGATGAGCAGAGACACGACAAACGCAGCGAGGGTCAGCGCGAAAAAGGCGTGCAGCCGAAACCACGAGATCACCACCACGATGAAGACCACGCTAAGCGCGAGGATGAGCAGTGGATTCAGCGTGACGGCGGCAAGGGGAAGAAAAGGCATGACCGGCGGGGTAGACGGGCGCGAGGGGCGCAGGAGTCGGTAGCGGGCTCTCGCTCAAAGGCAATCGTCCAGAAAATAGGCAAGGGCGGAAATGCCCTTACAGGTTTATCTGGCGCGACACCGCGGGATTATTTTCTATGGGCACGCTCATCCGCCCGGGTGGCGAAATGGCAGACGCACGGGACTTAAAATCCTTTGGCCGTGAGGCCGTGCGGGTTCGACTCCCGCCCCGGGCACCAGTTCTGTCAGAGGAGAAGTCACAAAAACGTCCAAACTCGTGCCAAATCTGGTGGCACGAGTTTACACTCCGCGTAGGGGGATGGTAGCCCCCGCACACAAAAACGGAGCCTTTCGTATCCGCCGCCTGACGGTCTCAGAACATGGCTTCCGATACTCGACATACCAGGTTGTCGGCTACTTGAGCGGCCAACGCGTGCGCAAGAAATTCAAATCTCGCGACGAGGCTCTGGGAGAGCTGAATCGCCTAGAGGTTCGCGCGGCCAACGTTGACGAAATTCGAGCGGTCAATACACGTCTCTCAGGCGATCAATTGGCGGAGGCAGAGGCGGCATTTCACCGGCTCAATGGAAATTCACTCGGATTCGCTGTTGAGTGGTTCCTCTCCAACTACCGACCTCCGGTGGCTGCAATGGCCGTAGAAGTGGCCGCAGAAGCCTTCCTTCGAGACCGCGAAGGCAACGTGTGCGGTCACGTCCTCCGCGACTATCGAAACGCGCTAGATTTGCTCGCACGGACGTTTCCCGGTCGGTCAGTGCACACCATCGAGACCGCTGAATTGGAAACCATGATGGCGACCCGTGGTAAGGCGAAGAAGTCATGGAATAACCTACGTGGCACACTCCACGCGATCTTTGCGTTCTGCGCAGCTCGCCAGCGCGGATGGGTGACCGCGAACCCGGCTAAGCCCATCCGTCAACATTCGATTCCACGTGGCCTACCGCAAATCCTGACCGCGGCAAAGGTACGTGAGCTATTCACGTTCCTTGAGAGCTACGCTGGAGGTCCGCGCTCACAGCATCCGCGTGGGTACTTGGTGCCGTATTTTGCGCTCGCGACGTTTGCCGGTATTCGACCCTCCATTCGCGATGGTGAACTGAGGAAACTGCACGAACTACCGGACAAAGCTCGTACCTTGGACCTAAGCCTTGGTGTGATTCGCGTTACCCCAGAGGTCGCAAAGACCAATGCGCTTCGTCAGGTCACGATTCAGCCGAATTTGAAGGCGTGGCTTGAGCGGTACCCCCTCAGTGAGTTCCCTCTCATGGTCGATAACATGGACGAACACGTTCATCTTGTGCGCAGACGATTTGGACTATCTCACGATGTTCTACGGCATACGTTTGTTTCGATGCACGTCGCGAAATTCAAGAGCCTAGGCGCGACGGCGCTAGAGGCCGGAAATTCCGAAGCGATCATTCGGCGGCACTATCTCAATCTCGTCGGAGAAGTAGAGGCCGCGGATTTTTGGGGCATCGCTCCACTCATTTGAAGCTATATCGAACTCAGGTGACCGGAACAGAGTGGCACGGAGCGGAACTAGGCGGAACAGAGTGGCACCGAGTTGACAGTGCGCGTAGGGTGAAATGAGTCCAAACACACTCCCTGAACCTGTTAGGTCGCAGGCCAATCAAGCTGACCGTTTGGTCGACGCTGAAGGCCTCCTATCGGCTCTGTTTGCTGACGGCAACAGACCCTCCTCGCGGTGGCTCCGCAAACAAATGAAGCGGCGCACCGTGCCTTACTTTCGTTTCGGCCGCCTCGTTAGATTCGACCCTGAGGCCGTCCGAGTCGCGCTCGAAAATAACTTCATGGTGAGGAAGGCTCAATGAAGCGCTCACTCAGAGAAAACCGCATGTCGCGTTCGACAGTGCGGAAGGTCGAGCGTCTTCTCGCGCTTCGGATCGGCAAACGCTCGTCGTCGCGCTACTCTGTCTTCCCGCATCGGCAAGGCGAATGGAGGCGGTCATGAGCCGTGATGTTTACACGCAACGCGGCGATCAGGGTGAACTCGGACTCGCTCCACGCCCGACTGATGAAGTGCTCCGTGAGCGTCTTGCCGATGCGGTTGAGCAATTCAATGCATCGACTTGCCCTGTAGAGCGGGTCGAGTTGCACGAGCGAATCGTAAAGCTGCGGAGTATCCTCGCACCTACGAGACCCGAAAGCGGGGTGCTTTGTGACTGACGGCGCGAAGAAGGACGATGCTCCATGGCGCATGTTTGTCCCTTCCCTTGTCGATGATCTCAGGCTTAGGCCGGGACCGCGCAGCGTCTTAAGCCACCTCTCGCGTCGGGCTGGCCGCGATAATCGTGCATGGCCGTCGGTCGCGAGCATCGCAGATTTCTGCGTGATGGATGAAGATACGGTGTGGAAATCATTGCGTGAACTTGAGGAGCGCGGGCTTATTCGACGGGAATCCAAAAAAGGCTCAACGAGCGTTTACGAGCTATTGCCGCCGTCATCGTGGATTGCAGTTTCCAAGGCGCAACCCACCCGAAAACACAGGGTGCCCCCCAGACACAGGGTGCCCGGTGAAGTCGGGTGCCCCCCACCCGAAGAAATGGGGCGCGGGTCACCCGAAGCTACGGGGTGCCACCTACCCGAAAATGCGGGGTACGAAGGTATTCCTTTGAAAGTAGTCCTTGAAGGAAATCCAGCGAAGGGGGAGAGCACCCCGGCGCCCTCGGTTTCGATTTTTGTTTCGACGCCGATCCCACACCGTAGCTCTGACCCCGTCCCATTTCCCTATGAGTCGATGCTCGATCTTCCAGACGCCGAGACATACTGGCGCGGGTTACGTTACGAACTAATGGTCTCCGACGCCTATCTTTTCAGGGCGTTTAAGACCATCGCGGGGAAGAAGCTACGGTTTAAGGCGCAGGACAGATACACCCGAGGGCAATGGCCATTGGTGCTCCGGGCCGAGGTAGTTGACTTCCGAAACAAGCCCTCGACCGCACCGGGTGAAGATGAATGCGAGGCCCACGCGTACGGGTTCTACGGTGAGAAGGACCCCAACGGTGACCTCGCAAAGCTGCGTGCGACAGGAGCGGAAGTTCCCAGTCATGCGGAGCATTTGATTGGAAAGAGCGGTGTCCGTGAACTTCAAGAGACATTGGCTCGCTCTGAAAGTGAAGCGGCGCTGCGACTGGCTGCTTCCAGCGAAGCTCAGATGCGTGCTACGATCACTAAATGGGAGGACGTGCCCGAGCATGTGTTGGCTTACTGGCGTGAGTTCGTAGCCAGAGTCGGCCTTGCGGAAACAGGAGCGGAGGGGCGGCGGGCTGAGGTGAAGCAAATGGTTGTCGCCGCTCTCAACGCGGGAGTGAGCGCGGACGAGGTAGCCGCTGCAATCAGCGCTCATTCTCTGATCGCACTTCAACGTGTGTGTGGTCGTTTGGCCATTGCCGGGTAGACTCGACCGCCCCCCCGTAAGGAATCTTTTTGAGTTGGGCGGGGTCCGAAGGTTTGGCGACAGGGCGTCGTGCACCTATGTCGGGTGCTCAGGCCGATTTTACACTTTGGGTGGGGCGCTAGGTTTGGCGACAGGGCGTCGGCATCAGGGCACAAAAAAAGCCCCGAACCGCAAAGCGGCCGGGGCTTGAGTGAATTTTTCGGGATCAGAATCCCCGTTGCTCCTCGTCGCGGATGATCTTCAAAAGCTTCTCCTCAGTATCGGCCCGAGTGCGACTACTGCGGACGATCCGGGTCGATCGAAGACCGAGGCAAAATGTCCTGCTGCATCAGCCGGGGAGGCTTGCGAGTTGACATTGCGCGTAGGGGGAAAGCGGCACGTGAGCCGCGAGCACCATGAACCAAGCCCTCCGTCTAGTTTCTGTTACGGGACTGAGCCGAATCTCAGGTATTCCGGTTTCGACGCTGCGTCGCCGCTTGAGTGCCAACGCGATAGCGCCTGACGCGGAGTTGGTGGTGCCGAGCGGTGATCTTGAGCGGATAACGCCGCTGTTCGATCAAGAGCGCCTGAGCGAAGTGATCTCGGCCGCTATCCCGCGAGCGTCAGGGCAACAATCCGAAGTGGAGGTTGTGCAATGAGTCTGTCCCTCGCCGATTTTTCAAAGTTGGAGCAACTCGAAGCCGCGGTCATTGACCGAAGCAAACAAGCGAGCGTCTTGCGTGCGGATTTTATCCGGCACCTGAACGAGAATCAGGCGATGCGCCGCGACGCTCTCCAGCAAATCGAAGCGTGTAAACAGATCGTTGCGAAATTCGAAGCGACTCAGCGTCGGTGCTCCGACCGCGAAGACGAGTTGCTACAGGAAATCCTCGATACGGAGGGAGTGATTCGGAGCTGTGCGAGCACTCTCGAAATCATCCGTGCTACGATGGCGCAGGACCAATCTTTCATATGAGCAAAACAACCCAACGCATCGCCGACATTATCGGCGTCCCAAACTACGGTGCTACTAGCGATGGGCACCGGATGACACTACCCGAACAAATCACTCAGCTCGAAGAGGCCATTGTTCGCATCGCTGACGAGCGCGATAGCGCGCGCGCCTCAGCGAGGGCAGTGCGTCTGGATTCCAAGACCGTCGAGCAGCGTGCCATCGAGATCGCCGCGAAGGCGGGCGTTGAGCCTGTCTCGGCTGACACCTTCAGGGGGACATTCAAAGACGGCAAAGTACTTCAGGTTCAAACGAGCCTGACGGGCCTCGCCGCCGTCGAGGCCCGCTACCGGGCATCTGGCGCATACGGCGATGGTGGTAAGAGTGAGTGATGAAGACACCACTCCCATGAATAGCAAAACAGTCCAGGACGCTAAGCCCGAAGGTGGTCCTCCGGAGAAAAACGAGCGTCTTGTCAAAATCGAAGCGCTAAACGAGCGCCTTCGCTCGGAGCTGATATATGAACGAGTGCAGGAATTGATCTTACGCGCTGACGCGACAGATGCGGAGATTGAGCGTGCTGAAACCGCGCTCCTCCGGGGCGCTTTAATGCGCGAAACTCCAGACAATACGCCAGACCGTCAGAACGTAATTCGTAATCGCCTTGCAGAAGCAAGGCTCGCGAAGTCCCCAATTAAGCTCTTGCGGGATATTCTCGGTTCGTCTCGTGAAAAGCAGCAGCAAGCCGACGCCGCGAGAGCACTTGCTTCTGCCGAGTTAGAGCGTGCAGTGAGTCTCCAATTGGCCCACGAGAAATTGGTGGAAGAGATTGCCGATCTCCGAAGGGAGCTTACGCGAGCAAGAGGAGTTTACGAAGGTATCGTAGCTCACGCGACGAAGGTCGATTCAGACGATGAGATTCTGGCGCGGTGGACGAACAGAGTTCTTGGGTCTATTCCTCCACACGCGGCAGCCTCTTTGATCGACGCTGGGCAATGCGTGATGATCGGCGTCGAGTCGCAATGGCTCCGCGTGAAGAAAATCTTGGAGACGCGAATCGCTGAGCGCGAAGCCGAGCTATCGAAGATCGAGAGTCTCTAATATCATTACCGAGGTTTCCTCATTCCCCTCGGGACGCCCTGCCGAATTTCGATCTAAGCTCATTGTTCGGGAAGTTCGAGTTCGGCGGGGCAATTATTCTCATGGTCATCCTACCCAAGCCCTCAGTTTTAACCCGCTTTCGGCGTGCGGTTTCGTCAGGACAACGCACGCCGACCGAGCAGTCGCGGGATGCGGTAGATCAGGCGGGCTCGATTCTCTCGCAGATGGAGCGTGCGCTCAAGGGTGTCTTCGGAGTCGAAATACTTCCGCTTTACAAGAAGTCGGCCGTTCTTGTTCGCCCGCTACGGCCCAGCGCCGCGGCTGACCTGCACCAACAGGGAAACAGATTTTTCCTCGCCGACTCCTCCGACGCAGAGTTCAGCGAGCACGACGTTCTTGAGGTCGTGTGGCGGACATCAGTTGCGTTTACACGCAGCAAAAGAGGGGCGGACAGAGTGAAGCCCGGAATCGCTCGCGTGGTTCGAGAAGCGATGAGCACCGATGCGGGCAGAGTCGCAAGCATCGCGGCGGTCCGTGCGTTCATTCAAAAGGAGGCCGCACATGGCTGAGGAATCTTCAATGTGGTGGAAGCTCGGCCTGAACAACGCCGAGTTCGTGAGCAAGCTGGGCGAGTCCGTCGAGAAGACCGGCGACTTCGCTGAAAAGCTACACAAGGCGTTCGAGGTTGTCGAAGGCGGTGCCTTGATCGTTTTCCTCGAAAAGCTCATCAGCAAGGGTGCCGAGATCAAGACGACGGCCGAACAGCTCGAAGTTACGACCGACAGCGTACAGGCGCTCAACTTCGCAGCGGCGAACGCGAACGTATCCACGGAAACCCTACAGAACGCGCTCGGTCATCTCAAAATCAAATCCGCCGAAGCCGCAGAGGGTAATGCGCAGGCCAACGACGCCCTCAAGAAACTCAACATCAACGCGGCTGAGTTCGTGAATCTGCCCGTAGACCGGCAGCTCGAATCCATCGCCAAGGCGGCGGATAGCGCAGAGGACCGCAGCGCCGCGTTTGCGGCCATTACCGAGCTTCTGGGTGCTAAGGCCGCACCGCGCCTCACGGCCATGCTCAAGGAACTCGCTGAGCAAGGACTCGATGGCACGACGGCGTCGGCAAAGTCGCTCGGTCAGGTCATCGAGAGCGGAACGATTGACCGCATGGAGAAGCTTGAAAATCGCATCGGTCAGGTGAAAAACGGGTTCGTCACGTTTGGCGCGACCGTGCTCGAAGGCTGGGGAAAGATCGCGGATTTGTTCGGCACCGCAGCCGCGGTCATGGTGAATTCAGTCCAGGGAATCGACACTTCGCTCGGAGGGCTCGACGAGAAGCTGGCGAAGGGCGAGGCGGCATTGGAAAAACTCAATGTCACACTCAAGGGCACGAAGGCCAGCTCCGAGGAGATCGCGAAGGCCCAAGAGGCTCAGGCAAAAGCGCAGGAGGCCGCGACGCTCGCGGCGATGGAAAGCGCCGAGAAGATCGCTTACTTTCAGGACAAGGTCATCAACCTCGCCATCGAGAAGACCAAGTACGACGCGAATACCAAGGAGGCGCTCAAGCTCCAGACCGACATTATGGAGACTCAGGCTAAGCTCGCTGAGCAGGTGAAAAAGGAGCGGGAAGAGACGACCAAGGTCGAAATTGATCGGTTCAATCAGCAGTCGAAGCAGCTCGACGCGGAGCGGGCCGAGATGACGACTGTCGAGAAGATCAACAGCCTTCGCGCCGAAGAGGCGGGTTTGTCGGAAGACCTCGCCAAGCTCGACAAGGACTCGAAGGAGTACGCTGCCGAGCACAACCGACTTTTGGAGGTTCAGAAAGACCTTCGCGCTGCGAATACAGACCTTGCCAAGCAGCATAAGGAATTGGCAGAGCTGTTGCTCAAAGGCGAAGGAAACCTCAACGATGCTGAGACCGAAAAGGTCAAACTGCTGCGCGGCCAGACGACGGAGAAAAAGCAGCAGGCCGAAATTGATGCTCTACTGGCAAAGGGCGTTCAGAATCTCACCGAAGAGGAGAAGAAGCGCCTCGGGGTACTTATCGGCCATACCACGGAGTTGAAGACTCAGTTTTCCCTTTCGACGGCGACTATGGAGGAACTGAAGTCGAAACGCGAAGAGCTGAATAAAAAAGCGGAAACCGAACTTGAAACCTCGGGCAAGGTGACCGAGGAAACCCAGAAGCAGCTCGACATTATCAACCAGCAAATCGATGCGATTGATAAGAAAAACAAGTTCATGGCCATTGGGTCGTTCAACGCCAACAAGAAGGTCACGGAGCTTTCGGATCGAGAGCTGGCCGAGTTGAGAAAAAACCTCGAAGACGAGGAGTTCAAGTGGCGTGGGCAGGTGAATCAGAACGCGTACGGCAAGGACTGGTACGCGGAGGCTTTTGCAGACACGGCCGCGGCGAACCTGAAAAATGTCCAAGACGAGATCAACTACCGCGCAAAGTTCCGGCAGCAGGTGGGTTTCGAGGGACTGGATGCCGCGATCTCGCACTACTCGGCCTTCGATGAGGAGCGCCTGAAAAATTACGTGCGCCCAGAGGATGAAAAGCAGAACGCGCTGAACGCGACGAATCTCCAAGACATCGCCGACCGACTCACCGGCAAAAAGCCAATCTTCAAGGCCGCATGATCGACCGTGTTGTGTTTAAACACAAAAGCCCCGCCATTTCGGGCGGGGCTGATTTGGTCGTTTCGTAGAAGCTTCGTTGCTAGATTTTCCGGAGTGGCACGACTTTCGCCGGTTTCCCGGGGCAGTCTGCAACGATGCTGTGGAACAGATTTTTGGCTATCATCTCACCCATCGTGATATGCCACGATGGAGACATTAGCCCTTGCTCACGGACCCACTCGCGGAGGCGTTCGCGATCCGCGATTACGTGAAGAGCGGTCAGGCGTAGTCCTTCAAGGTCACCACGGTTCGCGCAATCATGGATAGCCCTGCGATAGTATCCGTCGCTGGGTCTCCAAGACCATGCGTGCTCGCTCATGTAGTGGTCGGTTTCATCCGCATCCTCTTCGTGGGTGCCATTCAATGCGAATGGTTCATTCTTCCGGTTTCCGGGAAGCACGACGTTTGGCCCCCATCCGACAGGGTTGTGAACGCTCATATCGTCACCGCGCCCTTTCCCGCTTTGCGCAAACATGTGAGCTATTGACCAGCCGTGTAAACACGACGTGATCGCGGCCAAGCTCGGACTCGACCGCGGAGAACACCGCAAAATCGCGATGCGACTTCCAGTGCTTCACCGCCAAGACGGCGTCTGGCTCCCCTGTCGCGAGCATCGCGTCGAGAACTGAACTGAGCGTCGCCTCGATCTCGAACACGCGGCGCACGGTGTCTGCGCACATGGCGATTGCGCACGCCTTGCCGCGGTTGGTCGTTTGTTTGGTCCTGTGGTTGCTCATGTGGCGTGTGTGTTTCGAGCGCATCAGGATTTGTGGTCGTTGTTCCAGCGGGCCTCTTCGGTCAGAGGTATGCGGAAGGGCTTTCCGCCCGGGAGCTTTCGAATGACCCGAGCGCTGCAACGGTCGCTGACAAACTGGCGAGAGCGGCCGATTACGGCCCCGAATTCACGGACGAGAAAAAATCCGCGAGCTGTCGCGGCGGCACGTGCGGCTTTGGCGTCGGAGGCGTCCGACGGTAGTGCGACACTTCCGTTTTGTTCGAGCAAGGTGCGCAAATCGCGGACCTCGCGTTTGATCTCAGCGATCGCACTGAGAACGTGATTCAAACGACTATCGTTTTTCATTGGACCAACAATGCTGACAAGTCCGAGGCGTTCGGACACCGGCCGAGTCTCGGCTCGGCAAGCCGTTGGTCATTTCCCTCACTTCCAAGACCGGCTGGTTAGGCCGGAGAGGCTCACGGCACCCGATTACTCGGTGGTCGGCCGTGAGCCTTCCTTGGTCGTTTCTGCTCTTTCGAGCGACCTCAGCTTCGCAACTACGCTCGAAGATTCAAGCTCATGACGACTGGAAATCCTCGCTCAGTTTCCAAACGCTTCGGCTGAACTCGTGCCAAGGTCGTGTCAAAAGTGTTGCTCCTCGGTGCCGCTCGGTGCCACTCTGTTCCGGTCATCAATGAATCCCAATCAGAGCGACAAAAGCGCTCTGACAGAGGTAGTCTCGGGGAATCGAACCACCGCCGTTCATTTCAATGAAACGAGCGCTCCGGGTTCGACTCCCGCCCCGGGCACCACTTCAACGCCAGAGGTAGACGACTTCCTCGACGCGCACCCAGCCGGTCTGGCCGTTGGCAAACGTGAGCTGAACCCAGCGGCCGAGCAGCGTTCGGCCCACGAGGCCGACGGAACCGGCGGAGAGCGGAACCGTTTTTTGCGTGGTGTCGGCCTCGGTCGGAATGGAGCGGAGCTGTGTGGCGTGGGCGACGACGATGGCGCGCGGATTGGCCGCCTCGCCGTAAGCGTGGAAACCGACGGCGCTGCACGCGGCACCGAGCACGCTGGCGATGAGCAGCACGCCCGCGATCCACGGCGCAGCGCGGAAGCGCAGCACGCCGTAGCCGGAGAGAAGCAGCAGGGTCAGCGCAGCCGCCGCGAGGGCGGAAGCGGCGAGCAGGCCGTATTGCCACTCGGTGGGTGAGGCGAAGCCGGCGAGATTGAATGCGGTGTTTTGCGCGGAGAATTCCGCGAGCGGCGCGGGCACGAAGCCGGCCTTCTGTGTGGTGAGCTGGAACTGTGCGCGCACGGCGTCGCTCGACGGATTCTGCACGAGCGCGGTGGAGGCCTGTGCGGCGGCGTCGCCCCAGTGATCCTGCTGCGCGAGGGCGAGCGACAGATTATGACGAGCGGACCAGTCGGTGGGATTTTTCGCGATGGAGTCGCGCCACGCTTTCTCGGCGTCGGCGTAGTTGGTGGCGCGATAGGCGGCAGAGCCGTCGGCAGCGCGCAGCGTGGCGACGCTAAGAAACGACACGGCGAGCAACGCGGCGAACGGGAGCAGATTGCGCGGGAGGAAGAGCCGCAGCGCGGAGAAACGCGGCAAGCTCTTGCTGGCGAGCGCGGTCTCGGCGCGCGTGCGCCAGTCGGCGGGCAGCTCGGGCTGCGCGCTGTAGAGCGCGCGGTCGACCTCGGACCAGAGTTGGGCCCACGTGGTGTCACTCAACGCGGCGGCACTCGGCGCAGCGTGCGCGAGACCGAAGAGCGTGGCGGTGTCGTGCTGCCACTGGAGGAGCTGGCGGTAGAAGGCGGGACGCTGCTCGGCGCTGGGCGATTGGCCCGGGAGACTGGCGATCAATTGCGCGAGCCGGGCGCGCGCTTCGCGCTGGGCGCGGAGCGGATCGGTCTCGCGAGCGCGGCGCAGTGCGAGCCACACCCACACGGCGAGCGGCACGAGGAAAGGCAGCGGCAGGAAGATCAGCAGTGTCTGCTTTGCGAGCGGGACCGCGGCGGTGTCGCCCGCCGGCAATGGGTCGCGCGGGAGAGCGGTGGGCAGCGTGGGGACAGTGGGCGGCGGGAGATTGATAGTGGGCGTGGAGGCGGTGCCGGTAGCAGAAGATTTTTCTTCGCCGGGGGCGGTGATCGTCGGCGTGGCGCTCGGTGTTGCACCTGTAACGGTGACGGTGGTGCGCGGGGTGGTGAGCGTCTTGTACGCGCCGGCCTTGGGGTCGAAGTAGACGAACGAGACCGGCGCCAAGGTGTACGTGCCCGGACGGGTCGGCATGAGCACGACATCTTCGGTAAGGGTGACGTCGAACAACTTCCCCTCATTGGGCGTGCGCTTGGCTTGCGGCTGGATGACTTGAAAATCTTTGGACACCTCGCGGGAAGGGAGGCCTTGAATATCAGGCCAGTTGCCGGAGCCAGTGAGTTCCAAGGTCCATGTGACGGGCTCGCCGATGGTGACGGTGGCGGGCACGACTTTCGACGTGATCTTGAAATCACCGACGGCTCCGGCGAATCCGGCGGGCGATGAGGGCAAAGCACGGACTTCGACGATTGGCTGCGTGCTCGTGATGTTGAACTGTTCGTACTGGCGCTGTTGGAAGAAGCCGAGCCCCACGCTGCCTACCGCGAGATTGATTATCTGGTTAAGAGGATTCAGGCGGTAGCTGCCGGCCGAACGAGCAAACCCGCGGGTGCGATACACGAGGCCGGTGCGCGCTTCGTTGGCCGCGCGCAGTTCGACCGCTTCAGGCCGCGACCAGTCTTCCGTGACAAGCGGGTCGGGGGTCCAGTCAATGTTTCCTCGACCGAAGTCGGGACTGTAGCTGCGGGCTACATCGATCTGATAGTTTAGATTGAAGACTTCGCCGGCCCACACGCTGGCAGGTGCGACAGTAAGTTGGCTGGACACGACCGAATCTACGGTGCGCCCGGTGCGCCCAACCGTGGCGGTGCCGGGCTCGAACTTTGCGGCGGAAACGCGCTGGCGACCTTGGGTGGTGTCGGTTGAAAACGCGGGGATTTCCACACTCTGCTTTTTCGTCAACAGAGCCGCATAGGCGATGATCACGGTCTTCGTGGTCGTGGTGAAATTGACCGTGTTGCTGTACTCGCTACGCCCAACGGCTTCCATGGTGAGCCCATCGACCTTCGGCAAAGTGGGCGTGCTCGAAGGTTCGCAATTCTCGAACACAAGCTGGAGCTGCGTGGTCTGGCCGACAGCGAGCGTGCCGCCGGGAGGATCCCAGCGGACGGTCTGGGCGTGCGCCGCCACGGTGCCGAACGAGAGGGTAAGAAGAAAAAGCCAAAGGCGGGTCATGCGGGAAAATGTGTTCACCAGTTTTTGCCTTTCTTGTCGGGCTGGCCCTTTTGCTCGCCCCGCAACATCTGGAAGAGTTCGGCGGGCGAGTCTTGCTGGCGGAGCTGGTCGAGCTTCTGCGAGGGCATGACGAGCGCGGCATCGGCGGGCTTTTCGTTTTCTTTTTTCTCGGGAGTTCCGCCGACTTTCTGCGTGTTGCCGTCCTGAGGCGGAGGTGGCTGATCCTTCTTCATGTCGCCGAAGGCGGAGTCTTTTTGCTGCTGCGGTGGCTGATCCTTGGAATCCTTCTTCTCGCCGTTGTCGCCCTGCTGGTTCTGGTCCTTCTGCTGGTCGGACTGGTTTTGCTGATTCTGCTGGTTCTGCTGCTGCTGGTTTTGTTGATCCTGCTTTTGGTCCTTCTTCTGGTCGTCTTTTTTGTCGTCCTGCTTTTTGTCCTCGGGCTTTTCCAGCAGCGCCTCGAGCTGGGAACGCAGCTGCGTCCAGTCGGCGATCTTCGAGTTGATCGCGATGAGATTGTCGACGGCCTGAATCGCATCGAGCACCGGCCCGGGAGTGACGGGCTCGTTGTTTTCCTTGCGGTGCTGACCCCAGAGCAACGTCTCGCGCGCGATCTCGGCGTAGTCCTGGGCGGTCAGCGAATCCTGCGTGGCCAGCCGCGCGTAGACGCGTCCGACCTGCGGGCCAAGGTCCTCGGCGGCGCGAGCGCGCGGGGCGATTGCGAGCAGCCCGGCAAAGAGCAGGGCCGCAATCGTGGTCGCGGCGGCAGTGGCGCCGGGCGCGAGAGGCGACGACGCCGGTTTCACCGGCGCGCCAGTGAGCTTCACCTCGCGCGGGCGCGGGCGGATGGGGAACTCGCGCCAGAAGCTCAGCAGTAGGCACAGTACCGCGGGCGCGAGTGCCCACTGAAAACGCTCGGCGAGGCGCACGGTATTTTTCTCAACGAACTTGCCCTTTTGTCCGGCCTCGACGGTGGACTTGATCAACGCGGCGAGGTCGACCCACGTGCTCGCGTCCTGATAGACGCCGTTGGTGGCCTCGGCGAGCTGGCGCAGTGTGCCGGATTCGAGCTTAGACATGACGACGGCTCCGCGGTCGTCCTTCACGAAGCCGCCCGTGCCGTCGGGGATCATCGCGCCGCTCGTGGTGCCGATGCCGAGGCCGATCACGCGGACGTTGGCTTTCTTGAGTTCCTCGATTTTGTCCTTCCAATTATCATCGGTCGCTTCGCCATCGCTCAAAATAATGAGGAAGCGATCAGCTGAATTGGTGCTCCCGAAAGCCGCGAGCGAGGTTTCAAGCAGCGCACCGTAGTTGGTGCCGCCCTCCGGGAGAAAGTCCGGCCCGAGCGCGGGGAGAAACTCGCGCAGAATTTCATAGTCCGCGCTGAGCGGCGACTGCAGAAAGGCTGTGCCCGAAAACACCACGAGACCGACGCGCTCGCCTTCGAGGCGCTCGAGCAGGGCCTGAATGAGAAGTTTGGAGCGCTCTAGGCGAGTTGGTTTTACGTCGGGCGTGAGCATCGAACGCGACAAATCGATCGCGAGGAGGATCTCGCGCGATTGATCGAAGACCGGCTCCTCCAGCCGGCCATATTGCGGCCGCGCGAGTGCGACGATGGCGAGAGACAGACCGGCGAAGAGCCACCAGCGCGGCCGGCCTTGCCGGACGGAACTAGCGCCACCGGCTGACGTGAGCTGCAGCGAGTCGGGGCCAGCCTCGGCCCGGAGAATCTTTGGATGCGAGCCACTACCGCCGCGCCGACGTTTGCGCGTGAGGTCCCAGACAAAGAGCGCGAGCGGCCCGAGCAGGGCGAGAAGAATGAGAGGCCTGGCGAAAGTCATTGAAAATTGGGATTACGCTGAGGCCGAAGCGCGAGAACCCACGCGCGCGAGAATCGCCGCGAGCAGGACCGCGGCGGCGCCGGGGATCGCGAGCCACGCGAAGAGTTCGGTGG
This sequence comes from Verrucomicrobiota bacterium, assembly GCA_048498795.1. Classification (GTDB taxonomy): domain Bacteria; phylum Verrucomicrobiota; class Verrucomicrobiia; order Opitutales; family Opitutaceae; genus JBEHXH01. The sequence continues at coordinate 19,410 of JBEHXH010000003.1, forward strand.
TGATAAGATAGCTCTGCGCTTGAAACTCGATTTTCTGCGCTCGGTCGATGGCGGCAAAGGCGGACTTGATGGTATCGTTGTCGAAAGCTCGGAAGAATTTCCCGCCGGTCTCGGTAGCGATGTCTCGGAGCGCGCCCTCGTCGAGATCGGAGGGGAGGTTGCGGTAGCCGATTTTGCGGTGATTCTCGTCGAATATGGGAAAGGGCACCAAGCCATCGCGACCCGCTCCGATCGTGTACACCGGGATGGCGCGGGACTTGGCGAGCGCGGCAGCTTGAGCAGGAGTGAGGGCGCCACGGTTGTTGGACCCATCGGTGAGAAGCACGATAAACGCGCCTTGGCGATGCCCCGCCTCTTCGCGCTTGGCTTGTTCGAGACGGGTGAGCGAGACGCCGAGGCCATCGCCGATCGCGGTGCCGTCCTCGATCATGCCGATGCGGATGCGCTCAAGCTGACGCGAGAGCCAGTCGTGATCGAAGGTGAGCGGCGCCATCGTGTATGCGCGCCCGGAGAAAAGCACGATGCCGATGCGATCGGTGGGGCGCTTGTCGATGAAGGCCTGAATCACCGGCTTGATCGCCTGCAGGCGATTGATGCGCCCGCCGTTCCGCTCATAATCCTCGCTCAACATCGAGCCGGAGAGATCGATTGCGAGGACGATATCGTAGCCAGAGGACCGGACCTCGCGCTTGTCCTCGACTTTCTGCGGACGCGCCAGGGCGGCGACAAGCAGCGCGAGACCCGCGATGGCGAGGCCAGTTGGCCAGCGCGACGCGGCGGCGAGCGACGGCCGATGCCATGCGGCGGCAAACGGCACCAAGAGCACCGGCACGCGCGCGCGTCCACGGTACCACATGACCAAGCCGATCGCGGCCAGCGCGACGAACCAGAACGGGCTCTGGAAGACGAAGTGAGTCATGCGGGGAAACTCCAAACGCCAAATTCCAAACGCCAAAGAAACCCCAATCGGCGGAAAAGCTCCAAAACGCTCTTCGCACTGGGCGAAGCCGGACTCTTTTGGAATTTGAACATTGGCGTTTGAGATTTGCGCGAAGCGTCAGCGTACTCCCGCCTTCATGCGGGCGTGGAAGAAGCGCACGAGGGCATCGAGGCGGTTTTCCTCAGGGGTAAGAACGAGACGGCTCAGGCGGTCGGGGAAGAGTTGGTTGAAGGCAGTCTCGCGGGCATTTCTCCACTGAGCGTGAGCGGCGCGCTCCGCGGCGCTGGCTTCGAGCGTGACAAGGCGGCCGGCGGCGGGATCGTATGCGGCGAACATCTCGCCGGCGGGCAGCGCTCGCTCCCACGGATCATCGACGCGGAAGCCCATCGTTTGGTAGCGGCGCTGCAGCACGGTCCAGCCCTCGGGCTCGACGCGCGGCGGGAAATCACCGAGCCACAGCAGCACGCTGTGTTTGGGCGCGGCGCGGGAGAGGAAGCGCCACGGGATGTCGACCGGCGCGGTCGAGGTCGCGGGCGGTGCGGGGCGGGAGAGGAGGGTAGCCGCACCGTGCAGGATCGCGCCGCGCCCGCGCACGGGCTCGCGGAAAAGGTGACCCTCGGGCGAGGCGTAGACGAAGCCGACGCGATCGCGATTCACCGCGCCGAGCAGCATCACGAGGCCCGCGAGCTCGAGCAGCGCTTCGCGTTTGGATTGCGCGCCGGAACCGAAGTGCAGCGACGGCGAGTCCTCGAACACGACGAGTAAAGTGACCTCTCGCTCCTCGACGAATTTCTTGCGATACGGCTCGCCGAGACGTGCAGTGACGTTCCAGTCGATGTCGCGGACGTCGTCGCCGAAGGTGTACTTCACCACCTGATCGAACTCCATGCCGCGGCCGCGGAAGGCCGAGCGGTACTCGCCGCTCAGCACGTTTTCGACCGCGTGTCGCACGCGCCACTCCAGCTGGCGCAAGAGCGTCAGGGGATTTTCGATTTTCGATTCTCGATTTTCGGTTTCGGGCACGAGCGGAAGAGCGAATCGAGGAAACTTAAGCGGTGGCCACGGGCACCGGGGTCTGGGCGACGACCTTGGCGATGATCGTGTCGGCGGTGATCTCTTGCGCCTCGGCCTCGTAGGTCAGGCCGATGCGGTGACGGAGGACCTCGGCGGCGAGCTCTTGAATGAGGGCCGGGGAAACGTAGTCTTGGCCGCGGAGCCAAGCGAGCGCGCGACCGGCTTGGTAAAGAGATAGGGACGCGCGCGGTGAAGCGCCGAACGACAGGTGGCGCTTGGCGGCGTCGCCCTCGGCGAGGGCGCGGGTGGCGCGGACCAGCGCGAGGATGTAGTTCTGCACCGGCTGGGAAACGTGGATGCGGTCGACTTCGACGCGCAGGGTGAGCAGCTCCTCGCCACTTGAAACGGCAGCGAGCGCGGGCTGCTTGGTGACCTGACCCCAGCGGGCCATCATCGTCGCCTCTTCCTCGGCGGTCGGGTAGTCGACCAGCAGCTTGAAAAGGAAACGGTCCGTCTGCGCCTCGGGCAGGGGATAGGTGCCTTCCTGCTCGACGGGATTCTGCGTCGCCATGACGAAGAACGGCTTAGGCAGCGGGTGGGTCTGTCCGCCAATGGTCACTTGGCGCTCCTGCATGGCTTCGAGGAGGGCGGATTGAACTTTGGCCGGGGCGCGGTTGATTTCGTCGGCCAGGACGAGATTGGCGAAGATCGGACCGTGATGGGCAGTGAACTCGCCGTTCTTGGGCTGGAAGATCATCGTGCCCACGACATCGCTCGGCAGCAGGTCGGGCGTGAACTGGATGCGCTCGAACTGGACGCCCAGCGCGGTGCCCAAGGACTTTACCAGCAGGGTCTTGGCCAAGCCCGGCATGCCTTCGAGGAGGACGTGGCCATTGGCGAGGAGGGCGACGAGCAGGCGCTCGACCGTGGCATCCTGGCCGATGACGGCCTTGCCGATTTCGGTGCGAAGTTTCTGGGACCAGACGGGACCGGTGGACATGAAGGGCAGGTTGAGAAAGGAAGGGTGGGACGGGCTCTGACTCCGGTTATGACAAAAGAGTTTCGTACAGAAACCAGAGAAAAGCGCCACCGCGAGGCAAACGCGTCCAAATAAGATGAATAGGAGCGCCGCGGGAGCGAAGATTTTTGCGACGATTTCCTAAGAATCGGAGGACCAGACTGTCATGGCTGGGAGAAGGCTCGACAGCCGGGCCCTTCCCAACGTCTTCTTTCTTCGAACCCTAGGGCAATGACGAACCTCATCGGTCTGCTGACCGCGTGTGCCATGCTTGGCTGCGCTGTGCTGGTACTGTGGGCCAATCCTCGCCGATTGGTGAACCACGGGGCGTTTGCGTTTCTGACCCTCGCGTCTCTATGGCTGGGCTTCCGGATGATTTCGTGGGGTGCCTGGGAAGGGCAGGGGCATTTTCGGACGACGGTATCGATCGGCGCTTGGGCCGGTGGCGTACTGTGGCTGTTCAGACATACCATCACGGCGGAAAACTGGCCGCAATTGTTGCGGAGGACGTGGATGTACCTCGCCGCCTCGCTGGTGTTGTCGCTGCTGCCGTGGAGCAATGACTTTGTGGGCGCGGATTCGTCGACCCTTCATCCGCACATCGGATATCTTTATTACGTGTACGTGGGAGGCGTCGCGACGCTAAGCGCGGGGGGCTTGATCTCAGCGTGGCGAGAATCCCGGAGAGTTCAGGGCTCAGCCAAAATCGAGCTGCAGTTGATCGGTATCGGTGGCGGGGCGCTGGTCCTGATGCTCATCGTGCGGATGCTGCTGGCGATGGCTTTTCCGCGGCTGAATTTGAACTTCGTGCCGACGTTAAGCGTATTCGCTACTGCGGTGGCCGTTACGTGGGCCTGCGCGGCACACAAGATACTGGAAGCCCATCAGCTCTTCCGGTCGGTAATTCTCCAAGTGGCCCTCGTATTGGCCGTCGCAGGTGTTTGCTACGGAGTGATCGCGCTGGGCTATGGTCGTTTGCCACTTTCGCTGCTATGTGTAGCGGTGGGATTGGTAGCCGTCGCGGCCGTCCAATTGCTCAAGAGCCGTCTCGAACACTGGTTTTTCCATGCTCCGGGCACCGCGGCGGCGCGCACGGCGGCTCATGCCGCAGGAAGCGAAGCCGTTACGGCGGCGGACGGCGTGCGACGCTTGGAAGAGATTTTGTCGGATTGGGCCAAGAGCGCGAAAGCGCATGTGGCGGTTTTCGGGCCTGACGACGATGCAGTAACGAGCGGCTGGACCCTCGCAGCAGACAGCGGGGCTCTGCGGACCTTGCAACAGTTGCGCTGGGTCACTCCAGAGCGACTCGAGCGAGAGCGCTCAGGCCCGGGCCGCGCGGTGCTGGGCAAATGGCTCGAGACCCGTGGTCTCGCCGCGGCCGTAGTACATGAGGGCAGCGATGTATCCGTACTTGTCGCCGTGGGACAGAATGCCGCGCACCGGCCGTTCACCTACCCGCAAATCACTGAGCTTTTCGAGTTCGCGGCCATCGCTGAGGCGGTGGTCGTGCGGCTGCGGCTCACCGAGCAGGCGGTGCAATCGGAAAAGCTCGCGACGGTCGGTCTCTTGGGCGCAGCGCTGGCGCATGAGATCCGCAATCCGCTTTACGCCATCCGCTCCTTCGTGGAAATGCTGCCCACGAATTACGATGAGCAGGAATTTCGCACCACGCTCACCAAGATGGCGGGTGCGGAGATTGTGCGCATTGACCGTCTGATCTCGCGCCTCGCCAACCTCGCCAAGCCACGCGAGGTCAGGGTGACCACGGTACGCTTGCACGAGGTGATCGTCGAGACCATCGAGCTGATGACCCCGAAGGCGCGGGCGGAATTGGTGACGCTCGAGACGATCCTCAAGGCGACCGACGATCGCATCCAAGCCGATGCCGATTCGGTGAAGCAGGTGCTGCTCAATCTCTGCCTAAACGCGATCCAAGCGCAGCAGAACCAGGCGCTGCCGCGCTGGGCGCGCTTTGATACGCGCAAGGAGCGCGACTTCGTGGAGTTGCGGGTGCGGGACGGTGGACCCGGTATCGCGGCGGAGATCCGCCCAAAGCTGTTTCGGCCCTTTCAATCGGCGACACCCGGCGGCTTGGGCCTCGGCCTGTCGATCAGTCGCGACACGCTCGCGATTTTTGGCGCCACGATCGAGTGCGAGACGGCGGATGAGCGTGGCGGGGCGGTGTTTGTGCTGCGTTTTCTGCGACCGGAGCAAAAAAACGACAGCAAGATGCTGCGCGTGAAACATCACGGACATGCGACCGACGCGGTGCGCCCGGGACCTTCGTGCGTCGCGGAGTAGGGTAAGAGTGGATACGTGCGTTGCGCGCATCGAGACAGCGACCCTCACGTCACTCATGAGAGTAGGCCGCGCAGCGTCCACTCGATGGCGTGTTTCTGCGGTGAAATGCGTCGCCCGGGGCGGGACTGGTCGAGGTTGACGTGCAATTCGGCGGTGAGTTTGAGTGAGAGCGAAAAATGAGCTCCGCGGAAGACCACGTGCGCCGGTTAGCTGCGATCATCTTCACCGATGTCGTGGGCTACTCCGCGCGGATGCAGGTCGATGAGACCGGCACGATCACGCTCGTGCGGGCTGACTTTGGGCAGATGCGCCAGCTCTGCGCGGAGCACCGGGGCCAGGTGCTGAAGTCAACCGGTGACGGCCTGCTCATGTGCTTCGACAGCGTGGTGGATGCGGTGACCTGCGCGCTTGCGATCCAAACGAGATTTGCGGGCCGAGGCGAAGGGGCGCTCACGCACCGCATCGGCGTGCATCTCGGGGACATTTTCCATCAAGACGGCGATATCGTGGGCGATGGCGTCAATCTGGCAGCGCGGTTGCAGACGGCGGGCAAGCCGGGCGCGGTTTGCGTAAGCGATTTGGTGTTCTCCGCGGTGAAGGGAAAAGTGCCGATGGAGTCGGTGGCGCTCCCTCCGCTGAAGTTGAAGAACATCGCGGAGCCGATGGCGGCGCATTTGCTTACGCCGGCGGGCACGCGCTCGGCACCTCCCGCGCCTGCGCCGAAGCGGAACGACCGACTCAGGCCGGCGCTCCTCGTTGGCGGTCTCGTTTTGCTCGCGGGCGCAGCGGGCGTGTTTTTCCTGCTGCGCGGCAGAGCCTCGGCCCCGTCAGATACGGTGGCCGCGAAGCCGTTGGCCGAATTTCCGCACGAGCCCAGTCTCAAGCGCGCGGAAGCGCTCATCTATGGGCTCGACAGCATCGCGACAGATTTTGCGCTGGCCGACGATCTGGTGAAGCCGTTGCGCGCCGCACGGCCCAACGATCCCGAGGTCGTGGTCGTCGCGGCCGAAGTGGCTGTGGAGTACCTGGCGCGCGGTTTCGATACCAACCAAGCGCGTCGCGCCGATGCGCAGCAACTCGCTGAGCGAGCCGTGCAGCTCGTGCCGGACAATCCTGCCGCGCAGGCGGCGCTCGGCACTTACCTCCGCTGTTCCCGCACGCAACTGGGGCGCGCCGAGGAGACCCTGCGAGATGCGATCAAGCTCGACCCGAAAAATCCGCGCTACCAACGCCAGCTCTACACGCTGCTCAGCGTCGCGAATTCGCCGAAGACCGACGCGTTTGGCGCGAGCCTCGTGAATGCGTTTCCGAGCGATCCGCTCGTGCGGTACGAGATCGCTGTGCACCATATGCATGCCGGTGATCTCGCAGCCGCGGAAGCGGGCTTCGACGAGACGCTGAAACTCGCGCCCCTAGCCGATGCGATGATCGCGAAGGCGAAGTTCATGCTCGAGGTGCACGGCAGTGTGCAGGGCATGACGGATTGGCTCGGCCGCGTGCCGGAGCGGCAGCGAACCAACGCGCGACTGGCCAATGCCTACGCCGTCGAAGCACTCGTCACGGGTAAGGTCAAAACCGCGCAGGGCGTCGTCGAGTCGATCACGGACACTTGGCTGGCGGACGGCACATATATTTTTCCCAAGGCGATGCTGGTCGGTGATCTTGAGTCCATCGCGGGACACGAGGACCTCGCACGAAAAAGCTATGAAGCAGCGCTAGAGGAGCTTCACCGCATGCAGGCCGCAGACCTGACCGACATACGTCCGATCCGAGGTGAACTATGGGTCCAGCTCGCCTTGAAAAATCGGGAGGAGGCGCGCGCGGCGTTGCGGCTGAATCTCCAGAAGGCGCCGCATCCATATCGGTGGCACTTCATAATGACGTGGTGGTCCAGTTCGCTGCGGGCCTGCCTGTTGCTCGGCGAACGGGAGGCAGCGCTTACCCAACTCAAGGAAGCGTGTGCCGAGCCGCAGGGACGTTTGATCTTGCGCAACCTGTTTCACGTCGATCCGGCCATGGCGCCGTTTCGCGACGAACCGGCGATCGTTGCGCTACTTGCCGAGCCTGCGGCGAAGGAATGACGTCTCCACCATGACCGACGAAATCGAAACGAGATTGCACGCTGTTGGTGCCAGCAGGGCGGAGGTGACGGAAAAATTCGTCCGCGGCTCAGGCGCAGGCGGACAAAAGATCAACAAGACCTCGTCGACCGTATGGCTGCGCCATGAGCCAACCGGAGTCGAAGTGCGGTGCCAGCGTGAGCGTTCGCAGTCGACGAATCGGGAACTGGCTTGGCTCGAGTTGGTCGAGAAACTTGAAGCGCGGGCGCGGGCCGCTAAGGCGGCGGTGATCGATGCGCGCGAGGAAGAGCGGCGGCGCAATCGGCCGAAATCGGCCGGACAAAAACGTCGGCAAGTCCAGAGCAAGCGTCATCGCGCCGGACACAAGGCAAACCGCGGGCGCGTGCGGGGCGACGACTGAGAAGGCTCGACTGTGGGAGGGGCTTTATGCCCCGACAGTTTAGTGTGAGCTAAGTGTGCGAGCCGAGCGTGCCAGTAGACGGAGCGGAGTCGGGGCGTAAAGCCCCTCCCACAGTTCAGAGCGGTGTCACCAGATTTCCGATACGCAGTGTGCCCGTAAGCGTTTCATGGATGAGATTCTGGCCGAAGTTGACGTTGGTCGGATCGTTCGCATCGCGGCGGTAGGTCGCGAGCGTGCGTAGCGGCTCCTTGCCGCGCTCGCCGGTGAGTTGGTCGGTCGTCGTGACGATGCAGCGGGCGCACGGACCGGCGGCGCGAAACACGATTTCGCCCACGCGCACGCGCGGCCACGCGTCTTCGGCGAACGGCGCGGCGCCGGCGATCACGAGGTTGGGCCGGAAACGACTCATCGGCAGCGCTTCCTCGTCGCGGGCGACGAGACGATCGTTGAGCTCGTGCAGCGAGGCTTCGCTGATGACGAGAAACGAAACGGCGTCGGCGAAGCTCACGATGTCGCCGGGCGCGGCGGCGGCCTTGGTGACGGGGCGGTGAAATTTCTCGCCGATGCGCACGAGGCGGCAGCGGGTTTGCAGGAAATCGGAGAGAAACTGCGCCGGAATTTCGCCGCAGTCCTCGGCGAGCAAGCCAGTGCTTTTCCAGACGCTCACTTCGCGCAGCGACGCGGCGGGATCGGATGCGCGCAGGACTTTGATCTGTCCGGCAGAGGCGGCGCTCAGGATGAGTTCGCTGCTGGTGAGCGCAGTGTCGATCAGCGCCATACGGGTGTGGGAGCGCTGCGTGAGGAAGCGGCCCGTCTCGTCGACGACAAGGAATCGTCGATCACCGACCATGCCGAGTTGGTCGACCGCAGCCTCGCTGACAGCGATACCGCGCAATGACTTCACGGGATAGATGAACAGGCCGGAGAGGTGCATCGGTACGCTCCGAGGAGGACAGCGATGCGGCGGGAAATCAAACGCTGTCGGCGATGGGCGAGGGAGGAAGCAAAGGTAGCGGCAAGCGCCAGCGGGCCGACACCGCGTAAGTCGACTCGCTGGCGCTCGTCGCCACAACGCGAGCAAGGCCGGCCAGCAGCTGGCGCTCCCCGTGCTCAGCGCAGCGAGGCGCGGGCGTCGGCGAGTGGGACGCTCTGGCGGCGGCGGTCGAGGAAGAAACTGGTTTCCGCGTAGCCCGCGGCTTCGAGGAGGCGGAGGGCGGTGTCGTACTCGGCGGCGACGCGCTCGGGCCGATGAGCGTCCGCGCCGATCACGCAGGGGATGCCGCGCCGGGCCATCTCGGTGAGAATCGCGAGGCTGGGATTCATCTCGGGCAGCGCCTTGTTGAGGCCGCTCGTGTTCAGCTCCATGGCGACGCCGGTGGCGGCGATGCGGTCGAGCGCGCGCAGGATGAAGGGCTCGATGCGCGCGTAGTTCCACTCCTCGGGGGCTTCGTTTTTGATCAGGTCAGGATGGGCGAGGGTGTCGAAGAGCTTCGTTTCCGCGGCGCGAGCGAGGTGGTCGAAATAGACCTGCTGATACGCGAACTCGTCGCCGGTGTAGTATTTCCCGCGGTAGTCGTGGAGCTGCGGATGGACCGAGCCGAGCACGTGGTGGAGCGGGGCGCGCGCGTGGAGTTTTTCGAGCCACGGCTCGACGCCGGGATAGTAGTCGCTCTCCAGACCGAGGCGCACATCGACCCGGTCAGCGAACTGCGCACGCGTCATCGCGATAAGCGCGATGTAGGTCTCGTACTCCTCCGGTGCCATGCGCACGGAAGCGGAGATGCCGTCTGGAAGCGGGCAGTGGCAGGTGAAAATGATTCCCTTCAGGCCGCGTCGCTCGGCGGCAGCGGCGTACTCGGCTGGCTCGCCGCGCGCGTGTTTACACAGCGGCGTATGGCAGTGGGATTCGTAGAGCAGCGGTGCGGACATTGAACCGCACACGATGAAGCATAATCCGCCTCAAGCGGAGAAAAATCAGCGAGTGTACTGCAACCTAAGCGGGCTGGACCAGGGAGACTTTGCGACGACGCCACGCCACAAAGGCCAGTGCTGCGCCGGCCGCGGCGGCGGCCGTCGCGGAAGGCTCGGGAATGGCGTTGATGGTGAAGCTCGTTTCACGCGAGATGGACGAGAAGACGGTGGCGCCGCTGAGCGACGACAAGTCCGGCGAGCCGAGGGTCGCAGGCATCGTGGACTGCGTGCTGTTGGTATCGACGAGCACCAAGAACTGCGCGATCACTTCATACTGCGCACCCGAAGTCATTGAGAAGGCGGGCAGCGTGAAAGAGAGCTGGTTCTGATCGTAGTTGTAGCCGTTGGAATTGAAGCCAGGCGCGGAGCCAATCATCATATTTACGCCCGGGCCGGAAATGCTGAGGAGGACGAGGCCATGGCCGGACTGATAGTTGGAGGTAAACGTGTTGGTCGAAATCGTGAGCGACTGGCTGATGTTTACCGTGGCGAAGCCATTCGAAACGGTACCTTGGCTCAGGACCCCGAGGGGGATGTTGGGTAAGAAACTGGAGGCACTACTCGGCATGCCGAATGTCGAGGGCAGCGTGGTGCCGTTGACGTTGAACTGGTAGTTGCCCGCGCCGTAGGCGGCGCTGAGGGCATTGGCGTTGACGAAATTGTTGCTGCTGAATCGCACCGATCCATCGCTGGAATCGTAGGCGAGATTTTGCGTCGTGCCGGACAGGGTGCCGGAGGGCACGACAAACGAGCCGGTCACGCCACTGAGGTCGGAGCCAAAGATGGTCGCCTCGAAATTCGCACCCTGAAGTACAGCGGTGGAGTTGCTGGTCTGAACGAAACGACCATTTTCCGATAGCGTGGCGACGACGATGGATTGCGCCGAAGCAGTGAGGGCGAGAGAGGACGCGAGTGCGCACCACAAAGCGGGCGCGGTCAAGCGGACGAGGCGAAGCGAGGGCAGGGTAGGCATGAGAAAAGAGCGAGCTTCTCATACAAGCGCAGAAACCGCGCGAAACGGCTCACGCGCGATGAAACTATTTTGCGCTGAGACTATGCCCGTCGGCTCGCTGGCGCCCGCCGCTACGGAAACCGCGCGATGGTGTCGGAGCCGTCAGTCCCAGATTATTGGATACAGAGGCAGCGTGGTGAAACACTTACGCGTTCCGCTACGAGCGAGCTCTGCATCGCTTAATAGAACAGCGTGCGATCCAGGCTGCGGTACTGAATCGCTTCGAGCAGATGCGGGGCTTCGACTTTTTCGGTGCCGGCGAGGTCGGCGATCGTGCGGGCGACTTTGAGGATGCGGTCGTAGGCGCGCGCGGAAAGATGGAGTTGCTCCATGGCTTGCTGGAGCAGGTCGCCGAGCGAGGAGTCGAGCGGGATGTGTTTTCGAATCTGCGCATGCGTCATGCGCGCGTTGCTCGTGACGGATGAGCCGCGGAAACGAGTGAGCTGGCGTGCCCGTGCGGTCTCGACCCGCGTGCGCATCGCGGCGGACGTCTCGCCGGGCTGATCGCGGCGTAGTTCGGTGAGCGAAAGCGCGGGTGCTTCGATGTGCAGGTCGATGCGGTCGAGCAGCGGTCCACTCACGCGGGCTCGATAGCGCTGAATCTGCGTCGAGCTGCAGCGGCACTCGTGCTTCGGGTCACCGAGGTAGCCGCACGGGCACGGATTCATCGCGGCCACCAACATGAACGCGCACGGGAGCGTGACCTTGCCCGCGCTGCGCGAAATCGAGACAACGCCGTCTTCCAACGGCTGGCGCAGCACTTCGAGCGCGGAGCGTTTGAACTCCGGCAGTTCGTCGAGAAACAGCACGCCGTGGTGCGCGAGCGAAATTTCGCCGGGGCCGGGAATCGCGCCGCCGCCGAGCAGCGCCACGTCGGACACGGTGTGATGTGGCGAGCGAAACGGCCGCGCGCCCCACGTCGCCTCGCCAGTGATGGTGCGGCCCGCGGCGGAGTGGATGCCGAGGATTTCGAGATGCTCCTCCAAGATCGGCGGCGGCATGATCGACGGGACGCGTTTCGCGACCATCGATTTGCCCGAGCCGGGAGGACCGATCATCAGGACATTGTGTGCGCCGGCGACGGCGACCTCCACGGCGCGGCGCAGCGCGTGCTGGCCCTTGATCTCGGAAAAGTCCACGCCGCCTTCGGCCGGCGGCGCGCTGCTCGCGCGGCGGCGCAGCGCATCCGGTGGCACGGGCTCCAGCGGCTTCTCGCCGGTGAGAAAACGAAACGCGCGGTCGAGCGAGTCGACGCTGTACACCGCCACACCCTCGACGATCGCGGCCTCCTCGGCGGAGATCGCAGGGAGCATCACGCCCTTGAGCCCGAGCTTGCGCGCAAGTCGCGCCATCGCGAGCGCGCCGCGGATGGGCCGCGTGGCACCGCTGAGGCTGAGTTCGCCCGCGATGAGAAAATCGCCGAGGCGGTCGGTCTTGAGCTGGCCGGTCGCGACGAGGATCGCGAGCGCGATGGGCAGATCGTAGATCGGGCCCTCTTTCCGCAGATTACCCGGCGCGAGGTTGATCGTGGTGCGCGTGCGCGGAGGGCGAAATCCGCTGTTGCTCAGCGCGGAGAAGACGCGGTCGTCGGACTCCTTGACCGCTGCGTCCGGCAGGCCGACGAGGATGAGCTTGGGCTCGCCGGATTCGTTGGCGTTGACCTCGACATGGACCAGCTCGGCGTCGATCCCGAGCAACGCCGCGGAGGTGACGGTAGCCAGCATGGATGACGCCGGGCGGGAAATCCCGCCGATCAGGCCACGACGGGCTTGGCCTCTGCGATGCGACGCTTGATCACGGCAAAATTATACTCGACCGCCTCGATGTACGGGTTGGGCCCATTGGGATACGGCCGCGCGAGGTAGCGGTACATCCCTTGGAAATCCGCATCGAGCTTTGGCTTCACGAATTTCTCCCAAAAACCCGGCGTGCGCTGGATCAGCTCGTCGGCCGATTTGAACATGCGGCGAGCATGCGGCATATTAATGTAATTATCGGATTCGAGAAATTCGTTGTAGAGCACCTCGAGCCGGTCGGGGTACTTCGGCTCGGCGAGCTGGCTCAGGTAGTCGGAAGTGGCGAGCGAGCAGCCGATCACGCGGAAAACGTTTTCGCGGAAACGCAGGCGGCTGATTTCCTTGGTCGGGCCGGTGCAGTTGATCGCGCCGAGCACGTCTTCCAGTTCGTCCGGCGTGGCGCCGAGCGTCGGCACGTAAATCGCGGCGTAGGCGCAACTCCGGAGAACGTGGCAATAGGTGTATTTGGCGCCCGTGCCCTCCGTATCGGAGCGGTATTTGATATAGCCGATGTCGTGCAGCAGGGCGGAGGCGATGGCCAACTCGAACTGGTGCACCGTGAGCTTCGGCTCGGCATTGGCGATCACGCGGCCCTCCAGCACGAGGCTGAGGCAGATGGTTACCTGTAAAGTATGTTCTAGATCGTGATAGCCGAGATCGACCTTGGAAAACTCGGGGTGCCGCCCCTCGAATACCCGCACGACATCCGTGAAGATCTTATCGAGCTTGGCCGTGCTGTGGCCGGGGAAGAGCCCCGTGTAGATCTTGCGCACAAAAGCCGCTGACTCAACGGGGTCCTTGGTGTTTACCGGGGGAAGCATTTCGCGCGATGTCGGAGGATTAGGCGTTTAACGCTGCGTACTGGCATTAAGGATTTGCGGTACTATCCAGCAAGCGTAAAGGTCAGGTAAATTTGCGTACGTATGATAATTGGCATTACGGGCGGCATCGGCTGTGGGAAATCGACCGCGACACGGATGTTTGAAGGACACGGGTTTCGGCGCTTGGATTCCGACGAAATCGTCCGGACGCAGGTATACAAGGACCCCGCCGTGGTCGCCGCGGTTCGGCAGCGCTTTGGCCCGGAGGTCGTTGGCGCCGACGGGGGTATAGATCGGGCGGCGCTCGGTCCGCGCGTTTTTGGGGACGATGAGGCCCGGCGGTGGCTGGAGGAGCTGATTCACCCGGGGGTCTTCGCGGTCTGGCGGGAGGCTTTTGCCGCGGAACCGGGGGCGCGGTGGGCGGTCGAGGTGCCGTTGCTCTTCGAGAAGTCCTTGGAAAATTGGTTTGATTTCATCGGGTGCGTCGCCTGTTCTCCAGCCCAGCAACTCGCCCGACTGGAGCAGCGCGGTCTCAGCCATGCGCTCGCCGGTCAACGAATCTCCACGCAACAGCCGTTGGCGCGTAAGATCGAGCTCGCTGACTTTGTTCTCTGGAATGACGGTTCCGCCGATTTTCTGGAAGCACAGGTCGCAACCCTCGCCGCTTCGCTCGCCGCGACTCGCTAAAACCCTTCCCTCTGCCGTCCTCGTCAGTTTCTGACGAGCGGTCCCTGTTTCAGAAATCCTCCCTTCATGTCGCTTCCTCCGAAATCCGACGACGAATCCGCCAGCAAGACCGGTTCCGCCGCCACGAAACGCGCCCGCCGCGGTCCCCGCACGCGCCCCCGCAAGACGAAGGACGCTGCCGCCGACACGCCCGAGCTGCCGATCGAGTCTTCTACGCCCCCGCCGGCCCCGGCTCCGGAGCCTGCAGCCGCCGCCGAACCGTCGCCCGCACCCGCCCGCGAGCGGTCCCGTTCCCGCAGCCGCGATCGCGAGCCTGCCGCCGAGGCTCCGCCCGAGCGCCCGCCGGAGCGGATGATTTTCACGCCGGACGAGCCGCCAGCTCCTCCGCCGCCCGCCCGTGAACCCGAGCCGGCCGCGCCGGAACCGCGCAACGAGGCGCCCGCACCTGCACCCAGCGCCGCGCCGTCAGACGCCCCCTCCGCTGGTGGCGACAACCAATCTCAAGATCGGGGCGACCAAGGCGCGCCCAGCGGCGACAGCCAAGGTCAACAAGGTCAACCTCGCGATCAACGCGACCAGCGCCCCCCGCAGCAAAATGGCGGCGGCGGTGGAGGCGGTGGCCAGTGGCAGGACCGCGATGGCGGTGGTGGTGGTGGCGAAGGCCGCGATTTCTGGAAGCGCAACAAGCGCGGCAAGCGCGGTCGCCACGGTGGTGGTGGCGGCGGCGGCCAGTGGCAAGGCGGCGGTGGCCAGCACGGTGGTGGTCAGCACGGCGGCGGTGGCGGTAACCGCGACCGCGGCCCGCAGCACCCCCCGCAGCCTCCGCCCCCGAGCAACGCCCCAATCTACGGCGAACTCCCGAATCCCTCACGTTTCAACGATCTCGCCGCGCTCGACGCATCCGCCACGGAGAAGTCCTCCGGCTCCGGCGAGGCGTGGCAGCTCAACGAAATCTACGCGTTCAATCTCGCCGACCTTACGGCCTTCGCGCGCAAGAACAACATCGCCTTCGAGGGCGTGCCGAACAAGAAGCAGCTCCTCACGCTGATCTTTGCGTCGGCCGCCAACGACAAGCGCGCGCTGCGCGACAAAGGCTACATCGACGTCACCGACCGTGGTGCGTTCATCGTCCACGAGCACGTCAACTACCGGCTCTATCCCGACGACGCGTACCTGCCTGACAGCCTCGTACGCCGCTACGGCCTCAAGCGCGGTCACCGCGTCGAGGTGCTTGTGCAGTCACCGCTCGAGGGTGAGCGCTGCCCGTCCGTCGTGCGCATCGAGAGCGTCATGGGCATGGCGCCCGACGAGGTTTCGAAGATCACGCCGTTCGAGGAGTTGATCCCTTACTACCCGCTGAAGCGCATCCTGCTCGAGCCGCAAGAGGCCGCGAAGGATGTGTCGATGCGCGCGGTCGATATCCTCACGCCCATCGGCTTCGGCCAGCGCGCGCTGATCGTCGCTCCGCCGCGCACCGGCAAAACCGTCCTCCTCCAAAACATCGCGAACTCCATCACGGAGAATTCGCCCGAGGCGAAACTCATCCTCCTGCTCATCGACGAGCGCCCTGAGGAAGTCACCGACTTCAAACGCCACACGAAGGGCGAGGTCGTGTCGTCCACCTTTGACGAGACGCCCGAGAGCCACGTGCACTGCGCCGAGATGGTGATCGAAAATGCCCGCCGCCGCGTCGAGCTCGGCGAGCACGTCGTGATCCTGCTCGACTCGATCACGCGTCTCGCCCGCGCCTACAACGCTCTCACCGGCAACCAGGGCAAGACGATGTCCGGCGGTCTTGAGTCCAACGCGCTGCAGAAGCCGAAGCGTTTCTTCGGTTCTGCGCGCAACATCGAGGGCGGCGGCAGCCTCACGATCATCGCCAGCGCGCTGATCGACACCGGCAGCCGCATGGACGAGATCATCTTCGAGGAGTTCAAGGGCACGGGCAACTGCGAGCTCCACCTCGACCGCGGCCTCGTCGAGCGCCGTGTGTTCCCCGCGATCAACATCGACCGCTCCGGCACGCGCAAAGAAGAGCTCATCTACCACCCCGACGAACTGCAGCGCATCTACGGCCTCCGCCGCGCGATGCAGGGCCTCGGCCCCATCGAGTCGATGGAGATGCTCATCACGCGCCTGCGGAAAACGAAGTCCAACGCGGAATTCCTCATCACGCTCGCGCGCTGAGCGCGCAGGTTTTTCGAACACCCGCCAGGCGCACTGCCCGGCGGGTGTTTGTTTTTTTACGGGGAATTTTGGCCGCGCCCGCGTCTTCCGTCTTCCCCCGTGGCCCGAGGTAAGTTAACCAATTGGCATGAGCTACGAAATGAACGACCTGCTCGACCTCATGGTCGATCAGGGTGCTTCCGATCTTCACCTCCAAGTGGGCCAGGCTCCGACGCTCCGCATGAGCGGCAGCATGACCGCCATCGACGGCCCGGTGCTCACTCCCGCCGACACGGAGAAGCTCATGATCTCGATCACGCCCGACAAGCACGTGCAGAACACGAAGCTCAACGGCGGCGCGGACTTCGGCTTCGCCTTTGGCGACAAGGCGCGCTTCCGCGTCTCCGTGCTCAAAGCCAAGGGCAACTACGGCATGGTCCTCCGCCAGATCCCGTACAAGATGTTTGGCCTGCGCGATATTGGCATCCCCGACAAGATCCGCGAACTTCTCTACCGTCCGCGCGGCATGATCCTCGTCACGGGCCCGACCGGCTCCGGCAAGTCCACCACGCTCGCCTCGATGGTGAACTACATTAACGAAAACCGCGACGGCCACATCATCACGATCGAGGACCCGATCGAGTACTACCATAATCACAAACGCTGCATGGTGACGCAGCGCGAAGTGCACGTGGATGTCCCGAGTTTCTCCGAGGCGATCCGCCGCGCGCTCCGCCAAGACCCCGACATCATCCTCGTCGGTGAAATGCGCGACCTCGAGACCATCGAGGCCGCGATCAGCGCCGCCGAGACCGGCCACTTGGTTTTCGGGACGCTGCACACCAACAGCGCGGCCAAGACCGTCGACCGTCTCGTCGACGCGTTTCCGGCTAACATGAAGGACATGATCCGCACCCAGCTCGCGTCGTCGCTCGTGGCGGTCATTTCCCAGGTGCTCTGCAAGAAAGTCGGCGGCGGCCGCATCGCGGGCTACGAGATCATGGTCACCACGACCTCGATCGCGTCGCTCATCCGCGAAAACAAGACCTTCCGCATCACGTCGGACATCCAGACCGGCGCGAACCTCGGCATGATCACGATGGACACGCACCTGATGAGCCTCGTGAACCGCGAACTCGTCTCGCCCGACGAAGCCCTCGAAAAAGCGCAGGACCCAAATAACATGCGCGAGAAGTTCCTGCAGGCGGGCCTGAAGCTGCGGGAGCTCTGAGCGCACGCCGCGGCAAAGAGCGGTGGTCTTGGTTGTGATCTGAGATCACAAAACGACGAAGCGGAAGCCGCAGGGCTTCCGCTTCGGAGCGTATGGCGCGATGGAGCGCGCGATTTACTGCGTGATCTCTGGCTCGACGAGGGCGGCGAGTTGGGTGAGGGAGTCTTGCCAGCCGAGGTAGCACATTTCGGCGGGGATCACGGCGGGGACGCCGGCTTGCTCGATGTGGATGTCGGTGCCGCAGAGGACGGGTTTCAGGATGACCGTAACGGTGATCTCGCCGGGGAGATTCGGGTCGTCGAACTTGTCGGTGTAGTGGAGGCGGTGGCCGGGCTCGAGTTCGAGGTATTCGCCGCCGAAGGAGTGGCCGTGGCCGGTCGTGAAGTTGGTGAACGACATCTTGAAGGTGCCGCCGACGCGGGCTGCGAGGTGATGGACCTTGCAGGTGAAACCGTGCGGCGGCAGCCACTTCGCGAGGGCGTCGGCTTCGAGGAAGGCGCGGTAAAGTTTCTCGGGCTTGGTGCGGATGACGCGGTGCAGACGGATAGTGTTCGTGGCAGACATGATTTTAGGAAGGGCTGAGGGTTAGCGTTTAGTTGGGTTCGCTCTCTCTACGAACGAGCGCGCGCCGGACGGACAGCGCGCGCCGATTTTCGTTCGTCGGAAAAATCACAGCTTGGCCATGATCACCTTGAGGCGGGCGAAGCCGGAGTCGCGGGCCTTCTTGTTGGCCTCGGTCCCGGCGGGGTCGTCGCCCGCGCGCATGAAGCCGTGGCCGGCGCCCTCGTAGGTCTCGGTCTCGAAAACTTTGCCCGCGGCGTGCATGTCCTCGATGGCCTTCGGCAGCGCGGCCGTGATGCGGGCATCGTTGCCGGCGTAGAAGCCATAGACGGGGCACTTGATGCGCGCCATCTCAGCAGGGGTGGGCGCGGCGCCGTAGAAGACGAGCGCGGCCTTTAGCTTGTCGGTGTTGGACGCGAAGCGAAACGACTGGCCGCCGCCCCAGCAGAAGCCGGCGGAGACGACCTTCCCGTTGCACGACGGCTGCTTGATGATGTAGTCGAGTGCGGCGGCGAGATCGGCGGTGATCTGGTCGGCGGGAAGGGCGCGGATTTTTTGGCCGATCTCCGATGAACTGAGCTCCTGTGTGCCGCCGCCCTTCGGGCCCGCGCCCCAGAGGAGATCGGGCGCGATGGCGATGTAGCCGGCCTCGGCAAGCTCGTCCACGTACGCGCGGACCCAGTCGGAGTGGCCGAAGATTTCGTGGATGACGAGGACCGCGGGGGCCTTGTCCTTCACCTCGGGATAGCCGACATAGCAGCCGACCTCGCGGTCGCCGCGCTTCACGGTGATCCACTCGAGATGGCGGGGCGATTTTTCGACGCGGGTCTTGGCCGGATCGTCGGCAGCGGAGAGGGCGAGGGGAGCGGAGAGCAGGGCGGCGAGGAGGAACAGGCGTTTCATGGGCGAGTTAGAGATGAGGGGAACGAAACCGGCAGCCAGACGCGGGTGACGCGCGGAAGATTCGACGCGAACGCTCCCGCGCGCAAGTCGCCACGCGAGCTTGTGTCGGCGCACGTAAGCGGGCGTGCTGCTCCGATGCCCGATACGACCGCACCGCTCACGCCCGTCTTTCCTGGATCGCAGGATCCGGATGCGGTGCTGGATCGTTTCGTGACGGTCACGGCGGCGCGCGGGCTCACGCTCTATCCGGAGCAGGAGGAGGCGATCCTCGAACTCTTTGGCGGGAAAAACGTGATCCTCGCGACGCCGACCGGCTCGGGAAAATCGCTGGTGGCGGCGGCGCTGCACTTCAAGGCCCTCTGCGCGCGTGAGCGGTCGGTCTATACGTGCCCGATCAAGGCATTGGTGAACGAAAAATTTTTGTCCCTCTGCCGCGACTTCGGGCCGGAGAACGTCGGCATGATGACCGGCGACGCGAGCGTGAATCTCGATGCGCCGGTGCTCTGCTGCACCGCGGAAATCCTCGCCAACATCGCGCTCGCCAGTGGCCCGCGTGCGGCGGCGGTGAAGGCGGTGATCATGGACGAGTTTCACTACTACTCGGACCCCGAGCGCGGCGTAGCGTGGCAGGTGCCGCTGCTCACGCTGCCCGGCGCGCGCTTCCTGCTGATGTCGGCGACACTGCCGGCGACGGAGTTTTTCGAGCGCGAACTGCACCGGCTCACGCGTGTCGAAGCAATCACGATCCGCAGTGACCGCCGGCCGGTGCCGCTGAGTTTCGAATACTCAGAGACACCGCTGGCGGAGCGGGTGGGGCAAGTGCTGACCGAGCGACGCGCGCCGGTTTATCTGGTGCATTTCACGCAGCGCGAGGCGTCGGAGGCGGCGCAGGATTTGATGAGCCTCGACGTCTGCACGCGCGAGGAGAAGGCCGCGATCGCGACGGAGCTGGAGCGCGTGAAATTCAACAGCCCCTACGGCAAGGACGTGAAACGCTGGCTGCGCCACGGCATCGGCGTGCACCACGCGGGCCTGCTGCCGAAGTACCGCATCCTCGTCGAGCAGCTCGCTCAGAAAGGCCTACTCAAGCTCATCTGCGGCACTGACACCCTCGGCGTCGGCATCAATGTGCCGATCCGCAGCGTGCTCTTCACGCAGCTTTGGAAATACGACGGCAAGAAAGCCGCGATCCTTACCGTGCGCGATTTTCGCCAGATCGCGGGCCGCGCGGGCCGAAAAGGTTTCGACGACAAGGGCTATGTGATCGCGCAGGCACCCGCGCACGTGATCGAAAACAAACGCGCCGAGGAAAAACTCGCGGGTAATCCGCAAAAGCTCCGCAAGCTCGTGAAGGCCCGCGCGCCCGAGGGCGCGGTGGGCTGGGACGCGAAGACCTTCGAGCGCCTGCAGGTCGCTCCGCCGGAGGGACTGTCGTCGCGCTTTCAGGTGTCGCACGGGATGTTGCTGCTCGTGTTGAGCCGCGATGAGGACGGCTGCCGCGCGATGCAGCGGCTGATCGCGGATTGCCACGAGACAGCCGCGCGTAAAGTCGCGCTGCGCAAACGCGCGTGGCAGCTCTTCCGTGCGCTCGTGGAGCGCAAGATCGTCGAGATCATCCCGCGCGCCGAGCGCAGCGGCTCGGGGCGCAAGGTGCGCGTGAATGTCGAGCTGCAGGACGACTTCTCGCTGCATCAGGCGCTCTCGGTCTTCCTCCTCGACACGCTGCCGCTGCTCAATCGCGAGTCGCCCGATTATCCTTTCGACGTGCTCACGCTCTGCGAGTCGATCGTCGAGGACCCGGACGTGATTCTCCGTCGCCAAGTCGACAAACTGAAGACCGAGAAGCTTGCCGAGTTGAAAGCGGCGGGAGTCGAGTACGACGAGCGCATGGCGAAGCTCGAAGAAGTCGAGCACCCGAAGCCGCTGCGGGAATTCATCTACGACAATTTCAACGCCTTCACCGCGGCGCATCCGTGGATGGAGGGCGAGACGGTGCGTCCCAAGTCGATCGTGCGCGAGATGTACGAGCGGTACATGTCGTTTGCGGACTACATCCGCGACTACGGGCTGGAGCGGGCCGAGGGCGTGCTGCTGCGCCACCTCATGCAGGTGTGGAAGGTTCTTGCACAGACCGTGCCCGACAGCGCGAAGACCGATGAGGTCGCCGAAATGGAGTTATACCTAAGCGAACTCATCCGCGGGGTGGACTCCAGTCTGCTTGAAGAGTGGGAGCGACTCATGCATCCTGAGGCCGTGATCACAAACGGCGAGGAGAGTGCGGGCGCCGAAGCGAAGCCCGCGAGACCGGCGAGCTACGACATCACGCGCGACGCGGCGGGCTTTCGCCGACTCGTGCGCGCAGAGATTTTCACGTTGCTCCAAAATCTGCTGCGCTGGCAGGCGGCAGGTGGGCGCAACGCGCCGAAGGTCGAAAACGAGATCGATGCGACGACGAGTGCACTCGAAGCGGAGTACGAAAAATTTGGCCCATACTTCGAGGAGCGCGGACGCTTCCGCCTCGATCCCGAGGGCCGCTCGGCGAAACACACGCATTTCTTGGAGATGGAGCCCGGCGCGCGTGAAATGGAAATCGCGCAGGTGCTGGTCGACCGCGACGAGCTGAACGATTGGGAAGTGATGTTTGCCGTGTCGCTCGAAGAATCGCGTGCTCAGAACCGGGCGGTGGTGAAGTTCGTGACGGTGCGGCCGGTGGGTGCGGAGTAGAGCGCGAGGCCGCGGAGAGTATCGGTAGGGGACGGGTTAGTGTGGCGCCTGCTGAGAGCGATGTTCAAAAGTCTTAAGGTCGATTACTCCGCCGCGAACATTCGTTGCGCTTTCGAGCAGAGTTCGAGCGCGAGGATCGTGCCGCAGCCAGGTGTCGAAGAAGAGAATTTCCCACGTATAGATATCCGTGTTGGCCGCGTCCGATACGTCGTGGGTCTCACCGTGCAGCATGACGGCGGTCGCAGGTCCGGATACCTGACGGATGCCGGCTTCCACGTTCACTCGGGAAACGTTTGAGTCTTTTTCACCGTAAATGGCTAGGAACGGTTTGGTGATACCGCGGAGACCTGCGAAGTCTGAACCGAAGAACCACAAATCCGTTTTCAACGGCCACGCTCCAATCGTACCGCCCATGAACGGTATCAATCCGACGCCCGCCTTGATTCGCGGATCAATTGTTGAGGGAATTCTGCCGCTGGGATCGATCCCGCCCATCGTGGCCAGAACCGTATGCCCGCCTGCGCTCTGTCCCGACACGCCGATTTGCTCAGCATCGATGGCGGGGCCAAAATCGGGATGGGCCAAGAGGTAGTCGATCGTCGCACGCAGCTCGAGCGGTCGCAAAGCGGTGTTACCTGTGATGCTGGCCCCTCGACCGTCGCCGTGAAATATGTCGACGACGATGTACCCGTGAGCGGCGAGCGTCTTGAGATGGTCGAGATGCCAAAGGCCTCGGGTATTGTAGCCGCTGGAGTGGACGATCAGTGGGTACTTGCCCGTGGTGGAAGCGAAAATCGGCCGGTCACCCGCACGTTGCATGTGAGGTAAAGTCCATCCGCCAGTGACCGGATACGGAAAAGTATAGCGTGGGCGTGGGTTGTCGGTACTCGTTGGATACAGGACGAGCAGGACGACGGGAATCCGTGTGCCCGACTGCGAACCGTACAACGCAGGATCGTGAGGAACCTCGATGGTCACCATGGGAACATCGGCCGGATGGACCAAGATATCGGTGAGGTACTCGACGCCCTTGGCTGTGACCTCGCCCTTGATAAAATTGGAAATCGTGCGACCCGGCTGAGGTGTGACCTCCAAATGGGTACTGCCGATGGCAAACGGACCCGGTCCGATCGGTGCGATCTCGACGGCCAACAATCTCGACCAGGCCAAACCCATGGCGAGCGCAGCGATGCTGACACATTGGACTCTATACCGGAGCACGACTCGCTTTACCGCCAATTTCGACGAACCGTCAAGAATCCGCCGAGCGGGGCGCTCGATGATTGCTGCGCCTAAGAAAAAAGGCCGAGCATTCGCTCGGCCTTTGGAAAAGCACTGCGGCAGGATGCCGCAGCCACATTGAGAAAATCCTTACAGCTTGCCGCCGTAGATCGCGCTGGCGCCGAGCTCTTCCTCGATGCGGAGGAGCTGGTTGTACTTCGCGATGCGGTCGGTGCGGCTGGCGGAGCCGGTCTTGATCTGGCCGGCGTTGGTCGCGACGGCGATGTCGGCGATCGTCACGTCCTCGGTCTCGCCCGAACGGTGCGAGATGATGGTCGTGTACTTGTTCTTTTGCGCGAGCTCGATGGCGTCGAAGGTCTCCGTGAGGGAGCCGATCTGGTTGACCTTGACGAGGATCGAGTTGGCGGTGCCGGTCTCGATGCCCTTCTTGAGGAACTCGACGTTGGTGACGAAGAGATCGTCGCCGACGAGCTGCACCTTGTCGCCGATGGCGTCGGTGAGCTTCTTCCACGTGGTCCAGTCGCCCTCGGCGCAGCCGTCCTCGATCGAGACGATCGGGTACTTGGCGACGAGATCCTTGTAGTAGGCGACGAACTCATCGCCTGTGAAGCTGCGGCCGTCGGACTTCTTGAAGACGTAGGTCTTCTTCTCCTTCACGTAGAACTCGGAGGAGGCGACGTCGAGGGCGAGGAAGATGTCCTTGCCGAGCTTGTAGCCGGCGCCCTTCACGGCCTCGGCGATGGCGTCGAGAGCATCCGTGGTGGAGGCGAGGTTGGGGGCGAAGCCGCCTTCGTCACCGACGGCTGTCTGGAGGCCCTTGGATTTGAGAACCTTCTTCAGCGAGTGGAAGATCTCGGCGCCGGCGCGGAGGGCCTCGGCGAACGTGGCGAAGTTCTTCGGGACGATCATGAACTCCTGGAAATCGATCGGGGCATCCGAGTGCGCGCCGCCGTTCATGATGTTCATGAGCGGAACCGGGAGGACCTTGGCGTTGGGGCCGCCGAGGTACTTGTAGAGGGGAACGTTGAGCGCGTTGGCCGCGGCCTTCGCGGTGGCCATGGAGACGCCGAGGATGGCGTTGGCGCCGAGCTTCGACTTGGTGCTGGTGCCGTCGAGCTTGAGCATCGCGCGGTCCACGCCGAGCTGATCCTGCGCGTCGAAACCGATGAGGGCGGGGGCGATGGTGGCTTTGACGTTGCCGACGGCCTTGAGGGTGCCCTTGCCGAGGTAGCGCTTCTTGTCGCCATCACGAAGCTCGATGGCCTCGTGCTCGCCGGTGCTGGCGCCGGACGGGACGGCCGCGCGGCCGAGGGCGCCGGAGGCGAGCTTCACGTCGACCTCGACGGTCGGATTGCCGCGGGAATCGATAATTTCGCGGGCGGTGATGGCAGTGATCGTGGTGTTCATCGGTAGATTCGAAGAAGGGACTGGGTGAAGAAATTCAATAGACCGAGGGTCGAGTGAAGCAGGCCCCTTGCCGAGGGGAAGGCGAAAAATGGGGCGTTCCTTGGCCGAAACGTGTCATGGCGGGGAAGGAGCGATTTGCGAGAACTGGGAAAAGCGGGGGAAATCGTGAAAGCGGGCAGCTTGAAATCGGGAATCGTGAAATCGGAGTGCGGCGCGGCGGAGGCCGCGCGGTGGACGATTTTCCGATTTTCGATGACGGATTTGACCGACTGTCGCTGTCGCTCGGTACAGTTTTCACGATTTCCGCGGAGTGGACGGCGGGAGCATCGGCTCGCTGGCGCTCGCCGCTACCGAACAGAGGCGCGCGGTGGTCGAAGTCCAAAAACAATAAGGCCCCGGGACCTTGCGGTCCCGGGGCCAAATTTGGGGGTGGGTGCTCGCCACGCACTCTTTCCCGGCGCACATATTGGGCACCTCGCTTTCGCGGGCTCTGTGCTCCCCGACGCCACTCAACGCGGCATGCGCTGATCTCGGTCTCATGACGGGACCGCTCCGGCCGTTGCCGGCTGGAGTTTATCGAGTGAGGCCTCTTCGCCCAGTTCGGACGCCCCCTGCCAGGGACGCCACGCCGGACGTGGTGCGGACACGCCTGCAATGCGTGCTTCGCGTCGGCACCGATTATCGCGAGGACGGCACCAGCTTTTGGCTAGTCGTTGGCCCCGCGTGACGGGTCTGACCTCTTAACTCTCAGGCTGCTTTCGCTTTTGCAGTCGGGCGACGTGTTTTTGCACGCTGCCCTCTTCGAGGAGGTTGACGGACTTTGCCTGGTCCGCTCACTCCCCGCGGTCACGCTTCCTTTGCGCGTCCCGGCTCTTGCGAGCAGGGACCTTTTGGCGGGGTCGTCCCGCCGGGAAACGCGACTGCGTTCTGGTCTGCGCAGTAGCAACCGAAACCCTCTGGGTAACTGCGTCGGCGTCGCGGGTCGAAACTCCCCGCGGGCCTGACTCGGCTTGGCGACGGTTTCTAGTCGTGCCTCGCCTCTCAGCTCCTGATTCGCATTTCCGAACGGTTGCGACACCGTCCAGAGGAGCTGGTGATATCTGCCTGCGCCCGATTGCTCGTTTACAGGGGCCGACGGAACCAGCTTCCGTCTGCCATTCCCCGGTCGCCCGGGCTTATCCCAGTCGTGCTCTCGACCTGTCGTTTCAGACCGTCGCGCTTCGACTGTTCTATCAAGGAACGACGTCGACCATGCGACCCGAGTGGGAAAAGTGAAGGAGTTGTTCTGCACAACTTCTTCACCGCGCGTCTCGGTGAATAACTTGGGGATAATGTGGCTCACCGGTTATTCACCGGCGGAGAGGAATTGGGAATCGATGAGAAGAATGGGAAGGCTGAGAGAAATGGCAGAGCAGCACTTCGAGATTGGACGTTCGGCGTTCGATGTTTGATGTTCGCGGCCGAATGTCGCCGCGTGAACTGCCCATTTATGAGCTCGAGCCGAAGGTCGTCGCTTCTCTGCGGGCGCAGGGGCGGTTGATCGTGCAGGCGCCGACGGGGTCGGGCAAATCGACGCAGATCCCGCAGATGCTCCTGCGGCATGGGTTTCTCGATGGCGGCGAAGTCACGGTGCTCCAGCCGCGGCGGCTCGCGGCGCGCATGCTCGCGAAGCGTGTGGCGGAGGAGGTCGGCACGAAGCTGGGCGATGTAGTGGGATACCAAATACGCCTCGAATCGCGCGTGAGCGAACACACGCGCATTCGCTTTGTGACGGAGGGCATTTTGCTCCGGCAGATGTCGTTCGATTCCAAGCTGCGCGGGATCAACGCGCTCGTGTTTGACGAATTTCACGAGCGGCATCTCTACGGCGATATCTCGCTCGCGCGCGCGATCCAGATCCAGCAGACGACGCGGCCCGACCTGAAGATCATCGTGATGTCGGCCACGCTCGATGCGGGCGCGCTGAAGACGTACCTCGCGCCGTGCGATGTGCTCGTGTCGCAGGGGCGGAGTTTCCCGGTGCGAATCGAGTACCTGCCAAAGACGGTGAGCTTCGAGCACGACCCCGTGTGGGATGTGGCGGCGCGCGAGTGCGAACGCGTGGCGGGCACGACGAGCGGGGATTTGCTCGTCTTCATGCCCGGTGCGTACGAGATCAACCGCACGGTGCAGGCGATCCAAGGATCGCGCGTGCTGCGGGACTTCGTGTGTTTCCCGCTGCATGGTGAGCTGCCGCCCGAGGCGCAGGACCGCGCGGTGGAGCGCTACGAGACGCGCAAGATCATCGTGTCGACGAATGTCGCTGAGACCTCGCTCACCATCGACGGCGTGACGGCTGTGATCGACTGCGGGCTCGCGCGAATCGCGCGCTTCGATCCGCTGCGCGGGATCAATACGCTGTTGATCGAAAAGATTTCCGCGGCGAGCGCCGATCAACGCGCGGGCCGCGCGGGCCGCACTGCGCCCGGCGTGTGCGTGCGCTTGTGGACCGAGCGCGAGCACGGCCAGCGTGCACTGCAGGAGCTGCCCGAGGTGAAGCGCCTCGATCTCGCGGAAGTGGTGCTGACGCTAAAGGCGAGCGGCATCGACGACATCGCGGCGTTTCCGTGGCTGGAGAAGCCGGAGGCGAAGGCGCTGGAGCGAGCGGAGATGCTGCTGGCGGATTTGGGAGCGGTGGCGGCGCAACGCGGCGAGGGCGCCGCGTCCACGGAAAACGGCGGTCATAGACCGCCGCTACAGCGGATCACCGAACTCGGACGGAAGATGCTGCGGTTTCCGATGCATCCGCGGTATGCGCGGATGTTTCTCGCGGCGGAGGAGAGCAAGTGCGTGCGGTCGGTGGCGCTGATGGCGGCGCTCACGCAGGGGCGAAATTTTCTCCTGCGCGGCGTGCCGCGCGACGTCGAGCAGGCGCGCGAGGATGTGCTGGGCGAGGAACACGAGAGCGATTTCTTCCTGCTGATGCGCGCGTGGCGCGCGGCGGAGCGGAGCAACTTCTCGCTCGATGCGTGCCGAAGGCTGGGCGTGCACGCGCAGGCGGCGCGGCAAGTGGGGCCGCTCTTCGAGCAGTTTCTGGAGATCGCGCAGAAGGAAGGACTCGATGTGAGCGAGTCGCGCGTCGACGGCACGGCGGTGCGGAAGTGCGTGCTCGCGGGCTTCTCCGATCACCTCGCGAAGCGCCTCGATGCGGCGACGCTGCGCTGCGAAGTCATCCACGGACGCAAGGGCGTGCTCGCGCGCGAGAGCGCGATGCAACAGGCGAAACTCCTCGTGGCGGCGGAGATCAGCGAAGTCGGCGGGCGCGACGGCGAGGTGAACACGATTCTCTCGCTCGCGACGGCGATCGAGGAGCCCTGGCTGAAAGAGCTTTTCCCGGACGACTACCGCGAAGTCCGGGGCGTCACCTACGATGAGCAGGCGAAGCGCGTGGTCGCGCGCCGCGAGAAGCGCTTTCGCGATCTCGTGCTCGAGGCCAAGGGTGGCAGCGACGATGTGCCGTTGAATGAGGCGGCGGCGTTGCTCACGAAGGAAGTGCTCGCGGGCCGCATCAAGATCGACGCGTGGGACGAGAATGTAGAGCAGTGGATCGTGCGCGTGAACCGGCTCGCCGAGTGGTTTCCCGAGCTGGAGGTGAACGTGCTCACCGATGCCGACCGGGCGACGCTGATCGAGCAAATCTGCTACGGCGAGACGGGCGCTCGCGCGGTGAAGGAAAAGGAAGTGATGCCGATCCTGCGCGACTGGCTGACGGCGGAGCAGCTCGCAGTGATCGATGATTATCTCCCTGAGCGCATCACGATGGCCAATGGCCGCCGCTCACGCGTGAGCTATACGAAGGAGGGGCCACCCGTATTGAGTGCGCGGATACAGGAGCTGTACGGAGTGGAGGGAAAGTTCACGCTGGGGCACGGACGCGTAGCGGTGAAGATCGAGGTGCTGGCTCCTAATCAGCGGCCGATCCAGGTGACGGACGATCTCACGAATTTCTGGCGGGAGCAGTATCCGAAGGTGAAGGCGGAGCTGTCGCGGCGGTATCCGCGGCATGAGTGGCGATAGCGATGCGGACGCAGAAGGTGCCCACGAATGGACACGAATTTACACGAATGGGGCCGCGTGGGGTGCTGCGAGATCTAGACTGGGGCTCGTGGCGAGCGAGCTCGCCACCCACAGGTCGCGCGGCGGAGCCGCGCGGGTGGCCGATTTTCAGATTATCGATGACCGATGATCAGTTTTCACGATGTGCGGCGGACAGAGCGGAGTCGGGGCGTAAAGCCCCTCACACAGTGAAGTCCTGCCTCTCACGAGGCGGGCTACATTCGATTTCTTTCGTGCCCTTTTGTGTGCTTCGTGGGCCAATGTATGCTCAGTGCGGGTGCTTCAGGTAGAACCAGAGGCCGGCGATGAGGGCGAAGAGGGTCATGGCGGCGGCGAGGTAGAAGAGGCAGCCAAGGCGAGTGGACTCCTTGGGGCGGGCGGCGGCTTCGGCGCGGAAGGTGGCGAGGATTTCTTCGGCGCTGGGGGTGGGAGGCGCGGGCGGTTTCGGCGCGGCAGGTGGTGCTGGCGGCGGAGGCGGAGGTGGCACCGAGGGAGCCGAGGCTGAAGGACGAGCGGGAAATTCAGCCGAGGCGGGTGATGTGGGTGACGCGGTCGTTGCGCTGGGCACGGTCGATTCCGACTGGGCGACGCTCAACCCGGCTATCTCGGCTTCGACCGCGGCGAGCTGGGCCTGCAGGGTGGCGCGCTGGCGGTGGAGGTCGGCGAGGCGGTCGGGAGTGGGCACAAAAAAACGCAGCCCGGTTTGGGCTGCGTTTGAAAGAGAAAAACGGTGCGTCGCTTAGACGACCGAGACGAGGCGGTGCTCCTTGTCGAACTTGACGGTGCCGTCCTTGAGGGCGAACAGCGTCCAGTCACGACCGATGCCGACATTCGTGCCGGCGTGGTGCTTCGTGCCGCGCTGGCGGACGATGATGGTGCCGGCGAGAACGGATTCGCCGCCGAAACGCTTGATGCCGAGCCGCTTCGAGTGACTCTCGCGGCCGTTGGTGGATGTGCCCTGACCTTTCTTATGCGCCATGACGAGTAATCTCCTGTGTTAGGTTAGTTAGACTTTGATGGCTTCGATCTTGATGACCGAGAGCTCCTGGCGGTGACCGCGCTTACGCTCGTAGCCCTTGCGCTTCTTCTTCTTGAAGATGATGACTTTGTCACCGCGCTTGTTTTCGAGGATTTTGGCCGAGACGGACGCGCCCGTGAGGGTCGGCGTACCGATCTGGAAAGACGCGCCTTCGCCCGCTGCCAGGACGTCGTTGATCTCGACGGTCGAGCCCTTCTCGGTGCCGGGATAACGGTTGACCGTGAGGACGTCGCCTTCGGAGACGGTGAACTGCTGTCCTTGGGTTTTAATGGTGGCTTTCATGAAATAAAACCGCGGAAGAAACTCTTCTGATGAGGCGAACGCAAGGTTTAATTGTAAAATTTCAGCGCCGCCGACGACGGATTGCGTAAACTCCGCAAAGTCCCACGCCCACGACAATTAGACAAACGGTCGAAGGCTCGGGAACGGGCGAGAAATTGGAGAGGGTGAGACTGTTGGCGAGATCGTTGACTTGGAGGCTTCCGGTAGTCGAGGTCATCTATGTAATTCGCTGGAGATAGCGTGGCGCATGGAGCACGCGACCGTCACTTCTTCTGCGGGCGGTAGAAGACGTAGTTCACGAGGAAATCGAGGCCCAGCACGCCGCCGAGCGTGCGCAGATTGCGCATCGCGCCGAAGACCATCGTGATCGAGCTGGCTTGCGGTTCCTGCACGCGCAGCAGCAGCGCGGCACCGAAGACGCAGAGGATCGGCTGGAGCAGGAAGACGACGTGATAGATCGCCAGCCGGTCGCTCCAGTGGGCGAAGGCCCACGAGAGAATCCAGCCGCCGAGAATCGGCGCCGTGGCGGCGACGATGGAGGTGATCGCGAGATTGAGACCGATGGCGAGGCTCTTGGCCTCAAGCGGAATGAGCCGCAGCAGAATCGTGAACTGCCCGAGGACGAAGCCCGCGCTCGTCGCGCCGCCGAGCGTCCAGTTCAAGTAGAGCAGGTCGCGATTTTGCGGCGTGAAGAAGCACCACATGAAGTTGAGCGCCTGCCAGAGCAGCAGGGAAAACGTCATGACGGATTTGTTGCCGTAGCGATCGAGCAGCAGGCCCCACGCGGGCAGCGAGAGCGCGCCGCCGAGCTGTGCGAGCGTCGAGACCACGCCGACGTCCCACGCGGAGAAGCCGATCTCCTCAAACATGAAGACGTGATAAAACGGGCCGAAGCAATTGGTCGCGAAGTACCACAGCGCGCCAAAAGCGATGAAGAGCTTGAACGAGCCGGCGGCGTTGATGATCCGCAGTTGCTCGCGGATGCTGAGCGTCGGCGGAGGCACGGGACGGTGCGGACGCGTGGGGCTCGTCCACTGCCAGTAGAGCGAAAACACGCGCAGGAAAACCGCGCCGACGATCACGCCCTGAAACGCGGGTACCGCATACTGCCAGTGCGCGACGATCCAGCCGGTGATGAGCAGGAAGGCCAGCGTGGAAAATTGCAGGTAGCGGTTGCGCCGACCGAAGAATTTTCCGCGCACGCGCAGCGGAACCCATTCCTGGATCCACGCATTCCACGTCACGCCCGCGACGGCGGAGAAACAGCTTGAGACGAAGAACCAGCCGATCAGCCAATGCGCGGCGCGGTCGGGATCGCCCTGCGGGATGTACGAGAGCAGCACCGCGAGGAGAGCCCACGTGATCATGTGACCCGTGGCAGCGAGGACGGTGACCGTCTTCGGCGGACGCCATTTCGAGAAAAAGGGCGCAGCGAAAATCTGGATGAAGTTGGCGAAAAACGGCATCGCCGACATCAGCCCGATCTGCGGCGTGGTGAGATGGTAGGCCTTCGTGACGAGCGCGGTGATGAAGACATTCACCGGCAGCGACATCGTGACGACCGGCATCGCGACGAGTCCCTCGCGCGTGCACAGGTGCAGGCTGCGCTGCAGGTCAGCCTTGTGCTTGGCGTAGGTGGAGGGAGTTGCGTTCACGAATGCGAAGAGGAAACGTAGGCGAGTGGGGCGGATAATTAAAACGAAAACCTGGCAACATCGCGATGTCCTCGTTCACGCGCGCGAGCTGCTCGGAAAGTTTCTCGTGCGGCGGCTGCCCGATGGCACGGAGCTCGCGCGGATGATCGTGGAAGTGGAGGCGTACGACGGTGAGACCGATCTCGCGTGTCATGCGCGCGCGGGCCGCACGCGGCGGACCGAGGTGATGTATGGCGCGGGCGGCGTGTGGTACGTGTATCTGTGCTACGGGATTCATGAGATGCTGAATCTCGTGGTGGGCCCGGCGGATCACCCGGCAGCGGTGCTGATCCGTGGGGTCGAGGGATTCGTCGGGCCGGGACGATTGACCAAGGGACTGGTTATCGGACGCGCGCTCAATGCGCAGACGGCGAGCAAGGACAGCGGGCTGTGGATCGAGGATCGCGGTGTGAGTGTAGTGGAAGAATGGATACAGGCGACACCGCGCATCGGTGTGGACTACGCGGGACCGGAGTGGTCGGCGAAGCCGTGGCGGTTTGTGTTTAAGA
This sequence comes from Verrucomicrobiota bacterium, assembly GCA_048498795.1. Classification (GTDB taxonomy): domain Bacteria; phylum Verrucomicrobiota; class Verrucomicrobiia; order Opitutales; family Opitutaceae; genus JBEHXH01. The sequence continues at coordinate 51,304 of JBEHXH010000003.1, forward strand.
AGGAGAGCGGGATTTTGCTTGGGACACAGAGGGCACTGAGGGCTGGGGAGAGGGCACAGAGAGGGTGAGGGGAGATTTTTTAACCACGGATGGACGCGGATTCACGCGGATGGAATAAGGCAATTTCCATCTGGGAACCACGAATGGACACGAAGCGACACGAATGAATTGGGACACAGAGGTTTTCTCTGTGAACTCTCCTCATCTCTCCGTGCCCTCTGTGTCCCAATAAGAGATCACTGTGGAAGGGCGGTGCGCACGGTGGCGACGGTGATGACGTCGAGGGTTTCGCCGGAGCGGAGCGTGCGGACGTGGGGGCCGGGCGGCGCCCACATCGCGGGGTCGGTGGGGCCGAAGAGGAGGAGGCTCGGCGTGCCGACGGCGGCGGCGAGGTGGCTGACGCCGGAGTCGTGGCCGAGGAAGAGTTTTGCGCGAGCGAGGCGGCGGGCGAGCTCGGGGAGCGGGAGATTGCGCAGCGGCGTGCCGTAGGCGGCGAGGAGATCGGGTGCCTCGGCATCGCCGGTGACGATGGCGAGCGAGGCACCGCGGTCGTCGCGGAGGTGGCGGGCGAGCTCGCGCCAGCGGTCGATGGGCCAGTTTTTTCGGGGAGAGCCACTGCCGGGGTGGAGGATGATTTCTTGCTCGCGTGAAGTGGCGGCGAAAGTGAGTGCGGGCGCGAAGGTATCGGTTGTGAGGTCGAGCGATCTCAGCGGAGCGCAGTAGTGGCGGGCGGCGGGCGCGAGGGCGGGGTGAGCGGCGGCGGTGAGAAATTTCTGGTCGGCGCGCAGCGGAAAATGCGCAGCGAGGGTGCCGTCGGGGTCGGACCAGAAATTGAGGACGAGGTCGAAGCGATCGAGCCAGTCGTTTAGTTCATCGGGCAGCGGCGCGGAGTCGTGCAGGGCGGCCCAGCGGGACTCATGTTGCGAGTGGGCGATATCGATGAGGCCCTCGGCGAGGGCGAGCTGGGCGGCGGGGGCATTGCCGACAAACTCGATCCGCGCGGCGGGCCAACGCGTGCGGAGCAGGCGGAGTGCGGGAAGGGTGACGATAAAATCGCCGAGGGCACCGCCGCGCAGAACCAGCACGCTCGTCATTTCTCGGTCTTCGGCGCCGCGGGCGGCGTCGGCATGGCGGCGGCGACTTTCACGAGCGGCGGACGATAGTCGCTGAGCGTGGCGACGCCGGTACCGAAACTGAAAGCGACTTGGAAACGCACGGGCAGGCGACGCTCGTCCTGCGAGATCCAGACCTTCACCTTGGAGCCCTTCTTGAACATGCCCTTCGGCGCGGTCTTTTCCATGTAAGGCTCGAGCACGAGCGCCTGGAACGTGCCGAGCTTCGTCTTCACCTCCTCAAGGCCGACGGCGTAGATGGTCAGCTCGTAGAAATCGTCGTTGAAGAGCACGAGCGCGTCGCGCTTCTCGCCGATCTTGAGCGACCAGTTGCGCGTCTGCAGCAGGCTCGTGATGAGGTCCATCGGATCGCCCGCGGGCATCTCGAGCGGACGCTGCGTGCTGCCCGGCGGCGAGGCGTAGTTGGCGACCTTCTTGTCGTAGTCGAAAAACGCCTCGTGGCTCGCCCGCTTCTCGCCGGTGCGGCTCGTCTCGGTGAGCGAGAGGAGTTTTCCGGATTGGAGATCGAAGACCGATTCGCCGCGTGCTTCGAAGGTCACGAGGGCCTTCGCGAGGGCCTTGGTCGCGGTGGTGGTGACGATGCGGAGCTCGGGCTTCTTGGAGGCGTCGGAGGTGGGCTGTGCGACAACCTTGATCTCGGCGAGGCCGCCCCAGAGGCCCCACGACACGCGGTAGGTGAGCGCCTCATCCTCTCCGAGCGGTAGCCGCGGCTGCGCCCGCGCAGTGAGCGCGCAGGTGAGCAGGAGAGCGGCAAGAAGTCGCAACATTATATCGCAGCGTATTTGATTCAGGAAGGTTTCGACCGCAAGAAATCGCTCAAGTCGCGGTAGATGGGAGAGAAAACTCCATCTGATTGGTCCGGCCCAGCGCCCACGCCTCGATGCCGCGGGCGCGGAGCGTGGCGGCGAATTCGCGCGCGAAGCCGTGCACGGTGAATACGCGCTTGGCCTGAGTGAGTTCGACGAATCGCAGGAGGTCGGGAAAATCCGCGTGATCCGACAGCGGAAACGCCGCGTCGCATTGCCCGCGGAAACGCGCATCGCGGTCCATCGCCCAACCCGAGATCAGCGCGGTGCGCGCGCCCGGGATTTTCTGAAGGAACGCATCGCGGCCAAACGGCTGCGGGCAGATCACGACGTGGCCCGCGACCTCGCGCGCGTCGAACTCGCGGTACGCGGGGAACGTGAGCCCGAGCTGTTCGTGGATGCGCGTGAGACGAAACGATTCGCCGTGCAGCATCACCGGAAGGTCGGCGCCGGCGAGAGTGGCGAGGAGCTCCTGGGTTTTGCCGAGCGAGTAGGCGAAGAGCACCGGCGTGCGGCCGGTGGTGAGCGACTCCCGGCAGAAGGCGACGATCGCCGCGCGGATTTCGTCGGCGGGCGGAAACGCATAGCGCGGCAGGCCGAAGGTCGTTTCCATGATGACCGTGTCGGCGCGCGGGGTGGCGCAGACCTCGGCGGCGCGGCCCGGGCGGAGCTTGAAGTCGCCCGTGTAGAGCAGCGTGCCGTGCTCGGTGTGATTGAGCAGACAGAGTGCGGAGCCGAGGATGTGGCCCGCGGGATGCAGCGTGACGGTGCAGTCTTCTGTGAGCTGCTCGGTGTGGCCAAAGGACAGCACGTGCTCGGTGCGACGGCCGGGCAGGCGGGCGCGCACGAGACGCGCGGTGGCGGGAGTGAGGATCATCTCCTTGTGCCGCGCGACGTGGTCGCTGTGCGCGTGCGTGACCACGGACCGCGGGACGGGGCGCGATGCGTCGAGATGCCACCCGATTTGCGGGAGGTGGATGCCGTTTTTGGATTCGATCTGCCAAGCCATGAACGGAACAGAATCAACTGGCTCGGCCCGGAGCACAAGGCGGAGTGTAGGCAACCCAAGGGGTAGGGTGATGCCCTACGCTTGTCCTTATTTTACGGGACAAGACACGGGACAGCTTAGATCGTAGGATGCCCGGGCTGAAGCATTGCGACTTTGGCCTCTGACGACCCCGTACCCCTCACTCGACGGACGGAAGTCCCCTCGGATTGACCAGCCGAGCGGATCGCCGCCCGCACCTGCATTTTTGGTTATCCGACCAAGCGCAGTCATCTCCACGTCTCATGGCCACATTTCAGCAAGGTCTGCTCGTCGTCACCCGTTCGCGTGTCCCGCAGAAAAATCCGCAGGCGGCGAAGATTCCCTTAGGGGAAATCGCCCGCTCGGACATCTCGGGAATCGAACCCCTCTTCAACGATCGAGCTTGATCCCGGCTGCACACAAGCAGCGCGGGCCGGCAATCCGCTGATTTGCATTCTAGTCCAGCGCGGCCGCACGACGGCCGCGTTCCTTCCTCACCCCTTCGTTTTTTAGCGCAGTAATCCCCATGACTAACCCAAGCAACCATCCCCTCGCGGCGCTTTGGCGCCGCTTTGCCCGATCCATGGCCGTCGCTTCGATGGCCATCGGCGCCGTGCTCGGCACCGCGCCGGTGCACGCGGCCGACGCCGCCGCCACCGGCAGCATCACCGGCCGCGTCTTCAACGCCGATAGCGGCAACTACCTGAACAACGCCAAGGTGACCGTCGAAGGTTCCCAAGCACAGGTGTTCACCAACGACGCCGGCGAGTTCACGCTGCGCGGTCTCCCCGCGGGACCGACGCGCGTGAAGGTTTCCTTCGCGGGTCAAAAAGACCTCGTCGAGGCCGTGACGGTCGCGGCTGGCGCGGCGGTGGTGACGAATTTCACCTTCAATGCAAAACAACCCGAAGCGGAGGCGAAGACCCTGGTCCTCGACCCGTTCACGGTCGAGTCGCAGCGCTTCCGCACCGCGCAGGAAATCGCGACCAACGAAGAGCGCGCCGCGCCTAACATCAAGCGTGTGGTCGCGCTCGACTCGCTCGGCTACGTCTCAGACGGCAACATCGGCTCGTTCGTGCGCTTTCTGCCGGGCGTTGACGTCGGTTACACGGGCTTTGGCTCGGCGAGTTCGTCGTCGATCAATCCCGAGGACGCGATCTCGGTCGGTGCGCGCGGCTTCGGCTCGGAAAACACCACGATCATGATCGATGGCGTGCCGATCGCGAGCGGCTCGCCCGACGCGGTTTCGCGCTCGGTTCAGCTCGACGCACTCTCGGTTAACAACGCCAGCCGTCTCGAAGTCGTGACCGTTCCCACGCCCGATATGCCGCAGAACTCGCCCGGCGGCGCGATCAACCTCATCACGCGCGGTGCCTTCGAACTCTCGCGGCCGGTGTACAGTTTGTCCGTCGCGCTCAATGCGACGTCCAATGCGTTCGATGGCTTCAAGCGCACCCCCGGGCCCTACGAGCCGAATTTCAAGACGCTGCCCAACGTGCGCCTCAGTGCCACGATCCCGATCTCGAAGAAGGTCGGCGTGTCGTTCTCCGTCGCGTCGGACAACAAGTACTCGCTCTCGGATTTCTCCAACATGCGCGACGTGTTCTTCACCCCGAAGACCACCACCGTGACGGGCGTGTCCACTCCCGTCGCGAATGCCAAGGGCGGCATCCGCATCGACAATCCGGTGATCGATCGCTTCGAGCTCGATGACTACCAGTTCACCGAGCACCGCACGTCGGGCAATGCGCGCATCGACTGGCGTCCGTTCCCCGCGCTCGAGCTGCGCGCGAATGCGCAGATCTCGACGATGACCAACCAGGGCATCAATCACCGCTCGCAGTGGCGCTACAGCAACGGCGTCGGCATCAAGGACTGGGGCGACGGTTTCGTGACCGGCTTCCAGAAGACCTCGACCTTCAATCCCACGGACTCCGTGCAGATGACGATCGATTCCCGCGACCGCGAGGGCATCACCACGCAGGGCTACCTCAGCGCCCGGTTCGCCAAGGGCCCGTGGAACGTCAACGCCCAGATCTCGGCCTCCGAATCGTATAATCCCGCGGTCGACGTGAACAACGGCCACTTCTCCAACTCCGACGTGAACATCACGCCGGGCCGCATGGATCTGACCAACATCAACAAGGGCGTGGTCGGAGCGATCAAGCTCTACGATGCCACCGGCAACAACCTCGACTACTCGACCATCGCCACGTGGGACCCGATCGTGACGTTCGGCTATCGCGCGCGCAGCAGCGAGTCGTACAACCGCGGCCTCGCGAAGAAGGCGAATCTCGATATCGACCGCTCGTTCGACTTTTTCCAAGCGGTGCCCTTCAGCATCAAGGTCGGCGGTCAGCGTGAAATCCGCGACGACCATCGCTGGGGCGCCGGCACGACGCACGAGACCCGCTACATCGGAACGACGCAGCCCAATCTGCAGTTTCAGACGGACTACGCCGGCGACGCCTTCGGCGGTTATTCGGCCCCGCAGTACTGGGTGGACGAGAAAAAGATCTACCAATTCTACCAGGCCAACCCGCAGCTCTTCGACGAGAACCTGATCACCGCCACCGGCAACTTGAACTCACAGGCGGTGAATTACATGTCGCGCGTGAGCAATACGAAGAGCGTCACGCAGACCTTCGACGACTACTACGGCATGCTCACCGCGCGCATGTTTCACAACCGGCTCACGCTCATCACGGGCGCCCGCCAGACACGCCAGACGATCGAGGGCGTCAACGTCTATAACGATCCGACCTACCAGTTCGTGAAGCTCAAGACGGGCGAACTCTATCGCGACTCGGAGAATCCCAATGGCGTGCGCTTCGACGGCGCGGCCAATCCCAACGGCCGCGCGCGCGACCTGATCGTCACGGACACCGCGCTCCGCGCCCGCATGCAGGCGGCGGGCGTGGCGTTCCTGCCCACGGGGCTCCTCCTCGCGCCGGACAACATCGCCAACGGCACCTCGTCGAACAACCTGCAGCTCGCGAAGTTTTCGCGCACGCTCCGCCGGGTCGATTCCAAGCGCACCCAGCCGGCCAATCCGCAGCTGCAGCTCGCGTACAACGCGACGGAGAGCATCAAGCTGCAGCTCAGCTGGGCCCGCACGATCAAGCTGCCGCCGCTCGACGGCACCAACGCCATCCTCGTGGGCGGCTCGAGCTTCCAGGTGAATGAAGCCTCCATCCCCTCGGCCTCGCCGGGCGGCGACGGCACCATCTCCATCGGCAACGTGAAGGGCATCCCGGAAATCAACAACGCCTACAACGCGAAGATCTCCTGGTATCCGAAGAACGGCGGCGGCCGCTACTCGTTCAACTATTACTACAACGAGATCAAAAACTCGCTGCAGACGACGTCGTTCTACAACAGCGACCAAGGCTATTCGGAATTGCTCGCGAGCATGGGCCTGTCGGCCGACGACTACGTCAACTATCGCATCGATACCGTGCTGCCCAACGGCATCTCGCAAATCCGCAAGGGCTACGAGATCGAGGCGGTGCAGAACCTCGGTGTGATCCATCCGTGGGCACAGGGCTTCGACGTGTTCCTCACCTACACCCGCCGCCCCGTGACGGTGACGGTGCGCCCGAATGTCCTCGGCTTCATCGAGGAGACGCCGGTGCGCGCGAAGTGGACCGGTGGCGTGTCGTACAGCGCCCGCCGCTACTCGGTGCAGGCGCGCTTCACCTACACGGAAGCCGGCCTCACCTACAACGGCGCGGGCACCAGCGCACTGCTGCCGGACGGCACGACCAAGAACGTGCAGCTCTACAATACGAACCAGACCCCGATCGACCTGAACCTGCAGGCGAACTTCACGCTGAACAAGTCGACGACCCTCTTCGCGTCGGCCGATCACGTGCTGTCGTCGAAGGTCTACGTCCGCACGACGGATTCGCTGACCGGCTACATCCCGGACTACTTCAGCTACCGCCAGCTGCAGAACGGCGGCGTCCGCTTCGCGGTGGGCGCGCAGATCAACTTCGAGAGCCTGCCCCGGCTCTGGCACTGATCGATCGATTGATCCTGATTTAGCGAAGCCAAGATTGGTAGTGCGCCAGCCGCGGGAGTGTGATCCCGCGGCTGGTTGCGTTTGGGGGTGAAGGATGAGAGTTGGGTAGGCCCAAAAGACAAAACCAGGGACACCTAGTATAATTGTCTACAAGGATTTTATTTATTGCCAGGCGGATGCAGGCACCATGGAGATTTCAAGCCAGCGATTGGCTCAATTCAAGCTCTGCAAGGAACTAATCCGGTTTTTTAGTATTTCAATTGGCACCTCTTTCCCTAATATTCATAAGTAACGCATTATGATTGACATGGAGAAATGGAGGGTCGAACTCACCGAAAAGGAGCGGGCAATCGTTGCTGTTTTTGATGAGTCGACCGCAGCTTGGCTTGCAGCACAGTCGGCGGAATCGTCGGAATTGCTGACAGCCGCGAGCCTCGAATTTGACCCTCCTCGAATCCAATCGCGCATAAGAAACAGGATCGATGAAGTAGAGTCTTGGTTTGATGCTCTCATGAAGCATGCGGTCGCCGATAAGGCCGCGGATTTCGGTCATGCTGCGTACAAATATAATGCCCCTCTTCAGGGATGGCTGCAGGGTGCCATGTCGCCGCATGTGGCCGCCGTGAGATTGCATAGCGATTCGCTGGAGGCAGTGATGCTCGAGGGCGCAAAATTCGCCCGGGAAAATTCCGGAGTTGCCGGATTCTTGGGTGGGGTCATTATGGGTGTATCTGACCCCCTGGAGGCTGTGAAAGGGATTTTGGGACAAAGTGAACTCGACAAGGAGGAGGCGAGGTTGAGGCACGAACTAACGAATTGCGGCCTCAGGTATGGGAGATCATACGATACTTTGATCGATGAGATTGATCGCTTTATCGTAAGCCGATGGAATTCGACCATGGCTGAGGAGGTTGAAAAAATAAAACGTGAAATAGAAAAGGAGAGGGACCGGCTAAAGGAATTAGAGCGCGAGCTTTCGGATAGAATTCCAGTCAAAGAAATAGTGGCCAAGGAAGTTACTCAGAAGCGGCTCGGCCTTGTGTCGGTCGTGTTTCTGGTCATACTATTAGGTTTAACTATTGTTGTTGGAATTGCCGTATTGCGGAGATTCGGATTGTTCTAATCGATGGTGGGTTAACCGCTGTTGACTGACGAGATGTGCCGCGGGATTTCTCGATCATCGAAAGAGCGTTGCGCGCGGAGTTGCGAGGATGTGTTGGCATGTGATCAACCGAGGACTATTGCCAGCTGCGGAACGGCGGCGTCCGCTTTGCCGTGGGCGCGCAGATCAACTTCGAGAGTCTCCCGAGACTCTGGCACTGATCGATCGATTGATCTTGATTTAGCGAAACCTCGATAGGTAGTGCGCCAGCCGCGGGAGTGTGGTCCCGCGGCTGGTTGCTTTTTGGGAGGGCGAACAAGCGCGCGGCGCACTTCGCCGATCAGCGGGCGCTGGCGGACGCGAGGGCCACGCCAGCTTCGGCTTGGGCGGCGGCGAGGATTGCGTCAGTGCGGAGGACTTTCACGGGGTCGAAGCCTTCGCGATGGCGGCCGCTCTTGATGAGCGTGATGCGCGCCTTTTGCGCGAAGTGCAGGAGATTGCCATCGGGGCCGTTGTCCTGCGGGGCGGTCGCGGGCAGGTGGAGCGGCGTCTTCGCGAGTTCGGCGGGCATGTCCTCGGCTTTGTAGGTGGCGGTGCCGGCGAAGACTTTTTCGGAGGCGAGCTGCGCGACCTCGGGGTGGTTTTTCGCGTCGAGCGTGTGGGCAACGGCACGAAACCAAACGCGGAAAAATGCGGTGAGCGCGGCGCGATCGGTGTGATCGACGAAGTCGCGCCGGGCGGCGAAGCCCTCGGGCATCACGCCGGGGAAATCCGCGGTGGTGGCGAGCACGCGGCCGGCGCCCTTTTCGACCATGGTGGAAGCGATCGGATCGTAGGACATCATCACGCGGACCTTGCCCGCGACGAAGAGGTCGGTGGCCTTCGCGTCGTCGGCGATCTCGACGAGGCTGAAGTCGGCGAGCGTGAGATGCGTCGACTCGAGGTAGGTGTAGAGAAAATGCTGAAGCGCGAGGTTGTTGATGTAGACGCCGATCACGTTGCCGCGGTGGGCGGCGAGGGAGACGCCCTCCTTGGCCACGATCTTGTCGCCGCCGTGGGACCAGTCGGTCTCGCCGAGGATGACGAGGTTGTCGCCGCGGTTGGCGCAGTCGATCCACGAGCCGATCATCTCGGAGGCGAGGTCGATCTCGCCAGCGCGGAAGGCTTTCAGTTCATCCTGCGTGGTCGGGTAGGCCTTTAACGTGACGTCGAGGCCGCGTTCCTTCCACCAGCCGCGCGCGCTGGCGACCTCGAGCGGGACATTGGGCAGCCAGTACGAATAGCCGACGCGGATCGGGGTGTCGGCACCGCGGCAGGGCGGGCAGATCCACGCAATGGCCACAGCCAAGAGCACAAGCAGCGACAGACGCCGCACGGGGGAAAAGCACATGGCACACTGTACGGAGCGCCGGGCAAGGACTTGAGTAGATGTGAGAAACATGTGACTGCCGCGCCGCGCGAGCTGCCGGCGGGCGTAGTTCGGCCGATAGTTCCCGCATGAACCTGTCGGTGCGTTGGGGCAGACCAAAGCTCAGTGGTGCTTTTCAAGAGTGAAGACGTGACGCCTCTTCGGTCATGCGCCACGGGCGCGGTGACGAGCGTGGGCGAATGTCTCGGGCGAGGGGATTGGCCCGGGGCAGGGCCGCAGGATTGCGGGCGGAATTTCCCTCGACCGGGGCGGGGAGGGGGCGCAGCGTGGGCGGTTCCTGACTATCAACTCATGAGACGTTCAACGCTAGGCTATGTCGTGCTGCTCGCAGCGCTGGTGACGGCACTTTCAAGCAAAGTGTCGGCAGCGGTCGTGGTTTGGGGTACGCCCACCTCGTCATCGGTCCCGGGCGATGTGCTCACCACCGGGACGTTTGTAGTGGCGGAATCGGCGGCGGACTCCGCCCTGACGGTCAATGGCGTGACCTTCGCGCAGAACGGCACGGCCAACGACCTTTCGTTTACCTACCAAGGAAACTTTCATTTTACCGGCGGCACGACTCCGCCCGCGTCGGTGGCCGATTCCGCCTACAACACCCTCCTGACCTGGACCAACTACACGACGACCGGCTTCTCGGGCGGGGGTATCATCACCCTGAGCAACCTGATCATGGGCGACACCTATCGGGTGCAGATCTGGACGCCGTTTACGGATATCACGTACCCGACCACCCTGAGTGCGGGCAACTCGGTCGACATGGGCAACAGCGCGGGGGTCAGCAGGTGGGTGATTGGCACGTTTACGGCCGACTCCGCCACGCAGACGATCGCCTACAATCCTTCGCCCACCTATGCGGCCGATTCGATGGCGGCGGTCGCGTTGTACGATATCACTGCGATCCCCGAGCCAGCAGAGTACGCGGCGGCGCTGGGGGCGGTCGGTCTCGGGTTGGCGCTGGCGGCGAGGCGGAAGAAGACGCTGTAAGGGCGGCGCCGGAATCGAGTGGCGGTGGTCAAGAGTCGAGACGTGGCGTCTTTTCGCAGCTCAAAGCAAAGTCTGAGGAGTCCTTAAGATGATAAATTCAATAGCAGAGCTTGTTGCGATATTGGACGTCGAAGGGCCTGCTGGATCTGACCGTCTACTGCATGATGGAGCGCCCGAGGAGGTTTGGCTTACGGCGATTGAAAAATTTCCGGAGACGCGAAGGTTGATAGCGATGAACTCGATGGTCCCGCTTTCAGTTTTTCGCATTCTAGCGAATGATAGGTCCGTGGATGTTCGCTCCGAGGTAGCATGTAGAAGAAAGTTGGATTCGGGACTGTTTTCCAAACTAGCCGCCGACGCTGATCCCGGAGTGAGGGCGAACGTAGCCAGAAATCCGAAGTGTCCGATTGCCCTGCTGAATAAGCTGACCGCTGACACTGATTCATTTGTCGCCGAGGTCGCGCGCGAGCGAGTGAAGCGGCGTGAGAAGGATACCTGACATGAAAGACACCTTCACGAAAGTGGTCCTGTCGTTGGTGGTGGTGCCGGTGATCTTTTGGATTGGTGCCGTCCTCGTCTTTGCGAATCCGATCAATTGGCGGCCGGACCTGTATTGGCTGAATGCGCCGATTATCTTGAGCAACGGCGGCATACTCCTGGGCGTTTTCGTCGGGTGGTGGCTGGCGCTGCGATGGATATGGGCTAAGAAACGGGCCAAATAGGAGTTAATCACTCGGGGACTCAGCGGGTTTCCGCCGGGGCTTTTCGCGGCTCTTTGAGCCAGTGCTCCACTTGCGTTTTGGCGGTGGGGAAGCCCCAGCGGTCGCCGACGCGCTCCAGCCGGAGTTGGGCGATACGGGGTTCTCTGTCGGTTGGGGAGACCGTTTTGATGGAGAGCACGGCGTGGGTCTCGTCCTTGGTTTCGGTGCCGAGGATCTGGGCCTGACCGGCGAACTCGACCATGCGGCTCGACCACATGAGGCCGGCGAGGTGCGCGGGAGACGGATAGGCCTGCCGTAGTTCCGCGGGGAGCTGGCGATGGAGGGCATCAAGATCATCGCCGCCCGGATCGAGAATCATCAGGCTCGCCAACGTATCCGAGTCTCCCTTGAGCGAACCCCAGACCATGGTCTGAAAGGCCGCGGCGGGTGTCGCCGCGCCGACGTTGCGGAATTGGTCCAAGTCGACGAGCTGGGTTTCAGGTGTGCCGGTTGTCGTCAGCGGCGAGGGGGCTGGCGCTGCGGCAGCGTTGGGCGGCGGAGGCACGGGGGAGGTCGGCACCGCCGGGGCGGCCGTGCGCTGGCGCAAGGCGGAGTTCTCGCGGTGCAACGCCTCGGCGAGCAGCGCTTGCGGGCGGAGGAGTGCGAGTTCGCGCTCGCGGTCCGCGAGCCGCAGGGTGAGGGCGGTACCGAGGCCGCCGCCGACGAGCAGCAGGCCGACGAGGGTGTAGTGAAGTTTCGTCATGGTGGCAAAGAGAAGGGGAGCGGGGAGCACCGCAGCCGCGGCGGCCTGCGCGGAGACGGCGGCAGCGAGACCGGCGGGTGTGACGACGGCGGCCTGCCCGCTCAGCGCCGCGGCCAAGGCCAGCGCGCTGGAGCTTACCCCGCGGCGCGCGAGACCGGCGCGCATCTTCAACAGGGCGCGGTCCACGCACGAGCGGGCGGCCGACTCGCTCATCGCGAGCCGGGCCCCGAGGTCGGCGAAGTCGCGACGCTCGAAGAACCGCATCAGCACCGCGTCGCGCTCGCGCGGCTTGAGTTCGCCGATGGCGGCGTCGAGCACCGGCTGCAGTCGCGCCGGATCGAGCGGGGCTTCCGAGGTGTCGGTCGCCTCGTTCATCTCGGCCGCGGCGCGTTCGCGGCGGGTGCGCCGGGTGGCCTCGCGCTTCGCCTTGGACGCGGCGAAACGCACCGCGGTGTGCAGCCAGCCGACGAGGACCACCCGTCGGTCGATGGAGCCCGCCTTGCGGGCCAGATCGGCAAAGACACTTTGCGCCACGTCCCGCGCCAGATGCGTGTTGCCGTCGGTCTGCCGCAGGGCGGCCGCGTAAACGAGATCGAGATGCCGGCGCACCAGCTCGCCGAAGGCCTCCCCGGTGGGATCCTTCGCATGGAGGAGGAGGAGTTCGTGATCATCGCGCATTCGCTTTATCCCCTAACACCCGCCAACCCCGAAATCGCGCAAAAATCTCCGCGGTTCCTTTTGGCCCCTGTCGCTTGGAGCCCGAGTCAAGAGTCAAGACGTGACGTTGTTCGGCAGCCTTAACGTGTCTCCGCTTCGGGCCGACCCTTCCTGCTCCAAGGCAAAGAGCCTACGCCTCGCGCCGCTACGTTTCACTCGCAGGCTCGCTACACTTCGGCCGCGAGACGCCCGGCTCGCTTTCGCTCGCTCTTGGCAGTGCCTAGCCCCACTGTCGCCTGATTACTTTAGTGTTCTTAATCGCCCAGTGGCTGCGTCTGATGATGACCAAAAAATCGGAATGACGGGGCGAGGATCGTATGTTCGCGCATAGGTTAGCCTAGCGGCATCTTGATAAGCTTGCCGCGCTTCCTGACTGCGGTGTGTAGCTTCGAGCGACTGCGCTTTGTTGAAAAACATAGCCCCGACATCATTTAACACTCCGCGAGCGAAAATCTCATCCTGCTGGAATTTTGGTACATCCCCGACGGGTGGAAGCGGGACTCCTGCCTTCTCGAGCCGCTCTTGTTCAAGGATCGCTAGACCCGCAAACGGTCCAAGAACTTTATCGGCATTCTCAATCGCGGTGCCAAAGTCCGAGTGTTCATATGCGATGAATGATTTTTCCAAGAAAATGGGTCTTCCAATTCTATCACCAAATACCTGGGGAATCCATCGAACTGAAATTATTGTAAAGGTAACCAAAAGGCATAGAACCACAATGCCTAGTGAAAAAAGCCCCGGTTCTTTGATGTCCCTTCTTTCAGTATTTTTTCTCTTTCGTTTTATTTTCCGGATAATGTCAATAAGCTGAACGATAGCCGCAACCAAGGTCGCCAAGGCTGTTACTAGTCCCCCAATCCCGACGATAAAATCGATAACGGCCTTCATTTTTTAGTGCAGAGCATTTAGGCGTTCTGTGGCCCCTTCGGCTGTGGACCAATACCATCCCTTCGGATCCCATACGCGGGCGTACGTTAATTTTTTCGCTTCGCCATAAGCCTGCTTTGCCTCATCCTTTCGCCCTAGTTTTTCCGCGGCCTGCCCTTTGATGAAATAACAGGCCCCTACGTCATTCAGGAGCCCATGGGAATCAATTCGCTTCTTCTCTTCGTCGTTTACTGCGCCCGTAGGAACCACCGCTTTCTCCACCGTGAGCTTTTCTTGTAGCTGTTCTGCTGAGCCTTTGAATTTACTAATGCATTTATCGGCTGCATTAATGGCGTCTTCTAATTTATTGAAATCTAACGCTTTCCATGCATCGGTGGTAGCTTGTTCATTTGCTGATTTTGTTTCAGCGCAATGCCCAAAAGGCGCCAAAAAAAGCAGCACCAGAGCGGACGCAAACAAAGGTCTGACATCTTTTCCGAAGAGGTATTCCGAGTGCATAATTAACTTATTTTATAATACACGTTAGCTGCCACCCTCTAAATGCGTAACGCTATGCTCGGCGTTTTCAAGCTGATAAGCATCGCTTGTTTCATGTTTTAAATTGAGGGGCTGAAAATGGCGAGCGGTTCCGAATACAGAACCGAGTGAGTGAGCGTGAGACCTCAAGGCGCGCTCTTGGCAGTGCCCAACCCACTGTCGCTTGATTATTCATCTCTTGATGAACTATTCGCTGGCGAACTGCTCGTCTGCTTTTATCTCTTAAGCGAGTGGACGACCTCCTTAAGCTCGTGAAAACCTACCGTTTCACGGCGTCGCTCGAACAGCGCCTGCGGCTAGCGGACGAGATTTTCCGACATATCGAACCGAAGCTGCGCGCTTTCGTTTTTGGCTCGGTCACAGTTAGCGCCGCAGACGACGTTTTGCAGGAGGTGCTAAAAGGCGTGACGTCTTTTCGGCCGCTCCGCTGTAACGCATCGCGGCAATGAGCTTTGCTGGGGGGCGTGTTAGGCCATTTTTTTGGGGTCGTAGCCAAGCGAAATGCAGACCTTAGTGATTTGTTCGAGTTCCTTCGCTATTGGTTTCATATGTGGATGATAGGAGCCGTGTGCCAGCGCTATTGCAGCGTGATAGGCGATGTCAGCCTTAGAGTATTTTGTCCCATCGATGAAAATCGGATAGCGAGAGTCCTCGATTAAGACCGCTTCGAAAATGTTGAACGTAGGTCCATTGACGTGATTTACATTTAATTCTCCCTGGGCACGTAAAAACCGGTGAAAAGCATTTTCCCACACAGGTGCGACCCCTCGCAGCGGTGCACCTTCCGCAATACGCGCTGCGAGTTTTAAAATAACAAATTCGAGCCCATACGAGGTCGGGATACTGAGGATTCCGGACAATCCAGGATTCCACCCATCCAGTTCTGATTTTCCGATGTCGTGCCAAAGGGGAAACAGGCGTTTTTCTGTTTCAATGTGCTGACGATGCAGCACATCGAGTTCATAGCTCGTCCACCTCTTTTTGATGTAGGCCGACGAAAGAAGCACAATACCCGTGCGCGACAGGGTTAGGCCCACATTGATCGAATCTAGAAGACGATCACCGATGTTGAGATTCAGCGGCGCAAACCAAACGGTGAAGCCTGCATTTTGAAGTTCCGTGGCGAGCGCCGAGGAATAAGCTTCATCCTCGGACGCATACGAAATGAATGTGTCGAATTGGTGATTGTTCATGCTGAAAACTTTCGGGCCACCAAGGAACGGCATCTTTCTTGTTGTCGCTCTTTGCGATCAACAGCTACTGGCAGTGCGAGCAGGATAGTTGCGATGAAAGCCTGAATTGACCTCGGAAACCTGCACTTGTCGTGCCTCCAGTAATTTTACCTTTGTGTGTTCTGCCTGATGGCGGTCGAGCAAATTATTAGGCCAAATGAACCCGCTTCAGTCTCGTTGGTATCAATGCCACTCGCTTCTTCCAGCCTTGGTTGCCGTAGGGGCGCCGATTCCAAATCTCGTCAGTCTCACAGCGTCGCCGAACATACTCAGGAACTTTCGCACGAGCCTTCTTGAACGATGCCACGATACCGGGATCGATTTTCCGGAAATCGATTTCTGCGAGCCACTCAGACTCGGATTTAGTGAGTTCCGCGTACAAAGCCTGACTTGATGGCAATCCCGAGAGGTAGGGCTCGAGCATCCAAAATCGCTCACGCGTCGCATCGTAAGAGAGATCGTCCAAATAGAAGTGATTCGGCCTTTTCTTAGGTCGCCATGGCTTCTCAAAATTAATCGACGACCACCAAAAGTCTTTTGGGCCGCGCACCACATGAAATTCGGGATAATATGTCCACCGCACGTAATGTACACGGCTGCGCGCCAAGAAACGGGCGACAAAGAATTCCGCTGGGCTGGCAAGGACGCGAGAATTGAATTCTGACCGTGCCGTAGATGCTTTCTGTGCGAGTTCTTTTTCTGGAGCGCGCTGTTTAGCGAATTCCGCGAGCAATTTGGCTGCTTTCCCGAACGTCAGAGAGTTTTCCTGCGCATACTCGATGAGGCAATCGACGGCGTAAGTTCGAGGCTGCTTTCCGCTGAGTAGAGCTGGCATAGCGAGTGATTACCGAAAGAAAATTTTAATGGAGGCAAGAAACCTCTATGCATATAGAATTTTTAGATCTGATTCCATCTCTCTACCGCAGCGAATATGAGCCGTAATCGGGCGAAGCTAGGACTCGAAGCGTACGCCTAGTTCTTCGGGGATGATGGGGTGGAAGGGTTGGTCGAGGCTGCTGATGTCGGCGGGGAGGTGGGACTCCAGGAGCATGACGTAGTAGAGGGCGGTGAAGCCCCAGAACTGGGTTTGGCCGAGGCCGGTGCCGTCTTCGGCGTTGTAGTATTCGCGGAGGACGGGGTTTTTCACGATGGACATCGTGAAGAGGCGCGTGGCGAGTTCGCGGGCGACGTCGGTGCGGCCGTAGCGCATCAGGCCTTGGAAGATCATGTAGTTGGTCGGGGCCCAGGTGGGGCCGCGCCAGTTGCACTCGTTGTGTGAGCCTTGGTAGTAGTCGGGCTCGGTCTTCGCGTAGCTGGCGACGGGGTAGCTGAGCCAGAATTCGTTTTCGTTGAGGAGGCGTTCGTCGATCGTGCGCTTGGCGCGGGCGGGCGTGGCGGCGCCGCAGAAGAGGGGCATGAAATTGGTCGCCGATTTCACGCGGACGAGCTCCTTGGTGCGCTCGCTGCGGTCGTAGTACATGCCGTCTTTCTCGTCCCAGAAGACTTCGTTGATGAGGCGGCAGACTTTGTCGGCTTGGGCGGTGAAGCTGGCCTGGTCTTCTTTTTTGCCGAGGTGGCCGGCGATGACGGCCATCGCGCGCAGCTCGCGCACGAGGTAGCTGGCGAGGTCGACGCCTTCGATCTCGAAAGCGGCCAGCCGGCCGGCGCGGCTCCACTGGTTGTCGGTGCCGGCGGCGTCGGCGGAGTTCCACGTGGGGAGGCCGTTTTGATCGCCGTCGTAGCTGAACCACTTGGCGAGATAGAGTTTCAGGCGGTTATAGTAGGTGCCGTTGGCCGGGACGGTCGGGGTGGCGGGCGCGGTGTCGAGCCAGGCGTAGTCGTCGTGGGTCTGGCGGCCGCCGAGCACGACGAGCTGCGCGAGGAAGGGTTTGAAATGCTGGCGGTCGCGCTGCTTGTGGAGCGAGCGATTCACGTAGCCGTCGGCCTGCTGGCGGCTGAGGAACTCCTTGAGGTTGGTGAAGCAATATTTCGAGACGCCGTAGTAGCCGAGGTAGAGGTTTTCGAAATAGAGGTCCCAATCGTAGAACTCGGTGTAGGGGTAGCCGGTGAGGAAGTCGCCGCCGGCGTTGGCGCGGCCCTCGATGGTCTTGAGGCCTTTGAGCTTCAGGTCGGAGTTGGTCTTCTCCAGCCGGCGGAGGAGCACGGCGGCCTGCTCGGGGCCGATGGCTTTGAGGAAATCGGCGGTGGCCTTGGACTTCGGGACGAAGGGGGGAGTGGTGGGCGTGGCGGAGGGCGAGGTGGATTGGGCGAAGCCGTAGCGGGTGGTGGCGGCGAGGGCGGCGAAGGCGGCGGCGGTGGTGATGAACTCGCGCCGGGTGGAAGAGGGGTGCTTCATGGGGAGGGCAACTGCTGCCCTGATGAGGGCGGTGGGCGCGCGGGGCAAACTGTGGGGAGGCGGAGAGTCTGAGGCCCCGCCTTCGCTAAAGCTACGGCGAGGTAGGGGGCGCTGGAAATGCGATTGCGGTTTGCGGATTGGCGCTGAGGGGGCAGCGGAAGTGAGGTTAAACGCAAAGACGCTAAGACGAGAAGGTCGGGCGCGAAGGGGGGCCGGAGGCTCTGGAGGAAGCGGGCGCGGAAGGTGGGCGGGGGCGAAATTTTTTCGCAATACAGTCTATGGAGTCAATGGAGCGCTCACGGCTGGTGCGTGGGGTGTGGTAGAGTGGGATGTTTGGCGGGTGGGGTTTGGGAGGTGGTTGTTCTTTCTCAGGGATTTTTTTGTGGCTCACGAAACACACGAAGGGGCACGAAAGCGGCGAGCGTTGAACATCGAACACTGAACTTTGAACGTCGAAGTTCGGCCAGCACACACCGGCGCTTTGCGCCACCCCTCTCGTAGAGGGGATCTCGGAAAAGTGGCGGGTTGTACCGCTTTGTCCCGGCTTGTCACGGGTATTCTCGGCTAATGTCGCGTGTTGCCGTGCGACAAGTGGCGGGTGACGAGTTTCGGAGGCGGGCTTCTGGTCGTCGATTGATCACGTGGGGCGATGATGGCCGCTTGATTCGTTGGCACGCTGGGATCGTTTGTTGTCGGCGAATATTCTTGGCGAGTGCTTGGATGGATATACTTCGTTGGTGGTCGTCTTCGGCTGGTGGGAATTTGCGTAACAATCTCTCCTTTTGGACACATCCATGAAATCCAAACTCGTTGGACTGATCTGCATGTTGGCGGCATGCTTCACCCCGCTTCGGGCGGAGCCGACGATTCTACAGCAGACGAGATTCAAGACCGGAACGGGCGCCCATGATTTGTATAACTTGGGCGTGACGTTGGGCGACAAGCCGGCGGCATTCTATGTCGCGATTGCCTCGAACAAAAAGATCAGCCTCGACGACGTGACGGCGACGGTAGCGGGCGAGGCGATGGGGCTCTCAGAAAAGCAAACCTACACGAACGAGAAAACCGCAATAATCGTCGATTCGTTGGTGATCGATCTTTCCCGGGCACAGATGGAGCGGGGAGCGGTGGACGGGATGAAGATCGTGCTGAAGAGCAAGCGCGGTGGCCTCGAGTTTACGATTCCCGCCAGCAACTTTGTGCAGATGCTGCACGATGCCGATGAAAAGGATCCGTATCGTATCCGGGTAAAAGCGGAAGAAGCGGCGGAAAAAGCCCGTGCCGCGGGGGAGACAAAGCTCAAGGCGATCGCGGATAACCTGGCGGCTTCGGCAGACGCAGGGCGTGAGGCGGCGGTGAAGTATGCGCAAAAGGGGACGGGTAAACTTACGGGACAGGCGTTTCTTAAAACGGAAGGCGGGGACGTGAAGATCGGGGCGGGTAATTTCGTCACGCTGATACCGGCGGTGCCTTGGTTTCTGGCGGCGGCGGATTTGGGCGAGCTTTATAGTCCGAAAAAGTGGCCGGCGGCGGTGAGCGACATTTATAAGGCGGGGCCGATCCGGATGACGCAGGCAGACGCCTCGGGGAATTTCGAGTTTAGCGACTTACCGGCGGGTGAGTATCAGCTCATTACCACCATAGAGTGGCAGGTGCCGGGCACCTACGGATCGAGGACTACGGGCGGACGCGTCACCCGGCGGGTCGAAGTGCCTGAGGGCGGAGCGGTGAAGGTGATGCTGACGCGCTGAGGGCGCGGCAACGAGAGGAGATAGGTCTTATAGGACGATGAGACCTATTGGAGCTAGGGGCTAAGGGTGGCTGGAGGCTCGCAATCTCGCTGGATACTGAGCGCGCAGGGCATGAAAATGCCGGAGCTTTTGGGCTCCGGCTTTGAAAGGTGCGAACGGCGTCGCAGGGGCGGAGGTGCTCCGCGCTTGAAGGGGGGAGGTGGTTGGTCTTCGATGACCGGTCTCCTTGCTTCACTCATGACGACCAAACCGACTTGTCCGAACTGTACGATGGATGATGTGCTCAGCCATGCGGGCCATTGGGAATGTGCCACTTGCGGCCACGAGTGGCCGAAGGATGCGGTGGCCGAGGCACCCCGGGTGGTGAAGGATGCGCACGGCAATGTGCTCGCGGACGGCGATACGGTGGTGCTGATCAAGGATCTGAAGCTGCGGGGGTCGTCGGGGGTGTTGAAGCAGGGCGCCAAGGCGAAGAATATCCGATTGGTGGACGGCGATCATGAGATCGATTGCAAGATCGAGGGCGCGGCGATCGCGTTGAAGGCGTGCTTTGTGAAGAAGGCGGCGGGGTGAGTTTTACGGAGGTCGGATTAAACGCGAAGGCGCTAAGATGCGAAGGTCGGGCGCAAAGAGGGGGCGGATGAACGGTGAAGTGCGGGCAACACACCCCGGCGCTTTGCGCCACCCCTCTTGTAGAGGGGATCGCTGAAGAGTGGGCGGTTTCCTCCCTCTATTTACCGGCTATTGCCGCGTGATGCCGCGCGGCAAGTGAACGCGGTGTCTGGTGGCGAGTGATGAGTTTCGGAGGATAGGTCTTATAGGAGGGAGGGGACTTATGGGAGGTATGATCTGGGCGGTCGGTGCTCTCTTTGGGTGAGCATGAAAAAAGCCGGAGCTTTGTGGGCTCCGGCTTTGAAAGGTGGCGACGGTGGGTCGCGGGGCTCGCTTTAGGCGCTGGGGGCGGCGGGGGCGGGGGCCGGCTGCTGCTTTTGGGCGTCGAGTTCCTTCATCGCGGCTTTGCGGGAGAGGCGGACCTTACCCGAGCGCTCGTCGATGCCGATGCACTTCACGGTGATGGTGTCGCCCATCTTCACGACGTCTTCCGTCCGGCGCACGCGCTGGTCGGAGAGTTCGCTGATGTGGCAGAGGCCTTCCTTGCCGGGGGTGCACTCGACGAAGCAGCCGAACTCCTTCACGCCGGTGACGCGGCCGGTGTAGATCTTGCCGATCTCGATCGGGGCGCCGCCGCCACCGCCGCCGGGGCCGGAGCCGCCGCCGCAGAGGCTGTCGATTTCCTTGATGGCGCGCGCCATGGCGTCGCCATTGTTGGAGTAGATGAAGACCTTGCCGGAGTCGTCGTCGGCGATGTCGATCTGCGCGCCGGTCGTCTCGGTGATGCGGCGGATGGTCTTGCCGCCGGGCCCGATGAGGAGGCCGATCTTCTCGGGGTCGATCTGGATGGTCTGGATGCGCGGGGCGAACTTGCTGAGGTCGGCGCGGGGCGCGGGGAGCGAGCCGAGCATGACCTTCAGGATCTCGACGCGGGCGTCGCGGGCTTGGAAGATGGCGGTCTTGGCGATCTCGAAGGGGAGGCCGTTGATCTTGAGGTCGAGCTGGAAGCCGGTGATGCCCTTGGTGGTGCCGGCGAGCTTGAAGTCCATGTCGCCGAAGTGGTCTTCCTCACCGAGGATGTCGGTGATGGTGACCCATTTCTCGATGGAGCCGTCGGCGGAGTTGTTGGTCATCAGGCCGCAGGAGATACCGGCGACGGGGGCGATGATCGGCACGCCGGCGTCCATGAGGGCGAGGCAGCCGCCGCAGATCGAGGCCATGGAGGTCGAGCCGTTGGACGACATGATCTCGGAGACGACGCGGATCGAGTAGGGGAAGGCATCCTCGGGCGGGAGCACCGGGACGAGCGAGCGCTCGGCGAGGGCACCGTGGCCGATTTCGCGGCGGCCGGGGGAGCCGAAGCGGCCGGTCTCACCGACCGAGAACGGCGGGAAGTTGTAGTGGAGGATGAAGCTCTTGCTGGTGGCGCCGCCGGTGAGGCCGTCCATGTCCTGGGCTTCCTTGGTCGGCCCGAGGGTGGTGATGGCGATGTTCTGGGTGTCGCCGCGCTGGAAGGTCGCGGAGCCGTGCACGCGGGGGAGGACGCCGACCTGGGCGCTCAGGGGACGGAGGTCCTTCTGGCCGCGGCCGTCGGCGCGGACGCCCTTCTCGAGGACGTTCTTGCGGTAGGCTTTGTACTGGAGGTCTTCGAAGACGACGTTGAGGTCGACATCGGTGAACTTGCCTTCGCCGAGCTCGGCGACGAGGGCCTTCTTGGCCTCTTCCTTGAGGGCCTTGACGCCGGCGGAGCGGGCGGCCTTTTCCTTGCCGAAGATGGCGGCGACGAGGCGCTCGGTGGGGACGACGCGCTCGATGATGGCGCGGGCCTCGGCGGTGGCGCCGACGAGCGGGAAGGTGCCCTTGGTCTTGCCGGCGAGCTTCTGGAGCTCCTCGATGGCGGCGATGATGGGCTGGATGGCGCCGTGGCCGAACTCGAGGGCCTTGATGAAGTCGTCCTCGGGGATCTGATCGGCGCTGCCCTCGATCATGAGCATGTCCTTCTTGGTGCCGACGTAGATGAGGTCGAGCGAAGAGGAGTACATCTGCTCGATGGTCGGGTTGGCGAGGAACTGGCCGTCGATCATCGCGACGCGGACGCAGGCGATCGGCCCATTCCACGGGATGTCGGAGATGGCGAGGGCCGCGCTGGCGCCGTTGACCATCGGGATGTCGGACTCGTTGATCTGGTCGGCGGAGAGGAGCTGGCCGATGATCTGGACCTCATTGAGCAGGCCCTCGGGGAAGAGGGGGCGGCAGGGACGGTCGCAGAGGCGGGAGGTGAGGATTTCCTTCTCGGAAGGACGGCCCTCGCGCTTGAAATAGCCACCGGGGAAACGGCCGGCCGCGGCGTACTTCTCGCGGTAGTCGACGGTGAGGGGGAAGAAGTCCTGGCCGGGCTTGGTGCCTTGCGCGATGCAGGCGGTGACGAAGACGTTGGTCTCGCCGACGGACACATTGACGGCGCCGTTGGCTAAGTTGGCGTAGGTGCCGGTGGAGAACGTGATGCCCAAGCCGGGCACGGTGACGGAGTGTTTCTGATTCATTTCGGATTCGGGTTCGGGATCGGATACGGACGGGTAATGCGGCGGAAGCCGCAGGGTTGGCGCCGACGGAGGGCCGGCGCACTTGCTAACGGGCACGCCAAGAGCGGCATGCGGGGTGGGGACGAACACCGGCTCGCGAGCCGGCGGTGGCCTTTCGAACTCTCCTCGGGAGGACCCGAGAGATTTCTGTTTGGCGCCCCGCTTGGAGAGGCAAACAGAAATGTCCCGCGGTCGGTCGGGAGGCGGTGTGCGAAAACAACACAGGCGGCCTGATCGGCAGGCCGCCCGTGGAGGGAAAGGGTTGTTACTTGCGGAGGCTGAGCTTCTGCAGCAGCTCCGTGTACTTCGGAAGGTCGGTGCGCTTCACGTAGTCGAGGAGTTTGCGGCGGCGGCTGGCCATCTGCAGGAGACCACGACGCGAGTGGAAGTCCTTGCGGTGGTCACGGAGATGGTCGGTCAGGTGGTTGATGCGAGCGGTGAGCAGCGCGATCTGGACCTCACTGGAACCGGTGTCCTTCTCGTGGGTTTTGTATTGAGCGATGATTTCGGGCTTAGCGACAGTAGACATGTTTCGTTTAGTAGGTTCACGCCTGTAGGAGAGCCTTGCAGCCCTCGTGCCACCCGCGACGCAACCCTGTGAAGAGCAACGAAGCCGGCGACACCGTTCCAATCCGGCGGGATGCCGGACCAAGCATGGTAGAGCCCCGCAACGGACGGGACGCCACTAACGCAAGGGCATAGCGCACCAAATCGGCACGCGGGGAGCAAGCGGAAAGTGAAAAGGTCATCCAGCGCGCAGCCGCAGGTCCTTGATCAGGCTGCAGCCGGGGAGCTTTTTGAGGCGCTCGATGATCTCCAAGCGGTGGAGAAAGAGCTCGTTGCGGACGACAGCGTGGCTCGCGATCACGATCAACTGGCGGCCGTCGCGCTCGAGATGGGCGGCGTGGGAGTAGGTGGCGTTGGCGGCACCGACTATCTGGGGCCAGTGCTCGCGGATGACCTGCTCGGTGGACGACTGGCCGATGTGGTGCTTGGCGATCAGCTCTTGGAGAAGGTCGGTGAGGTCGCGAGTGGGACGCTTCTTGGACTTGGCGGGGTCTTCGGGCGGCAGGCCGCGCAGGTCACCGATGATCTCCTCAGCGAGCTTGCTGAACTGGTGGGTGTTCTTCTCGACGGTCACGGCGAAGGATCTTTGCGCTGCTCCTCTTCAAAGAGCCGGCTGTAGCGGACGAACGACCCGAAGGCCGTGGCCCACGCGATGTAAAAACCGGGGAAGCCGTCGAGAAAGCCCCCGCGAACCACATAGGCACGGACGAAGCGCCATGCGGGGCGCGTGGTCGCGGCGAGGAGCGAGAAGCGGACTGACTTGGCCTGCTGCTGCTGCACAAAGAGATCGGCGAAGGGGTTGATCTTCGCGACATGGCTCGCGAGCGTGGGAAAGGAGTAATGGTGCAGGTCGCCGCGGAGCGTCGCGACGGGGCCGTTGCACTCCATCTTCTCGTGCACAAAAGCATCGCCGCCCCATTGCGCGCGGGCGCGCTGGATGAGGCGGAGGCTGAGGTCGGGATACCAGTCGCCGTGCGTGATCCAGCGGTCGATGAACCAGACCTTTCGCGGGAAGCGGGCGCCAGCAAATGTATCGCGGTCGGCGCGCGCGAAAAACTTGGCGAGGTCGGCGCGCAGTGCAGGCGAGACTTCTTCGTCGGCGTCGAGGCAGAGCGCCCACGGCTGCGTGGCGAGCGCGACGGCGGCGTTCTTGGTGTCGCGGAAACCTTGCCAAGGGAGATCGACGACGCGCGCGCCGTGCTGGTGCGCGATGGCGGCGGAGTCGTCGGTGGTGTTGTTGAGCGCGACGACGATCTCGGCGGTCCAGCCCTGCACGCTCGCGAGACAGCGCGGGAGATTGTGCGCTTCGTTGCGGGCGACGATGACGACGGAGAGTGGAAACGAGGTCGGACTCACAGAGGCGTGATAGCGCGACAGTTGGGGGGAAATCGGGCTGGGCGTAAAGCCCGGCGCGCGACCTCAGATTTTCCCGCAGAGGCTGCGAGGGATCTGGTAGAGGTAGCCGCACGAGCGCCACGCGCGCACGAGCGCCTGCTTCGCCGGACCGGGGCGAGCGACGATGAACTGCAGCAACGCGAGCAGACCAAAGCCGAGGGCCTTGAAAAGATTCCCGAGGAAACGCGACGCGAGGTAGCCGCGCGCGCCATGATGCCCCGCGCGATCGACGACGCGCGAGCGAGCGGAGTCGAAGGCGTGGCGCGAGGCGTACTTGAAGGTAGTGCGGCTCGCGGGCATCTGGTGCTGCACTGCGGCGGCGGGTGCGAACCAGATCTCGTAGCCGGCATCACGGATACGGCGGATCATCTCGGCATCGCCGCCGCCGAAGAGATTTTTCCCGGAGCGGTCGAGCGCGGTGTGAAACGGCCCGAGCTTTTCGAAGACGCATTTCGGGATCGCGAGATTCGCGCCCATCGGCGAATCGCGCGGCGGCAGCGGTCCCGCGTTGCCGCGAAACGCGAGCGGTGAGTGCCACTCGGCGACCCACGCGGGCAGGCCATCGGGGAAAATGGGAATCACCTCGCCGCCGACGGCGCCGATGAGCTTGCCCTCGCCAGAAGAAAACGGCGCGAGCATCTCGCTGAGCCACGTGGGCTCGAGCAAGATGTCGTCGTCGCCGAAGATGATGATCTCACCGCGCGCCTCGGTGATCGCGCGATTACGACCGTGATCGAGGCCCTGCTTGGTCTCGACGATATGGCGCGGCGCGGGCGAGGTACTGGCAAACTCGGCGACGACCGCGGCGGTGTTGTCGCGCGAGTTATTGTCGATGACGAGAATCTCGTATTCGATTTTTGGATACGTCTGCGCGGCGAGGCCCGCGAGCGTCTGCCGCAGGAGCGCGGCGCGATTGTAGGTACAGATGGCGACGGTGGCTTTCATCGCGCGGTGAGCTTGAGGCCCTGCCAGACCCAGCCGCTCGGCAGCTTCGCGAGCGGCATTTTTCCGAAGCGCAGTGCGCGGGCGAGGGCGGCGGGCTTTTCCGGGAAGCGCGACGCATACGAGCGCGCGGTGCGAAACGTGAAGAACCGCGCGAGCCAGCGCCCGAGTCGCGGCGAATTGGCGAACTGCTCGCGCGCGATGCGCAGGCGAAGCAGATGCATGAGCGGGAGCATCCGCTGCCACGCGCGCTCGGTCCACTGGCCATCGGCCACACGATAAAACGCCGCGACCGCCGGCACGACTTCGACGCGTCCTGCGCAGGCGAGGCGGTACCAGAACTCGTAGTCGGCGAGTGGACCCCAGCGCTCGTCGAAGCCGCCGAGTTTGAGGGCGACCTCGCGTTGAAACAGCACACCGGGAAAGGGAGTCATCGAGCTCTTCAGGAAGTACCGCGGCGGATACGCGGTGGTATCGAGCTTCGTCTCGGGCACGCCGAGCGGCGGGGGCTTCGAGCCCTGCACGGTCTTGGTGCAGATCGCGACCGGGCCGTGGTGCAGGTGCGGCACCACGGCGGTGAGGTACCACGGGTAGAGCGCGTCGTCCTCATGCAGCACCATCACGTACTCGCCGCGCGCGCGACGGATGCACTCGTTCCAATTTCTCACCGGGCCGAGGCGCGGGGTGTTGGCGATGTAGAAAAAATTCTCCTTTGGAAACTGCGCGAGCACGCGGCGCGCTTCATCGGACGGGCCGTCGTCGCAGACGATCACTTCGTAAACGAGCTTCGTCGTCTGCGCGGCGATGCTGCGCAACGTCTCCGCGAGGAGCTCGGGGCGATTGTATGCCGGGATGCCGAAGGTGATCGCGGGTCTCATCGGCGGACAGCGGCGTGCACCGCCGCGAAAACCTGATCCACGCCGAGCCGCCGCACGCAGTAGCTGCGGTACGAATCTTCGCGCACGCATTGCTGCGGCGCGACGCACGCGTCGCCACATGGGGTGGAGGCTTGCAGCACTTGATGGCCCGGGCCGTCGGGACGCCAGAGGGCGACGTTTTGCGAGCCGAAAAGCGCGATCACCGGTGTGCCGACCGCGGCGGCCACATGCATGGGCCCGCTGTCGTGGCAGAGCAGGGCATCGCACTGGGCCGCAATCGCGGCGAACTGGCCGACCGTGAATGCTCGGTCGAGCAGCACGACGTGAGTTTTGGCGCGACCTTGAATTTCCCGCAAGAACTCAGCCTCGCCCGGCCCTCCGATCAGGAAGAATTGAGCCTCAAGTTCATCTTGTCCGCGATCGCAGACCGCCGCAAAATTCTCGGCCGGCCAGCGGCGGCAACTCGAACGCGAGCCTGGGTGAAGGAGAATCTTCGCTGGTTGGCGACCCGCGCGTTGCACAGCGGTGCCGAGCAGCGGCGCGACCTTCGCGATGTCGCTTGCCCGCGGAATCAAACGCACTTCCCGGGTAGCGATAGGAACGTCGACGGCGCGGAGCGCCTGCAGATAGTACTCGGAGATCGTGCGCTGTTCGTGCAGCGCTGGCGGGTCGAAGACGATCTGGGTGTAACAGCGCGGCGCCTGAGGCGGGGTTTCGTGGTGGAGCGCGATTCTCACCGGTGCGCCCGTGAAGCGGGCCAGCAGGGCGGTCTTCTGCCGATTGTCCAAGTCGAAGACGTGGGTGAATTTCCCCTTCCGCAAAGCAACGCCGAGCCGCAGCCAGGCACCGGGTGAAGCTCCGGTAGGCAGCGCAATCGTCTCGTCGACTTCGGGGATGAGCCCCGCCACCGCGAGATAGCCGGGCTCGGCGAGCAGGGCGATTTTAGCCTCGGGCCAATGAAGCCGCAGATTGCGGAAAAACGGGCTCAGCAGCACGATATCGCCGAGGTAGCGTCGGCGGATAACGAGGATGCGGCGAGGGTCGGACATGCAGGATCTCTTCGCCTAGGGCGAAATCCTGCATGGGGCGAGACAATCACGGACATAGGTTGCCAAGTCCCTGCGGGGATCTTCGCAAGGCGCACATGGTGAGCTCGAGGTTCGCATGCCTACCTCAAGCACAATAGCCTTCCCCTTGTTGGGGGAAGGCTGCAGCAAGAACGATCGAATGTTATTTATTCGTCGTTATAGGTATCGCCTGGGGCCGAGAAAAGCGTGATGTCTTTCACGTAGCCGTCGTTCGCAGAGTAGGGGTTGTTGTCCAGTACCCATCCGGTGCCGGGGCTTGAGGGGGATCTCGTGTAGCGGAAGGTCAAGGTGCTGGTGTGGATCCAGCGATAAAGCAGCACGGGCTGGCCAAAGTTGGGCGTATAGGGACTGTTGGTCGTCCAGATGTAGCCGGCGATGCCTTCAAGGGACCAGCCGCCGGCGCCGGAGCCGAGACGGCTGTAGTTGGTGGTGTAGAAGTGGCGGTTGCCGTTGAGGTAGCGATAAAGGGGGGTCTTGTACGAGCCTGAGCTGTCAGAGATGTAGAAATCGGTGTCCACGTACGACCAGCCGTAGGCTCCACTGCCGATTTCGTTCCAGTTGGTGGTGTAGAAGTGGTCGTTAACTGACGAGTTGTAGTAATGATAGAACGGAACCAGCGCCGCATTTGCAGCCGTGGAGAACATGGTCACTGCGAGCAGTGCCATGAGGTATTTGAGTACAGTCTTCATCGTATTACTATTTGTTTATGGTTTCAGAAGCTGGTGGATGCAAGAGCAGCGCGCGGTGAATGATAGTCAAGGAATATGGATTTAAATAATTGTATAAAATATGTCATGTGTCTTCTTGGTTAATTTTGAATGAGGGAATTATGATTATGAATATTGCAAACTGCACCGGACTGGCGGGCTTTGGATGGAGACCGCTAATTCTGGTCTTTCATTCATGCTTTTGACGATTCTTCGAGGGTGCTGGATATTCCGGGTCTCATCCAAGTGGCTGACCGAGAGCCGGAGCTTGCCATCGCTCGTCCGTAGTTTTCATCGTCTGCGATGATTTGCCGTCTCTGCAAAGCGAGTGGGGAGTTTCGCGTGATCCATGCGCGCGAGATGATGTTCGGCTGGAAAAAGCCCTTTGACTACGGCGAGTGCCCTAACTGCCGATCGCTGCAAATCTGCCGGGTGCCGGAAAATCTCGCGGAGTTTTATCCCTCCGACTACTATTCCTTTTCTGCTCCGGCTAAAAAGGGTGGTCCGGGCCCGTTACGGCGGCTGGCGTGTCGGGCAGTGCTCGGTTCACGCTCCGGCTGGGCAGGCGCGATCACCCGGCTGATCAGCCGGAAATATCCCTTTATCCGCTGGGCCTGGCTGGCTCGGATCGATCTCGATGCTGAAGTTCTCGATGTGGGCTGTGGCAGCGGTGGCTGGCTCAGGCGCATGCAGCGGTGGGGATTCCGCCGGCTTAGCGGCGTGGACCCCTATCTGGAAAAGGACATCAGCGAGTCCGAGCTGCACATCGCAAAAGCGGAGCTGGCGGAGGTGAAGGGCAAATTTTCCCTCATCATGTTTCATCATGTGATCGAGCACGTGGTCGATCCGGTCGAGACGCTCCGGCTCGCACGGGAGCGCTTGCTTCCCGGCGGGCACATTCTTGTGCGGTGCCCCGTCGCGGGCAGTTTTGTCGCGCGGGAATACGGAGCGGATTGGTTCAACCTCGATGCACCACGGCACCTCGTGATTCCGAGCGTGGCGGGGATGGGTCATGCGGCGCGCGAAGCAGGGCTCAAGATCGCGGTGACCGAGTTCGACAGCGACGAGAAGTCCGTGATCATGAGCGAGCGATACCGCCGCGGTATTCCGATGAAGGATACCAGCGACATGCCCGGCAAAGCGGTCCGCAAGCAGCAGCGGCGCATGGCGGACAAGCTCAACCGCAGCGGCGATGCCGACTTGGGCGTTTTCGTGCTGACTGCGGAATGATTCGAGCGGGGACGTTTATCTCCCCCGAGGAGATCATTCAGGTTAGTGCGATCCTGCGGTGACTGTCGTAGGCGCACTCACTGCAGCAGTCTGTGAGGTCTGCTGATAAATTGGTTGCTGATAGACTGGCGCTTTCAGGTGACGACCGAAAGCTGCCCCGACGCGATTGAGAATCGTCGCGCCATGAAACCCGGCCAGCCCGAGCATCCCGATGCACGCGCCGGCCAAGGCGAACGAAAGTCGGTTACGGCGCCGGCGCGGCGGCGTGGCGCGCGCGAGCGTGGGCGAGGCGGGAGTCTTCATTTCGGCCACGGGCACGACTGGAGCGGATGCGAGCATCGGCGATCGCCGAATCCAGCGCACCGCGACCGTGGTCAGGCGCTTGTCCTCAAACTCGTAATCGAACGCCGCGATGTCGCGCGCGTAATACTGCGCCACGAGGTCGCGGGTCGCGCGATCGTAGTAGTGCGAGTAGTGCCAGTGCAGGCGGCCGTTGCGGTGCGGCAGGCGCTTGACCGGCAGGTCGAGTTGTTGGGCCAGCAACGGAAATTCCGTCGAGAGGTCCTCGAGTTTCACGACCCGCTCCACCGCGATGCGGTCGTCGACGCTGATCCAGTCGACCTGCGGACTCCAGCGATGGATGTGCGCCGAGACATCGCCGCCCCAAGTCTTCGGCGCATAGCGAGCCGGTTCGCAGAAGACCTGCTCGATCCACGACGCGAAACCGCGGCGGTGGCCGCGTTCGTCGTAGATGTAGAGCTTCGAGTCGCGGGCGCGGCTCTTCTTCACTTGGTAGTTGTAGTCCGAGAGCAGGCGGTCCCACGGGTTTCGCACGATGGCGAACTTGAAATAGGAATCGAACTCGGCGGCCGGAAGCTCGGCCCGGTAGCGCTGGAGGTCCTTGTGGTCCTGCCAGGAAATGCCGAAGACGCGATTAATACTGTTACCAGCGGTCTTCGGGATGTGGACGAAGATGCAACGGTGCGAGTGGCTGATCATGGATTCGAATCCATGACGCAACTAGGTTACCAATGTTTCGTAAGATATCGCCTTACAGGCTTGTCGG
The DNA here is from genome assembly GCA_048498795.1 of Verrucomicrobiota bacterium. Classification (GTDB taxonomy): domain Bacteria; phylum Verrucomicrobiota; class Verrucomicrobiia; order Opitutales; family Opitutaceae; genus JBEHXH01. Next base: position 81,821 of record JBEHXH010000003.1, read on the forward strand.
GTGATTTTTCCTCATTAACTAGGGGTTTACTCCTAGCTAGCCTCTTTCCCCGACTGCCGGTCATAGAGTGAGCGATAGAGGGGATTGCCCGCGTAGAGCTCACTATGCGTGCCCGTCGCCACGATTGCGCCGCGGTCGAAGACCAAGATCTTCGTCGCGTCGCGGATCGTGGAAAACCGATGCGCTATGATGAAGACGGTCTTCCCGACCATAAGTTTCTTCAAAGCAGCCTGAATCGCCGCTTCGCTGTCGGAGTCGAGCGCGCTCGTCGCCTCATCGAGAATCAGGATCGGCGCATTGCGCAAGAAGGCCCGCGCCAAGGCGATGCGCTGCTTCTGGCCACCAGAGAGGCGGGCGCCGCGCTCTCCGACGACGGTTTCGTAGCCAGCGGGGAAGCTTCCGATGAAGTCGTGGGCATACGCCGCACGCGCCGCGGCCTCGACTTCCGCCGGGGTCGCTTCGGGGCGGGCGATGAGGAGATTGTTGCGGATGGTGTCATTGAAGAGCACCGGGTCCTGCGAAACCACCGCGATGTTGCGCCGAAGATCGGTGAGCCGGAAATCGCGGACATCGTGGCCGTCGAGTTTCACCCGGCCCGCCGTCACATCGTAAAAGCGCGGCACGAGATTGGCGAAGGTGGTCTTGCCCGCACCGCTCGGACCGACGAGCGCGCACACCGTACCCGCAGGTATGTTCACCGCGACATCGCGGAGCGCCGCCGTATCGCTGCGGTAGGAAAAGGTGACACCATCAAATGCGATCTCGCCCCGTGCCCGTCCGAGCTCCACCGGGTGAGCGGGATCGGCGATGGTGATCGGTTCGTTGAGAATTTCCTCGATGCGATCGAGCGACGCTGCGGCGCGAGTGAACTGGCCGTGCAATGCGCCGAGTTTCTTCATCGGTTCGTAGCAGACAAACAGCGCGCCGAGAATAGAGATGAATACGGACAACGTGATGCCCGCATAGTATGCGTAGTAGAGTGACAGTGCGATGCCGAGCGTCGCAATGAACTCGATCGAGGGCGAAAGCATCTGAGAATACTTCACGACCTTGAGCTGCACCCGGAAGAGGCGCTGCGTCGTGGCCTGAAAGAGACTGACTTCTCTTTCCTCTAGACTGAAGGCGCGCACCTCGCGCGCGGCCGACAGGTTTTGGTTCGCCAGATCGGAGATGTCGCCGAGCAGCCGTTGGTTTTCGTTGGCCCGCTTCAGCAGCTTCTTGCCGACGAAGCGCACCGGAAACACGCAGATCGGCACGGCCGCGAGCGAGGCGAGGAAGAGGCCGACGCCTTGGTTTTTCATCGCCGTGACGGCTAGATACGACACCGCACTGATCAATGTGACGGGCTGGATGACGAGATCGCTCGCGCTGCTGGTGATCGTTTGTTGCACCACTTGTGTATCGGTGGTGAGTCGTGAGAGCAGGTCACCCGTGCGATTGGTCCCGAGGAAGCTCAGTGGGAGCAACTGGAGCTTGCGATACACCTCCACGCGCAGCGCTTCCAGCACGCCGATGCCGCAGTAGCTCATGAAGTAGTTGTTCAGGAAGCCGCTCAACGCACGGATAAAAAAGATCAGCGGCAGCAGCATCGCATACTGCAGCACCTGCTGCCAAGGCAGGGTGCGGTGCGCAATAATCGCTTCGCGCTGCGCTTTTAGCTCTGCAGGAGACAGCTTTGGTGGCGCTGGGGCATTCTTGCCGGATGAACTCTTGATCAGCGGCACTGGCTTCGCCGCCTCTCCCGTTTCGGTCGTGAAAATCTCCGGGAAGATCGTGTCCATGACCTTCGGCAGACCCCAGCCGTAGACCACGCCGCTGATTGCGCCGCACAGCAGCGCTACGATCAAAGCGGCCTCGCGGCCGCGTAAGTAGCGCAAATAGGGCAAAAAGCGTTTCATCTGGACCCGGGATAGAACGGGGTCAGGGGGCGACGTTCCACCCCAAACTTCAATCCTTCGACGCCCGGACGTCGAGCGCGTCGCGCAGGCCGTCGCCAAGGAAGTTCAGCGAGAAGAGCGTCAGGGAGAAAATGCCCGCGGGGAAAACGAGCAGCCACCAGAACTCTTCCATCTTTTCCTGGCCGTCTTTGATCAGCACGCCCCATGAGCTCATCGGCGGTTGCACGCCGAGGCCGAGGAAACTAAGAAACGCCTCCAGCAGCATTACCGCGGGAATCGTGAGCGTCGTGTACACAATGACCGGTCCGAGGATGTTGGGCAGGATGTGGCGGAAGATGATTCGTCGACGGCCGTAGCCGAGCGAGCGCGCGGCCTCGACGAACTCCATTTTCTTCACCGAGAGCACTTGGCCGCGGACGATGCGGGCCATCGTGAGCCACTCGACTGCGCCGATGGCGAAGAAGAGCAGGAAGATGTTTCGCCCGAAAAACACCATCAGGAGGATCACGAAGATCGTGAAGGGCAGGGCATACAGGATGTCCACGATGCGCATCATCACCGTGTCGGTCTTGCCGCCGAAGAAGCCCGCCACCGCGCCGTAGGTCACACCGATCGCCAGCGCGACGAAGGTCGCGACGAGTCCGACCATGAGCGAGATGCGCCCACCGAAGAGCAGTCGCGCGAAGAGATCGCGGCCGAGCGTGTCGGTGCCGAGCCAGTGCGCGCCGCTCGGCGCCACGGCACCCAGATTGAGGTCTTGATCCTCGTAGGACTGCGAGAAAATCGGCCCGAACGCGCAGACGAGCGCGAGCACGATGAGCAGGCAGCCGCCGAAGACCGCGAGTTTGTTTTTCGCGAGGCGGTGCCACGCGTCGCTCCACAGCGAGTGGCCGCGCTCTAGCTGCTGCGGCGTGACGTCGGCGGCGGGAAGTTTTTGCGGCGAGAGGGAGACCATCGGCGTCACTCGAGTTTCAGCTTCGGATTCATCCACGCCTGCGCGATGTCCACGAGCAGGTTGAGGACGATGATGATCACGGCGTAGAGGATTACCGTGCCCATGACCAAGGTGTAGTCGCGATTGAAGGCACTGTTCACGAACTCGCGGCCGAGCCCGGGAATCTGGAAGATCGTCTCGATCACGAACGAGCCCGTGATGATGTTGGAGATAGCCGGCCCGAGAAACGATACCACCGGCAGCAACCCGCCGCGCAGCGCGTGGCGGAAAACGATGCGCGTCTCGCTCGCGCCTTTCGCGCGAGCGGTGCGGATGTAGTCCTGATTGAGCACCTCCAGCATGCCGCCGCGCGTGATGCGCGCGATGTACGCCGCGTAGTAGCAGCCCAGCACGAGCGCCGGCAACACGCGGTCCTGCGGATCGTACCAGCCCGAGGCCTTGAACCACTGGAAATGAATCGCCAGCACCAGCACGAGGATCGGCCCGAGCACAAAGGTCGGCAGGCAGATACCGGTCATCGCCACCGAGGAGCACACGTAGTCGAGCCACGTGTTGCGCTTCACCGCTGCGATCACACCGAGCGTGAGCCCGAGGATGAGTGCGACTCCGAGTGCCTCAGCGCCCAGTTCCAGAGACACCGGTAACTTATCGCCGATGATCTCATTCACCGTGCGGCTCGCGTACTTGAACGATGGTCCGAAATCGCAGCCGAACCAATCCATGAGAAAGTCCGGATTCTTGCTCTGACCCGTCGCGCTCCGCCAGATCGCGGGCACGCTGATTTTCTTCGGCACAGCCTTCCATACGTAGTCGGTGTACTGCTGCCAAAGGGGTTTGTTTAGGCCGTAGTGCGCCTCCAGATTGCGCATGATCTCCGGCGTGACGGCCTTCTCCGCCGTAAACGGTCCGCCCGGCACCAGCCGCAGCATGAAGAAGGACGCCGTGACGATCACCCACAGGACGGGGATGGACTCGAGGAATCGGCGGGCGATGAAGCGAAGCATGCGGTTCGGGCCGCTACGATTTGGGCGGCGCGGGAAATGGCAAGACCCCAACGGAGCGGGAAATGGGCCAGATTTCTACCCGGAGGAACCGGTCGGCGATCGTGACCACTATGCAAATCGCACCCGCGCGAATCCACCCTCCCTTTCTTCTGCATGTTCGTGCCTTCCAACGCCACGCCCACCTCTAACACAGGTGCCATCGCGCCAGTTCTCGATCAGCCCTACCAGCCGGGCCTCCCTTATCCACAGGGTGCGACGTGGCATGGTAAGGGAGTAAACTTCGCGCTCTTCTCGGAGGCATCCGAAGCGGTCGAGCTCTGTCTTTTCGATCGACCCGATCAAAAGGAGGAAACGCACCGCATCCGGCTGCGCGAGCGCACCAATGGCATCTGGCACATCTATCTTCCGGACATCAAGCCGGGCCAGCTCTACGCTTATCGGGTCCACGGGCCCTACGAGCCGGCCAGCGGCCTGCGGTTCAATCCGCACAAACTTCTCCTCGATCCCTACGCCAAGGCCATCGGGCGCGAGCTGAAATGGGCCGATGAACTTTTCGGCTATCAACTCGGTCACGCCGACGGCGATTTGTCGTTCGATGAGCGTGACAGCGCGCCCTTCGCGCCGCTCGGAGTCGTCATCGACAATTCATTCGATTGGGCCGGGGACAAATCTCCCGACACGCCTTGGCACGAGACCGTGATCTATGAGGCGCACGTGCGCGGCATGACGATGCGGCATCCCGAGGTACCGGAAGAACTGCGCGGCACCTACGCCGGCCTCGCGAGCGATCCCATCCTCGCGCACTTGGCGAAGCTAGGCGTGACGGCGATCGAGATCATGCCAGTGCATCACTTCGTGCATGATCGGCACTTGCTGGAGAAGGGGCTGAAAAATTACTGGGGCTACAACACGCTCGGTTTCTTTTCGCCCGAGCCGAGCTATGCGCGTTGTTGTGCGGATCGCGCGCCGCACCACGTCGTCACGGAGTTTCGTGAGATGGTGAAGCGCTTTCATGCCGCGGGCATCGAGGTCATTCTCGACGTCGTCTACAACCACACGGCCGAGGGCAATCAGGCCGGCCCCACGCTCTCATTTCGCGGCATCGACAACGCGGCTTACTACCGCGTGTCGCCGGAGAATCCGCGCTACTACGTCGATTTCACGGGCTGCGGCAATACGCTCAACATGCGGCATCCGCACTCGCTGCAGCTCCTGATGGACAGCCTCCGTTACTGGGTCACGGAGATGCACGTCGACGGGTTTCGCTTTGATCTCGCATCCGCGCTCGCGCGCGAGCTGAAGGACGTCAATCAGCTCGGCGCCTTTTTCAACACGATCTATCAGGACCCCATCCTTGCGCCGATCAAGCTCATCGCCGAGCCTTGGGATCTCGGTGAGGGCGGCTATCAGGTGGGAAATTTCCCCGTCGGCTGGACCGAGTGGAACGGCCGCTATCGCGACACCGTGCGCCGCTTTTGGAAAGGCGACATGGGCCTGCACTCCGAGATCGCCACGCGCATGAGCGGCAGTGCTGATCTCTACCAGCGCACGCTGCGCCTGCCGTCCGCGAGCATCAATTTCATCACTGCGCACGACGGCTACACGCTGGCCGATCTCGTGAGCTACGAGGCCAAGCACAACGAAGCGAACCACGAGGAGAACCGCGATGGCGCCAACGACAACAACTCCTGCAACTGGGGCGTCGAGGGGCCGACCGACGACCCGAAATTGATCGATCTGCGCGGCCGCGTGATGCGCAATCTCTGGAGCACGCTGCTGTTTTCTCAGGGCGTGCCGATGATCTGCGGCGGTGACGAAATGGGCCGCACGCAGGGCGGCAACAACAACTCGTACTGCCAGGACTCGGAAATCTCCTGGCTCGATTGGCAGCTCGACGATCGGCGCAAGCAGTTGCTGGAGTTCACTGCTCGCGTGGGGCAGCTTCGTCGCGATCATCCCAATTTCCGCCGTCGGAGTTTTCGCGAGCAGGACCCGACCGTGGCGCCGCAAACGGAGACTGTGCGCTGGTTTCGCTCCGACGGAAAAAAGATGCAGACCGACGACTGGGAAAACGGCGGCTGGATGCGCACCATCGGCATGTTTCTCGACGGCACGGCGCCGGAGATCCGCGACCGCCGCGGCATCCACGTGCAGGACGACGATTTTCTTCTTTTGCTCAACGCGCATAGCGAACTCGTGCCGTTCCGCCTGCCCGCAGACATCGGGGCGAACGGCTGGCGCATGGTGCTCGACACCGCGCAGCCCGACTTGAAATCCACCAAGCGAGGCGTCCGCGCGGACCGCCCGATCAAGCTACAGGCGCACAGCTTCGTCTTGCTCGGGCGAGCCCGTGATTCCGCCACACCGCCAACGCCTCCGCCTCCCGCGCCCGCCAATTGACATGACTTCTGCTACGCTCTCTGAAACGCAACTTCAGCCTCTGGGCGCGCACGTCGATGCCGATGGCGTGAGCTACTGCGTGTGGGCGCCCGACCAGTCCAACGTGCTCGCCCTCATCGAGCGCAAAGGTACGACCACCGAACTCGCGCTCGAGCGCGACGAGCAAGGCTTCTGGCGGGGCCGCGATCCGTATGGGCGCGCCGGCGATTTGTATCAGTTCCGCTTGGACGGCAACCGCCGCCTGCCCGACATGGCCTCGCGCTTCCAACCGCAGGGCGTGCATGGACCCTCGGAGTGCATCGATCCGACCAAGTACCGCTGGCGTGCGAACTGGACGAGGCCGGCTTGGCGCGGGCAGACCAGCTATGAGTTGCACATCGGCACGTTTACCCCGGAGGGCACGTTTCGCGCCGCGATCAAGAAACTCGATCACCTCTGCGAGCTCGGCGTCGATGCGATCGAGCTGATGCCGGTTGGCGATTTCGCGGGCGACCGCAACTGGGGCTACGATGGCGTGAGCCTGTATGCGCCCGCTCGCTGCTACGGCCGCCCCGATGATCTGCGCGCCCTCGTCGATGCCGCCCACGCGCGCGGGCTGGCGGTGATTCTCGATGTGGTTTACAACCACCTCGGACCGTCGGGCAACTACCTCGCCGCCTACAGCACCGATTACTTCAATCCCAGCCGCACGACTCCGTGGGGCCCGGCGTTGCACTTGGACGGACCAAATAGTGCACCGGTGCGTGCGTTTCTCGTAGGCAATGCCGCGTATTGGTTTGATGAATACAGGATCGATGGCCTCCGCCTTGATGCCACGCATGCGATTCCCGACGAATCCCGGCCGCATCTGCTCGAAGAAATCACCGCTGCGGTCCACGCGCGCGGGGGCTTCGTGATCGCCGAGGACGAGCGCAACAGCTCTGAGCTCCTGCGCACCGCCGAGGGCAAAGGCTACGATCTTGATGCGGCTTGGTCGGACGATTTTCATCATCAGGTTCGCGTGGCGCTGACCGGGAAACGCCGGGGCTATTTTTCTTCTTACGGCGGCACCGCAGCAGAAGTGGCCGATGTGTTGGCCCACGGCTGGACCTACCGCGGTCAGCCCTTTTCGTTTTGGCAGAACAAACCGCGCGGTGGTCCGTGCGATCATCTGCCCGCGAAGGCATTTGTTCTCTGCATCGAAAATCACGATCAGGTGGGTAACCGCGCCAAAGGCGAGCGCCTCGAACATCTCATCTCTCCCGAGCAATTCCGGGCCGCGACGATGCTGCTCTGCCTGAGCCCCTACGCCCCGATGCTGTTCATGGGGCAGGAGTGGGCGGCGAGTTCGCCGTTTCAATTTTTCACCGACCACGAGGGCGAACTCGGCCGGCAGGTCTCGGCCGGACGCAAGCGCGAGTTTGCCCAGAGCGGGCTCAATCACGACGGGGACGACGTCCCCGATCCTCAAGCGCTGTCGACTTTCACCGACTCGAAACTCGATTGGGCCGAACGCGACCAGTCTTCGCACGCCAGCGTGCTCGCGCTGCATCGCGCGGTCTTGCGCGAGCGGCGCACATGGTTGAGCGGCGCTGTGCTCGATCGCGGGCGCTGGCAGGTGCACAGCGCGGGCGACTGGATAGCGGTGCGCTACACGTTACCCGAGGGCGATCGCATGCTGCTCGTCGCATTGAATTCGGCGGTCCCGCTCGGCGTCGAGTGGCCGGAGGCGTTTCGCCCGCCTGAAGGCACCGGCTGGCATGTGGTGCTGCACAGCAACGAACCTGAGTTCGGTGGCGCCGCCCCGACCGCCATCGAAGCCGGCGAGCTGACTGGGCCGGGAGCCGCGTGGCTCGTGGCCTTGGAGGACGAGCCCGATGGCGATTGTTGAACCGAATCATGTGCCGCGCTGCACCTATCGCGTCCAACTCCACCACGAGTTCGATTTCGCGACGGTGGGGAAGCTCGCGGCGTATTTCGAAGCGCTGGGTGTCTCGGATATTTACCTGTCGCCGATTTTCACAGCCACCCCCGGCAGCCTGCACGGCTACGATGTCTGCGATTATCGCAGCGTAAGCCCGGAGCTTGGCGGGAGCAGCGGCTTTGAGCAACTGAGTGCCACGCTCAAGCGTCATGGCATCGCGATGTTGGCCGATTTCGTGCCCAACCACATGGGCATCGCCGGCCCGCGCAACACGTGGTGGCGCGACGTGCTCGAACGCGGCCGGCAGTCGCCCTACGCCGATTTCTTCGACATCAAATGGAAGCCTGAGCGCGCCGGGCAGCGCCCTCGTGTGCTGGTGCCGATCCTCGAGGATCATTATGGGAAATTACTCGAGGCGGGAAAACTCTCCGTGAGCTACGACGAGGAGTTTGCGATCCGCTACAGCGCTGTCGCGCTCCCGATGAGCCCTGCCTCCACCGTGACCATTCTGCTGCCGCTCGCCGAGACCAGCGGATTGCCCGAGCCGGATCGGAAAACGCTGGTCGACCTGATTGGCCAATTCTCCAGCGAACTCAATCCGCGGGCCGACGCCGGGGCAAAGCAGGCCCATGCCGAGCGCATCGCCGCGGCAAAGCAGCGCCTGCACGAGTTGATCGCGCAGCAGCCCGTGCTCCAGCGCGCTCTCGCGGCCGACCTCAAAACGCTCAACGGCAAGCCGGGCGACGCAGGGAGTTTCAACGCGCTGCACGCCTTGCTCGATGAGCAGTTTTACCGGCTCGCACGGTGGAAGACGGGCACGCACGAGATCAACTACCGACGCTTCTTCGCCATCGATTCGCTCGTCGGCTTGCACATGGAGCGTACCGAAGTGTTCACCGCCTCGCACGCGCTCCTCGGCGAACTCATCGCGCAGGGGCACATCGCCGGTCTGCGTATCGATCACATCGACGGACTGCGCGATCCCGAGAGGTATCTCCAAGCGCTCCAGAGAGTCGCGCCCAGTAGTACGCGCGAGCCATTCTATGTGGTCGTGGAAAAAATTCTCGCTGAAGGCGAGAACCTGCCCGCCACGTGGCCGGTGCAGGGGACGAGCGGCTACGAATTCGTTCCTCGATTGGCCGATCTCTTTGTCGACGCGTCGTCGGAAAAACGCTTCGACGATATCTACGCGAGTTTCACCGGCGACACGCAGGCCTATGCGGATCAGGTCTACGAGAAGAAGCGACTCATCATCTCCGAGATGTTTGCCAATGCCGTGAGCGATCTCGGCGCCGAGCTCACGCAGATCATCGCAGACGACTGGCGCTGGCAGGATCTCACGCGCCACGAGCTGACCACCGCCGTGAGCGAGATCATGGCGAGCCTCGACGTCTATCGCACCTATCGCCGGGACCGCACGCGCGTCTCGTCGCAGGATCAGGCGGTGCTGAGCGATGCGTGCGCTCACGCGATCGCGCACAACCGCCTCGCCGATCCGCAGCCGTTCGAGTTTCTCCGCGACCTGCTCATCGGCACCTATCCGCCCGACAACGCGCCCGAAGAATATCAGCAGCGCTTGCTTGAGTGGGTGCTGTCGTTTCAGCAGTACAGCGGCGCGATCATGGCGAAGTCCGTCGAGGACACCGCCTATTACACGTACTGTCGCCTCATCGCCTTGAACGAAGTCGGCGGGCAGCCCGCGCGCTTCGGCGGTGGAGTGGAGGGCTTTCACCGCGCCAATCTCGCGCGTCTGGCCGAGGCGCCGCATGGACTCCTCACGACTTCGACGCACGACACCAAGCTCAGCGAGGACGCGCGCGCTCGGCTCTACACGCTTTCGGAGATTCCCGGCGAATGGGAGCAGTGGGTCGCAGACTGGCATCGGCTCAATGCCCGCCATCTTGCCTCCGTGGTCGGCGGCAATGCTCCCGACACGCTCGACGAATATCGCCTCTACCAGATCCTGCTCGCCGCGTGGCCGCTCGACGAAGCGGAGGTCAACGACACGTTTCGCGCGCGACTCCGCCAGCATGTGCGCAAGGCCATCGAGGAAGCGAAGCGCCACACCTCGATCCTGCATCCCAACGAGGACTACCTGCGCGCCTGCGAGCAGTTTTGCGATGCGGTGACCAGCGATACAGGTGAGTTCGGCGCGAGCTTCCGCCGCGCGGCGCATCGTGTCGCGCAACTCGGCATGGTGAACTCGCTCGCGCAGGTCGTGCTGAAATGCACCGTGCCCGGCGTCCCGGATATTTATCAAGGTAACGAGCTCTGGGATTTCAGTCTCGTCGATCCCGACAATCGCCGCCCCGTCGACTACGCGCGCCGCGAGGCCCTGCTCGCCGCGCTCGATCAACGCACGCCGGCCGACCTGCTGACCCATTGGCGCGATGGTGCCTTGAAACTCCACGCCACGCGCACGCTCCTGCGCTACCGCGCGGCGCATGCGAAATTGTTTTCCCACGGCACCTACGCCCCGGTGACGCTGCAAGGGGCCTTCGCCGATCGCGTCGTAGCCTTCGTGCGCGAGCACGAGGGAACTGCTCTCCTGATCCTCGTGCCGCGACTCAGCGCCTCGCTTGGCGCGCCCCCGCTCGGGCTAGTCTGGGACGACACGCGTGTCACGCTCGGTGGAACTGCGCGCGGTTGGCGCGATCTATTCTCCCAGCGCGAATTCCCCTCCACGAACGAACTGCCCCTGCGGGAAGCCTTCGGCTCCCTGCCGTTCGCGGCACTCGAAGCCATTTGAACCACCGATGAAACTCGAAGACTACGGCGTAATCGGCGACCTGCATACGATGGCCATCGTGGGGAAAAACGGCTCGATCGACTGGCTGTGCCTCTCGCGCTTCGATGCGCCGGCGTGTTTCGCGTCGCTGCTCGGCGAAGAGAACAACGGCTATTGGCGCATCGCTCCGGAGTCGGAGAAAGTCCAAGTGAGCCGGGCGTATCGCCACGACACGCTCGTGCTGGAAACCACGTTTCACACCGCGGAGGGCACGATGCGTCTGATCGACTTCATGCCGCCCGATGGTCATCGGCGCGACATCGTGCGCATCGTCGAGGGCGTGAGCGGCAGCGTCGCGGCGAAGATGCGTTTGGTGCTTCGCTTCGATTACGGGCGCACAATTCCGTGGGTGCGCCACTTGCCGGGCAACGGCATCGTCGCCATCGCCGGACCGAGTGCAGCTACGATCCGTGCCGATGTGCCTCTGCGCGGCGAAGAGTTGACCACCATCGCCGAGTTTACGATCGAGGCCGGACAGCGCCGGGCCTTCGTGCTTTCAAGCCATGCGTCGCACGAGCCCGCTCCGCCTGTGATGGACGCAGAAGCCGCACTGAAGAACACCGAGAAATTCTGGCGCGATTGGAGCGCGCAGTGCACCTACCGTGGGCCTTGGCGGGATGCCGTGATGCGCTCGCTCATCACGCTGAAGGCGCTCACGTATGGTCCTACCGGCGGCATCACGGCGGCAGCCACGACTTCGGTGCCCGAGTTTCTCGGCGGCGTGCGCAACTGGGACTATCGCTACTGCTGGCTGCGCGACGCGACGTTCACTTTGTACTCCTTCATGATCGCGGGCTATCGCGACGAGGCTCGGGCCTGGAGCGATTGGCTGCTGCGCGCCGTCGCGGGCGATCCGGCTCAAGTGCAGATCATGTACGGCGTCGGGGGCGAGCGACTCCTCCCTGAGCTGGAGCTGCCGCATCTCAAGGGCTACGAGAACTCACGCCCCGTGCGCATCGGCAATGCGGCATCGTCGCAGTTCCAACTCGACGTTTACGGCGAGGTGATGGACGCGATGCACGTCGCTCGCTCAGTCGGCATCGAGAGCGGCGAAGACTCCTGGCACCTCCAGCGCCACCTTGTGGACTTCGTGGTGAAAAACTGGCGCGAGCCCGACGAAGGCATCTGGGAGATCCGCGGACCGCGGCGCCATTTCACGCATTCGAAAGTCATGGCATGGGTCACCTTGGATCGCGCCGTCAAGGGCGTCGAGCTGCATGGCCTGCGCGGCAATGTCGACGAATGGAAAAAAGTACGCGCCGAGATCCACGACGATGTCTGCACGCAAGGATTCAACCAGAGCCGCGGCACGTTCACGCAGTACTATGGCGGCACGGAACTCGATGCGGCGCTGCTCATGATGCCACTGGTCGGATTTCTCCCGCCGACCGATCCCCGTATGCATGCGACGATTGAGGCGATCGCGAAGGACCTCACGGTGCACGGTCTCGTGGAGCGCTATCGCACGAAAACTTCGGGCGATGTCGACGGACTGCCAAAGGGTGAGGGCACGTTCTTGCCCTGTTCTTTCTGGCTGGCCGACTGTCTCCATCTGTTGAAACGCGAAGATGAAGCCGAAGAGCTTTTTGAGAAGCTGCTCTCCATCCGCAACGATCTCGGCCTCCTCGCGGAGGAGTACGACCCGCAACTGCGCCGCCAACTCGGCAATTTCCCGCAGGCCTTCACGCTGGTCGGCTTGGTCAACACCGCCTTCAATCTTACTTTCGCTACACCTGGCCCGGCGGACGAGCGGCTGCTCACTACGGTCAAGGCCGAGTGAACGGACCTCTCCGGATCGATGGCGTGAGGGTGGTTGGATTCTTGGAACCAACGCCCGTGGCGCGGGACGAGAGCATCAGTGCGAATCCTAGTCTCAAACGATGACGGTATCTTCAGCCCCGGGCTGGCCGAGCTCGCCGAAGTCGCTTCGGCTTTCGGCGAAGTGCGCATCGTCGCTCCGGATGTGGAGCAGTCGTCGATGAGCCATGCGATCACCGGCTCGCGGCCGCTGTGGTATCGACGTGCGACGGTGAAAAATTTCGAAGCGCATCGCGTGAACGGCACTCCGGCCGATTGCGTGGCGCTGGGCATTTCCCAATGGGAGCAGGTCGATCTCGTCGTGTCGGGGATCAATCTTGGTCTCAATGTCGGCAATGCGGTCTGGCACTCTGGCACCCTGGCTGCGGCGAAACAGGCGGCACTCCTCGGCGTGCGCGGCGTCGCGTTCAGCATGCCGGTGACGGAAGCAGAGCCGAGTTTCACTGCGATCCGTCCGTGGGTCGAAAAGGCGTTCAAGCTCGCGCTCGCGGAAAAGGAGTTTCCGCTGCTCAATATCAATTTCCCCAAGAAGCCGCGCGGCGTCTGCTGGACGCGGCAATCCTTCCGTCACTACGACGGCAAGATGGTGCCGGGGCGCGATCCCATGGGCCGCCAGCATTTCTGGTTCACGGTCGTGCCGATCGAGCAGATCGAGGAAGGCACTGATCGCTGGGCGGTGCAGCGCGACCTCGTCTCATTCACCCCGCTGCGCCTCGACATGACCGACGACGGATTGCTGGACAAAGCGCGAGCGCACTACGCCTGTGGCTCGGATGGAACTCCGGCTAACGAGGGAAAAGCGCGCGCCAAAGATTAGCGCCGGTTGGTCCGACTCGGTCTGCTGAGACTTACGCCGCAGTCGCCTCGCGCACGACATCGCGGGCTCGCTTGTCCGCTCTCAGCCCGAGAAACACTGGCTGACGCAGTAGGCCTTCCAGCGTCCATTCGGCGAACTTGATCTGTGCGACCAATGTCGGCTCGACCCACGTGACGTGGCGCATAGCCGAGCGAGTCATGCCGGTGCCGAAGCGTGATGTACGCTCGAGCGGCAGATTGGCGAAAGGGCAGTGGGCGATTTTGTTCTTTAGGAACTTGGCATGCAGTTCCTCTAGGAGGCGAAAGTCGAATCCGGTCCCAACCTTGCCCGCATAGATCAACTTCCGCTCGCGATAGTAGCCCACGAGAATGGCGCCGAAGTGCGGGCGACTCCGCTGCGGGGGCGTGAAGCCGCCGATGACAAACTCCTGCTCATTGACCCGCTTGATCTTGAGCCACTCGCCGGAGCGGTGGCCCGGTTCGTAGAGCGATTGCGCGTGCTTCAGGATCATACCCTCGAGGCCGATCCGCCCGACCTCGCGCCAGAGCACGGTCGGAGGCACATCGAACACGCGTGAGAGTTGCAGCTTGGGGTCGAGCTTCTTCGCGAATTTTTCCAAAGCGGCGCGCCGCACCTCGAACGGCTCGTCGAGAAACGAGCGGCCATTCCAGTGCAACAGATCGAAGAGGTAGTAGGCGATGGGCGGTCGCTCGCCGAGATCGCGGCCTTGGAGGTGCTGAAAGTTGGAGCGGCCTCGCGTATCGAGCGCCACGATCTCGCCGTCGAGCGTGGCGTTTTCGCATTTGATCCGTTGCAAGGCGGTCACGATCTCCGGGTAGTCGAGCGGCTTCTGCGTGCGCGACCAGAGTTGAATGTCGCCTTCGTTGATGACGGCGACGGCCCGGTAGCCATCGAACTTGATTTCCCCGTGCCACGCTCCCGCCGCGGTATCGGGCACGTCGCTCCGACCGAGCGCTTTCATCGGGAAAACAAATTTCGCCGGAAGTTTTTTCTTTCGCGATTTCATGCGGCCTTTCGCTTTGGGCCGGAGCTGGACCACTCGGCATCCTTGTCGCGTGCGATCCGCGCCATCGATCGCCCGGTGAGCGCGGAGCGATCATCGCTTCGGGCGGAAATGGGTTTCGCCGGCGTGCGCGATTTGGCGACGAGCCAGACGGGTTTTTCCTCGTCGCGGATGCGAAAGACATGCCACTCGCCCTTCAGTTTTTTCCCGTGGAAAATCACCTTGAGATCGCCCGCCTCGTGCGAGCCACCGATCAATTCATAGGTGCCGATGTCCCAGACCATCACGGTGCCGCCGCCGTACTGCCCCTTGGGAATTGTGCCCTCGAATTTCAAATACGCCACCGGATGATCCTCCACCTCGAAGGCGGCGTGCTTCTCACCGAGCGCGGTCGGAATGCCTTTCGGGACGGCCCACGATTTCAACGTACCATTCATCTCGAAGCGCAGGTCGTAGTGCAGGTGCGATGCCGCGTGCTTCTGGATGACGAAGCGACCGGTTTTGGCTCCGCGCCGCGTGCGTTTCTGTGCTTGCTGAGGTGCGGGCTCGGCCGTCTGCGAGAAATCGCGTTTCTCGCGGTAGCGCCGCAGGTCGTTGTCCTGTACGGCGGCACGGAGAAACGCCCGCGGTAGTTTTTGTTTCAGCGTGAGTACGGGCGCAAAGAGATCGCCGGTCTTCTTCACGCGCTTGAGCGCGGCATCGGGCGTGAAATCGAGTGCGGCGCGATTCTTCCTTCGCATGGCGCGTTTCAATTCCTCCCAGGTGATCGGGAGCGAAACAAACGGCTCGGCGCGCTTGCCGCGGACGGAGTACACGCAGGCAGTAGTTTTGGCGGCGGAGTTCTGGCTCCAGTCGATCAACACTTTTCGCTTCCGCTGGATCTTGGCCATGTTGCTGACCACGCGGTCGGGGTGTTCGCGGGCGAGCAACTCGGCGACGGCCTTGGCAAACGCGCCGGTCGCAGGGTAGGTGACCTTCGTATTGAGCGGCACGTAGAGCTGCAGGCCGCGCGAGCCGGAAACTTTCACGAAGCCGCACAGCTTGAGGCCATCGAGAATTTTTTTGATGAGCAGTGCCACGCGTCCGCAGTCGAGCACGTCGGCACCTTCCCCCGGATCGAGGTCGAACACGACGCAGGTCGGCTGCGCCAGTCTGGGTGCGCGATGGAGAAACGGATGAAGTTCGATCGTCCCGAGATTGATGCACCAAGCGAGGGCGTGAGCGTCGTTGAGCAGGAGATAATTGATTCGGCCGCTCTCGTGGCGGCGCGACACTGCTTGGGTCTTAATCCACGATGGCGTGAATTTCGGGGCATTCTTTTCGTAGAACTTCACGCCCTCGACGCCATCGGGAAAGCGGATCAGCGTCACAGGCCGGTTCTTCAGATGCGGCAAAAGCAGCGGCGCGATCTTGAGGTAGTATTGGATGAGATCGCCCTTGGTGAAACGGGTCTGAGGAAAAAAAACCTTTTCCAGATTCGACAGCTTCACGTCCGGACTTTTTCGCTTCGTCGCCATGGGCGCGGTCTCCTCTGGCTGGACTTAAGCCGCTTTCTTGCGGGACTTCTTTGCGCTCTTCTTGCTCGGCTTAGCGCCAGAGATTTCGGCGAGACTCTGCTGCAACACCGAGGCGAGATCGATGATGTTGGTGGCCTTGGTCTCGCGATTCTTGCGGCCCGGGATTTCCTTTCCGCCGGCCGCAATCTTTTTATCGATCAGCTTCATCAACGCCGAGCGGTAGTCATCAGTGTAACGTGCGGGATCCCAGTCCTCGGTCAGTTGATTCACGAGACTCACGGCCATCTTTTGTTCACGCGCGCCCGGTTTCTTGGCTGCGCCGAGGTGAACCTGCTGGGGACTGACCAGCTCGTCTTCGAAGCGCATCAGTTCTAGCACGAGTAGATTGCCGTTGGGCTTTACGGCCGCGAGGTGCTGGCGCGTGCGAATGATCACTTTCGAGATGCCGACCTTGTTGGAGTCAGCGAGCACTTGGCGAAGCAGCGCGTAGGTGGCGGCCCCGCCCTTGGTCGGCTCCAGGTAATAGGGCTTGTAGAAATAGACCGGGTTGATCTGCGCGACGTCGACGAAATCGATGATGTCGATGGTGTCAGTGGCCTCGAGATCGACGCGTTTGAAATCGTCTTCCTTCAACACGACGAATTTCCCCTTTTCGTATTCGTAGCCTTTGACGATCTGGTTCCACGGCACCTCCTTGCCGTCGACCTCGGCCACGCGTTTGTAGTTCACCGGGCTCAGATCGGTGCCGCGCAGCAGGCGAAACTTCAGCTCCTCGACCCGACTCGCGTTTTGCAGCGCGACCGGGATGTTCACGAGACCGAAGGAAATGGAGCCTTTCCAGATCGCACGCATGACGTGTGGGAGAGCAGGGTAGGGCTAAACAGAGGCTCCGGCTTTATGCGTGGAGTGGGGCTGACGCGTCCACATGACCGCAGGCGGGGGATGTTTGGGACTATGCTGCCGGTACCAGACGAGGGCGACGACTCCGAGTCCAAGAACCAGCAGCACGCCGACGACGATGGCGATGTGTTCGTTGGTCGTGCGCTGCCGTTTCCGTACTTGGGCAACCGATACATCGCTTTTCTGATCGATGGGCACAGGATCGTGGACCGAGCGGCTCAGTGAGTTTTCCCCGTCCGGTCCGACAATCGGGCGATTCCCTATGCCGCGGTCGGCAAACCTCCGTGCACGGCGTGAGCGAATCAATTTTCCACGAGCTTTGCTCGGCCGTGCACGACTTCTTCGTGGACCAGAACGGCGGTCTCCTTGGGCTCTACCTTGCGGTGGTGGATGGCGCGGTAGGCCCGGATGAACTCCACGCCGTAGAATAGAATCGCGCATGAGTAGTACACCCAGATGAGCACCGCGACCAGTGAACCCGCTGTCCCGTAGATCGACGCAACCGTCGAATGCCCGAGGTAGAGCGCGATGAGATAGCGGCCGATCGTGAAAAGGACGGCGGTCAAGGCCGCGCCGAGCCAGACATCGACCCACAGCAGCTTCACATCGGGCAGCACTTTGAAGAGAAGCGCGAACAGTATGGTTACTACGATGACGCCAAGCCCGAGGTCGGCGAATTTCAACAATGCCGCGGAGCCGGAGAGATGCGGCCCATAGCGCTCAATGACGGCCGCAATGGCCGTGGAGACGACCAGCGATACCAGCAGGAGAAACCCGATGGTGAGCACCATCGCAAACGAGAGCAGTCGCTGCACCACGAGGAGCAGCCAGCCCGATTTGCTGGGCTTCGTGCGCACATGCCAGATTTGATTCAGCGATTTCTGAATTTGGCCGAAGACGGTCGTCGCACCGAAGAGCAGGAGTGCCACGCCCACGGTGGTTGACCAGAAGCTGGTGCGCGGCGTCTCCGATGCGATCACGGCATCGTGCACCAACTCGGCGCTCTTGGGGCCCATGAGCGAAGTGATTTGTCGCTCGAGTTCCTTGGCCGCCGTGTCCCGACCGAAGAACACACCCGCGACGGTCACCGCGATGATCGTGATCGGAGCAAGCGAGAAGAGCGTGGAGAAGCTGACAGCCGCGGCATGCTGAAACACATTGTCGTCGTTCCAGTACTTGGCGGCGCGTACTGCAATCTTCAGCCAAACTTTCATGGTCGGGCTGCAGGCGAAAAGAAGTGTCGCGTCGACGCGGTGAGATGACCGGCGAGTTCTTGCTCCGCAAGGAGCCAATACACCCGATTCAGCCCCGGGCCGCAGGCCTTCTCGCGCACCAACTCGTCAGCGCGGCGCGCGATCCGCAGCATGAGCAAGGCATCTTCATCGCAAGGCAGTTCGTGGGATTCAGTGTACGTTAGCGAAGGGGACATCGAGTCTGGGAAAAGACCACCTGACCCATTTGGTCGCGCCCGGTTGCCTCAAGAATAACGAATAAGGGAACCGCACTTGCGTCGCGCGTACGAGGGAACCGAACAGCGGATTCCATACCTCGCTCCTCCCGCTTGAAGCTCAAATCCGGCACCACCCTTTGGACGGCGCTGCAACGCCGCAAACCGCGCTATCGGACCCTGCGCGCAAATCAGGCATGCGATGTGGTGATCGTGGGAGGAGGCATCACTGCGGCGCTGGTCGCGCATGAGTTGGTTCATCGTGGAAAGAAGGTCATCATCGTCGATAAACGCGTGCCAGCGACTGGCAGCACCTCGGCGAGCACGGCACTCCTGCTCTTCGAGACGGATACGCCCCTTGGAAAACTCGCCAAGCTTCACGGCCGGACAGCTGCGCTGCACGTGTATCGCCGCGGGCGGAGCGCGATTCGCGAGCTGCGGGGAATCGTTCACGGCCTCGGTTTGGACTGCGGCTGGAAAGATCGAAAAAGTCTTTATCTCGCCAGCGACGCGGATGGCTTGCGCGAGCTGCGCCGCGAATTCCGTCTGCGTCGCAGCGGGGCAATCCCGGGCACGTGGCTGACGGGGACTGACCTCCGGCGGCGATTCGGATTGCAGCGGCCAGGTGCCATCTACTCTCCCGGCTGCGCGGAGATGGATGCGATGGCGTTTACGCGGCAACTGCTGGCGCATGACTGCGCGACGGGTCGGTTGCGTATTTTTGCTCGGACGAAAGTGCGCTCCGTGCGAGCGACCGAGGAAGGCGTGACGGTTCGTACCGCGCGCAGCGCACGCATCACGGCTGACTACGCGGTGCTCGCCACCGGCTATGAAGCCGCGCCTTTTCTCGACGACGCGCGTGTGCTCATCCACTCCAGCTACGTCATCGCGAGCCAGCCGCTCGAGCGTCGAGCTACCTGGCATGATGACTGCCTCATCTGGGAAACGGCGCGTCCGTATCTCTATCTGCGCAACACGCCCGATGGCCGCATCCTCGTCGGTGGGGAAGATGAAGCGCTGGCTGACCCGCGCCGGCGCGATCGGCTTCTTCCAACCAAGGCGCGCCGGCTGGTACGGCGCTTTCAGCAACTCTTCCCGCACATTCCGTTCAACTGCGATTTCGCGTGGTGCGGGACATTCGTCGAGAGCCCCGATGGTCTGCCGCTGATCGGACCGCGCGGCGACGACGGCCGAATTTTCTATGCTCTCGGCTACGGCGGAAACGGAATTACGTTCAGCCAGATGGCGGCGAAAATCCTTGGTCAACTCTGCACGGGTGGCCGGCATCAGGATGCGAAGCTGTTTCGCTTTGATCGACCTTCGGTCTCCCGCAAGGGGCGATCGCAGAAAGAACACTGACGCTTTGCGTTGACCGAATCCTATCTGCGCCGCCGTGCAAACTCGCGCTTGACGCCCGCGACGAAATCCGAAGCGTCATCCCCTCGGCAGATTGCCCTCATCGTCTATCGGTTAGGACAGGAGATTCTCAATCTTCAAAGCGGGGTTCGATTCCCCGTGGGGGCACCAATTTAAAGCCAAGGCAGGCAATAAAATAAAAAACGCCGCCCAAATTGGACGGCGTCGAAGAAGCGGTCTGCGCTTAACAGGGGACCGGAGGAATAATACCGCTGGCTGCTGTCGAAGCGAAGAGGCTTACTTGTTGCGCTGAGCGGCGTCTTGCAGCTTCTCGCCGCCCTTTTCGATGTCTTTGCCAGCGCCTTGCATGGTGTTGCAGCCAGAGGCGAGCAGCGACCAGAGGGCAGCGGCGAAAACGATGGGAAGGAGGAATTTGTTGGTCTTCATGGGTATGGTTGAGTTTGCGAAGCAATCGACCAAGCAGCGTCAAAGCGGTGTCCGCGACCGTGCAAAAAAGCCGTGGGTCACATTACCCAGTGTCACCGCGAAAACCTACGATCTAGGAACGCTGCAGGCGGTAGTTTCCCCGCAGCGCCATGTGCGATCTCCTTTCTTTACCCATTCTCGCAACTCAGAGGGAACTTTGGCTGATCCCCCTACACTCCGCCCTTTCTTCCCATGCTTTCGCCATTCCGGCTCAGCTTTCCCGAGGCTCAACTGATCGCATCGTTTCCTATCTCTTCGACTTGTCCCATTGCCCGCGCTCGGTATCTCGCGGTGCACGGCGGGTTTTGCACTGGTCAGAGCCCGCGCACATTCGTAGGATGCGGATTGATCGGGCTTTGAGCATCGTTTGTCAGCGTCGAGTTTCTCACCCAACCGCACCCCTCTAATGTCTTCAGAGTTCTCGCCCGAACTGCGAAAGGAGCTGTTGGATGATTTCTATGCGGAGTGCGATGAACTCCTGACGGGGATTCGCGAAGGACTCTCGGAATTGGAAGCCGCGATGGGTCGGGGTGGGGCCGAGACCGAAGTGATCGAGGGAATCTATCGCCGTATGCACTCGATCAAGGGCGGCGCGGGCATCGTGGGGCTGCGGGTGGCCGAGACTCTGGCGCATGCCGTGGAGGATTTTCTCCGACAGCTCACGCGGCAAAAGCGCACCTTGGAGGACAGCGGACTGGAGCTACTCTTTCAGAGCACCCAGCGCATGGAGGCGATCATCACGGCGCACCGACTGGGGCAAATGTTACCCGACACGGAAGATTTGCTCGCCCGCCTGCATGGGCTCACCGCCGCTGATAAAACCGCTGCGCCGAAGGAGGCTGCTTCCGCTGCGTCGGCGACATCGATGGGCGCGACGCCAACTTCACCGGCGCCGTCCGAGGCTTGGAAGGCTGTTTTCGCTCCGTCCAAGGCGCTCGATCAGCGCGGTGTATCCGTAAAGACGATACGCGAGCGACTGGCGAAACTGGGTGAGATAAAATCCGGCGTGCCCCTCGTGGGATCGGACCGCGCGATCCGCTTTGAGTTTGCGCTGAATTTGCAGGGAGCCCCCGACGACCTCGAGGGCTGGGCAAACGATGGCGTGACGTTTGTCGCACCTGCTGCACCCGCGCCGACGTTAGCCGCGATGTCGGCAACCGGCGACAATGCTCATGCTGAGCTGCAATCATTGACGCCGTCGCACTTGGTGCGCGTCGACTTGGCGCGGCTGGATGAGTTGATGCGCATCACCGGTGAGCTGGTGATTCAGCGGTTTCGCTTGGAGGATCGCCTCAAGGGCACGGAAGAGGATTCGGCGCTCAAGGAAATCAGCCTCGGGCTCGGTCGTTCACTGAGGGAGCTGCGCGCCGCCATCACGCAGGTGCGCATGGTTCCAGTGTCGGAGATTTTTGCCCGCATGCCATTTGTGGTCCGCGATCTTTCGCGTGCCTCAGGCAAGAGCGTCCGGGTTGAGTTGCTGGGCCGCGAGACCGAGATCGACAAGTATCTCGTCGAGCGCCTCAAGGAACCGTTGCTCCACTTGGTGCGCAATGCCGTGAGCCACGGCATCGAGTCGCCCGAGGAGCGCACCACTGCGGGCAAGCGCTCCGCGGCCACGCTCGTCCTCGAGGCCGAGCGCGCCGGCGAGGCGATCCTGATCAAGATCCGCGATGATGGCCGCGGCATCGATCCGACCAAGATCGTCGCTCGTGCGCGCTCGCTTGGTCACACTGTCCCCGACAATCCCTCGCCCGATGCGCTCCTGAGTATCTTGTGCCTGCCCGGATTTTCCACGCGCGACGAAGCCGACTTGGCCTCGGGTCGCGGTGTGGGTATGGCAGTCGTGCTGAACACGGTGCGCGAACTCGGCGGCGCGATGAGTCTCAACACGCGCACGGGGCACGGCACCGAGTTTATCCTCCGCGTGCCGCTCACGCTCTCGATCGCCGACGCGATCATCGTGGCGGTAGGGCAGGAGCTGTGTGCGGTGCCGCAGGGTTTCGTGAAGGAGATCGTGCAGTTGCCGCGACAAGACACGCGCATGATCAAGCAGGTGGAGGTCGCGGCGTATCGCGGCGGTCTGCTGCCCATGGTGCGGCTGAGAAACACATTTCGCCTCCCTGCGACCGAGGCGTCGCTCCTCACTGTGCTCGTACTCAACTCCGAGCGGGGCCTCGCCGGCCTCGTCGTCGATCGCGTGCGCACGCAGCGCGAAATTGTGATTCGCCCCTTGGTCGATCCGCTCGTGCGCTCGCCTGGCATCGTCGGTGCGACGGAACTGGGCGACGGTCATCCCATTCTCGTGCTGGACCCGCTGGCGCTGACCAACAGTATCGCGCGCGCCGTGCCCAAGGCAGCTCTGTCCGCTGAAACTCTTGCTGTCACCTCATGAGCCTCGCTGACACCTACGTCCTCTTCGAACTCGACCAAGCGGTCTACGCCGTGAGTAGCAGCGACGTGATTCAGGTCGACATGCTGGGGCATGTCACGCCGGTGCCCAATACGGCGGCGGCGGTCGATGGAGTTGTGTTTTCGCGCGGGCAGGTGATTCCCGCGATCAACCTCCGCACGCGCTTCGGCCTCCCTAAGCAGGCCGCGACAGCGCGTTCGCGATTGATTTTTCTCAAGGTCCGCGGGCGGATCGTCGCACTGATTGTTGACTCGGCGCGCGAGTTCAAACGGATCCCGGCGGACACGATTCGCCCGATGCAGGAGACTCTCGTCGGCATCAGCGGCAACTATCTCTCCGGCGTCTCGCAGGTCGGCGATCGCAGTGTGTTGATCGTCGATGTGGGCGCCGTGTTGACCCTCGAAGAAATCGCCGTGCCTGCCGGCGCGCCGACGCAGCCCTGATCCACGAAGCAACGACTTTTTTCTCCCATGCCTACGTCCAAACTCACCCCCGATTCGCCGGCTCCGGTCCCCGCCAGTCAAGGCCGGCGCTCCAGCGTAAAGGAACTTCAGGCCATGTCCGCCCGCATGAGCAAGGGTGCCGCGGCGCAGAAGCTCTCGACCGATGCCGCGGTGGGCGAGATCACGCGCATGGCGACCTCACTCAAGGAGACGGCCATGCAAGCGGCATCGTTGAACCGCTCGAGCGAGGAAACGGCCTCGTCGATGAACGAAATGGCGGCCACGATCGAGCAGGTCGCCGGCAATGGCGAGCAGGTCGCGAAAAGCGCCAACGAGATCACCGCCGCAATAAAGGATGTCGCGCGCAACACGGCGGCGGCCAGCGACAGTAGCAAGGAGATGGCTACCGCCGCGGAAGATCTCACCGCCGGCATCACGGAAGTCGCTGCCTCGGTGAAGTCGCTCACGCGCGACTCAGAGAGCCTCGCGTCGGGCTTGAACCAAACCGCGGCCTCCATCGAGGAGATGAGCCGGTCGATCCAAGGCGTGGCGCGCAATTCCGACGAACTCACCTCGGCCGCCGAGGAAACGCTTTCCTCGATGAATGAGATGGCCGCCTCGATCGAGGAGGTCGCCGCGATGGGCGAAAATCTCTCCACGTCGGTCGAAGAGACCTCGACTTCCATGGAGGAGATGGCCCGCTCCATTCAATCCGTCGCGCAGAACAGCGAGCGGATTACTGAAGCGACGACATCGGCCAATACCGCGGCCATTCAGATGGATCGGTCCAGCCGCGCGACAGCTGATCTCGTGAAGCGCACGCAGGACATCGCGAAACAGGTCGCTCAAGATGCCGATGACGGCGGACAGATGGTGCGGCGCTCCATCGAGGGCATCACGCGCGTCGCGAAAGCGATGGAAAACTCCACGGGCGTGATGCGCGAACTGAACCGCCAAACCTCGGAGATCGGCAGCATCGTCGACACCATCGACGTGATCGCCGAGCGCACCAATCTCCTTTCGCTGAATGCGTCCATCGAGGCTGCGCGCGCCGGCGAGGCCGGGCGCGGATTCGCCGTTGTCGCCGAGGAGATTCGCAACCTCGCTGACCGTTGCGCCAAGGCGACGGCGGACATCTCCCGCATTGTCCGAAATCTTGAAAACGTGACGCGCGAGGCGACGCAGGCTGCGACCGACGGCGCGCGCGTCGCGGACGAATCCAATCGACAATCGGAAACCGGCTCGGCCGGACTGACGAAGATTCTCACGGGCATCCGGAGCACCACCGAGCTGGTGCGTGACATCGATCGTGCCACGGAGGAACAAGTGCGCGCCAGCAAGCAGGTGTTGGATTCGATCTCGGTTGCGGCGAATCAGTCTAAACAGGTCGCGACCGCGATGAGTGAGCAGGCCAAGGGCGCGGCGGCGATTGTGCAAACTTCCGGTCTCATGCGGAAAGTGACGAAGGAAGTCTCGCAGGCGATGGGCGAGCACAGTCGCGCCGCACGCGAGGTCGTCAAAGCGGCGCAAATCACGAGCGGTGTCGCGCAGCAGGTGCGCAAGGCGACCGCGGAGCAGGCGGTCGGCGCCACCCAGATCATCGGCGCGGTCGAAATGATGCGCAAAGGCGGTGCCACGACCGCTCGCGCGGTCGCGGAGCAGGCGACGGCCACCGAGCAAGTCGCGAAGGAAGCGGCGCGCCTCGCGCAGTTGGGCAAGAGCGTCAGTCGCATGATGGACGAGCAGGCGACTGCTACGACGCAGGTATCCGCTTCGGTGGATACGCTCCGGCTCCAGACTGAACAGGCCGCGAAGGCGATGGTCCAGCAGCGCACGATGATGAAGGAGATCGCGGTCTCCGGAGAAAACGTGGCCAGCCAGATCAAGCTCATCTCGAATGCCAATCTCGCCCACTCCGAGTCGGCCGCGTCGGTGTTGAAGGGGATCGCATCGCTCAGCGAGGCAAACGCGCAGAACGCCAAGGATGCCGCAATTCTTCTCTCCGACAACGCAGAGGTCGGCTCGTCGAATGGGCACGTCCCCGCAGTGGTGGCGAAGGGGCGAAAGAAAAAATCCATCTGAGCGGAGCTTTCAGCCGCGCAATGAAACTAGACTAGATGCCCATCACGCGGATCGCCAGCCCCGCCAAGCTCCCGCCGACTCAGGAGTCGGTCGCCCAGATTCTTCGCGATCTGGTGCATGAGCGTACGGGCATATTTTTTGACGAGAGCCGCTTGCCGACGATGCTGGAGAAGATCGATCCGCGCGTGAAGGCGACCGCCTCTCCGAGCTACCTTGATTACTACTACCTCTTGAAATACGACGAGCGCGGCGTGGAGGAGTGGCGCAATGTGCTCGAAGCGTTTTCGGTGCAGGAGACTTATTTCTGGCGCGAGGTGGACCAGATTCGCGCGCTCGTGGACGAGGTGGTGCCGCAGTGGTTCGCGAAAAATGCCGGCCCCCTGCGCATCTGGAGTGCGGCCTGCGCCACCGGCGAAGAACCCTATAGTCTCGCCATCGCGCTGGGCGAAGCGGGCTGGAGCAGTCATCCGATCGAGATTTACGCGAGTGACGCCAGCGAGAATGCCTTGGGCAAGGCCCGCGCCGCGCTGTACCGCGAGCGCTCTTTCCGCAGTTTGCCGGAGGCGTTGCGGGAACGCTATTTTACGAAGAGCGGCGATGCTTGGGCGCTCAAGTCGGAGATTCGCTCGCGGGTGAAATTTCAGTGGGCCAATCTCATGGGTTTGGCGCCCGCCGCCGATCTGACTGGGTTTCCGGTCATCTTCTGCCGAAACGTGTTCATTTATTTTTCGGTCCAGACCATGGGCCGGGTTGTGGCAGAATTTGCGGAGCGGATGCCGCCCGATGGATATCTTTTCATCGGCGCATCGGAATCGCTGTTGAAGATCACCGACCAGTTTGAACTGCAGGAAGTCGGAGACGCCTTCGCGTATCGCCGGAAAGCTGGCGTTTGATCGTGGCTACATCGTCCAACATCATTCGGACCCTCATCGTCGACGACTCGGCGTTTGCGCGGAAGGTCTTGCGCGAGATCCTTGCGACCAGTCCCGAGATCGAAGTCGTGGGCGCGGCGCGCGATGGCGCCGAGGCACTGGAACTCACTGAGCAGCTCAAGCCCGATGTGGTGATTTGCGATCTGAAGATGCCCAATCTCGATGGGGTGGCCTTCGTGCGCACGCAGATGAAGCGGCGCGCGTTGCCGATCCTCATCGTCTCCTCGGCCGCCGAAGACGCGGAGGAGGTCGTGGACGCGCTCAATGCCGGGGCCTTCAACGTCGTGCGTAAACCCTCGGCGCTCGCGACCAACGATCTACGCACCATCGCGGACGAATTGATCGAAAATCTCCATGCCGCGTTGCGTGCACCGGTGTCGGCGGCTTCACTGGCGGCGCTGCCCGTGGCCGTTGGCGCACTCGCGAAACGAGCGGGGCAAACGAGCGCGGTTGATGTCGTCGTTATCGGCATCTCCACGGGCGGGCCGCAAGCGCTGCGCCGGATGCTGCCGCAGTTGCCGGCGAGTTTCCCCGTGCCGATCGCGGTCGTGCTGCACATGCCAGTGGGCTACACCGCGCTCTATGCGGAGAAGCTCGACGAACTCTGTGCGCTGGACGTGAAGGAAGCGGCCGATGGCGACGAACTGCGGCCCGGACGTATCCTGCTTGCCGCCGCGGGACGGCACTTGGGTTTCCGGCGCACCGTGAGCGGCGTAGTGGCCCAGTTGACGGTGCACCCGGTCGAAAAGATCCATCGCCCCTCGGTCGACGTTCTTTTCCGCTCCGCGGCCGAAATCTACCGCGATCGCGTGCTCGCAGTCGTCATGACCGGCATGGGCGACGACGGCAAGGAGGGCAGCGCATGGGTCAAGGCGCAGGGCGGCACGGTACTGACCGAGTCGGAGAATAGTTGCGTCATCTACGGTATGCCGCGATCCGTCGTCGAGGCCGGTCTCAGCGATGAGGCGGTGCCGCTCGACGAAATGGCGGCCGCAATTTCCACTCATCTATGAAACCTCGAATTCTTGTCGTCGACGATTCGGCGCTGTCGCGCCGGACCCTGCGATTCATTTTGGAAGCACTAGGCTATGAGGTGGAGGAGGCCTCCGATGGCGCGCAGGCCCTCGAGCGCTACTTCTTGAACCCTCCCGATCTGGTCATGCTGGATTTGGTGATGACGGGCATGTACGGTCTCGACGTGCTGGCGAAGCTCAAGGAAATCAACCCCGAGGTACGGGTGATTGTCGCGACCGCGGACATCCAATCCTCCACTGCCGCACAAGTGCGCGAGGCCGGTGCGAAGGGCATCGTCAACAAGCCTGCGAGTAAGGAAAAACTGACCGGCGCGGTGAAGACCGTTCTTGAGGGAGGCACCTTGTGGAACTGACTCCTCAGCAAATCGACGCGATCACCGAACTGATCAATATCGGCTACGCGCGCGCGGCCAACGCTCTCTCGGAGCTGACCGGCTATCGTATCACTCTGGAGGTGCCTTCGGTCACCATTCACGAGTTCGAGGCGCTCGGGCCGATGCTCGAGGCGCTGATTAAACAGGACGTCGCGAGCGTGAACCAAAAGTTCACCGGGCCAATCTCAGGCAATGCCATGCTGATGCTCGATGAGCAGTCCGCGCGTGTCCTCAGCAAGCTCCTCGGCGACGACCAAAGTGTGCGGGGTGAATTCGATACCAATGCCCGCGAAATCATCACCGAGGTCGGCAATATTTTGCTCAACGCTTGCCTCGGCATTTTCGGCAACCTGTTGCAAATTCAGGTGAGCTTCGCGGTGCCGCAGCTGCAGGTCGATCGGATCACCAAAGTCATCGGCGCACTTGAGGCGCCAGCGGCTGAGCAGATGAAGTACGGGCTGATGGTGCGCACGCATTTCAATGTGAAGTCGGGCGATGTCAGCGGTTTCATGGTCATCATCCTCGGCATGCGCTCGCTGGACCGGCTGCTCCTGGAAGTGGAAAAATGGGAGAAACGGCAAACGACCTAATGAACGGGCCAGCCGCTGTCCCCGATCCCGCCCGTCAGAGCCCGGACAAGGCGCTGGCAAACTGGATGCAGGAGATCGCGCCCTACGGTGTCTTCACCACGGACACCGAGCTGCGCATTCGCAGTTGGAACCAGTGGCTCGCCACCTACAGCAGGAAAAAGCCGAGCGAGGTGATCGGCCGCACGCTCGCGGAAGTGTTTCCCGAACTGGAGAAGCGCAATCTTCTCCGCCGCTACCAGCACGCGCTCGCCGGCGAGGTCAATGTCCTCTCCGCCGCATTGCACAAGTATCTGCTGGCATTTCCCTCCGTGATGCCCGACGCCGGTCCGCTGATGCTGCAGACCGCCCGCATCGCGCCGCTCCCGGAAGAGGGCAGGATCGGCGGCACCATCACGCTGATCGAGGACGTGACTCAGCGCGAGTTTCACGCCCAGACGCTCAGCCGGCAGCAGGAGTTGGAGCGTCTGCTCGCGAACGCGCTCGCGATCCTGCTGCAAGCGATCGATCCGTTGAATGAGCTCGCGGGGATTTTCACCTCCATCGTGCCCACGCTCGGCGTCGATGTACACGCGTGCTACCTACTTTCGAGCGACGGAAAAACTCTGGAGCTAAAAGCCTCCGGTGGAATTCTCCCTCGTCAGCGGCTCGCGATCGAAAAGCTGCCGATTGAGGAATCCGAGCTGCGCTCGATGCGCAATCCGAACAACGCCGAGGTCGATATCGTGGCGCACCGCGAAGCGATGGAGCACCTCGGCGTATCGAGCCACCAGACGTTTCCGTTGCTTGTGCAGGACCGCTTCCTCGGTTTCGTGAGCTTCGCGAGCTACCAGCAGAATCGCGTGGGCGCGGGGGCCGTGCAGGTTCTCAGCCGTCTCGCGCGCTACGTGGCGATTGCCCTCGACCGCGCGTCACGCGAGCGCGATGTCGCCGCGGCCTCGCGCGCGAAGGATGATTTTCTCGCGGCGCTCTCACACGAGCTGCGTACCCCGCTCAATCCAGTGCTGCTCCTCGCCAGCGACTCCGCCACGAATCCCGATTTTTCCGATGAGGCGCGAGATGCCTTCCGCGTGATTGAGAAAAACGTGCTGCTCGAGGCCCGCCTGATCGACGATCTGCTCGACCTCACGCGCATCGAGCGCGGCAAGCTCAACCTCGAGTCGAGCATCGTCGATCTCCACGCCGTCGTGCGCGACGCGCTAGTCACGGTGCGGGCTGACATCGCGCAGAAATCCATCCGCGTGGACATGACACTTACGGCCGGACGCAGCACGGTCGCAGGCGACGCGGGACGCCTCCAGCAGGTGTTTTGGAACGTGATCCGCAATGCCGTAAAATTCAATTCGGTCGGCGGCTCGATCACCTTGGCCAGCAGCGAACGCGATGGCCGCGAGATCGTGATCGATATCACGGACACGGGCCTGGGCATGGAGCCACACGAGCTCGCCCGCATCTTCAATGCCTTCGTGCAAGGCGATCACGCCGACCACGGCGCGCATCGTTTCGGTGGGCTCGGTCTCGGGCTCGCGATCAGCAAGCGCCTTGTCGAGCTGCACTCGGGCCGCATCGAAGCGAAGAGCCGCGGAAAAAATCAAGGCTCCACCTTTACGATCGTCCTTCCGCTCGCGGTTGGCGAGCAATCCTCCAAGGCGCGGCAGCCGGCGGGTGCGACGCGCACGCCCTTCGCGGCGCAGGACGAGCCAGCGGTCAGTCGCGGCATCCTTCTGCTGGTCGAAGACCACGAAGCCACGCGCAATACGCTCGCGCGGCTCGTCAAGACTCGCGGCTACGAAGTCGTTGCAACGGGCAGCGCAACCGAGGCGAAGGAAAAAGCGCTCGAGCAATATTTCGACTTGGTCCTCTCCGACATCGGCCTGCCGGACGGCGATGGCTACGAACTCATGCGCGGCCTGCACACCCAGCATGGACTCCGCGGCGTCGCGCTTACCGGCTACGGCATGGAAGAGGACATGGAGAAAAGCCGCGCCGCCGGCTTCATTGCCCACCTCACAAAACCGATCAGCATCTCCGTCCTCGAAAAGACTCTCGCTGCGGCGTTTCGCACTCCTGAGTCGCAACCCAAAGAAAAGTGAAGCCACTATCGGAGCCGCGCTGAGAGAATTTGCGGCGCCAATCACTTGCAGGCTAATGCCGCGCGGCGGCTCGCTTTTCCCTTGTTTGACTGCGGGATGCGGAATTTTGTTCGGACATGGGCGATATCACCCTGGTCCTCGCGCGCATCAGCCAAGGGGACGCGTCGGCTCCGGATGAATTGATGCGGCTCGTGTACGGCGAACTG
Source organism: Verrucomicrobiota bacterium (assembly GCA_048498795.1). GTDB lineage: Bacteria > Verrucomicrobiota > Verrucomicrobiia > Opitutales > Opitutaceae > JBEHXH01. The sequence continues at coordinate 112,295 of JBEHXH010000003.1, forward strand.
CGTGCGATTGCGGCGGCGAAGCTCGCGCACGAATCCCTCGGCCACACGCTGCAGCCCACCGCACTGGTGCATGAGGCGTGGCTGCGGCTTGGGGGCGATGCGCAGCCAGAGTGGAAAAATCGTCGGCACTTTTTCTTCGCTGCGGCCGAGGCGATGCGGCGCATCCTCATTGATGCGGCACGGCGACGCGCGGCGGTACGGCGGGGCGGGGGATTCGTGCGCGTCGAGGAGACGCAGCTCGACGGCATCGCGGGCGATACCGACGACGTCCAACTGCTCGCGGTCAACGACGCCCTCGAAAAACTCGCGCAGGCCGACGCGCAGAAGGCGGAGCTGGTGCGCTTGCGCTACTTTGCAGGACTCACGTTGGACGAGGCAGCGGAAGCGCTCGCCATCTCGCCCGCCACCGCGAAGCGCTGGTGGACATTCGCGCGCGCTTGGCTGTATCAGGAAATTCATGACGGCGCGGCTGCACCGAGGAGAGACGACTGAGCCGATTTACCGGATTTCTGCGCATGTAATCTCTGGGCCAATCCCCTTCGCGCCATGGAATCAGATCTCAAACGCATCGAGGCTCTCTTTACCGCTGCGCTAGCGCAGCCGGAGGCGGAGCGAGTGAGCTTTGTTCGCGCGCAGGCAGGCACGGACACAGCGCTCGCGACCAGCGTGGAGCGGCTACTCCGCGCCGATGCGCAGGCCGGGCCGTTTCTGGAAAAGCCTCCCGTGGTTGCGACCGGCGCGGATTCGGCACCGAGTGACGAAGGTCCGGGTGTGCTCATTGGACGCTATCGCTTGGTGAAGAAAATCGGCGAAGGTGGCGGTGGCAGCGTGTTCCTCGCGGAGCAGGAAGAGCCGGTGACGCGGCGCGTTGCGCTCAAGGTCATCAAGCGCGGCATGGATACGCGCGCGGTCGTCGCGCGATTCGAAGCGGAGCGGCAGGCACTCGCGCTGATGGATCATCCGAACATCGCTCGGGTATTTGACGCAGGCGAAACCGAACGGGGGCGGCCGTTTTTCGTGATGGAGTTTGTGGAGGGCGTTCCGATCACCCGCTACTGCGATCGGGCGAAGCTCGCGCCTGACGCCCGGCTGGAGATTTTTCGCCAGGTCTGCAGCGCGATCCAGCACGCGCACCAGAAGGGAATCATTCACCGCGACATCAAGCCGTCCAACATCCTCGTGACCGAGGCCGACGGTCGACCCGTGCCAAAGGTGATTGATTTCGGCATCGCAAAAGCAACGGAAGCGCGTCTCACGGAGGCGACGCTCATTACCGAGTTCACCCAGCTCGTGGGCACGCCCGCCTACATGAGTCCCGAGCAGATGGAGTTTGGCCAAGGCGACATCGACACGCGGAGCGATGTGTACGCGCTCGGCGTGGTCCTCTACGAATTGCTCACCGGCTGCCCGCCCTTCGAGACGCAGGAGCTGCTGCGCGCCGGGCTCGACGCGATGCGCCGGCGCATCCGTGACGAAGAGCCGGCCAGACCCTCCGCGCGTTTGGATACGCTCGAGCGAAATACCCAGCAGGCTGTGGCCGAGTCGCGGAGCACCGAGCCGGTGCGCCTCGCGCACCTGCTGCGCGGCGAGCTCGACTGGATCGTGATGCGCTGCCTCGAAAAGGATCGCGCGCGCCGCTATCCCACGGCCAACGCCCTCGCGGAGGACGTGCGCCGCTATCTGCAGAACGAGCCCGTGTCCGCCGCCGCGCCGAGTCGGTTCTACGTGTGGCGGAAATTTGCGCGGCGTAACCGCACAGGCGTCGCGGTCGCGGCGGGGTTCGCGAGTTTTCTCATCGTGGCGGCGATCGGTGGTGCCCTGCTTGCGGCGCGTGCGACTGAGGCGGAGCGACTCGCCGAGGAGCGCTTGCGTGTGGAAACCACGGCACGGGCCACGGCCGAGCGCGAGCGTACCCGTGCCGCGGCTGCGGAGAAAAAGGCAAAGGACGAGGCCGCGCGGGCATCTGCGATCAACGATTTTTTCCAGACCGACATCATCGGTCAAGCGGCACCCGGCTCGCAAACGGACCGCAATCTCACGGTGCGGGCCGCACTCGACGCAGCGGCCAAGCATGTCGATAGCCGTTTCGCGCAGCAGCCGGAGCTGGAAGTGGGTCTGCGATATTCTCTCGGCGGCGCTTACAACGCCTTGGGCGAGTACAAGTCCGCGATCGAGCAGCTCGAGCGTGCGCTGTCGCTCAGCGAAAAAGTGCTGGGGCCGGACGATATCCAGACGACGAATGTCCGGGCCAATCTCTGCGGCGCGCTGGTTTCACAAGGCAGGTACGCCGATGCTGAGAAGATCGCGCCCGTCGTGTTGGCGGCACGTATCCGTCAGCTCGGTCCGGACGACAAGCTCACGACGGAGGCGAAGCACATGCTGTCGACCATCTATCTCGGCGAAGGCCGCTATGCGGAGGCAGAGGCCAATCAGCGCGAAGTCATCGCGGCCCACGAGAAAAACCTCGGGCCCAACGACCACATGACGCTGCACGCGATGAGCACGCTCAGCATTGCTCTGCTCAACGCGTCTAAGCTCGACGACGCGGAGAAACTGCTGCGTCTCATGATCGAGCGCTACACCGCCAACCACGAGGCCGAGACCATCGATGCACTGTATCCGCTCAACAGTCTCGCCGGCGTCCTTCGCCAGCGAGGCAATCTCACCGAGGCCGAAGCACTTCAGCGCCGAATCATCGAGGCGCGCCGCCGTTTGCTTGGACCCGAGCATCCTGACACTCTCACTGCGATCAACAACCTGACCGTCACGCTCAACGAAGAAGGACATCACGCTGAGGCGGCCGAGTTGATCCGCGGCCTGTTGGATGCGCGGCGGAAGCTTCTCGGCCCAGATCATCCGCAGACGCTGGTGACGATGAACAACCTCGCGTTCACCGAGCGGAAGCTCGGGCACCTCGACGAGTCCGATCAGATTTTCGTGGCCGTCATCGAGGTCGCCCGCCGCACACTCGGGCCATCGCATCCCGGCACGCTGCAGTACTCGGGCAATCGCGTCGGCCTGTTGCTCGAGAAGAAGGACCTGACCACGGCGGAGACCGCGGCACGCGAGCAGGTCGCGCTGCGACAAAAGGCGATGCCCGACAGCTGGTTCACTTTTGCGGATGAGGGGCAGCTCGGCCGGGTGCTGATCGGTCTCGGTCGCTACTCGGAGGCGGAGCCGCTGTTGATTGACGCTTTCAATGGCCTCACGAAGCGCGACGGGCAGGTGCCCGCTTCACAAAAGGTGCGCTTCAATGAGATCCGCTCGGCACTCGTCGAGCTTTACATGGCGACGAACCGGCCCGACGACGCCGCGAAATGGCGCCCGGCCGACCAGCGCTGAGCTTGCGGTCCGCGCGCGTCACTTCAGCCACGGCAACGTGTCGAGATCGACATTGCCGCCGGTGAGAATGATGCCGATGCGTCGGCCATTGGTCACGATGCGGCGCTCGAGGATCGCGGCGTAGGGCACCGCGGCGGAGGGCTCGACCACGACTTTCACGGCTTCCCAGATGAGTCGCATCGCGGCGACGATGCCGCCCTCGCTGACCGTCACGACCTGATTCACGTGCTGCTGCACGAGGGAAAAATTGGGCGCGCCGATGCCCGTGCGCAGGCCATCGGCGATCGTGTCGCTGCTCGTCGGGGCGAGACGTTGGCCGGCGCGAAACGACCGCGCCGCGTCGTCCGCTGCCGCGGGCTCGACGGCGATCACCTGCATGGCGGGGCGCAACGACTTCGCTGCCACCGCGGTGCCGCAGAGCAGTCCGCCGCCACCGACCGGGCAGAGCACGAGATCGAGGTCGGGCACGTCCTCCATCAGCTCCACGGCGGCAGTGCCTTGGCCGGCCATCACGTATTCGTTTTCGAACGGGTGGATGAGCGTGGCAAACGTCTCCTCCATGATGCGCGCGCAGGTGGACTCACGCGCGGCGAGCGTGGGCTCGCAGAGCGTGATCTTGCCACCGTAGCCCTCGACCGAGCGGATCTTCGTCTTGGCCGAGTTGGACGGCATCACGATGTGCGCCGGGATGCCCCGACGCCGCGCCGCGCGGGCGAGGGCCGCGGCGTGATTGCCCGAAGAGTGAGTGGCGACGCCGCGCAGGGCGACGACGTCGGGCAGGGCGAAGACCGCGTTGGCCGCGCCGCGGGCCTTGAAGGCGCCGACCTTCTGCAGGTTCTCGCACTTGAAGAAAAGCTGCGCGCCGCACTCCGCATCAAGCCGGGCATTGGTGAGCACCGGCGTGCGGATGATGTGAGGGCGGATGCGGTCGTGCGCAGCGCGGATGGCGGCCAGGTCGATGGACATCGGTGGATCAACGTGATGACTTTGGGTGAGCGGTGCAACGCGGACTCGCGAGTGGGACGAATACAGCCTTAAGCAATGCAGGCCCTGACACGATTGATGATTGCCCGAAGGCAACGGCCGCGCCAGCCGTAGCAGATGACCCTTTTTCGGTGGCTACTAACCGGATTGCTGGCGATTGGGCTCCTTCGGGCCGAAGTGGCAACCGACACAGCCCGGCGGCATCTGCGAGAGATGCCGGTGACGATTTACACGGACTTCGACGTGAGCGGGACCCCATTCCTCCCGCTGCTTCGCAGCCTGATGCGACCCGGCGACGCCTTGGTGGTTTCCTATCTGGACGCCTTCAAAGGAGACTTTCGCGTGGCACAACTAGAACTTCCGGCGGGCGCAGTCTGGGTGCATGTGAAGTCTGCCGGATTTGCCCAAGCCCGAGCGCGCAATCTCGCGGGTGTGGGTGGAATCTTTGTTTTCCCCTTGGATCGTCGAGGAGGGATTGTCGATCGTGCGGCAATCGAATCCGCCGCCGACGAAGCGCGCAGCATCGGGGTGCCACTGATGGCAGGTATCGGCTCACGCAGCGCATTTACCTTGTCCAATGTAGGTGATCTCGCGCGAGCGGCGCCGATGTTTTCTTTCTACGCCAGTGAGGAGCAAGCGCGGAGCCGAGACGTCTTCACGGCCCGGGTAGGTCGGGTCATTCGCGATGCGAAGGAGAACAATCCCACCGTGAAGATCGAAATTGCGGTGGCTTCGTGCGCGACACGTGAAGCTTCGCTGGCGACAGTGGAAGCACTGCGCACCGTGGGACCGCTCATCGCTCGCATTGGCATTTATTGCAACGATACGAAGCCGTCGTCCGAGAGCCTCGCGCTCTTGTTGAATGAGCTGCGGAACCCCGAGTGAAGGTTCCTGTTGCTCGGCTGATTTTCGCGTCCATCGTGGTGGCGTATGGTCAAAAAACTGCTCCACACCCGGATGCGCGTGAACGATATCGAGCGCACCCTCAAGTTCTACACCGAGGCGCTCGGGCTCGTCGTCGACCGCCGGAAAATCTCCCCGCGCGGCGCCCAACTCGCCTTCATCCGCACACCCAATAGCGAAGAGGAAATCGAAATCTGCCAGATGCCGCCGGGTGCCCCGTCGGTGCAGGTGCAGTCCGACCTGATGCATCTCGCGTTTGCGGTAGACGACATCGACGCCTTCGCCGCGGAGCTTGCGAAGAAGGGCTATGCGCTCAGCGACGGCCCGACGAAGACGGAGCACGGTGCCATCGCCTTCATCGATGCGCCCGAGGGCTACGAGGTGGAGCTTATCCAGCGGAAGGCGTGACGCGCCCAGCCGCGCGCTCGTAGGCGAAGAGGTATTGCTGCGCGAGCCCTGCGAGCGGACCGAAATGCGCGCGGCCAAACTGGGCGAGCGGCCCTGGCTTCCAGTCGGTGAGGCCGTAGCGGCGCGCGAGCGTTTTCAGAATCCACGTGTCGACGGGAAACGCCTCTAATCGTCCCGCGCCGAAGAGCAGCACACAGTCGGCGACTTTTTCGCCGACGCCGGGGAGCGAGCACAGGCGCTCCTTGGCGATAGCATACGGCGCCGTCTCGGTCTCCTCGAGCCAGCCCGGATGAGCGGCGAGAAACTGCGCGGTCTCGCTGATGTAGCGCGCACGGAAACCGAGCAGACACGCGCGCAACTGGGCCTCAGGGATTCGCGCGAGTTCCGGCCACGTGGGCAGGCGATGCACGGGCTGGCCGTTTGCATTCACACCGATTGATTGGCCGTGACGCTCGGCCAGCAGCGCGATCATCTGCTTGATCTGCACGATCTGTTTCGTGGCGCTGCAGAGAAAGCCGAGCAGAGTCTCGCCGAAAGGCTGCCGCAGGATGCGCAGCCCCGGGAAGGCACTTAGGCACTGCGCGAGGTGTGCATCGGTTCGCCAGGGGAGTGCGTCGGTGAGCGCGGTGAATTCGCGATCGAGGCCGAGATAGTGGGGCAGGGCCGCGGCGAGGGAGGTGTTGAGTGGGATCGGAGCGGACCATGCGAGTTCGCCCTGCGCAGCGTCTTCGCTCGCGGCAGCCCCAATTAATCTCAATCGCACGGCGTACTCGCCCCAAAGGCCGAGCCACGAATGATCGTTCTGGCGCTGCCAGCGAAATGCCTGCCCGCCATCGAGCGTCTCAGCGAGCACGCGCTGGCTTACGCGCGGGGCGGAGGGGAGAATTTGCCAGTCGGACCATTCCTGCATGCCGTGACCGTACGGCTGAGGACGGTCAGGGCAATGCGGGGTTCATTCTCCACCTCGCGCGATCAGGCGACGTGCCCGAGCGACAGGCTGTGCTTCTCTGCAGTATCGACGGGAAACGGATGCGCGGAGCTGAGCGCTTCGTACTGCGCGGAGAAATTTTGATCCGCGTTGAGTCCGAAGATTTCCGCTTCGGCACGCAGCCAGCAAACGGGATGAGCGCGGGGCGCAGACGTGTCTTGGTGGGCCAGTTCGTCGGCGCGGCGTGCGACGCGGAGCTGCAGTTCGAAGAAGGGGTCGAGGGGGAAAGCGGGCTCATTCATTGGGGTAACGGGACTGAGACTGATGGATCGGACTTGAAGCATGCATGTCGTCACTGTTTGACGGCACGAAGAGGGGGTAAGGTCAGTATAGAGCGGATCAAAAGACGCCGCTATCGGGGATTTCCCGATGCGGCGTTTGAGACAATTGACGGGTGGCTTATTCCCGTGTGCAGGACACGGCTCAGTCTGCGTCCTCGGCTTCCGTGTTGGCAGCCTCGTCGTTGATGCCGTTGGCGAGAGCGGTGAGCTTCTTGTTGGCGTCGCCTTCTTCGTTGAGTGTTTCCTGTAGGAGGGCAGCGATTTCTTCTTCGCCGAGCTTCTCCGCGAAGGCGCGCGCAGTGCCGTACGCGGCCATCTCGTAGTGCTCCACGCGCTGGGCGGCGCCGATCAGGTAGGCGTCGCGAATGGAGTCAGGCGCATCGACCTCGATTGCCTCATCGCCTTCTTCCACGAGGCCGACGATGGCGTGGCAGGTCTTGCCGCTCGGTGAGACGCCGAGGAGCTTGGCCACTTTCTCGAGGCGCTCGACATGCACTTTCGTCTGATCGAGGTGATCTTGGAATCCCTCCTTGAGGTCCTCGTTGCTGGCGGCCTTGGCCATTTTGGGCAGCGCCTTCACGAGATGCTTTTCGGCGCTATAGAGATCTTTCACTTCATCGATCAGCAGTTCCTTGAGTGAATTAATTGCAGGCATGAGTATAATGGTTTTTCGAATTCAGGCTGTGCCGTCGGCCGGCGCGAACGACGTGAGGTCACGACAGTGCCGCCGCCCTGAACGAGGTTCCGCGGTCGCGCATAAACGATGACGTCACGCGCTACGGCTCTCACATCGGAGATACTCCGAGTCCGGCTGGCGGAGAACGTACTTCAGTCGGCAGCGGCGAAATGCCGAAGGGTGGCGAAACTGCGTAGGACAAATACCGACAAAAATGGCCGCAAAGATTTTCCGACGTTTTGCGTTAGTCATTCTCATTCAGGAAACAGTGAAAATGTCTGTGCAGAGCACTTGCATCGCCTCGGACGGCTCTGCACGCCCATCGCATGCAGATCATTCGTGTATCGACTCAGTCAGGCCTTCGGGCCCGATGGGCGATGCTCGCTTGGTTCGGGCTCGCGGCCTTGTGGATGGCATTGGCGATGCCGGCGGCGCGGGCGGAGATCGCTCCGAGCATCTCGGCTTTTTGCCGCGAGATGCCGCGCACCGTGCGCGCGGATCATCCGGCGATCGTGCCGATCGCGGCTGCGATCCGGGCCGTTACGACCGATCCGCTCCAGCAGCTCGTGATGGTCAACGACGTCACGCACCTGCTGATCGATTACGACGACGATGCCCGCGTGTATGGCCGTCCGGAATTTTTCGCCACGCTCGACGAGATGATCGCGAAGCGACGCGACGAAGGCTGGGTTTATCTGCGGGACGATTGCGATGGCCGGGCCGTCTTTGCGGCGCATCTTTTGGCGGCGCTCGATATTCCCTGGAAGCTGACCGCGTCGCGCTTGAAGCATCATGCGTGGGTGATCGCGCGAGTGGGCGGCGTGGACTACGACCTGTTGGATTTCCGTCCCGATCACGCGACGCCGAAAGGTTTCTCGGGTATGATGACGCGCCTCTTTGTGCGTGAGTCGCACCGCCCGCCGAGTTTCGATTGGCGCGAGGCGTGGGTCACGCACACCAATCGCGATCTCAATGTAGGCCTGCGCCTCGGTATGGTGACGCTCGATTCTACGCCGAGCCACCTCGTCCAACGCTATGCGCGCGACTGGACCGTGCTGCATCCGGACGGCGACAATTCACCGCGCGATGACAGTGCGCTCGCGGCATCGTGCGCTGGCTTTCCCTATGGCGAACAGCTGATCGATCCGGCGCGTAAGCCGCTGCCGATGATCGCTTCTACTGCGGCGGTTTCGAGCGAGGCTTCTGTGGCCGCGCCCTCGAGCATTCTGCAGCAGCGCTGACCGAATTACTCGGTAATCACTTCGATCGTCGCTGCCTGAGTCGAGCCGACGAGCCCTCTGACGGTCGTGGCGCGGACGGTTTCGCCAATGCCGATATCAGCCAGGCGAATTGGGAGACCCTTCTTGGTGATGACAGTCGTGGACATCACCTGCACTAGACGATCTTCCACACTGAGCGACGTATCTGTCTTTGCAGTGACGCGACCGCTGACGACGTTGTCCTCCGTGGTCGCATTCGTCGTGGTGGCGACGTTGGTCGCGATCATGGCGAGATGGCGCTGGGGAGATTTCGCCGCCGGCAGACGCGCGGCATGCGAGGGAACGACTGCGGCCGAAGCAAAGGCGAGCAGCGTGAGTCCGATGGTGAGGGTTGAGGATTTCATACGGCCTCCGTTCGAATTGTGGCGCATGGAGCGGCGAGGTTGTCGCAGCGCATGCATTGTGAGGGTGCGTATCTCTTTGCATAAAACATACCGGATTTTCTCCGGTGCGTTTCTCGCATATAATCAATGACATGCGATGATGTGATTCTTTTGGACCCAAGCGAAATTCGTGCAATTGGCCAAAACCCGAAGGCAAATCGCATGAATTCTTCGAGTGCATGAAGTGAAAAAGCCGCCACGAAATCGTGGCGGCTTTGGAAGGTTGATGCAGCGCGAGCCGAACTCAGTTCTGTCTGCTCCGCGTGACGAGGGCACCGACCAGAACGCCGGCGCCGAGGGCGATGGCGAGCGAGGTATAGGGATTCTCGCGGATGGTTTTGTCGGTCGCTTTGGCGCCGGCGACGACGCGATCGCGAGCGCCTTCGTAGAAGTCGCTGAGCTGTTCGCGCGCCGAGTTGTAGCGGGAGCGCAGCGAATTGATCGTGTCTTCGGTGCGTTCGCCGGCGTTGCCGACCATCTTCTCGGCCTCGACGACCATCGAGCGCAGCTCTTCGAGGATGTCTTCAGGTGAGTGAGCAGTGAGTTCCTTTTTGGATTTCATGGAGTAGGAGTTTTCCGCTTCGAGCGGAGTGGCATGAGAGCCGTTTGGGTTGCGGTCGCTAGCGCGCGGTTCGCGCGAGCGGCCTTGCGCATACTGACCGATTTTGCGCACGACAGTTCGCTAAGTTGTATCGATATCCGGAAAAGATGCGCACGGATTTCACTGGAGAAATGCGATTCGACGTGGGGTTGTTTGCCCATCGCTTGCGCAATAGTGCGTCACCGAAATCACGATTTATCAGAGCGAAATATGTGAAACGAAATGCTTCGCACAAACTCACGCGCGGTGCGCAACGGGAACATGGTGAGCGTAACGCTGACCATTCGCACGTCAGAGAACGTCAACCCTTAAATTCAAATTACTCATGAAAACATCACTCAAGATTGCCTCTCTCTCGGTCCTCCTTCTCGGCGCCACGGCTCCTCTTTTCACCGGTTGCTCGTCCACGCCCACGCGTGAGAGCACGGGTGAATACGTCGATGACGCCACCCTCACCACGAAGGTGAAGGCTGCGTTCGTGAATGACAGCAGCGTCAAGGCGCGCGACATCAACGTCGAGACATTCAAGGGCACCGTGCAGCTCAGCGGCTTCGCCGACTCGGCCGACATGAAGGCTCGTGCGGGCCAGCTCGCCGCCGGCGTCGCCGGTGTGCGCGAGGTGCAGAACAACATCACGATCAAGTGATCCTCTCCGCTTCATCGCTCGCCCTACCTCAGGGGCGCGCGATGGAAGCGGAAAGTCCATTCGCCCAATGATTCCGCCCCATCCGGGCGGAATTTTTATTTTGTCACCAAAAAACGGATACAACATGCCCATCGCGAAAGCAAAGCAACGCGCGGCGCGGGATGCGCAAGCCGGCAAGAAACCAAGCACCCAGGCGGGTGAATTTGTGCGCGAGGAAATACGCCGCTACGAAGCTGGCCGCGGCAACGTGCGCTCGCGCAAGCAAGCCATCGCCATCGGGCTTTCCGAGGCACGACGCGCCGGAGTGAAACTCGCGAGACCGAAACGCGGCCGCGCCTCGAGCGCGGTGCGTAAGAAGGCCGCACATGATCTCGCGGTGGGCGCGGGCCGAGCGAAACCGTCGCCCAGCCGTTCCCGCGGCGCTCGAAAAGCTGCGCGCACGCGTGAGGCACGCTACAGCAGATGAGGCAATTATTGTTTCGGTGATGCGCCCCAAGCACGGGGCCGAAAATGCCCCGATGGTTGGGCGTATCATCACGGGCTAAGATCGCTGCGATGAAACAAACCATTCAACCCTCCTCCCGTCCTAATACCTCGAGCCAGGCACCCATTCCGACGCACGAGCAAATTTCCCGCCGTGCGAAACAGATCTGGGAAGCGCGGGGCGAGCCGACGGGTTGTGATACCGAAATCTGGCATGAGGCCGAGCGACAGCTGCGCGACGGAGCGCATAAAGCCGAGCAGCAAGGACTGCGCATCGGTCATCCGGGCAGCCCGTTTCCCGTGCGAGAGTAGGCCGTTGATCACATGGGGAAACACACTCCGGGATAATTCCCGGGGGTGTGCTCCGGTAAGCGCGGCGGAACGGATGATGCGCCGGCGGCACTTTGAGTGCGTCATGAAAACATCATCCCTCATCCATTTGCGCCGCACCCTTTTCGCCAGTGCGATGCTGCTGACCGTTTCGGCGTTCGCGCAGACTCCCAATGAATACCCGCTGACTCCGAAATCCTCGCCCCCGGACAACAGCAACACGATGCTGCAGCGCGGCGACAAAAACTTCGTCACCAAGGCCGCAAAGGCCAACGCGGAGGAAATCGACATCGCCAAGGTCGCCGCGGATCGCGCCGTGCGCCCTGAAGTCCGCTCGTTTGCGCAGATGCTCGCCTCCGATCACGACACCCTCGGCAGCAGGCTGGCCCGTCTCGCAAGCACGAAGAACGTTATGCTCGAGCCGATTGATGCTGATATGGTGAAAAAGTGGTCCGAGAAGAAGGCTTCCGAGTTCGACAAGGACTACGTGAAGGAGATGGTCAGCGCGCACAAGAAGGCCGTTTCTCTCTACGAAGACGCGGCCAAGGATGCGAAGGACCCGGACGTTGCGGCGTTTGCCCGCAAGCAGCTCGATACGCTCAATGCTCACCTGCGCAAGGCCCAGGAACTTGAGAAGCTGCTCGACTGATTAATTTACATAGCCTCCGCGCAAGCGGTCAGGCGCCCATAAAGAAGCGGCTCTATCATGGAGCCGCTTTTTTTGTGCTCGGATCATATAAGAAGCAGCGTGGTCGTTGCTGGAAAACCCATATAACAAAAAAGAGCGACCTTGAGGTCGCTCCGAAGTGGTGGAGGGGTGGTGGGGGCTCGCGTCTTAGATGACGCCCAGTAGGACGAGGATCAGCACGATCAGCAGCACCGTGCCGAGACCGCCACTCGGGCCATAGCCCCAGTTGCGGCTGTGCGGCCAGGTGGGGAGAGCGCCGACAAGCAGAACCACCAAGATGATAAGGACGATCAGGTTAACATTCATGGTTTAACCATAGTGCGGAGAAGCGCACGATTGGTGCCCGCGAGGTGAGCCGCTCAGCGTAAGGTCGCCTCAGGCTGGTGGCATCAGGTGCGCGCCGGATAAGGCGCGAATAGGCAGTGGCCTACGCGAGTGCGACGCAACGGAGCGGTCAGCGCACTCTTCTGTGAATGCGCCCGGCTAGCTCAAACGACGTTCTCGCCCTTCATCCACTGGATCGCATGGTGGACGAGGTCGGCGCCCGTCTCGAGGCGCAGCTTGAGCTTCAGGTGCTCGCGATACGAATCGATCGTCTTCACGCTGAGATTCAACTTCGTGGCGATCTGGCGGGTGCTGAAACCATTTCCGATGAGCTGGAAGACCTCCATCTCGCGATCGCTGAGCGAATCCATGGAGAAGGTGACTTCTTCCTTCCGGCTGTTGACGAGCCGGTGAAGCATTTTTTCCTTCATACGATCGCTGAGATGGAGTTCGCCAGCCAGCACGCGACGGATGGCGGCGAGAAGCACCTCGCTGGGCTCGTGCTTCATGAGATAGCCGCGCGCACCGGCGCGGAGCGCGCGCTCAGCATAAAGGCTTTCATCGTGCATCGACATGACGAGCACGGGGAGGTCGGGCATGAGGGCGCGCAAATCCTTCAGCAACTCGATGCCGCTGGTGGTGCGCAGCGTGATGTCGATGATCGTGAGGTCCGGATTGAGTTTGGGAATCTGCGCGATCGCGAGCGGGGCGCTGTCGGCTTCGCCGCAGACGAGCAGATCTGCCTCCTGGTTCACCAGCATCGCCACGCCTGCCCGCGTCACCGGATGATCGTCGACGAGGAAGATCTTATGCTGCGTGGTGGGCTTGGGCGGAGTTTGGGGCACTGACATTGGGTCGAGCGATTTCATGCGAGACTGAGCTTGGGAAAGTGCAGGTGACACGGGCGCCACGGCCCGGCTTGGAAGTGACAGAGAAGGTGCCTCCGATCATGCCGGCGCGGTGGCCCATGAGCTGAAGGCCGCGCTCCGGGGCAGATTGTACGAGGGCCGGATCGAAGCCGCTGCCATCGTCGGTGATGCTGAGGCGGTGCGCACGATCATGTGAGACGAGCGCAATCACGATGCGATGAGCGTCGCCATGGCGCACGGCATTGCGGATGGCCTCCTGCGCGATGCGGTAGAGGTGGAGGCCCAAGAAGCGTTCGCTGGAAGGCGCGGGGCCACGGTGCCGAAACACACAAGTGCAGCCGTGCAGCACGCGGACCTGGCCGGCGAGTTCCTCGAAGGCGGAGATGAGACCGTGCCGCTCAAGTTGGACCGGATGCAGGCCACGCGCGAGGGCGCGCGATTGCACGGTCGCTTCCCGTGCGAGCTTGGCGAGATGGTCGGCGTTGGGTACCTCGGCGGGCAGCGTGAGTTTGAGCCGATCGCGCAGCGCGGCCGCCATGAAGGCGAGACCCGTGAGCTGCTGGCCGAGGCCATCGTGAAGATCCGTGCCGAGGCGCTGCTGCTCTGCGTCGCTTGCGTCGAGCAGGCTCCGCTCCATGCGGCGACGCTCGGTGATGTCGCGACCGAAGAGCGTGGCGCCTGCGTGGCGATCCTGATCGAAGCTGATAAAAAACTCCGCGTGCCAGTCGCCCGCGCGCGAGCGGCCCGACACAGTGAAGCTGATCGAATCACCCGCGAGCGCACGGTCGATGGCATCGCGGCTCTGCGGAAACAGGTCCTGAAAAACACAGCCCAGCATACGCTCAGGCCGGAGCGGGGGCGGCAGCGACGTGGCCGCCTGGACATCCAGTACACGACCATCGGGCCCAAGGCGTCCGACAATGACCGGCAGGTTGCGCAGAATGCTGTGGAGCAATCCATCACTGCTGCTTGGCGGATCAAAAATCGACGGCGAATCGGAGCGCGGTTCGTCGTGGCTCGTAGCGCGGGGTGTTGCAGCGGCCTGGCTCAGCACTCGCTGGATCGCATGCTCGAGGCGAGCGGGAGAAAGCATCTCCAAATCGAGGCAATCGGCGACGCCAACGGCCATCGCGTCCTGCCACGCGACGGGCGTTTCTCGCGTGGTGATCAGGATCGCCGGTGTTGGTGCAAAGGAGAACGAGTCGGCTGCATCAGTGTGTGGATCGAGGCCGACGATCAGAGTGACTTGTGGCTCGCCTGCAGCGAGGCATTCGCTGGCGCGAGCGGAGGCTGGGAAGCGGTGCAGTCGATACGAAGTGACCGTCCGAGCGGGCGACAACAGGCGCTCAAGCGCGTGGAAGTCGCTGTCGTGGGGGGCTACCACGAAGAGGGTGATGACGTTGCTGGAGGCGGTGGACACGGGCTTTCCAGAGCAGGATTTGGCGCGATTGACCCATGTTTTTGCGTTTGGAGCCCGCAACTAAGCATTTTTCTAGGGAAATATTCGGATGGTATTCCGAAATCGCCGGAATACCGCAGCCGGAGAATCTCCGATGGGTCTGTCAGACTTGCCCTGTCAGACTGCGTTTCCGCAATCAGGATTTCTCGTTGCGGCGCTGCTGGCGGCGGGCAGCGAGCATCTGGTCATGCGAGGCTTCCTCGACGCCTTCAGAAACGAGCCGTTCTACGTCCTTCTGGCCATCGGCGCCTTCCATGGAAGGCGTTTGATGACCGGTGCGAGCGAGCGGTTCACTGGGGTCATGCGTGAGAAGGCCTGCGCCTTCGACATCGTCGCCAGTCGTAGGAGGGAGCGCGTCGCCGCCCAATTCGGCACGAGCTTCGGCGAGATCGGAGTCGATGGGAGCCGAGCGTCCGTTGATCTCGGCGATCTCCTGCGCGCGCCGCTGAAGATCGTTCGAACTCAAGGCACCGGAGCCGAGGCCGTGGACGAGCATTTTTCCAGTGGGGTTGTTTTTCATGATTCGGAGGAGGCGAAGGGTTGATAGGGCTCACGGTAGCGATCGCGAAACGCGATGCGGCTCACGCCGAGGCGTCCTGGGTGGGGAGTTTGGTTGTCCTTCGCGCGCCCGATCGCGAGCAGAGCCACGACCTCGGTATCGGTGGGCAGTTCGAAAGCTTTGCGCACCGCGTCGGCATCGAAGCCCTCCATTGGCGCAGTGTCCCAGCCGAGAGACTCGACTGCGAGCATCAGGTGCGTGAACGCGATCATCACTTGGCGATTGAGCCACACGGCGGGGTCGAGCTTGGCGAGGAAGGCGAGGGCATTGGCCTTTTGCTTTTGCTGCGCCTCAGCGGACATCCCGCGGGCGGTGCCGGCTTGGCGGACGATTTCGTCGACGTATTCTTTCCATCCTTCACGTTGGCCGAAGGCGATCACGACGACGGGAGCCTCAGCGATCTTCGCCTGATTAAAGGCCGCAGCCTGCAGTTTCTTTCGCTGCTCGGCATCGCTGAGCACGAGGAAACGCCAAGGTTGGAAATTGTAGCCCGAGGGGGCTTGAGCGGCGAGGGTGAGGGCAGTGTCGATCACGTCGGCCGGCACGGGATCGGAGCGAAAGCTCGGGGTGGCGCGACGATCGCGGATAATTTCCGCGAAGGCGTGCGAGGCGCCCGAATGCAGAGAGGCGGTGGGCGAGTGCATACTCTCATGGTGGCGATCCGGAGGAAAATGTTCTGAAGTATTTCTGATGCGAGCAGCGCAGATCGCGCGTCATGCAAAAATAAAAAAGGCCCCCGAGAAACGGGGGCCTTCGGCAGTCAGGGGTGAGTACGATCAGGGCACCTCGTAGAGCTCGATGAGACCGGCCCCCGTGGTGCCACCGGTGCCGTCGAGCTGAACCGAGTAGTTACCGGGCGGGAGCGAGACGAGCATCGCGCAGTCGGCGGAATTGGCCGCGAGGGCGAAGGCACCGACCTTGGCGAACGCCGTGGAGAGTTCTGCGGTGCCGCCCCACTTGATGTTGCTCGCGATCACTGCGCCCGAGGAGTTGAACACGCGGAGCTGCGGTGTGGCGAGGACACCATTGACACCGTACTGCGCGAGGGTGGGCCCGATGCCGCGGATGAGGACGGTCTCGGTGCCGGTGCCGCCGATCACGATGCCGGCGATGAGGACATTGTCGCCGGTGCCGACTTGGGCGCGAGCGGAGGCGTTGATCAGGCGCGAACTCGAGGTGCTCTCCCCATCGTAGATCTCGGCGAGAGCGATGCCACTGTTGCTCGTGTTGCTCGAGATCTGCACGGAGTAGGTCGTGCCACTGGCGAAGGCCTGCACGACCGCCGAGTCCGCAGAGTTGGTGGGGAGCGCGAAGGCACCGACCGAGGTGAAAGCATTGGCCATCGTGGCGCTGCCGCCCCAGCGCGTGTTGCTAGCGACAATCGGGCCCCCATTGGCGACCGCGATGACGAGCTTGGGATCGGCGAGAGGATTCGTGACCGCGTACTGGGCGAGGGTCGGGCCGATGCCGCGGATCACGAGCTGCTTCGAGCCAGAGCCGCCCACCGCATAGCCGAGGAAGAGCGAGTTATCGCCCGTGCCGGCGTTGGTGCGAACGGAGAGATTGACGATGCGGGCGGTGCCGGTGGAGCCACCGGTGTTGCCCGCGGCGACGGAAAGCGTACCCGTTGCGCTGGTGCTAGAGCCGGCGGCATTGGAGAGCTGGACGCGGAACTGACGGCCGCTCATCGCGGTGGTGGTGTTGCTTACGGTGAGCGTCGCAGACGTGGAGCCGCTGTAGGTGCCATCGTCGGTCAGGGACGTCCAAGTCGCACCATTGTCAGCCGACACTTGCCACTGGAAATTCGTACCGGCGGCGGCGCTGATCGTGAAGGTCGCGCTCTGGCCAGCCGTCACGCTTGGACTGCCGACGCTGCCGCCGCCGGCGGGCGCGGTGACGAGTGTCGCCTTGGTGACGGTCTGGTTGTCGCCATCGGTAATGTAGAGGCTGCCCGCACTGTCGGCCACGATCCCCTGCGGGTAGTAAAACCGCGAGCGGGTCCCATTGAGCGTGGTGACTACACCACCAGAATCGATCTGGCGAATCGCGCGGTTGTAGGTGTCGGTCACGAAGATCTTGCCGGTGGGCGAAACGGCGATGCCGTAGGTCTGATTGAACCGGGCATTCGTGCCGTTGCCATCGGCGGTTCCGGATTTCCCCGCGAGTCCGGCGAACGTGGTGACGACACCGGTGGGGGTGATCTTCCGGATGGTCGAGTTGAGGAAATCGGCGACGAAGAGATTACTCGAGCCATCGACGGCGATGGCATACGGGGCGTTGAAGAGGGCGGAGCCGCCCGAGCCATCGGTATTACCGCTTTGGCCGACCGTACCGGCAAACGTCGTGACGGTGCCGGTCGACGTGATCCGGCGGATGACGTGGTTGTTGGTGTCGGCGACGTAAACATTGTTGGCGCTGTCGGTGGCGATGCCCTGCGGATTGGCGAAACCGGTGGCGAAGGTGCTCACCGTGCCGCCGGGCGAGATCTTGCGGACCGAGTTGTTGCCCGCATCGGCGACATAGACATTGCTGCTGGAATCGATGGCAACGCCGGTCGGGCCGTTGAAACGAGCGCCGCTGCCGGTGCCATTTACATTACCAGAGAGGCCGGCGGAGCCGGCGAAAGTGGTCACCGCGCCGCTCGGAGTCACCTTGCGGATGGTGTTATTGTCGTGGTCGGCAACGTAGAGATTGCCCGAGCCATCGATCGCGATGCCGTTGGGATAGCGGAAGAGCGCCTCGCCACCCACGCCGTCGGCGATACCGGTGAGACCGGAAGCGCCGGCGTAGGTGGTGACTGTGCCGCCGGAGGTCACCGCGCGAATCGTGTGATTGCCTGTGTCAGCTACGTACACCGTGCTACCACTGGCGGTGACACCGATGCCGAAGGGATAGAAGAACTTCGCGTTGGTGCCGAAGGCATCGACATTGCCGGGGAGGCCAGCCGCTCCAGCGAGGGTGGTCACATTCCCGGCGGCGCCGATCTTGCGCACCGTCTGGCTGGAGGTATCGATCACGTAAACCGTGCCGGCGCCATCGACCGCAACGGAACCTGGGTGATCGAAGCGCGCGCTCGACCCGGCGCCATCGGCCGAGCCGCTTGAGCCCGCAGTACCGGCGAACGTGCTGACCGAGCCGCCGGCGGTGATCTTGCGAATCGTGCTGTTGGCGAAATCGGCGACGTAGACATTGCCCACGGCATCAACCGCCACGCCGGTCGGATAGTTGAAACGCGCGTTGGTGCCGACGCTGTCAACGGAGCCGGTGAAGGTGGCGGTGCCAGCGAAAGTGCTGACCGCGCCGGTGTTGGTGATCTTCCGGATCGTGCTGTTGTTGGTGTCTGCGACGTAGACGTTACCACTGATATCGACTGCGATGCCCTGCGGGCTGTTGAAAAGAGCATTGGTGCCCTGACCATCAACACTGCCGGTGACACCCACGGTGCCGGCGATCGTGGTGACGCTGCCACCAGGCGTGATGCGGCGGACCGTGTGGTCGCCGATGTCGGTCACGTAGACATTGCCCGAGCTGTCGACCGCGACTGCGTAGGGATACTGGAAACGAGCGTTGCTGCCCGTGCCGTCACTGCTGCCGGCTTGGCCGGAGGAGCCAGCCAACGTGGTAACGACGCCGCCGCTGATCTTGCGGACGGTGTGATCACCGCCGTCGGCGATGTAGACATTGCCGGAGCTGTCGACTGCGGCGGAAGTGGGATTGAAGAAGCGGGCGTTGGTGCCGGTGCCGTCGACGTGATCGAGGGCGGCGCCGTTGCCGACGAGCACGCCGAAGTTAAATACGTCGGCGCGAAGGCCATTCGGCAGAGCGAGCGCGAGAAAGGCGCTCACGAGGAGAGCGAGGCCGGATAGGATGTTTCCTCCCTGAGTGGGAGCGAAGCCAAGCGAGCGAGTTTTCATAGAGCAGAGAGGATTTCTCATGGGTGTGCGCGTTGGATTCCTCTGCACCGGGGATGGTGGCTGGGGTGCAGGCCTACTCATGCCCCGCACGGAAACCTACCGCGCGTCGACAAGTGGGTGACAACGCCCCTCTGGACGAAATGCGGGGAACCTTGGCCGCGAACGTACCACGGTGGCAGTGCTGACGAGAGCATCGGGGGTTTTACCCCGTCCAGTTCTTCCAGAGGCAGATGAACCACCACTTTTCGCGGCCGTCCTTCTCACTAATCCTGCAAGTCTTCGCCCTCGCACTTGGGCTGAACCTGGCAGCGGGCGGCGCGCTTGCCGCTGACAACGACCGGCTGGTCAATCTCTCGACCCGCGGCCTCGTAGGCACCGGAGAAAACGTGATGCTCACGGGCTTCGTCATCGGCGACGGCGCGCCGAAGAAGGTGCTGATCCGTGCGGTGGGCCCCGGCCTCACGCACTATGGTATCTCCAGCCCGCTCGCCGATCCGGTCATCGCACTGTATGATAGCAAGGGCGTAGCGGTCGCGGCGAACGACACTTGGTCGCAAGCCGATGCGAGCACCATGGCGGGCGCGGGAGCTTTCGCCTTGGACCCGGGCAGCAAGGACGCAGCGCTCGTGGCGACGCTCTCGCCGGGACTCTATTCGGCGCAGGTGAGCGGCGTCGGCGGCACGAGTGGCGTGGCGTTGCTCGAAGTCTACGACATCAGCGGTCCGGCGCGCCTCGTAAATCTTTCCACCCGCGCCGTCGTCGGCTCGGGCGACAGCACTCTGATCGCGGGTCTCGTGGTCGCCTCGGGCACTCCGCGCCGACTCCTCGTGCGCGCGGTCGGGCCCGGGCTGAGCGAACTCGGAGTGCACACCGCCAATCCCGACCCTGCCGTGGCCGTGCTCGATTCGCAAGGACGTCAGCTCGCCTCGAATGACAACTGGGAAACGGCTAACGGTAGTGGCCAGCTCACGACAGCCTTTGCGCAAGCGGGAGCTTTCGGCCTGAAGGCCGGAACGAAAGACGCGGCCCTGATCACCGAACTCGGCGCGGGCACCTACAGCATTCAAGTCAGTGGAGTGAACGGCGCGAACGGCGTGGCGCTCGTGGAAGTTTACGATCTCGGTGCTGGGTCCACCTCCACGCCGACGACGCCCACCGCGGACGGCACGCTCTATGTGGCTTATCTCCGGGCAGCCTCGGCGGCGACCGGCTCGACGGGCTATGGCACGGCGACGATTCGCCTTAGCTCGGACGAGCAGTCGGCCTTTGTGAACGTGGGCTTTGCGAATCTCAGTTCCCCGGAAGTGACGGCGCATCTCGTGCTCGATGGAAATTTTGTCTTCGGCCTGCCGGTCGGTCAGGTGAGCGGTGCGTACTGGACCTTTGCGCCGGTCGGCACGTACACCACTGCCGACTTGGTCGCGGCGCTGAAGGCCGGGCGGATCACAATCTCGATCGATTCGGCGAAATACACTTCGGGCGAACTCGGCGGGAGTTTTGTGCGCAACAGCGCGGGAGTATTCTCCGCGCCAGCGCCGGCACCGGCGATTGATCTCTCTACGATTTCGTCGGCGGACGCATCGCGCTTCCTCGTGCAGGCGACGTTTGGTCCCATCGCGAGCGACATCAAGGACCTCACGAAAAAGAGCTACGCCACGTGGATCGCCGACCAGATGGCGTTACCTGCGACCCCGCACCGTGCCTACACGATGGACGATTTCAGCACGTACAACATCGGCGGCCAGGGCGTGCAGCTGAATGGCCTCTATCCTTATCCCGGCGGCGTGCATCGGCAGGCGGCGTGGTGGAAGATTGTCATGACTGCGCCCGATCAGCTCCGGCAGCGCGTGGCGTTTGCCTTGAGCCAGATCTTTGTCGTCTCGGATCAGGACGCGAATCTCAACGAGTGGCAGGAAGGCCTGGCCAGTTACTATGATGTGCTGGTTGCAAATGCCTTCGGCAACTACCGCACGCTGCTCGAGCAAGTGACGCTGCACCCCGTGATGGGTGTGTACTTGAGCTCGCTGCGCAACGGCAAGGGCGCGATCGATCCCAACGGCGTGCCCATCGCGTCGGCCGACGAAAACTACGCTCGCGAGGTCATGCAGCTCTTCAGCATCGGGCTCAACGAGCTCAATCCCGATGGCACGCTGAAGCTCGACGCCTCAGGCCTGCCGATCCCGACTTACAATCAAGACACGATTGTCGAGACCGCGAAGGTATTCACTGGCTGGGCGTTTTCCTCGACCGATGGCGCGCGGCAGTTCCGCACGACCGGCGGCAATCGTCCGCAGGACTGGACCACGCCGATGATGCTTTACCCGGAGTTTCACGAGGACGCCGCGAAGACGATCGTCACCGGCAAAGTGCTGCCGGCGGGGCAGGGTGGCACGCAGGATTTGAAGGACATGCTCGATACGCTGTTCAACCATCCGAACACGGGCCCCTTCATCTGCCGCGAACTGATTCAGCGCCTCGTCACGAGCAATCCCTCGCCGGGTTATGTCTATCGTGTCGCGCAGGTCTTTGCCGACAACGGCTCTGGCGTGCGCGGCGACCTCGGCGCAGTGGTGAAGGCGATCCTCCTCGACTACGAAGCACGTTCACCCGGGCTGCTTGGTGCGCCGGGTCACGGCAAGCTCAAGGAGCCGATCCTGCGCGCGACGGCGCTGATGCGCGCGTTTCACGCGAAGTCGGATTCGGGTCGCTACACCCTCGACGCGTATCCGCAGCTCGTGCAGGCGGCGCTGCGGGCGCCGACTGTCTTCAATTTCTACCAGCCCGATTACGTGGCGCCCGGCACCTTGGCGGGTGCGGGATTGTACGCGCCGGAGTTTCAGATTCTCACGGACACGACGGCGATCACGGGGATGAATTTCCTCCACTTCTACACCTACAATCCCAAGCCCGCGCTGCCGTCGGTCGACAATGCGCAGGCGATCTACCTGCAACTCGACGACCTGCTGCCGCTGGCCGGCACGCCGCAGGCGATTGTCGATCAACTCAACCTGATCTTCACGGCCGGCGCGATGTCGAAGACGACCAGCGATCGCATCGTCGCCGCGGTGAATGCGATGCCAAACGCCACCGAGCCTGACGCTTTCGAGCGCGTGCGCGCGGCGATCTATCTCGCCCTTGTGGCTCCTGAGAGCGCGATCCAGCGCTGAGCTCTTTTATGAATCCCAAGTCCAGACCAACTGATATGTCCCGACGCAGGTTCGTCGGTCAGTGCTGTGCCGCGGTCGGCGCCACGGGGATGCTGTCGGCGCTCGCCCAGTTGCGCATGATCGGCGCGGTCGCCAGCCCGAGCAATGGTCCGGTCGTGGCCTCGCCCAACGCGCTGCCGAGCGACTACAAGGCGCTTATCTGCTTGTTCATGGCGGGCGGTAACGATGCGAACAATCTGATCTTTCCCACCGACACGGCAGGCTATCAGGCCTACTCGACAGGGCGCGGTGCGCTTTCGCTGCCGCGCACCAGCGGCCTCGCGATTTCGCCGAAGACGAGCGATGGCCACAGCTACGCGCTGCATCCGGCGGCATCGGAGCTGCAGTCGCTCTTCGGCCAAAAGAAAGTGGCCGTGCTCGCCAACGTCGGTACGCTCGTCGGCCCGGTGACACGCGAGCAGTATCAGGCGCGCTCTGTCCCGCTGCCGCCGCAGCTTTTTTCCCACAGCGATCAGCAGGTGCAGTGGCAGAGCAGCCTGCCGGACAAGCCGTTCACGACGGGGTGGGGTGGCCGCCTCGCTGACCTCACGGATGCGTTCAACACGAATAACACCGTGTCGATGTCGATCACGCTCGACGGGCAAAACTCCTTTCAGGTCGGAAACGACATCATCCCCTTTGCGGTGAATCCGAATGGCGCGATCGTGTTGAGCGAGTCGGGCGCCGGCGCGGCTTACGCGACTCCTCGCGCGCAGGCGGTAAACGATCTGATGGCGCAGTCGTCCGACAATCTCTTTGCGGCGGCCTTCGGTGGCTTCAATCGCCTCGCCATCTCGAATAGTCAGAAAATTTCGTCGTTTCTTTCAGGCACGGCGCCTTTCGGGACGGCGTTTCCTGAGACCAGCCTTGGTCAGCAGTTCCGGACCATCGCGCGCCTCATCGCCGCTGCGCCACAGCTCGGGCTCAAGCGTCAGGTCTTTTTCGCCCGCATGGGTGGTTTCGATCTGCACGGCCAGCAGGCCGATTTGGGCAACACGACCATCGGTGCCCACGCGAATCTTCTGCGCGACGTCAGCCAGACTCTCAGTGCGTTCTATAACGCGACGGTCGAGCTCGGTTGCGCAAATCAGGTCACGACGTTCACGGCCTCCGATTTCGGTCGTGCGCTGACCACCAATGGCGATGGCTCCGACCACGGGTGGGGCAGCCACCACATGATCCTCGGCGGCGCGGTCAATGGCGGCGACATCTATGGTCGCATGCCGACGTGGGCGATCAACGGCCCCGATGACACCGGCCTCGGCCGCTTCATCCCGACGACGAGCGTCGACGAATATAGCGCCACTCTCGCCACGTGGTTCGGCGTGAGCGCCACGAATCTTTCCACTGTCCTGCCCAACATCGGTCGCTTCGCTAAACCCAATCTCGGCTTCCTGTCCTGAGTCTTCTCTCCGTTGCCATCGTTATGCGCTTTGTCTTCGGGCAAATTGCATAGCGATGAGACGTATTTTTTACCGGAAAACATGGGACGACTCTTGCTCCCATTTTCGAATGAGTAAAACTACCTCCCTCTGCCTCGCCTCGGTTTACTGAGCCTTCTCTCATCTCCGACGATTCCCATGGTCCATTTACCCGCGCGCGGTGTTCCCCCCGGCGGTATCGCTTCCCCCTCAATCATTGCGCTTCGGCCGCCCTGTGCGCGCGAAGCGTTTTTCTGCGTCCACCTTCCAACCTCTGATCGCGTAAAATGAAAACGTCCGTCCGGCAAAAAGCATCGCCTGCAACCACCCGTGTCTCGGCCAGCAATGACAATGGCCACTCCGACGACACCGAGTTCATGAACCAGCTGCTCGAAACGCTCGTGGATCTGCGCGACGGCGATTTCTCGTCGCGCTTGTCGGCTAAGTGGCCCGGCCTCGAGGGCCGCGTGGCGGACGCGCTCAACGTGATCGCGAGCCGCCTCGAGCGTTCCAACACCGCGGTGGTCCGGCTGCGCAAGCAGGTAGGTGAAGAAGGCCGCATCAGCCAGCGCCTCACCGTCGGCGATTCGGTGGGCGCTTGGGCTGAGCGCACCGAGGCGGTCAATGCGCTCGTCGACGATCTCTCACTGCCGACCGTCGAGATGGGGCGCGTCATCGGCGCGGTGGCCAAGGGCGACCTCATGCAGTCGATGCCGCTGGAGCTCGGTGGCCGCGCGCTGAAGGGCGAGTATCTCCGCACTGCCAAGCTCGTGAACGGCATGGTGGGCCAGCTCGGTGCGTTCTCGGTCGAAGTTATCCGCGTGGCGCGCGAAGTCGGTACCGAGGGCAAGCTCGGCGGTCAGGCGCAGGTGAAAAACGTGTCGGGTGTGTGGAAGGAGTTGACTGAGTCCGTCAATCAGATGGCCGGCAATCTCACGGCGCAGGTGCGTAACATCGCCGAAGTGACTATCGCCGTGGCCAACGGCGACCTTTCGAAGAAGATCACCGTCGACGTTCGCGGTGAGATTCTGCAGCTCAAGGAAGCAATCAACGTCATGGTCGACCAGCTCCGGTCGTTCGCGGCCGAAGTGACGCGCGTGGCGCGCGAGGTCGGCACGGAAGGCAAGCTCGGCGGCCAGGCGGTCGTGCCCGGCGTCGCCGGCACGTGGAAGGATCTTACCGACTCGGTGAACGCGATGGCGTCGAATCTCACGGCGCAGGTGCGCAACATCGCTGGTGTGACCACCGCGGTGGCGCGTGGCGACTTGTCGCGCAAGATCACGGTCGACGTGAAGGGCGAGATTCTCGAGCTCAAGGAAACCATGAACACCATGGTGGACCAGCTCAACGGCTTCGCGTCCGAAGTGTCGCGCGTGGCGCGCGAGGTCGGTACGGAAGGCAAACTCGGCGGTCAGGCGCTCGTGCCCGGCGTCGGTGGTACGTGGAAGGATCTCACCGACAACGTAAACTCGATGGCGAACAACCTGACGGGTCAGGTGCGCAACATCGCGGAAGTGACGACGGCCGTCGCGCGCGGCGACTTGTCGCGCAAGATCACGGTCGACGTGCGCGGCGAAATTCTAGAGCTGAAGAACACGATCAACACGATGGTGGACCAACTCAACGGCTTCGCGTCGGAAGTGACGCGCGTGGCGCGCGAGGTCGGTACGGAAGGCAAGCTCGGCGGTCAGGCGCAGGTGCCCGGCATCGGTGGTACGTGGAAGGATCTCACCGACAACGTGAACTTCATGGCGAACAATCTCACGACGCAGGTGCGCAACATCGCCGATGTGACGACCGCCGTCGCTAAGGGCGACTTGTCGCGCAAGATCACGGTCGACGTGCGCGGCGAAATTCTGGAGCTGAAGAACACGATCAACACGATGGTGGACCAGCTCAACGGCTTCGCCTCGGAAGTGACGCGCGTGGCGCGCGAGGTCGGTACCGAAGGTAAACTCGGCGGTCAGGCGCAGGTGCCCGGCATCGCCGGCACATGGAAGGATCTCACGGACAACGTGAACTTCATGGCGAACAATCTCACGGCGCAGGTGCGCAATATCGCCGACGTGACGACCGCCGTGGCCAACGGCGACTTGTCGCGCAAGATCACGGTGAACGTCAAAGGAGAGATCCTGCAGCTCAAGGAAACCATCAACACGATGGTCGATCGCCTCAACGCGTTCGCGTCCGAAGTGTCGCGCGTGGCGCGCGAAGTCGGCACCGAAGGCAAGCTCGGCGGTCAAGCCGAAGTGCAAGGCGTCGCTGGTACGTGGAAGGATCTCACCGATAACGTGAACTCGATGGCGAACAACCTGACCGGTCAGGTGCGCAACATCGCCGAGGTGACGACGGCCGTGGCGCGTGGCGACTTGTCGCGCAAGATCACGGTCGACGTGAAGGGCGAAATCTTGGAGCTGAAAAACACCATCAATACGATGGTGGACCAGCTCAACGGCTTCGCCATCGAAGTGACGCGCGTGGCGCGCGAGGTCGGTACGGAAGGCAAGCTCGGCGGTCAGGCGCAGGTGCCCGGTGTCGGTGGTACGTGGAAGGATTTGACCGACTCGGTAAACTCGATGGCGAACAATCTCACGACGCAGGTGCGCAACATCGCCGACGTGACGACGGCGGTCGCGAAGGGCGACTTGTCGCGCAAGATCTCGGTCGACGTGCGCGGTGAAATCTTGGAGCTGAAAAACACCATCAATACGATGGTGGACCAGCTCAACGGTTTCGCCTCCGAAGTATCCCGCGTGGCGCGCGAGGTCGGCTCCGACGGCAAGCTCGGCGGTCAGGCCATCGTGCCCGGTGTGGCCGGCACGTGGAAGGATTTGACCGACAACGTAAACTCGATGGCGAACAACCTGACGGGTCAGGTGCGCAATATCGCTGAGGTGACGACGGCGGTGGCGCGCGGCGACTTGTCGCGCAAGATCACGGTCGACGTGAAGGGCGAAATCTTGGAGCTGAAAAACACGATCAACACGATGGTCGATCAGCTCAACGCGTTCGCCTTCGAAGTGTCGCGCGTGGCGCGCGAAGTCGGTACGGAAGGCAAGCTCGGTGGCCAGGCGCAGGTGCAAGGTGTCGCTGGCACGTGGAAGGATCTCACCGACAACGTGAATTCGATGGCGAACAACCTGACGGGTCAGGTGCGCAACATCGCGGAGGTGACCATCGCGGTCGCCAACGGCGACTTGTCGCGCAAGATCACGGTCGACGTCCGCGGCGAGATTCTGCAGCTGAAGGAAACCATCAACACGATGGTCGAGCAGCTCCGCTCCTTCGCGTCGGAAGTGACGCGCGTGGCGCGCGAGGTCGGCACCGAAGGTCGACTCGGCGTGCAAGCGGTCGTGCCCGGTGTGGCTGGCACGTGGAAGGATCTCACCGACTCGGTTAACGCCATGGCGTCAAATCTTACGGCGCAGGTGCGCACGATCGCCGAGGTGACGACAGCGGTGGCGCGCGGCGACTTGTCGCGCAAGATCACGGTCGACGTGAAGGGCGAAATTCTGGAGCTGAAAAACACGATCAACACCATGGTCGACCAGCTCAACGCGTTCGCGGCCGAGGTGACGCGCGTGGCGCGCGAAGTCGGCACCGAAGGCAAGCTCGGTGGCCAAGCGCAGGTGCAAGGTGTCGCTGGAACGTGGAAGGATCTCACCGACTCGGTGAACGTCATGGCGGCCAACCTCACTGACCAAGTGCGCGGCATCGTGAAGGTCGTTACCGCGGTGGCCGACGGCAATCTCCGCCAGAACCTCACCGTCGAGGCGAAGGGCGAGGTCGCGGCGCTCGCCGAAACCATCAACAGCATGACCGACACGCTCGCCACGTTCGCCGAGCAGGTGACCAACGTTGCCCGCGAGGTCGGCGTCGAAGGCCGACTCGGTGGCCAGGCGCACGTGCCCGGCGCCGCTGGTACGTGGAAGGATCTCACGGGTAACGTGAATCTCCTCGCGGCTAATCTCACCACGCAGGTGCGCGCCATCGCCGAGGTGGCGACCGCGGTGACGAAGGGCGACCTTACGCGTTCGATTCAGGTCGACGCGCGCGGTGAGGTGTCCGAGCTGAAGGACAACATCAACACGATGATCTACAACCTGCGCGTGACGACGGAGTCGAACCGCGAGCAGGACTGGCTCAAGACCAACGTCGCCAAGTTCACCCGCATGCTCCAGGGCCAGCGCGACCTCTTCACCGTGGGTCGCACGTTGCTCTCGGAACTGGCGCCGCTCGTCGACGCCCAGCAAGGCACGATCTATCAGATGGAACAGGGCGAGTCGAAGCGGCCGATGCTGCGCCTGCTCGCCGGTTACGCGCAGCGCCCGGGCCAGCCGGAGCAGATCGCCGTTGGTGAAGGCCTCGTCGGCCAGTGCGCGCTGGAAAAACAGCGCATCCTGCTGAATCAGGTGCCGCCGGACTACACCCGCGTGCACTCGAGCCTCGGCGAATCGTCGCCGGTCTCGCTCGTCGTCATCCCCGTGCTCTTCGAAGGTCAGACCAAGGCCGTCATCGAGCTGGCATCGCTGCACGCATTCAATATCACGCACCTCACCTTCCTCGAACAGCTCACGCAGTCGATCGGCGTCGTGCTCAACACCATCGAGGCGACGATGCGTACGGAAGGCCTCCTCGAACAATCGCAGGAGCTGACCGTCGAACTGCAGTCGCAGCAAAAGGAGCTCCAGCAGACCAACGAAGAGCTGGCGCAAAAAGCCCGTCAGCTCGCCGAGCAAAACGTGGAGGTCGAGCGCAAGAATCAGGAGGTCGAGCAAGCCCGCCGCGCGCTCGAAGAGCAGGCCGCCGAGCTCGCGCTCACGTCGAAGTACAAATCGGAGTTCCTCGCGAATATGTCGCACGAACTCCGCACGCCGCTCAACTCGATCCTCATCCTCGGCCAGCAACTCGCCGACAACGGCGGCGGCAATCTCACGACGAAGCAGGTCGAGTTCGCGCGCAACATCTACTCCTCCGGCTCTGATTTGCTCAACCTCATCACGGACATCCTCGACCTCTCGAAGATCGAGTCCGGCACGGTGACGGTCGAAGCGGAAGAACTGACGTTCGTCTCGCTGCGTGATGCCGTGGAGCGCAACTTCCGCCACATCGCCGACGCGAAGAACCTGCCGTTCAACGTAAAGTTCGAGGAGATGATGCCGCGCGCGATCATCACCGATCCGAAGCGCCTGCAGCAGATTCTGAAGAACCTGCTCTCGAATGCGTTCAAGTTCACCGCGCAAGGCCACGTGAATATCGAGGTGAAGGTCGCGCAGAATGGCTGGACGCCGGATCACCCGGTGCTCAGCCGTGCTTCGAAGATCGTCTCGTTCGCGATCAGCGATACCGGCATCGGTATCGCGCAGGAAAAGCAGAAGCTGATCTTCGAGGCATTCCAGCAGGCCGACGCCGGCACCTCGCGCAAATACGGCGGCACCGGTCTCGGTCTCGCCATCTCGCGCGAACTGGCCGCGCTCCTCGGCGGCGAAATCCGCCTCACCAGTACACCGGGCGAGGGTAGCACCTTCACGCTCTATCTGCCGCTCTTCTACACGGAGACCTCCGCCAAAGTCGCTCAACCTGCGACGGCGAGTTCGCCCATCGCATTGCCGGTGGCGCGTGAGGAAGTCGTGGCCGACGACCGCGAGGTCGTGCAGCCCGGCGATCCCACGCTGCTCATCGTCGACGACGATCCGTACTACGCGCGCATCTTGCTCGGTCTCGCGCGTGAGAAGGGCTTCAAGGGCATCGTCGCCACGCGCGGCAATGCCGCTCTCACGCTCGCCCGCCAGTATCAGCCCACGGCGATTACGTTGGATATCTTCCTGCCCGACATGCTCGGTTGGACGGTGCTCAACAATCTCAAGCTCAACTCGGCCACCCGTCACATCCCTGTGCTCATCCTCTCGGTCGAGGAGGAGCGTCGTCACGGCCTCTCGCACGGTGCATTCTCGTACATGATCAAGCCCGCGACGACCGAGGGCCTCGATCAAGTCTTCGACCGTATCAAGAAATTCGTCGTCCCGCGCGTGAAGCGCCTGCTCATCGTCGAGGACAACGACATCGAGCGCACCAGTATCGTCGAGCTGCTCAAGCACGACGACATCGAGGTCGACACCGCATCGACTGGCGCGGAAGCACTGGAGAAGATGCTCGATCGCACCTTCGATTGCTGCGTGCTCGATCTCCGTCTGCCGGATATGACCGGCTTCGAACTGCTCGAAAAACTCCGCGCTGAACCGACGCTTACTGAAATCCCGATCGTCGTCTTCACCGGCAAGGCGCTCAACGCTGACGAGGAGTCGCAGCTCCACTCGGTGGCGAAGAGTATCGTGTTGAAGGACGTTCAGTCTCCGGAGCGGCTCTTCGATGAGACCGCGCTCTTCCTTCACCGGGTGGTGTCGGAGCTGCCCGAGTCGAAGCGAAAGATGCTCGACCAGCTCCACAGCTCCAACGACGTCCTTCGCGGCCGCAAGGTCCTCGTGGTCGACGACGACGCGCGTAACATCTTCGCGCTCACGACGGTGCTGGAGAATCAGGAGATGGAGGTCATCAGCGCGACCAACGGTCGTCAGGCCATCGAAATCCTGCAGAAAGAAAACGGTATCAGCGCGGTCCTCATGGACATCATGATGCCCGAGATGGACGGCTATCAGACGATGCGCGAAATCCGCAAGGACCCGCGCTTCGGCGCGCTGCCCATTCTCTCTCTCACGGCGAAAGCGATGAAGGGCGACCGCGAGAAATGTCTCGCGGCCGGCGCTTCCGACTACATCGCGAAGCCCGTCAATACAAACGAGCTTCTCTCGCTCCTGCGTGTCTGGCTCTATCGGTAAGCTGCGCAGAAAATCCTGATTCCGATCCAGTTCCACGCTGTCCAAGTCACCTAATGACCGCACCGGTTAGCATCCTGATCGTCGACGACGAAGTCCGAAACCTCGATGTGCTCGAGGCGATCCTGCATGCGTCCGACTACAAGCTCGTGCGCGCCAGCTCGGGCAACGAGGCGCTGCTCCTGCTCGTCCATGGCGACTTCGCGGTCATCGTGCTCGACATCCACATGCCGGGCATGTCGGGCATCGAGCTCGCCAACCTCATCAAGCAGCGCAAGCGCACCCAGCATATCCCTATCCTGTTCCTCACGGCCTATTATCAGGACGAGAAAAACGTACTGGAGGGCTACGAAGTGGGTGCGGTCGATTATCTGACGAAGCCGGTGAACCCGCAGATCCTGCGGTCCAAGGTCGGCGTATTCGTCGATCTCTACCGGAAGACCCACGCGCTTGCCGCGATCAACCGCGCGCTCGAGGTCGAGGTCGGACAAAGGCAGCAGGCTGAGGAAGCGCTGCGCCAGGCGAACGTCGAGCTGGAGACGCGCGTCGAGCAGCGGACGCGCGACCTCACGCAGGCAAATGCCGCACTGCGCGCAAGCAAGGCGCGGCTGCAGGCGAGCGAGGCGCACCTACGCTTGGTGACCGATCACGCCTCGATTTACATCGCGCACGTCGATCGGGCGCACCGGTACATGTTCGTCAATCGCGCATATGCCGAGCGCTACAACCTCGACCGCGATCAGATCCTCGGCGCGCACGTCGCGGACATTGTCGGCGAGCGCGGCTATGAGACGTTTCGCCACCATCTCGACGAAGCGCTGACCGGCAAGCGGGTCGAGTTCGAGATCGAGGTGCCCTACGCCAAGCTCGGCAATCGCTGGATCCACGTCGTGTACGAGCCCGAGCGCACAGCGACAGGCGAAGTGAGCGGACTCGTGGCGGTGATCTCGGACATCACCGCGCGTAAGCAGGCGGAGCTGGAAGTGGCACGCGCTCGCGACGAGGAAATGGCGGCATCGCGCGCGAAGGACGATTTCCTCGCGGCGCTATCACACGAATTGCGCACGCCCTTGAACCCCGTGCTGCTCCTCGCCAGCGAGGCGGTGCACAATACCACACTGCCGGAGGAAGTCCGGGCGGACTTCGATGTCATTCTCAAGAATACCACGCTCGAGGCGCGGCTGATCGATGACCTGCTCGATCTCACTCGCATCACGCACGGCAAGCTCCAACTCGAGCAGCGCGTCGTCAACCTGCACGCGCTCCTAAAGGACGCACTCTCGATGGTCGAGTCGGACATCAAGGACAAGCATATCGCCCTCACGCTGGCGCTGGCAGATGAGGCGCCGTCGATCATGGGCGATACCGTCCGATTGCAGCAGATTTTCTGGAACGTGCTGAAGAATGCCGTGAAATTCAGCGGCGAGCGCGGACAGATCCGGGTGGCCTCAGAGGTGGACGAAAATGTGGCACGCGTGAAAATCTCCGACTCAGGCATCGGCATGACGCCGGCCGAGCTTGAGGTGGCGTTCAGTCCCTTTGTACAAGGCGAGCACGTGCACCGCGCCGACATGGCGAAGTTTGGCGGACTAGGACTCGGCCTCGCAATCACGCGCAAGCTCGTCGAGATGCACGAAGGTGCGATTCATGCCGAAAGCGCCGGCCGGGGGCAGGGGGCTTTGTTCACCATTGAATTTCCGCTGGCCGATACCGCCGACCGCGAACCGTTCGCGGTGCCGGTTGAGACTGAGATGGCATCGATACAGACGATGGCGCAAGCCTCCGACTATCGCAGTAATGGAGCACCGTTGCGCGTGCTCGTGGTGGACGACCACGCGCCTACGCTCGCCATCTTGAAGCACCTCCTCGTGCGCCGGCATTTCAACGTAGTGGCTGCGGCCACGGTGGCCGAGGCTCGGTCGCTGGCCGACCTGCATCAGCTCGATCTCTTTATCTCGGACATCGGCCTGCCCGACGGCAGTGGTTGTACGCTCATGGCGGAGTTTCGCCAGAAACGTCCGGACCTGCGCGGCATCGCGCTGAGCGGCTACGGGATGGAGACGGACCTCGCGCATTCGCGCGCGGCGGGCTTTGCGGCGCATCTGACGAAACCGGTGAGCGTGTCGGCGCTGGATCGCGCGATCTCGAAAGTGCTCGCCTAGGTTCGGTTCGCGAGAATTGCGAGAACCGGTCGGCGTTTGGGTGGTCGGTGTGCAGTTACAACTGCTTCATGTCCACTTCGACCGACACCGGCAGCACGCTGAGCGAGAGCCCGTTCGCGTTTCTCTTCACGCGTGACATCGAGTTTCGCCAGGAGACGATCTACTTCATCGTCGTCGATCGCTTTCACGACGGCGACCCAAACAACAATCAGGGGCCCAACCCCGAGCTGTTCGATGCCGAGCGCAAAGACTGGACGAAGTACTGGGGCGGCGACCTGCAGGGCATCATCGACAAGCTCGATTATCTGCAGGGCATGGGCGTGACGGCGCTGTGGCTGACGCCGCTCTTCGAGCAGGTGGAGAAACTCCTCTACCAGAAATACGCGGCGATCCACGGCTACTGGACGCGCGATTTCAAACGCATCAACGCCCGCTACCTCGCGGCAGGGGAGAATCCGTCGCTGTTTCAGGAAAAGGAGAGCACTTTCGATCGCCTCATCGCCGAAATGCACCGCCGCGGGATGAAGCTCGTCCTCGACATCGTGTGCAATCACAGCAGCCCGGAAGTCGCGCCGGGCGAAAAGGGCAAGCTCTACGACGACGGCAGACTCATCGCCGATTTCAACGACGACAAGAAGCACTGGTACCATCACTACGGCGAAGTGAAGGACTGGAACGATGACTGGCAGGTGCAGAACTGCGAACTCGCCGGGCTCGCGACCTTCAACGAAAACAACGCGCACTACCGCGCCTACATCAAGTCGGCCATCAAGCTCTGGCTCGACCGCGGCGTCGATGCCCTGCGCGTCGACACGGTGAAGCACATGCCGCAGTGGTTCTGGCAGGAGTTCATGGCGGACATTCTCACGCACCGGCCCGATGTCTTCGTGTTTGGCGAGTGGATATACAACCACCCGCTCGATGGAAAATCCGCGGCGTTCAGCAACAACGCGGGGATGAGCCTCCTCGATTTCGGTTTTTGCATGTCGCTCCGGCGAGCGCTGGCGAAGAACGAGGAAGGCGGATTCCAAATCGTGCAGGCGCTGCTCGATCTCGATCACCACTACGACGGCGCCAACGAGCTCGTGACGTTTCTGGACAATCACGACATGCACCGCTTCCAGACACTCAATCCCGATCCGCAGGTGCTGCGGCTCGCGGTGATATTGCTTCTGACCAGCCGGGGCATTCCTTGCATCTACTACGGCACGGAGCAGGAACTGCACGACGACACGAACGCGGATGGCCAGCCGCACGGAAACAACGATCCCTATAATCGTCCCATGATGTCGAAGTGGGACACAAGCGCGCCGATCTACTCGGTGCTGAGCCTGCTCACGCAGTTGCGTCGACTGAATCCGGCGGTGTCGCTCGGTGGCCACTGGCCAAAACATGTTTCCAACGACGTCTATGCTTACACGCGCCGCTATCGCACCTCGCGCTGTTTCGTCGCGATGAACAAGGGCACGGAGCCGGTGACTCTTGAATCGGTCGAAACCGACCTGCCGGACCGGACCTACTCGTGCTTCCTCACGCGTCGTTCATTTGAAGTGAAGGACCAACGGATCGCTGGTCTCACGCTCGCACCCAAGGAGGCGATTGTCCTCGCGCATGCCGGCCCGGCGGTGCGGGCGAGAACTATCGTGCGCGTACAAGTGAATGGGATCGCGACGAAGCCTGGCGATCTGGTCGTCGTGACCGGCGACGCGCCCGAGATCGGCGGCTGGGATGTGTCCAAGGGCTATCACTTGGAGTACATCAATGCGAACACGTGGTTTGGTGAAATCCCCTTCGATGAGACGGCGGGAAAACCCATCATCTACAAATACGCCGTGGTCCGCTTCGATGAAAACGGAAAGCTCACGGAGCAGCCGCTGCGCGAGAATATCGTGGGGCGCCGCTGGGTCGTCGCGAGCGAGGGCATCGTGAAATGGCGCGACCACTGGGGCGTGCGCGCCTGAGTGGCCACGCTAGCGCGCGCTGGCCGGGTCAGCGTTTCAGCTTCCGCTGACTTTTGTAGTCCTGCACAATGATGCTGATGATCAGCCAGAATCCGCCGGCGGCAGCGAAAGTGAAGCAGAGGATGGCGAGGCCAGGATAGCCGAAAATCTGGAACTGAGTCGGGACGCGCATCAGCAGCGATGCCCCGATGATCAACGCGGCGAGCACGATGCCCGTGGCAATGCGGTTCGCGATCTTCTGCATGCCATCGAGCATCACGGTCGCGTCGACGGCTTTCACTTTCAGCTCGAGCTCCGAGTTCGTGATCGCATCGAAGATGCGATTCATGCGAGCGGGCAGCGCCGAGACGAAATCCTTCATCTCGAGCAGGGTCGTGAAGAAATTCGCCTGCGAGAAATCGTTATGCAGACGTCGACGGATCAGGTCGGCGACATTGCGCTGGATGCAGAGATTGGGATCGAAGGCGGGATCGAGGATCGAGCCGATTTCATCGAGCTGGAGCAGTGTCTTGCCGAGCAGGGTGAGTTCGCTCGGGACGAAGAGACCATTCTCACGTGCATGGCGGCTGAGCTCGAGGAGGGAGCGACCGACCTGAATCTGTTGCAGGTCTTGATCGCGATGGAGCGCGACGAGCCGGCTGATCTGGCGCTGAAATTCGTTCTGGTTGAAGTGCTCCAGCTTCTCGCTCATCCGAATCACGAGTTCGCCGGCGTCCTCGCCGCGGCCGTGGCTGACGGCCATCAGAAGCTTGAGCAGATTCTCCTGCAGCCCGGGGGAGGTGTATCCGACCATGCCGAAATCGAGCAGGGCAAGACGGCCGTCGTTGGTGAGAAAAACATTTCCCGGATGCGGATCGGCGTGGAAGAGACCGTCGACCAGCACCTGCTTCAGATACGCGCGCACGAGTTCGTCGGTAAGAGCGGCGCCGTTGATATCGAGGCGACCGAGCGGGGAGAGCGTCGTAACCTTGCGGCCTTGGACGTAGTCCATCGTGAGCACCGAGCGCGTCGAGTAGTCCGGTACGGGCTGCGGCACCTGGAGGAGTTTGAACTCGGCGAGATTGCGGCCGATGATGACGAGATTCTGCGCCTCCCGCTCGTAGTTGAGCTCGTTCTGGATCGTTTGGCGGAACTCATCCAGTACGGTGGCGAAGCGGTACGAGCGCCCCATCTCAGTGTGGTCGTCGAAGAGTTTGGCAATCGCATCGAGCGCTTCGAAGTCATCGGCGATCTGCTTGCGGATGTCGGGCCGCTGCACCTTGACGACCACCGGGCGACCATCGCGCAAGGTGGCGGCATGCACCTGGCCGAGCGAGGCGGCGGCGACCGGTACCGGGTCGAAAGTCGCGAGCGCGGTGGAGAGTTTTACATTGAGCTCAGTCGTAATGATGCGCTCCACGTCGGAGAACGGGAACGGCTTCACGTTGTCCTGCAGACGCGTGAGTGCTTCAGCGTAAGCCAAGGGAATGAGGTCGGGGCGTCCGGCCAGCACCTGGCCGAGCTTCACATAAGTCGGGCCCATGGCCTCAAGGTCGGTGGCGAGCTGATCGGGCGATGCCTTGGTATCGAGGGCGGTGGAATCTTCGGGCGGCACCTCAAAGGCGGCCTCGCTGCCGATGCGTTTTACCAAATCGGAGCGGCCATATTTCCACAGCAGGGCGGCGATCTCGCGGTAGCGCTTGAGATGGACGGCGGAGAGTTTCATCGAGATGGAGCGGATTGAAGCACGTGGGGCAAGATGCACGGACACGCGGATGCTGGGGCAGTTCTTGGTTGCGGGAACAAGAAGAGCGCGGTGCGGTTCATTGCCCCATTATGTTTCAAGCCGCGAAAGATGCCGTGACCAGCAAGGCCGCACAGGCGTACCTCAACAAAACGTTCGCGCGCTATGGCGAAGTGGAGCGGGTGAAGCTCGATTCACGGGAGCGAACCCTCGAAATCGTACTGCACTTGCACGGAGAGTCAGAACCGATCACTGCCAGCGTCGGGCGCTATACGATCCACGAGGTCGGCGAGAAGAAGTATGTCGAGGTCGCCGATTGTACCTGCTCGCGCGAGTGGCTGCAGAATCTGATCGAGGATTTCGCGCACAAGCGCCGGATCGAGCTGCCCCCGTGGGCAGTCGCGGCGCTGTAGCGCTCGCGGCGCGCAGGTGTGAGATCAGGAGAGTAGGCTCGGCACGCGCGGCGCGGCGGAGTGACCGTTGCGACTGCCGTGTGGCGTGGCGACGGGAGCGGCCGAATGAATCGGGGAAGGTGTATCGACCTTGATCTTGCCGTAGTCGAGCTTCACGAGACGGTCGGCGAGGTGAAAATATTTGTCGTCATGTGTGATGACGAGGACCGCCTTGCCGCGCGCGCGGAGCTCGGGGAGGAGCTGCGTGTAGAAGACGTCCTTGAACATCGGGTCCTGATCTGAGGCCCACTCGTCGAAGAGGTAGAATGGGCGGTCTTCGAGGTACGCGCATAGCAGGGCGAGACGCTTGCGCTGGCCGGAGGAGAGTTGCGTGGTCGAGAAGACGCCGTCGGTGATCTTCACCTTGTGATCCAGATGCAGGCGCTCAAGATAGGTTTTCGCGCGCTCGTCGGCGCCGGTCCCCGCGACACCGATGATGCGGTCGAAGAGGAAGTAGTCGGCGAAGACCGTGGAGAAGCACTGACGGTAGTCATCGCGATTGCGGTCATTGATCACACGACCATTGAGGCGGATCTCGCCGCCAGCGGGTGGGTAAAGACCGGTGATGACCTTCGCGAGGGTGGACTTGCCGCTGCCGTTGCCACCGACGAGGAAGACGAGTTCGCCGGGTTTGAAGGTGAGATTGATCGGTCCGAGGAGGAAATTGTCGTCCTCGCGCTCACGGTGGTAGTGGTGCTTCACGTCCACGAGTTCGAGGCTTTCGAGCTGCTCCGCGGGGGCGGGAGCGCTGTGCGTTTCAGGATGCTCCGCAGTGGAAAGAGCGAGGCCGAGCTCTTCCACCTTTTGCAGCGAGACGTTGGCGCGGGAGAAAACGGAGAGGCAGCCGAGCAGACCCGCGAGCGGGCCCATCAGATAGAGCGTCGCGATGATGTAGCCAGTGAGCGCCTCGGGGCTCACACTTTGCATCTTGGGCAGCGCGAAAAGGATGCCGCCGATCAGGGCGAGGAGCAGGAGCTGATTCCAGTTTTGCGCGACGATGAAACGCATCTCGGCGGCGACATTGTGCTTCTGGCACACGGCGGTCGTGGCGGCGATGTCCTCGCTGAGGAAATCATCGCGCCGGGCGCGGTGGAGTTTCAGTTCCTTGATACCCTCGGTCACGGCGCGGAAACTGCGGAAGAGTTTATCCTGACCCTCGCGGGCGGCGTTCAAGTGACTGAAGCCAGCGCGAATGAGCATGCGGTACGCCACGGCACCCGCGACCATGAACACGCCCGCGGCGATGAGGACGGGAAGCGACAACCAGCCGAGGTATACGGTGCCGCCGGCGAGCACTGCGAAGTTTACCGCGAAGATGGGGATGCTCAGCGTCGCTTGCGTAATTTCGCCGATGTCCTCGGTGAGCGCGACCATGAGCCGCGGGGTGCCGAGCTCTTCGAGCTGGCGGAGCGGCACGCTGAGGATCTTGCGAACGAGATCCTGACGGAGACGCGCAGTCGTCGACTGCGAGAAGTGAGCGAGGGTGACCTGTGCGGCGGCGTTGCTGAGGATGCGGCCGAGGCCCAGAGCGACGAAGGCGATCAGAAGTCCCGTGGCGGGATTGGCTGCTTGATGCAGCGCGGTATTGATGAGGGCGATGAGGCCGGCGTTGCAGGCACCGCTGATGAGAGCGATGACCGAGGTCAAAATCACCATCGACCGCGAATAGCGGAGAAGAAAACGGAGGAGCGTCATGGCTGGGCGTTGGCAGGCAGACCCGGGGAATGGACCGTAGTTCTTCAAGGTAGGTCTGGACCCCACCTGCAGGGAGGCGAGACCCGGCCGTCCCCTGCGATTTTGGGGCCATGACCCAGTGCGCAACCGTGCGCAGTGCCTGTCGGTTGCTGCTGTGACGACTGTCGCCCTTGGTCCAACTGCAGAACCGACTCCCGAGTCCACGCCCACCGCCGGCGCGCCCGCCGAGGCCGGCCTGTGGCCAGTCGCGGTGCTGGGTATTCCTTTCGATCCACTGACGCTCGATACAGCCGTGGACAATATCGGAGCGATGGTGGCGGCGCGGTCGCCGCACTATGTGGTGACGGCCAACGTCGATTTCCTCGTGCAGTCGCTGCGCGATACCGTGCTGCGGCGCATCCTCGTCGATGCCGATCTGGTGCTCTGCGATGGAACGCCGCTCGTATGGGCCTCGCGGTGGCTGGGCAATCCTCTACCGGGCCGTGCGGCTGGCGCTGACCTCGTACCGCTGCTGCTGCGCCGCGCGGAGCGCGAAGGCTGGAAGATATTCATGCTCGGCGGGGCCGAGGGGGTGGCGGCGGAGGCGGCGCAGAAGATCGCCCAGAATTACCCGACGCTACCGCCCGTCGCGTACTACTCGCCGCCCTTCAAGCCGCTCGCGCAGATGGATAACGCGGAAATTTCCCGGCGTATCGCCGCGGCCAAGCCCGACATCCTCCTCGTGGGCTTCGGGTGCCCGAAGCAGGAGAAATGGATTTCCATGCATTACCGCACGCTCGGCGTGCCGGTCGCGATCGGCGTGGGCGGGACCATCGATTTTCTCGCCGGCCGAATGAAGCGCGCGCCACGCTGGATGCGGCACACCGGGGCAGAATGGCTTTTCCGACTCGCCCAGGAACCCCGACGCCTCTTTCGGCGCTACGCCGACGACCTCATGAAGTTTTTCCCCGCCCTGATCGCACAACGCGTGAAGCTTCCGCCCGCCGATGCCGCATCGACCGCTCGCAGCGGACCGAACGGCGAAAGCACGCCCTATGGGATGAAGATCGCCGCGGGGCGGGAATTGCACTTTAGCACGCTCGATCGCAGCCCGGCCTTCTGGCGCACGACCCTCGAGCAGAAGGGGCACTGCCTCGTCGACCTATCGGAAATCCAATCCATCGACAGCACGGGCGTGGCGTTTCTCGCGCTTTGGCAAAAGCGCCTCGCGAAGCGGCGGCGCAATTTGATCCTGTTTTGCCCGAGCGCGGCGGTGCGAACGGCGCTGACCAGTGCGGGCATCATCGAGCAGTTCATTATCACCGACGGCGTGAAGCCGGGACCCAGCGCATGAACATCGCGATCTCCACGTCCGTTGTGCAGCGAGGAAAATCCGGGGTAGGGCAATACCTCCTCGCGCTGATCCGGGCCTTGCTGCCGGCTGCGAAGCGGCACGATTTCACGCTCTATGTGCTGGAGCAGGACGTGCCGCTATTCGAATTCGCGGCACCCGCGATGCGGATCGAGTTGGTCTCCGAAAAGTATCGATCCCCGGTGAAAAATATCTGGTGGCATCAGCGGGTGCTGCCTGGGCTCGTGAAGCGCGCGGGCATCGATGTGCTCCATGTGCCGAGCTATCGCCGCATGATTTGGTCGAAGCCGTGCGCACTTGTGGCGACGATCCATGATCTCGCTCCGTTCCGGCTCTCCGGAAAATACGACCCGCTGCGGATGTTCTACGGCCGCCACGTGGCGCGCCGTCTCGCGCGGCGGCAGGATGAGATCATCGCAGTCAGCGAGTTCACGAAGCGTGACCTCAAGACTTTCTTCGGGATCGAGGCGGATCGTGTGACCGTGGCGCTCAACGGTGTCGATCATGCGCAGTTTCATCCCTCGGCGGAGCCGACTCGGCGCGGTGCGTTTCGCGGCGTCGATGGCAAGCCGGCGCCGTACTTCCTCTATGTCGCGCGGCTCGAGCATCCGGCGAAGAATCACGTGCGGCTGATCGAGGCCTTCAATCTCTTCAAGGCGATGACCGGCTCGCCGTGGAAACTCGTGTTTGGCGGGAGCGACTGGCACGGCGCGGAGGTCGTGCATGAGGCGATGCGCTCGTCGTTGTTCTCGCGCGACATTCATAGTCTCGGGTTTGTAGCGCAGCAGGATCTGCCTGACTGGTATCGCTCGGCGGGTGCAATGGTGTTTCCGTCGCTCTACGAAGGCTTTGGCCTGCCGCCGATCGAGGCGATGGCCTGCGGTTGT
This sequence comes from Verrucomicrobiota bacterium, assembly GCA_048498795.1. GTDB lineage: Bacteria > Verrucomicrobiota > Verrucomicrobiia > Opitutales > Opitutaceae > JBEHXH01. The sequence continues at coordinate 153,104 of JBEHXH010000003.1, forward strand.
CCAGTGCTCTGCTCGCTCCGCGGCGCGCTCGGCGAAACGGTAGGCTCCGCCGCAGCGGAACTGGAACCGGAAAACATCTCCCAGATGGCGGCGCAGCTTTCGCGCGCGGCGTCAGATCCCACCTGGCGCGGGACGCTGCGTGGGGCGGGATTGGTGCGGGCGCGTCAGTTTGATTGGAACCGGGCGGCAGAGACGACGCTCGCGGTTTACCAACGAGCCTGTGAGCGCCGGGAAGGAAAGCGTTCGCGCGGCCACCTGACGCAGAGTTCTCAGTCAACCGGACTATTGAAAAACGGTGATTCTCTCGGCTGACCAAATTGTCAGCTCTTTATTTACCAAAACCTCCAGCTCCCCGATGAAAAAGACCGTCGAACGCGAAGATTTGATCCAAAAACTCATCAACGATGAGGCGCGCCGACTCGGCGCTGGCCTGGAGCGCAAGCTCGAGCAGCGCACGGCCGAGCTTGAGGCGGTGCAGTCGGAGATGGGCGCCTTTGCCTACTGCGTGTCGCATGATCTGCGCGCGCCGTTGATCCACATCGGCGGGTTCGTCGATCTGCTGCTCAACCATCCCGGGGCGCAACTCGACGAGACGGGCCAGCGCTATTTGAAGACCATCGCCGCGTCGGCGACGCGCATGGGCGAGATGATCGAGGACGTCCACAGCCTTTCACGGGTGAGCGCGGCCGAGCTGCAGAAAGTGTCCATCGATCTCGACATCCTGGTGCGCGACGTAATCGAGAAACTGCGCCCGCAGACGACCGGGCGCGGCATCCAGTGGACGATCGGACCTTTGCCAACGATCGAGGCGGACCCGACGCTGTTGCGCACGGCGCTCGTCGAATTGATTGGCAATGCCCTGAAGTTCACCCGGCCCCGCGAGGAGGCTCGCATCCAAATCGGCGCGCGCCGCGAAACGAATGAAGTGATCGTGACGGTGCGCGACAACGGCGTCGGCTTTGACACGAAGTACCGAGAAAAACTCTTTGGCGTTTTCCAGCGACTGCATGCCATGTCGGAGTTCGAGGGCAGCGGGGTGGGCCTCTCGCGCGCGCGGCGCATCATCCAAAGGCACGGCGGCCGCATGTGGGCGGAGAGCGTACCGGGAGCCGGGGCGGAATTCTCATTTTCCCTCCCCGAGAAAGGAACCGTATGAACACCGAACCCTACGCCCTGCTCGTGGAGGACGATGCGAACACAGCGCATCTGATCCAGACGATCATGGAGTCGCGGGGCGGTGCGATGCGGCTGGAATGGGTGAGTAATGGCGAAGAGGCGCTCGATTATTTGCATGGTCGTGGTCGCTTCGATGGACGCGAGACGCACGCCCCGGCCGTGTTGTTTATCGATCTAGAAATGCCGCGCATGGATGGCTTGGAACTGCTGCGCGAAATCAAGGCCGACTGGGCAATTCGCCATTTGCCGGTCGTGGTGCTGGCGGGTTCGCCGAACGACCTGAAGCTCCAGCAAAGCTACGAACTTGGGGCGAACGCCTTCGTGGTGAAGCCGATGAACTACCAACAGTTCACCAGCTTTGTGCGAACATTGGGCGAGTTCTGGCTTACTATGAATCGTGCCCCGCGAGTGTCCGTGGGCCGACCTCACCATGAATGAACCACGCCGGGACATTTGTATGACGCCCACCCCAGAGCACGTCGATCTCCCCCCGCCGGCGGAAACTCGCCGTGCGTCGCAGGAGTGGCCCGCGGGCTCCGGGGCGAGCGGCGGGCTGCGGATTTTGCTGCTCGAGGACAGCGAACCTCAAGTAGAGCTGACAAAACATACGCTCAAGGAAGCGGGGCTGGAGTTTGAATTTGTCGTGGTCGACACGCGCGATGCATTCGAACGCGAGCTGAAGCGCAGCGCGCCGAGCCTCATCCTCTCGGATTACTCGCTGCCCGGTTTCGATGGCGTGCAGGCGCTTGAGATCGCGCAGAAGGCGGTGCCGACGGTGCCTTTTATTTTCGTCACGGGCGTACTGGGTGAAGAGGTCGCGATTGAAATGCTAAAGCTCGGCGCGACGGACTACGTACTGAAGACGCACCTCGCGCGCCTCGGGCCATCCGTGCGCCGTGCACTCCGTGAGGCCGATGATCGGCGTGAACGTGAGCTCGCGGAGGAAAAATTCCGCACTTCTCACGAACAGCTTCGCGCGCTCACGGCTCACCTCCAATCCGTGCGCGAAGAGGAACGGACCAAGATTGCGCGAGAAGTGCACGACGAACTCGGGCAGGCGATGACGGGGCTGAAACTCGATCTCTCCTGGGTCTCGGGCAAGCTGCGCGGCTCAGTCGCGCTCCAGCGCAAGATCAAGGGCATGATCGGCCAGATCGATGCGACGATTCACACCGTACGGCGCATTGCCACGGAGCTGCGACCGGGCATCCTCGACTCGCTCGGGCTCGTGGCCGCGATCGAATGGCAGGCGGCAGATTTTCAGCAGCGCACCGGTATCAAGTGCGAGTTCTCCACGGATGTGCACACAACCCCGTGGAGCAGTCATCTCTCGACGGTGTGCTTCCGCATTTTTCAGGAAACGCTCACCAACATCATCCGCCACGCCAAGGCGTCGCGGGTGCAGGTGCGCCTCACGCAAAGCGAAGGCGCACTTGTGTTGACGGTGCGCGACAATGGCCGAGGTATCGCCGAGCGTGATATCACGACCCGTTCCATCGGCCTCATCGGCATGAAGGAGCGCGCGTCGCAGGTGGGTGGCGAAGTCTTCTTTTTTGGGCTTCCGTCGTTTGGCACCACCGTGACCACGCGTCTCCCTATCGCTCAATCTCCTGCCGAGACCCCGGCGACGGCACCTGCGTCAGTCGCGATGCCACATGAGACGGCAGTGCCCGCATGAAAATTCTTGTCGCAGACGATCACGCCGTGGTGCGGCAGGGGATCAAGCAGATCCTCACCGATGCCTTTCCGCGCGCGGCGTTTGGTGAGGCCTCGAATGGGCAGGAGGCGTTGGAGCGCGTGTGGAAGGAACATTGGGACGCCGTGGTCCTCGATATTTCCATGCCCGGCCGCAGCGGCTTGGAGGTGCTAAAAGAAATCAAACAGACGCGGCCGAGCCTCCCCGTGGTTATGCTCTCGATGCATCCTGAGGACCAGTTTGCCGTGCGCCTCATCACCGCCGGGGCTTCGGGCTACATGACGAAAGAGAGCGCGCCGGCGGAACTTGTTGGCGCGTTGAAAAAGGCGATGGCGGGTGGACGTTACGTCAGCCCGACCCTCGCGGAAAAGATGGCGGGCATCCTCGCCAACGACGTGCAGGCGATGCCGCACGAGCGGCTCTCGGATCGCGAGTTTCTCATTCTCCGCATGATCGCGTCGGGCAAGCCGGTGGGCATCATCGCCAAGGAACTTTCTCTCAGCGTGAAGACCGTGAGCACGTATCGCACGCGGCTCTTGGAGAAGATGGGCCTCAAGCACAACGCGGAGCTGATTCACTATGCGTTTCAGCATAACCTAGTGGTGCACCGGGCACATGAGATGGGCGTAGGGTCGTTTGAATCTTTGAAGTAGGTCCAGACCCCAGCTCTCTGCGGGAGCACAAGGCGGGGATACGCGTCCATGTGGCATCCGGCACCTTGCACGGGTTTTCCAATGAATGAAATGACCGTTCGCTCCACTACACCCGCTCCGTTTGACACTTGGGCGGCACTTGATTTCTGGCTGCGCCGCTGGCCATGGGTCGCTTGTACGACCCTCCTGCTCGCGCTCGCCGGAGGCTGGGTTGCCCGCCTCATCTGGCATCGGAGCTACACGGTCTCGGCACAACTGATCCACTACGCGCCGACCGCGATCGACGACGCCTATCATCCCCGCGACATCTCGGCGCCCAGCCTCGTGTTGATGCTCCAGTCGCCGAGCCTCTACGAAAAGGTCGGCGCCATGCAGCAGCCCGCAGTCCCCGCCAAGACTCTCGCGCGGCGCCTGCAGATCACGCTCGATCGCAACAACGATGTGGCCTCGGTCTCCGCCGAGGGCGAAGATCGCGACGCCACGGTGGCGCTGGTCAATCAATTCAGCACCGAGGCAATCGCCTACACGCAATCGCTCCAGAAGCAGGAAGCCACGGAGGCCGCCGATTCGGTGACGAAGCAACTGACGGCGGTTGAAGCCGAGCTCGCAGCCTCTCGCGCCAAGGTTCCCGCCGAGTCCGCCGGAGCCGTGGCCGCCGCGGCGACCGAGCCGGAAGTGGACACCACACCCGCGGTAGTAAGCGACCTACCGCAACGCCTGCAGGCCGCGCGCGATCAGCTCGATGAACTGACTGCCCGCTACACCGACGCTCACCCGCTCGTCCGCGAGCAGCGGGCGCGCGTCGCGAGCCTGGAAGAATCTCAACGCCGCGCAGCGGCCGCCGCCGCCAACTCGCCGACGAAGGCGCGCGCGAACTCCGCTGCTGCGGCACCGCAGATCTTCGGTCGCATCACGCCCGAGGAAGTCGCGATGGGTGAGCGCCTCCGCACCTTGGAAAACAGCCGCGCATTGCTCATCGCCCGCCAGCGCGCGATCGCACCTTTTCGCGATGCGCCTCCGGGCTACTTCAGCGTGCTGATGCCGGCCTCGGCGACGCGCGTGATCGAGCACGGTCACCGCCTCGAGATCGGACTGTGCGCGATCCTCGGGGCGTTCGCCGGCCTGATGCTCTCCGCGGGGCAGATTTTGTTCGGCGAGTTTTTGGACAACCGCATCAAGACCCGCGCCGATGTGCGCCGCGTCACGGGCCTGCCGTTGCTCTCGACGCTCGGCGATCTGAAGAAGATGCCCGAGGCGGACGTGAAGCAGTGGTCGTTCCGCGCGTGGACTGCGCTGCAGAGTCACCTGAGCCTCACGCCCAATCACGGCATGGTGTGCGGCGTGACCTCGGCACACACGGGCGACGGGCGCACGACGTGGATCAATCTCCTGGCGAGCGCCGCGAGTTCATGCGGCTTCCGCGTGCTCACGATCACGGCGCGGCCTTCACCGGCAATCGCCGCCGAACTTGCGCGCCGCGAGAAATTGCCGCCGCCGCCGGAGCCCACGCCCGCCTCGGAGGCGGATGTAGCGATCACGGCCAATGTCCTCTCCACGCCCGGAGAAATCACGCAGAAGCTCTCGGGTGTCGACAGCCCGCCGATGGTCAACATCCCGTTGCCCGGTTGGGTATGGAATCTCGACCGCCGCAAGCAGTGGCAGTCCGCGTTGGAGCTTTGGCGCACGATCGAGAACGTCGTGATCTTCGTCGAGCTGCCGCCGGCCTCAGTCTCCGAGACGGTTTTGCTCGCGGAAAATATTCCGAATCTCCTCTGGCTCGTCGACGCGGGTAAATCCGACGCGGCTGAGACGCACAACGAACTCGAGACGCTGCGCCACGCGCGCTGCAATCTCGTTGGCGCGGTGCTGAATCGCGAGCGCGCGATGCCGATCCGCGGTCGCTTCAGCCGCTGGCTGGGCAGCTCGGCGTTTGTCGCGCTGCTGGGCTTGGGCCTAGCCCTCGCGCATCCGCCCTCGGCGATGGCCGCGGAAACCGAGACCGCTCCCGCCATCACGGCGGAAGCGAGTCCGACGGTGGCAGGCGGCGATACGGTCGCGAGTTTCTCGGTGGCTGATTCGAAGCGCCGCTCGGGTTGGCAGCAGAAGCTCACGCTCGGCTCGGGCGATGTGCTGAGCTTCCACCTCTTCGGTCAGCCGGAGTTGACCCGCGATGAAGTGCCGATCGGGCCCGATGGGCGCGTCTCCTATCTCGAGGCGCAGAACGTCCTCGCCGCGGGTCTCACGGTCGACGAATTCCGCGACAAGCTAAACGACGAGCTTGGGAAATTCCGCCGTTCGCCGCAGGCGTTCGTCACGCCGGTTTCTTTTCGCAGCAAAAAATATTATGTGATGGGCACGGTCGAGTTGAAGGGCACGTTTCCCCTCGACCGGCCGATGACAATCATCGAGGCGGTGGCGCGCTCGCGCGGTTTCGAGACCGGCATGTCGGAGGGCGCGGTCGTCGAGACGACGGACTTCGCGCACGCCTTCATCAGCCGCGGTGGGAAGCACCTGCCGGTGGATTTCGAAAAGCTATTTATGCACGGCGATCTCTCGCAGAACATCGCGATTGAGCCAGATGACTACCTTTATTTTCCGGCCGCCGGCGCGAGTTCGATCTACGTGCTCGGGGAAGTGCGCACGCCGGGTTCGGTGCCGTTTAACTCCAACTCCAATGTCCTCTCCGCTATCGCGGGGCGCGGCGGCTTCACGGATCGCGCGTGGAAAGAGCGCGTGATGGTGGTGCGCGGGTCGCTCGATCACCCGCAGGCCTTCAAGGTCGACATCGCGGGTGCGCTCACGGGCAGCGCGGCGAATCTCGCGCTGCAGCCTGGCGACATCGTCTTCATCAACAACCGGCCGTGGATCAAGGTCGAGGAGCTGCTTGATCGCGCGGCGTCGTCGTTCGTCGAGGCCGCGGTCGTCACCTGGACCGGCGTGCATCTCGGGCCCAAGACCACCGGCAACACCTCTGTCTCCGTCCCATGAAAACTTCCCTTCAATTTTGGGCGGCGCCCGCCGTCGTCGCGTTTTTTCTCAGTGGTTGCGCGAGTGCGCCGATCCCGGTCGCTCGTACGGGTGAGTCCGCCGCGTCCGAGCCCGTCGCCGCGAGCATGATCGCGGTGGCCTCGGCCCAATCGCTCGATGCCGCATGGCTCAAGCCCTCGGACAATGTCTACCGTCTCGGCCCCGGCGACAAACTGGAGATTGAGATCGTGGGCGATGGCCCGACGCGCGCGACGAGCACGGTCGGCCCTGATGGAAAAATCTATTACTATCTGCTGCCCGGCATCGATGTCTGGGGGATGACGCTCGCCGAGGCACGCGATCGCCTTAGCACGGAGCTCCAGAAATACGTGCGCGAAAAGCCCGTCGTCGCCGTCGCACTGCGCGGGGTCGAGAGCCAGCGCGTGTGGCTCCTCGGTCGCGTGGGCACGCCGGGCGTGTACACGCTCAATGGTCCGACGACGCTGCTCGATGCGCTCGCGCAGGGTGGGGGACTCGCGTCGAGTTCGCGATTTGCCGCGCTCGCGGCAAATCTCGGCATCAACAGCCCCACGGCATCGAGCCCCGAGGCAGCTGACCTCACGCATAGCTTCGTAATCCGCCAAGGCCGCGTGCTGCCGGTGGATTTCCAGAAGCTCGTGCGCGACGGTGATTTCTCGCAGAATATTTATCTGCAGCCGGACGATTTCATTTATCTCCCCTCGGCGCAGGTACCGGAAGTCTACGTGCTCGGTGCGGTCGCGCAGCCCCGCTCGCAGAAAATGCCGGGCTCGCTCAGCCTGGTGCAGTCGATCGCGCTCGCGGGCGGCACAGCGCCGGGCGCGCTACTCGGCAATGTCGCCGTGCTCCGCGGTTCGCTCACGAATCCGCAAATCGCGATCGTGAACGTGGATGACGTGATTCACGCCCGCGCGGCCGACGTGCGGCTGGAGCCGGGTGACATCGTCTTCGTGCCCTTCACGCCGATGCGCACACTGGAGCGCTACGCCAATCTGATCCTCGACACCTTTGCGCGCACCATCGGCGTCAATGCCGGGTCGCACGCCGCGGGTGGTGGCACTTCGGTGGGTATCAGTGTCTCGTCGCGTTAAGCGCCGGATCCCTTATCTAGGAATCACTTAACATGCCGCCGGGCCTCGTTTGAGGCTCGGCGGCTTTTTTATTTTCTACGGCTTTTTCTCCCGCGAGGACGGGCGAAAAACGGAAGTTTTTTCGAAGCCCGTAGAATACCGAAAAAATCGGCGCATTTTTCGCGTTATTGTGGGGTAGTTGCGATAGGCTCGCTCGTGCACGTCGCCCGAGACATCTGATCTGTAGGACGTTCTTAAGCCACGCAAAGCGCTATTTGTTAGCTGCTTAATTGCGATCGTAGGACAAACACCCACATCGGGGAAAGGAGCACGCCTACATCAGGTAGGCACCGTATTCTGACACGGGAATCAGACGGACTCCACTACTCGGATTTTCCCCCATACCGCATGCTCTGCGGGTATGATTAAGGTAATAACTGCTCGTCTCGCCGCACTCGCTGTGGCGTTGGTTTGGTTTGTTGGTTCCAGCAAGAGTTCCGCCGCAGAGGTTGTTTGGTCTGATGATTCCGTGCCCGCGGGCGCGGTCCAGCTATCCGGAGGGGATAACTGGAATTGGACTTCTAGCAACCCGACCCCGGCGTTTGGCAGCCTTGCTCACCAGTCGAACCTCGCCAGCGGACTGCACGAGCATTTCTTCAATTACGCGGGCGATTCACTGTCCGTTAACCAAGGCGAGGTTCTCTTCGCCTATGTCTTCATCGATCCGGCCAACGTCCCCACCGAGCTCATGCTCTCGTGGAACGCCGATGGCTGGGAACACCGCGCTTATTGGGGCGCCAACACGATCACCTACGGCAACGACGGCACCAATAGCCGCCGCTCGATGGGCGCGCTGCCCGCGAAGGGCCAGTGGGTCCGCCTCGAAGTGCCGGCCTCGCAGGTCGGCCTCGAGGGCAAGACGATCACCGGCATGGGCTTCTCCCAGTACGGTGGTCGCGCCACGTGGGACCGCACCGGCAAGGCCTCCGCGGCCACGCCGGCGGCCTCGACCAGCTCGTCCTCCTCGTCCTCTGCGGCGAGCACCGCGGGCGACAAGGTCTGGGTCGACGATGCGATCCCGTCCGGCGCCGTCGCGATGGATGATGGCAAGGATTCCTGGAAATGGGTGACGGCGCTTCCGTCCCCCGCGGGCGGCACCGCCGCTCACCAGTCGGCCAATCTCGCCGGTCTCCACGAGCACTTCTTCAACTACGCCGGCGACGCGCTCGCCGTCGGCACGGGCGAAGTGCTCTTCACCTACGTCTATCTCGATCCGGTCAACACGCCGACCGAGATCATGCTCGCGTGGAACTCCGATGGTTGGGAGCACCGCGCTTACTGGGGCAACAACTCGATCAACTACGGTACCGAGTCCACGGTGAGCCGCCGTTCGATGGGCGCGCTGCCCGCCACGGGCCAGTGGGTCCGCCTCGAAGTCTCGGCCGCGCAGGTCGGCCTCGAGGGCAAGACCGTCACCGGCATGGGCTTCTCCACCTTCGGCGGCCGCGCCACGTGGGACAAGTCGGGCAAGACCGCCACGGCTTCCTCTTCCACGGGCTCGACCACTCCGGTCGTCACCACGCCGACGACTCCCGCTACGACCACCACCACGCAGACCGTCGTGACCGACACCGTGTGGGTCGATGACGCCGTGCCCGCGGGCGCGCAGGCGATGTCGGACGGCAAGGATTCTTGGAGCTGGGTCAACAGCCCCTCGACCTCGGGCGCTTCCGCGCACCAATCCGGTATCGCTTCGGGTCTCCACGAGCACTGGTTCAACTACGCGCAGGACAAGCTCACCGTCGGCACCGGCGATGTGCTCTTCACGTACGTCTATCTCGATGCCGCGCACATCCCCGATGAGGTGATGCTCGCGTGGAACGCCGATGGCTGGGAGCACCGCGCTTACTGGGGTGCCAACTCGATCACCTACGGCACCGACAGCACCGACAGCCGTCGCTCCATGGGCGGTCTGCCCGCGGTCGGCCAGTGGGTCCGCCTCGAAGTGCCCGCCTCGCAGGTCGGCCTCGAGGGCAAGACGATCACCGGCATGGGCTTCTCCACCTTCGGCGGTCGCGCCACGTGGGACAAGTCCGGCAAGGGCGTCGTAAGCACCGTCACCGTGACGACTCCGGTCATCACTGTCCCGCCGGTCACCACCACGCCGTCGACGACGGACACGACCCCGAGCAATCCGGTTGTCACGACGCCGGTCGTCACCACTCCGGTCATCACCGTGCCCGACACCACCACGCCGGTCACCGTCGATCCGACTCAGCTCGCGGCCATCGCCCGCGGCAACAACATCAACGGCACGACGCTCCAGCTCGCGCAGCCGGGTGACAACCTCCTGCAGGTCCTCAACTCGAACCTGCTCGAGCTCAAGCTTATCAATCTCAAGCCCGCGGGCTCGCCCGTGACCGTGTGGAACTTCGTTGACAGCAACGGCAACATGCAGCGCCCCGCGACGTCGAAGTTCACCGTCACCGTCAACGGCCAGACCGTCGGCGTGCAGTCCGTCGGCTTCAAACGCCGCGTCGCTTACGCTCCGCTCCAGCAGCGCGACCTCCGCGTTGAGAACGCGCTCTACCTCACGCTCAGCTCTCCGATCGCGGATGGCCAGCTCGTCACCGTCACGAATCCCGATGGCTCGCTCTGGTCAAGCAGCACGCTCTTCAGCGCGCTCAACAGCGCCCAGCGCTTCAGTCCCGCGATCCACGTGAACCAGGAAGGCTACGTCCCCTCCATGCCGAAGAAGGCCATGGTCGGCTACTACCTCGGCGACATGGGCGAGATGAACATCAACGGCAACGCCGGCTTCGCCCTCATCAACACCGCCACCGGTGCTGAGGTCTACCGCGGCGCGCTCACGCTCCGTGCGGACTCGGGCTACAACTCCACGCCCGCTCCTTACCAGAAGGTCTACCAGGCCGACTTCAGCGACTACGCGGTCCCCGGCGAATATCGCCTGCAGGTCTTCGGCCTCGGTGTCTCGCTCCCGTTCGTCATCGATGACGGCATCGCGATGGGCTTCGCCCGCACCTACGCGCTCGGCCTCTATCACCAGCGCTGCGGCGCCGACGAGAAGCTGCCGTACACGCGCTTCGAGCACGATGCCTGCCATACCGCGCCCGCTCAGGTCCCGGTGCAGTCCGATTCACAGTTCACCCGCGCCTGGCAGATCATCGCCAGCTACGGCGCCGAGGCCGGTGCGGACAATCCCGCCCAGATCGCGCCCAAGGTCACGAGCGAAGCCAACATGCTCTTCCCCTTCATCAACAAGGGCACCCTCGACGTCACGGGCGGCCACCACGATGCCGGCGACTACAGCAAGTACACGATCAACTCCGCCGAGCTCACGCACTACCTGATGTTCACGGCTGATTCCGTCACGAAGGACGCGAAGCTCGACAACCTCGGCATCCCCGAGAGCGGCGACGGCATCCCCGATGTGCTGCAGGAAGCCAAGTGGGAAGCCGACTACCTCGCGAAGATCCAGGACGCGGACGGCGGTTTCTACTTCCTCCTCTATCCGAAGGATCGTGAGTACGAGGGCAACGTGATGCCGGACAAGGGCGACAAGCAGATCGTCTGGCCGAAGAACACCTCCGTGACCGCCGCCTCCGTCGCTGCGCTCGCCGAGTGCGCCTCCTCCCCGCAGATGAAGCAGTACTATCCCGCCGACGCCGCGCGCTACATGGCCGCCGCGAAGAAGGGCTGGGACTTCGTCACCGCCGCCATCAACAAGTACGGCAAGGCCGGCGCCTACCAGAAGCTCACGTTCTACTCCGATCACTGGACGCACGACGACGAGCTCGCCTGGGCGGCCGCCGCCATGTTCGCCGCCACCGGCGACCAGCAGTATCAGCAGAAGCTCTTTGAGTGGTTCCCGAATCCTTCCGATTCGAACACCTTCCGTTGGGGCTGGTGGCGCATGGCCGAGTGCTGGGGCAACGCGATCCGCACCTACGCCTTCGCGGTCCGTAGCGGCCGTCTCCCGGCTGGCTCGCTCAATCCCGCCTACCTCGCGCAGTGCGAGCTCCAGATCGTCGCCGCCGGTGACGACGTCGTCGACTGGGGTCAGAAGAATGCCTACGGCACGCCGTTCCCGATCGCCACGAAGCGCGTGAACGCCGCTGGCTGGTACTTCTCGCTCGACCAGGTCTCCGACGTGGCCGTCGCCTATCAGATTCAGCCCAAGCCCGCGTACGTCGACGTGCTCCTCACGGCGATGAACTACGAGGCTGGCACCAATCCGTTGAACGTCACCTACCTCACGGGCCTCGGCCTGAAGCGTCAGCATGAGATCGTCAGCCAATACGCGCAAAACGATCGTCGCGTCCTCCCGCCGACCGGCATCCCGCTCGGCAACATCCAGGCCGCGTTCGACTACCTCCCGCTATTCGGCGCGGAGCCAAGCCAACTCTCTTACCCGAGCGATAACGCCTCCACCAATCCCTATCCCTTCTACGATCGGTGGAGCGATGCCTACAACGTCACCACGGAATACGTGGCCGTGAATCAGGCGCGCTCGATGCTGGCCACTGGCTTTCTAGCGACAAAGACTGCGTCTGCCTCTCGTGCGTGGAAGACCGTTCCCGCACAGATCGCTCTCCCGGTCTCTGTCGCCGCTCTTAACACCCCGCTCAATCTCACCGTCACCGTGCCCGGTCAGGATATGACTGGCGCCCGCATCGTGTGGGAAGCCCGCGACCAGGAGCCGTCGTTCGGCACGCCGTTCACGCTCTCGCCGAAGAATGCCGGCCCGCAGTGGGTCGAGGCCGAGATCGAGTGGCCGGATGGCCGCCGCGCCTTCGCCTCGGGCACCTTCCAGGCCAACAGCCCCGTCGTGACGTGGGTCGAGGACGCCATCCCCAATGGTGGCACCGCCGGCTCCGATGGCGGCGACGGCTGGAACTGGATCGGCGACAACGTGAAGTCCGGCAAGTCCGCGCAGCAGTCCAACGTCGCGTCGGGCCTGCACGAGCACTGGTTCACGGGCGCCACCGCCACGATGGAAGTCAGCAGCGGCGACACCATGTTCGCCTGGGTCTACATCGACCCCGCCAACAAGCCCTCCGAGATCATGCTCATGTGGACCGACGGTTCTTCCTGGGACCATCGCGCCTTCTGGGGCTCGGACAAGATCACGTACGGCACCGCCGGCACCGCTGGCCGCTATCGCGCCGGCGATCTCCCCGCCGCGGGCGGCTGGGTGAAGCTCACGGTACCCGCCAGTGCGGTCGGCCTCGAAGGCAAGACCGTCAACGGCATGGCCTTCTCCCTTTTTGACGGTCGCGCCACATGGGACGCGGCTGGCAAGGCATCAGCCAGTGCAGGCTCCAACTAGTCGGAACGTCGGCTCAACGAAGTAGTCGGCTCAACTAGCACAGGAGTACCTCCAGTCCTCCTCCTCGGCCGCCGGGATCTCCAGATCCCGGCGGCTTTCTTTTGCGCGCTCGGGTCGGGAAAAGGAGTGATTCACCCCATGCGCACGACGGCGATTCATCGGTCCAACGTGGCTCCGTGCCGAAACGCGTCTTCCTCTTTTTCCTTCTGCCGCTGCTCGCGGTGGCCCAGCCTGCTTTGCCGTCGCGCCTCGCGCCCGATGAGCACGCGCTCGATCTGCCCAAAGTAGGTGAGTACCAGCTGAGCATCCTCACGCCGACGATCCTTGAGCTCACGCAGATCGCCGCGAAGCCGAGCGATCCCGCCCCCATCGCAGGCTGGCGGTTTTCCGATCAGGCCTCGGTGGTGAACTCCTCCGCCGTGCGTGGACTGCGGGTGCTGGTCGATGGGAAGGAAGCGAAGTTTTCGCCCGTGGGCTGGAAGCGGCGCGTGGCCTATGCGCCGATCGCGCGGCGTGATTTGCGGGTGGCGACAGAGATTTATCTGCAGCTCGATCAGCCGATAACCGGTACGACTGCGCCCACGGTTGAAGTGCTCGATCCTTCGAAGTCGCTCTGGAAACCGGACGTGAAGCTCGCGGCGAAATTCGATCCGCAGCGACTTAGCCCGGCGATCCACGTCAACCAAGAGGGCTACGCTTTGGCGTCGCCGAAGATTGCGATGGTGGGAGCATATCTTGGCAGCGCGGGCGAACTGGAGGTCGGAGCGACCGAGTTCTCGGTGATCGATGCCCGCTCGGGGAACGAGGTCTTTAAAGGAAAACTGAATCGCCGTCCCGACGTCGGCTACAAACTCACGACGCTGCCGTATCAGCAGGTGCTCGCGGCGGATTTCTCGGAGTTCAAGACAGCCGGCGAGTATCGTCTACAGATCGCTGGGCTTGGTGTCTCGCTGCCGTTTCTCATCGACGATGGCGTGGCGATGTCGTTCGCGCGCACGTATGCGCTCGGGCTTTACGAGCAGCGTTGCGGCACGACGAGTGCGATGCCGTTCACGCGCTTCGTCCACGATGCCTGTCACGTCGCGCCGGCGCAGGTGCCGTCGCCACAGGACGACGGGCAATTTTCGTTCACGTGGAAAAAGATCGCCGACTACGGCGGCGTCGCCGGCTCGGACAATCCGCCGCAGATCGCGCCGAAGCTCACGAGCGAGGCGACGCAGCTTTTCCCCTTCGTGCGCAAGGGCACGGTGGACGTCACCGGCGGGCATCACGACGCGGGCGACTACAGTCGCTACACGATCAACAGCACGTCGCTCGTGCACTACCTGATGTTCACGCTCGATGCGGTGCCGGGTGTCGCCCAGCTCGACAATCTCGGCATCGCCGAGAGCGGCGACGGCATCCCCGATGTGCTGCAGGAGGCGAAGTGGGAGGCTGACTTTCTCGCAAAGCTGCAAGACACGGATGGTGGGTTCTACTTTCTCGTTTACCCAAAAACACGCGAATATGAGACGGGCGTGTTGCCCGATCATGGTGACGCGCAGGTCGTCTGGCCCAAGAATACCGCGGTCACCGCGGCTGCGACCGCCGCGCTCGCGCAGTGCGCATCGTCGCCGACGATGAAAAAATATTTCCCTGATGCGGCGGAGAAATACCTGAAGCAGGCTGAGCTCGGCTGGAAGTTTCTCACCGCGGCCATCGCGAAATACGGCAAGGACGGGGCGTACCAGAAGATCACGTTTTACGGCGATCACTTCACGCACAACGACGAGCTGGCGTGGGCCGCGTGCGAGCTGTACCTCGCGACGGGCGAGGCTCGCTATCGCGATCAGCTCTTCTCGTGGTTCCCCAATCCGGCCGACCCGGCGAGCTTCCGCTGGGGCTGGTGGCGCATGTCGGAGTCGTGGGGCAATACGATTCGCAGCTATGCGTTCGCCGCGCGCAGCGGCCGCCTGCCGGTGGAGAAACTCGACAAACGCTATCTTAATATCTGCGAGGGCCAGGTCATCTCCGCCGCTGAGGACGCACTCTCTTGGTCGAAGAAAAACGCCTACGCGACGCCGTTTCCGATTCCCACGAAAACCGCACGCAGCGGTGGCTGGTACTTCTCACTCGATCAAGCCTCGGACATCGCGGTCGCGTGGCTCATCGATCCGAAGCCGGCGTACTTCGAAGCGCTCGTCGGCGCGATGAACTACGAGGGCGGCTGCAATCCCGCGAACGTCGCTTATCTCACTGGCCTCGGGCTCAATCGTCAGCGCGAGGTCGTCGACCAATATTCACTGAACGATCGCCGTGCACTGCCGCGCTCGGGTATTCCCATCGGCAATATCCAGGCCGGCTATTCGCACTCGGGTGTGTACAAGCAGGAGCTGCGCGACCTGTCGTTTCCCAGTGACAGCGACGAGGGCGCACCGTTTGCGTTCTACGATCGCTGGAGTGATGCCTTTAATGTCACGACGGAGTTCATCACGGTGAATCAAGCGCGCGGCTTGCTCTCCACCATCGTCCTCGCGGCACGCACGCCGGATATCGCCCGTGCGTGGAAAACACCGGCGGCGAAGATCGTCGCGGATGCGGCCTCGAAAGACGGCGCGACGCAATATCATCTCGAAGTGCCCGGCGAAGACCTTTCGCGCGCCCGCATCGTTTGGGAAGCGCGCGATCAGGAGCCGGCCTTCGGTGAGACTTATCGCGTGGCGGGAAAATCGAGTGGCCCGCAATGGATCGAAGCCGAGGCAACGTGGCCCGATGGGCGACGTGCGTTTGCCGCCATGAGCAAGGAATCGAGCAGCCCCGAGATCGCGTGGTTCGGCAATGCATTACCCGAGGGCGCAGGGCCGAGCGACGGCAAGGCGGCGTGGGATTGGTTCGACGCGAAACCTGCGCCACCGGCGGGACAACGCGCGCATCGCGCGACGCAGGCCAACGGCGCGGTGTTTGAGCATTGGTTCACGGGTGCGACCAACAGTCTAACGATCGGGCAGGGCGACGTGCTCTACGCGTGGGTCTGCATCGATCCCGTGAATCCGCCGAGCGAGATCATGCTCATGTGGAACGACGGAAGCTGGGAGCACCGCGTTTACTGGGGTGCCAACGCGATCACTTACGGTGAAAACAATTCTGCCGGCCGCCACTACGCGGGCGCCCTGCCGGTCGCAGGCAACTGGATCAAGCTCACGGTGCCTGCGCGCTCCGTCGGTTTGGAAAAGGCCGAGGTGAAGGGCATGGGCTTTGCCCATGTGGGCGGCAGTGTTGCGTGGGGCGCGTCGGGTCTGTCGTCGACGAAAGCGAAGGCTGTCGCGGCCCAGGAAACGAAATAAGGCGCGGGCTTTTGGCCCGCGCCCTATGGCATCGTTAAACTTAAATCGGACGCTCGGCTCAGGCCGGCGCGACTTCCGGCAGGCTCGGCACAGCCTCGGGCTCGCCGGTGGGGATCTGCGAAATCGGCGGCGTGTTTTCGATCACGCCGTGCGCGATCGCGTAGCGGGTGAGGCCGGCAATCTCGTGGATGTGCAGCTTGTTCATGAGCTGCTGGCGGTGCTTCTCCACCGTCTTCACGCTGAGGAAAAGGGCGGTCGCTATCTGCTTGTTGCCATTGCCCTCGGCGACGAGCTGGAGCACCTCGAGCTCGCGGCTGGTGAGCTGCTCGCTGCGACGACGCAGCGGCTGGCCGCGGACGGCGGTGCCGCGGTAGTAGTCGAGGAGACGCTTCGAGATCGACGGGCTGAAGTAGGCGTTGCCGCGGTGGGCCTCGTGGATCGCCTTGATGAGATCGTTGGCGGCGGTCTGCTTGATCAGATAACCGCAGGCGCCTGCGTCGGTGAGCTGGTGCACGTACTCGTCGTCGCTGTAGGAGGAGAGGATCAGTACCTTCGTGCGCGGGCTCTCCTTCGCGATCTGACGCGTGGCCTCGAGACCGTTGAGCTGCGGCATCGCGATATCCATCACGACCACGCTGGGCTGGAGGGTGCGGGTGAGCTGCACGGCCATGCGGCCGTTTTCGGCTTCGCCGACCACTTCGATGTCGGACTCAGCGGCGAGCAGGGAGCGGAGGCCCTGACGGACCACGTTGTGATCGTCAGCGAGCAATACGGATATTTTCATGAGTGTCGTTGGTTTCGGGTTGAGCGTTGGCGGGGGCAGAAGTGGAGGGCGGCGGTTCGAGGGGAATCTCGACGGTGATGCGCGTGCCGCGGCCGGCGGTGGAGTCGATGGCGAAGGTGCCGTTCACCAGGCGCACGCGCTCCTGCATCCCGATGAGGCCGAGCCGGCCGCTGCGGGAGCTGAGTTTCTCTTCGACGGAGAAGGCCTTGCCGTTGTCGGAGACTTCCATCGTGAGTTTGTCGCCCGAGGTGGCGAAAGCGACCTTGGCCTTGGTGGCCTGCGCGTGCTTCACGACATTGTTGAGCGCTTCCTGCACGATGCGGAAAATCACCTCGCCGCGCTGGCCTTGGATTTCGCTGAGCTTGTCGTGCGGGACGAGTTCTACGGGCAAGCCGGTGCGCTCCGAGAAAACGGAAATGTGCGAGCGGAGAGCCGCGGCCACGCCAAGATGATCGAGCATCGACGGCCGCAGCTCTCGGGCAAACGAGTGCACGGACTCCATGCACTGCGTCAGCAGTTCCTCTGACTCGGCGACCTTTTGCTTAAGCGCGGCGTTGGAGCCGACGTGCTTTTTCAGGACGGAAATAGAAACATTCACCGCGGTCAGTGCCTGACCGATTTCGTCGTGCAGCTCGCGGCTGATGCGCTTACGCTCTTCCTCCTGCACGGTGAGAACCTCGGCGGAAAGTTCACGGAGCGCTTCCTCCATCGCGTGAGCCTTTTTGAAAAGCTCCATGTAATGATCCTTGCTCTCGCGCAGCTCGGTTTCCGTGCGCTGGCGCATCGTGATCTCTTCTTCGAGCTGGGCGTTGCTGAGGGCGAGGGCCTCATTGTGGCCGGCGAGGGCGTTGTTGAGCTGTTCGAGCCGTTCCCAAGCGCGGCGGAAACCGCGATGCGCGGCCTCGAAGGGCGAAAGCACCTCTAGCAAAAACGCCTCGAGCATCGGTGCGCGATTGGCCGCGATCAGCGGGTCTTTCGAGAGCGCGCCATCCTGCAGCGCCTGATGGTGCAGGCGGATGACATCGAAGACGCCCAAGCCCGCACTCATTGCGGCGCGGCCGAGTTCGTAGGCCTGTTGCAGCGTCGCCTCGGTCGGATGGGCGAGGTGATCGGTCAACGCACTGTGGTACGTGACCGGAAGGCTAGAGGAAGGAGGAGCCATGCCGCAGGTCGCGAATGCTCAGTCAGGCGGCGTGCGGAGCGGTGAAATTGTGCGGCAGCCACTTCACCATCGTCACGGTCGTGCCGCTGCCGACGGCGGAGGCGATGTCGAATTCGTCCATCAACCACTTCGCGCCGGGGATGCCCATACCGATGCCGCGACGGCTGGAATAGCCGTAGCTCATCGCCTGCGGGACATCGCTGATGCCGGGACCTTCGTCGCGCGCGATCACTTGCAGGCCGCGACGGTCGCCCGTCTCGATCACTCGCATGACGATCTCACCGACTTCGGCGTGATCGACGATATTGCGCGCCACCTCGGAGATCGCGGCGGCGAGGAGCGTGACATCGGCTCCGCAAAAGCCGAGCGCGATGGCCTGCTCGCGGGCGTGCTGGCGGGCCTTGACGATGTCGTCGGCCGAGACGATCGGCGCGCGCGTTTCGGTTCCTTGCGAACGTGTGGCGGGCTTGGCGGGGAGCGTTTGCATGGTGAGGTGTGGTTCGGGTTAGCTGAGTTGGAGGAGGAAAGGAGGACGGATCACACTGGCGTTACCCGCCGGTGAAAGAGGTGGGAACCGGGGAGGAAATACCGGGTAGAATGTGCAGCAGGACCGTGATGCATGGGTAATTTACCTGCCGCATAGTATCCCCGCGGGTGGGGGCGTTCCGGCAAATGCGGACGGGGTCCCCGGTATGCCGTCCCCGGTAAACTACCGTTGAGGCTATCGGGGAATTTCCCGATGCGGCCGAAACGTCGGATCTATGGGGCAATCACCGAAGGGGTAATACGGGGTTCACCCACCGCCGTAATGCCATGGGACGCTGACTAAGTGGCGGGTGCACTTACGTGCATTCACCCAACCAGCGAATCAGATGCGACTCCTCTTCATCCATGAATGCATGGGCTCTTTCGGTGGGGCCGAGACGAATATCTTCGCCACCGCCACCGAGCTACGCGACCGCGGTCACACGGTCGGATTGCTCCATGGTGCATCGACCGGTCGCGGTGAAAAGGAGTGGAAAGAACTGTTTGGCGAGCGTTTCGCCCTGAACGCGGACACCAAGAACGCAACGGAAGCGGCGCTCACGGTTTTCCAGCCCGACGTCGCGTTCGTTCACAAGATGGCCGATGCCGCGGTGCTGCAGGCCCTCGGCCTTTCGAAAGTGCCGGTCGTGCGGATGGTGCACGATCACGACCTCTGCTGCATGCGGGGCTACAAGTATAGCGTGCTCTCCCGCAAGATCTGCACGCGGAGCGCCTCGCTCTTCTGTGTGTTTCCCTGCGGTGCCGCGGTCGTGCGCGATCGCTCGGGGAAATTCCCCCTGCGCTGGGTGAGCTACTGGGCGAAGCGCCGCGAGATCGCGCTCAACCGCCGCTTCAGCCGCCACATCGTCGCGACGGGCTACATGCGCGACGAACTCGTGCGCAATGGATTTTCTGCCGATCAAATTGAGGTGCATGCACCGGTGCCCCGGGCCGCTGCGCCGAAAGACACCGCGTCCTTCGGCGACAATAACCGTATCGTCTACGCTGGCCAGATTGTCCGTGGGAAGGGCGTTGACGTGCTGCTGCAAACGCTGGCGCGTGTCCCCGGCCACTACGAGTGCTTCATTATCGGCGACGGCAGCCACCGCGCGGCGTGCGAGCGCCTCTGCGATGAGCTCGATCTGCGCGCCAAAGTACACTTCACGGGCTTTCTCCCGCAGGCGCAGATCGCGAAATTCTACCGCGAAGCCTCGCTCGCGGTGATGAGTTCGCTCTGGCCGGAGCCGTTTGGCGCGACGGGTCTGGAAGCGATGCGCTGCGGTCTGCCGGTCGTGGCTTTCGATGCCGGTGGCATCCGCGAGTGGCTGATCGACGGCGTGAACGGCTATCTCATCCCGTGGATGGACCGCGAGACGTACGCGGATCGTGTGACAGATTTGTTACGCGATAAATCGTTGGCCCGTCAGCTCGGAGAAAATGGGCGGCGTCTCGCCGAGGAACGCTTCGGCTTCTCCACCTACATAGACGGCCTTGAGGACCTTTTTGCGCGGACGGCCAACCTACAACCCCGCGCGCTGATTTTCCAATAATCCAAGCCATGACTACGAACCGACCGAAACTCGATCCCCGCCTGATGGGATATTTCGCCTCCTTCGAAACCGGCACCGGCATCATGCGGCACAACCTGCGTCTCACGCTGCGACGCTATATGTGGCACGTCGTGGTGCATGGCGCCGACGCCGTCAAACGTCTCGTCGACATCGTGGTCAGCGGCCTCGTGCTCCTATTGATCAGCCCCGTGCTGCTCACACTCGCGCTGCTGGTGAAACTTGATCGCGGCCCGGCGCTGTTTGCCCAGACGCGCGTCGGTCGCTGGGGCCGGGAGTTCAAGATGTACAAGTTCCGCTCGATGCGGCCCGACGCCGAGCAGCGCCTCGCCGCGCTCCTCGCGGAGAACCAGCACCAGGGTGGGGTGACCTTCAAGATTAAGAACGACCCCCGCATCACGCGCATCGGCCACTACCTCCGTCGCTATTCGCTCGATGAGCTGCCGCAGTTCTGGAATGTGTTCATCGGCGACATGTCGCTCGTCGGGCCGCGCCCGCCGGTGCCGCGCGAGGTCGCGCTCTACTCGCTCGCCGACCGCCGCCGCCTCGCGGTGAAGCCCGGCATCACCTGTATCTGGCAGGTGAGCGGTCGTGCGAACATCGATTTCCCCGGTCAGGTCAGCCTCGACGTGCGCTACATCGAAAGTCAGAGCCTGCTGCAGGATGTCCGCATCCTTGTCCGCACAGTTCCGGCGGTCCTCTTCGGCTCGGGGGCGTACTAATGAAAACCATCCTCATCTGCCCTGCGATCCGGCCCGCAGTCCCGCAATTGGCCGAAGCCAGTCCGCTCGCCACTGTGCCACTGTTTGGCGAGTGCCTTGTGACCCTTTGGATCGAACACGTTGCCGCCCTCGGGGCGAAGCATGTGACGATTATCGCGGCCGACCGCGCCGATCAGGTAAAGGCCGCCGTCGGCGATGGGCGCCGCTGGGGCGTGCACGCTGAAGTGATGGGCGTCACCGCCGAGCTGACGAGTGAGGAAGCCATCACGCGTTTCCCCGTCGAGAAGATCGCGACCTGGATGCCGGCGCCCCACGACGTCATCACGCTGTCGCATCTCCCCGGCGCGCCGGAGTACCCTTTGTTTGAGAGCTACCAGAGCTGGTATGCTGCGCTGCGTAACTGGATGCCGCGCGCGCTTTCGCCGGCGCGCGTTCGCATGGTGGAAGTGCAGCCGCAGGTGTGGGTCGGGAGCCGCGCGCGCATCGCGCCCGATGCTCAGCTTCACGCGCCGTGCTGGATCGGCGATCTCGCGTCGATCGGACCCGAGGCCATCGTGGGCCCGGGCGCTATTGTTGAAGACCGCGCCGTGGTCGATGTCGGTGCGCGGGTCGAGGACAGCGTGGTGGACAGCGACACGTACGTCGGCCGCATGACCAAGATCACACGCTCTCTAGCCTCTGGCAGCACGCTTATCAACTGGCAGACGGATTCAGTGCTCCGGGTGCCCGATCGCTTCCTCCTCTCCGCACTCGTCTCGAAGGCGCCGACCTCCAGTGCAGAAAGCATTGGCCGCCAGCCCGCGCGAGTCGAAACCGCCTCCTCCGGGCCGCTGAGCGTGTTTGGTGCGCTGATTTCCCGGCTCAATCGTGCAGAAAACTAAACACTCACGAGGTGATTAGCTGTCAGGCATCCCAGCATTCAACATGAGAATTCAAAACGACAGCCAGACTCTGAGCATCTCGGAGATCCCCGAACTCACCGCGGTGAATTCGGATGCGTTTCGCCGGGAGGTGAGCGCTGCGCTGCCCGACTCCCCTTCGGTCGTCGAAGTCGATCTTTCCAAGACGCATTTCATGGACAGCAGCGGCCTCGGGGCGCTCTTCGCGCTCTACCGGGCCGCCGGCGAAGCGAGCGGTGCGACCCTGCGCCTGCTCAATCCCACGCCCGAGATCCAGCAACTGCTCGAGCTGACCCAGATGCAGCAGCTCTTCGAGATCGTGCATCGCTGAGGCCATGGCTGCACCCTCGCTGCAACCAGACCGGCCGGCAGTGATGCGTCTGGCGTTTTCTGCCGACCTTCCCTCGGCCCGCGCCGCAGCGGCGAGAGTGCGCAGCTTCTTCGCCGAGCAAGGCGTCACCGGCAAGGACCTCTTTGCCTGCGAACTCTGCGTCGCCGAAGCCTGCAACAACGCCGTAGAGTATGCCGACGCCGCGGCGCGCGAGCATCAGGCCTTCGTCGATGCGCTCTGCAGCGCGACCCAACTCGAGCTCCGCGTCACCGATCACACCGAAGGCTTTGACTGGCCCAAGCGCTCGTCAGCACCCGTGGTGAAATCGGAACGCGGACGCGGACTGTTCATCATCGACTCGTTCATGGACGAGGTGCTCTACCTCCGCGGCAACGGTGAGAATACCCTCATCATGCGGAAGAAGCGTCTGACTCCGCCGACGACGCTCAGCGGCCACGAGTCGACGACGATCGAGGAAAGCCAGCGCCAGCTCGCCGAGACCAAGCACGTCGTGGCCAACATGGCGCGAGAACTTTGCTTCCGCTCGGAGACGCTCTCGTCGATGTTTCGCCACTGCAAAGATATTGGCGGCGACCTGAGCGCAGAGGCATTTGCCCAGCGCCTGCTGACGGACCTGCTGCACTTGGTCTCCGCGGATTGGTACGTGGTGCGGTTCGTTTCCGCCGACAAACAACAGCTCACGGTGGCGGCGTGCTCCGATGCGGTGCTCGATACGGGCTCACTGGCGTTAAACCTCGGCGAGCGTCACGCGGCGAGTCTCGAAACTCAAGTGGCCACGAGCCGCACGGCGGCGCGCTATGCAGCGGCCGAGTCGGTGCCTAACGAACCGCTGCGCGCGGCAGGTGAGACGGCCAACGGTCTCGTGCACGCGTTGTCCTTTGGTGGCACGCTCATCGGCACGCTCGCCCTTGGGCGGCGGCACGGCGATTTCGACATCGGTGAGATGCACGTGCAGGTAGTGAACACGTTTTCCGAATTTCTCGCGATCCAAGTGTCGGCGATGCGCCATCGCGAAGAAGCGGTGCACAAACGGATTTTCGCCCACGAGCTGGAGATCGCACACGATATCCAGCGCTCGTTGCTGCCGGTGATGATGCCGCAACTCCCGGGCTTTGGCCTCGCCGGTGGCTGGCAAGCGGCGGGCGATGTCGGCGGCGATTTCTACGATGCGCTCGCGTTGAGCGACGACACGGTGCTGCTCATGGTCGCGGACGTGATGGGGAAGGGCGTGCCGGCGGCGCTGTTTGCCACGAACCTCCGTGGCCTTATGCGTGGTCTCTCGGCGCGCTTCGATGAGCCAGCGATGCTGCTCACGCGACTCAACAGCCTCCTCTACGATGAGCTCTCGGCGGTGAGCATGTTCATCACGGCGCAGGTGGCGCTCGTGGATGTGAAAACGCGCCGCGTGACGGCGGCCGGTGCGGGCCATTGCCCGCTGCTCTATTCCCCCGAAGGCGGTGAGCCGCTGCGCGCGCTCGCCACCAAGGGCATGCCGCTCGGCGTGCTGCCCAATACTCAGTACCGCTCGCTCACGGCCACCCTCGGCCGGCCGGGCACCGTGCTGCTGCATACGGACGGACTCACCGATGCGCGCAACGAGCGCGGCGAAGAATTTGGCCAAGCGCGGTTGATGGCGTGGCTCGACACGAATCGCGACCTCGGCCGCAGCGCGACGGAATTGCGCGGACGCCTCGTGAACGAATTGAAGCGCCACCGCGGCGAAGCGTCGGCGACGGACGATCAGGCGTTCCTATTGCTCACCGAGGAAGTCTCCGATCCGCCCAATCTCCTCGAAGCCAAAGTGCCGCGATCTCGAGCGGCGCGGCGGGCGCTAGCCGCCAACAACTAAGTCCTCCACCTCCACTTCAACGCCATGAAACGCTGCCTGCCCCTCTTTGTTTTCGTCGACGCCTGCGGCTGGGAAATCATCAAGAATGATCCCTTCGCACAGCAGTTTGCGCCGGAGCGGCGTAAGCTCACGTCGGTTTTTGGCTATAGCTCGGCGTGCGTGCCGTCGATTCTCGCCGGGCGCTGGCCGGTGGAGCATCGCAACTGGTGCTACTTCGTCTACGATCCGGTGCACTCGCCGTTCAAGCCGCTGCGCGCGCTGCGTTGGCTGCCGCGGGCGCTGACGAGCCGGCGCTTTTTCCGTTACCGACTTTCGAAGATGCTCAAGAAGTACCTGAAATTCAAAGGCTACTTCGATCTCTACAACATCCCGTTCGAGCACATCTCGCTGTTCGATTTCTCGGAGAAGAAAAGCCCGCTGCAGCCTGGCGGCATGAACTGCGGGCCGAACATCTTCGACCATCTCGGCAAGCGCGGCATCGCGTATCACGTGAGCGATCCGGCGCGCACGGAGCGGCAGAATCTCGACGCGCTCATTTCCGATATCGACCGCGAGAAGATCGATTTCGCATTTCTCTACTGGCCGGATCTCGACGGGCTACTGCACCGCGTGGGTAACAAGTCGCCCGACGTGCCGGCGAAGCTCCGCGCGTACGAGCCGTGGCTCAAGGAGCTGATGGCCCACGCCGGAGCGCACTACGACGAGGTGAAGCTCGCGATCTTCAGCGATCACGGCATGGCGAACTGCGACAAGCACCTCAACCTGCGCGCGAAGCTCAACGCCCTCGATCTCCGCTTCGGCAAGGACTACGTCGTGGTGCTCGATTCGACAATGGCGCGTTTCTGGTTCTTCAACGACCGTGCGCGTCGCCTCGTGACGGAGTGCCTGGGCACCGTGCCCGAGGGACGCGTGATGCCGGATGATGAGCTGGCCGAGCTCGGCGCGCTTTTCCCTGATCGCTATTTCGGTGAGCTGATCTTCCTCGTTGAGGAAGGCGTGCTGATCGTGCCGAGCGACATGGGTGAGCGCCCGATTCGCGCAATGCACGGCTATCACCCCGACGCGCCGCACAGCTACGCGAGCATGCTGACGAACTACGCAGACGTGCCCGCGGATATCACCGCGATCCCGCATGTGTATAAAATGATGGTAGAGCAGGCCGAGTATGCGGCCGCGGAGAACACCGCTCCGGTTTCCGCCGAAGCTGCGGTAGGCTAGGGCAGATCGAAGAGCGGGTGAGTAGCTGTCGTGCGTGCAGTAGACGCACGATTGAGAAACGCTTGCCCACAGAAATCGGATCGCAAAGTAGGCCGCGCATTTCCGCGCTGGCAGGACTGCGAAGCCTCGGTGCTGACTCGGCGTGCTGCGTGCTAATTGAGCGGAACGGCACCGTTGGCGACGTCGTCGAAGGAGACGACGCGCACGTCTTTTGCGGAGCCGAGCCAGTCCGCCACTTCGTGGAGGACGGAGATGAAATTATTGTCGGCCTGGCGATCACGGAAATATTCCCACCAGTGGGTGACCAGCACGGTGAGCGTGGCGCCTTCGACGGCGCGGCGGACGTTGGCAAACATTTCCGAATAGGGCCGGTGAAACGAGAGCAGGCAGCCCGGATGACTGAGCAGCGTCGTGCGATGCGTTTGCCAATGCGGGCGGCCCTCGAATTTCTTTTTGGCGTAGCACGGCCACCAACGCAGAGGGATGCGGTCGGCTTCGAACCAGCCCGTGGAGATCACGGGGAAGCGCGCCGCGGTCTCGACGTAGGCTTCGCGCGAGAGACGGTCGTAGGGAGCGACAAACGCCCTTGGCTTTTCAAAGCCGGCTTTGCGAAATTCCTCCGCACCGTGATCGAGGCGACGAACCAACTCGGCGCGGTCAGTGGCGCCGAACTCGTAGAGATCGTGATGACAGCCGTGATGCACGATGCGGTAGCCGGATTCGCTCTGCAGGTAGGTGACGATATCGCGGCTGTCCGCGATCGACATGAGCGGAGCCTGCGCGGGGTTGCCGGCGGTGATGAAGCCCTCGACTTGGCCGTTGGCGGCTTTCACGTCGGTACGCACCTCGGGAATCGTCGCGAGATTCACGGGGAGGTTGCGCTCGAGAAAGGGACGATAGAGCCGCTCCAGGCAGGCGGGCGGGGTCAGCGCGTTGGTGTCGTCGTCACGCAGAATGACGTAGTGCATGTTTGGCCTCCTGCAGTTCGCGGTAGAGTTTTTCGAGACGCCCGGCGAGGACGGCGGCATCGTGATCGGCGACGACGCGCATTCGACCGGCTTCGCCCCACGCGGCGCGGAGTTCGGGCTCGTGGAGCACGCGGTCGACGGCGGCGTGAAACATCTCGGGCTGGTTGAGATCGAACAGCGCGCCATTGGCATCGGGGACGATGTGCGACATCGCGCCCGAGGTGCGGCTGGAAATCGTCGGCGTGCCCGCGGCCCACGCTTCGAGGATCACGAGACCAAACGTCTCCGAACGAGAGGGCAGCAGCACGGCGCGCGCTTCCTGAAAGAGACCGATCAATCGCGGGTCGCCGGCGGGCAACTTGCCGGCAAAAAAAATGTGTCGACCAAGACCCTCGCACTCGATCCGCGCGTGGAGGGCCTTGCCGTAAGCCTCATCGGTGACGGCGCCGACGAACACGATGAGCGCATCGGGGTGGCGACGGGCGAGGGCGGCGACCTGCGCAACGACCCAGGCTTGATTCTTCACATCGTCGATACGGCCGGGCTGGAGCAGGACTTTTCGGCCAACGATCTCAGGGAACGCGGCGCGTGCGGCGGCGCGTTGGTCGCGGGCAAAGAGCGCCGCGGGTACACCGTGCGGCTGCACGACGACGCGCTGTTGCGGGTGACGCTCGGAGATCAGCTGTGCCTCGCGGGGATTGCAGGTAACGATGGCGTCGGCTTCGGAAAACAGATGACGCGCGCGCAATAGCAGCCCAACGGGGCGGCCCCAATCGAAGCCGCCGGAGTTGTTGCGGTTGAGCTGAGTTTTGACGTCGGTGGGGAGATCGTAGGCTCCGCCGTGCACGCTGAGGACGAACGGCACGCCGTGACTGCGGGCAGCGGCGCGGGCGATGGCGCCGATGCGGCCGAGCACGTGCGAGTGGACGATCTCAAGTGGCTGCTCATGACGCAGCGACGTGAGCAGATCGAACGAGACAATGTTGCCGCCGACGGCGACCATCTGCCGCTTGCGCTCGGCGGAGATGCCGATGATCGGCACGACCGCGCGGAAGCGGCGCACATCGCAGTGCGGCGAGACGAGGGGATCGGGGGCGGTCGAAGCGTTCGCGAGACGAGGCGCGTAAACGACGGAGTTCACTCCATGCGTCGCGAGGCCGCTCGTGAGCTGCAGGATGGCAGTCTCAGTGCCGCCCCATTCGGCGGCGTCGTATTTGCGGAGGATGTGGGCGACGCGCATGGTCAGACTCCTTGCGAGGCGAGGGCCATCGACGGCACAGGCTCGGCGATGGGAACGACTGCGACGGCGGCGGCGCGTTTGGCCTTCTTCTCCGAGTAGCGCACGGCGGCGAGGCTCGCGAGGGCGCCGAGGAGGATCTGGCATGTCAGCAGAATCGGAGTCTGTCGGAAAACCCACTCGGTGACGCTTTGGCCGAAGATGCCGCACACGCTGAAGAACAGGCCGACGCCGAGCATGCGATTTGGATCGCTGCGCGGATCGAAGAAGAATGGCAGGCCGAGCGAGAACCACCGGGCCCACATGAAGAGGAAAATCAGAAGGCCGGGGATGCCGAGCTCGCCGAGCGTTAGGGCGGCGAGGTTGTGGGCTGGCGCGGCGAGGTAGGAATCGCCGAAGACCTTTTCGATATCGTCGGTGCCGTAGACGGAGACCAGATAATCGTAGTCCTCGAAATTGAAACCGAGCTGCGGACCATAGGTGCGGCTGACTTGATAGGACCAGCTATTGAGTCCGATGCCGAAGAAGTGTTCGCTCGCGATGTTTTTTGCGAGCCGCAGGTAGATGCCGCGACCGTCGACGTGCACGTCGAGATACTCTTCCTGCAGGCTCGCCTCTGCGTAGCGCCGAGTGATCGGAGCCCAAAGTGCGGCGACAAGCGCCACACCGGCAGCGGCGAGAGCGAGTCGCTGTACGATCATTTTCGTGCTCAGTTTCCATGAGGCGCAGGCAATCAACGTGCCGAGCACCGCGAACGTGAAGACCGGAATGCCGGCGCGCGAAACGGTGAGAAGAAGCCCGACGGCGGCGAGCACGGCGCATACACCGCAAAACCGCCGCAGAGCGACAGTCCATCCGGCATAGGCGGCCGCGACGAGGGGAGGCGCCGTCAGGCAAAGATACATGGAGAGGCTGTTCGCGTGATCGAGCGTCCCTGCGACGCGATCGAGGCGGGTGATCAGCTTCTGCTTGATCGCCCACGCGCCTTCAAAGGCGACGGTGGCACCGAGCGCGTAGAGGAGGATCGTCCACTCGCGGCGCGAGCGGAGATAGATCGCCGAGGAAACGAACACGAGAATTGCGCCCAGCATTTTCGAGAGCTCAAACGCCCCGAAAAGTTTCTGCTCTGACGCGATGACGGTGACCGCGGCGTAAAAGAAATAGAGCAGCATCACGCCGAGACTCTTTGGCCAGAACCAGCGCCGGCCCTCATCGCGCCGGCCGACGAGGCATCCTACGAGCAAGGCGCCGGCGAAGATATGCAACAGGCAGACCTGAATGCCACGCGTTGTGCCGCGGTACCACGCTTCGCTGAAAAAGTTCACGTCGAGCCGCTCGGCCCAGACGGCCAGCGTGACCATCAGTACGAAAAGCGTGTCCCGCGCCCGCTGCCACCAGCACGCCAGCACGGAGAAGGCGACGCCGAGGACCGGGATCAGGAGGAGGGCGATCGCGTGGCCCAGCTTCATGCCGCGTCAGGCGATTTAGTCGCGGACAGCAGGATATTCGTCGCGACGAAGAGATCGCGCATCGGAATGCCCATGCCGCAGGTCTCGCAGCGCACATCGCTGAAGCCGGCCTTCTCGACCATGTTGCCGAGAGTCTTCTTCGTGTAGAAACGGATGTGCGGATTAGTCGGCACGAAGTGCTCGTCCCACTTGAAGAGGGCAATGAGCACATTCTTGAAACGGCCATGGTAGGGCACGGTGATCAGCAATTTGCCGCCCGGGCGCAGCACGCGGTACATCTCGCGCACGGCATAGCCGGGCTCGAAGAGATGCTCGAGCACCTCGGAGCACCAGATCACGCCGAAGGAATTGTCGGCAAAGGGGAGCGGCTCCGCGACGTCGTGCTGGCGGAAAGTGATGCCGCCAAACAGGCGACGGTTGTTCTCGATCTGGCTTTCGCTGATGTCGATCGCGGTGACATCGGGAGAGTATTTCACCAGCTCCTTCGTGAAAGAGCCATCGCCGCAGCCGACCTCGAGGATGGGCGTGTTGGGCGCGAGGTCGATGAGACGCGAAGACATCCAGCGGCGGAAGTTCTTGGCGTAGCCCTGCAAGTCACCGGAGAAGGTGGCCTTGCCGTTGGTCCAATAGGAATCGTAGTAACCTTTGATCTGCGGAACGGTGTCGGTGCTCATGATAAATTTCAGCTGGCGGTTTTGGCGGTGAGTTGGGCGGTCTGAAGAAGAGTCTGGCGGGAGGCCTTGGGCCAGTAGTTGGTCACGCCGCGGCGGAGGAAGCGCGCGGCCTCGTAACAAGCGATCATCGTGACGACGAAGCCCGCGGCGGCGGCGGGGAAGTGCGTGACCTTTTTCCAGCCGCGCAGCTGGCCGAGGCGCTTCCAGCGGAAACCGACGATGCCGGGGAAGAGCCGCCAGAAGTAGCGCGTGCGGGCAAGGTGTGCGTTGATGAGCTTCTTCAGCCAGTCGGGATCGCGGACTTCGTTGGCGTGGAGCGTCTCAGCGAGGTCGCGGCGCTGCTCGAGCGGGAGCGTTTCCAGGTAGCCGATGAGCACATGCACGGCCGTCTGGCCGATCATCTGGCGCTTCTGGTTTTTCAGAATCTCGGGCAGTGTGAGATAGGGCTCGTAGAGGTGCGTGGCCTCGCGCACGGAGACGACGCGGTCGGGATTGCTGGGGCGCTGGAAAAAGTCGGTGCAGATCGCGGCCTTGAAGAAACCGTCATCGTTGGCGACGAGATCGCGCGGTAGATAGAGGTTTCGCGCGACCTCGGCGCGCAGCATGTAGAGCATGCCGTTGAGGCGGCCCTTGATGGTGCCGGTCATCTCGGAGGTCGCGGCGGACATCTTTTCGCGGAAGGTGGCCTTGCCGTTGCGCCCGATGTTCTTCACGGGCCAGTCGGAGGCACCGCCGAGCTGTGAATTGGATTCGAGCTCCTGATATACCCGGCGAATGGTGTGCGGCTGGTCGAAGAGGATGTCGGCGTCCATTACACAGAGGTATTTGGCCTCGGCGGCACTCAGCTCGTGCATGAAGCGGTTCCACGCATTGTTGCGTCCGGGCTCGGGGATGTCGGCGACCCAGGCGCGGATGCCGTCGGCATGCGGGTGGGTGCGGACAACCTCGGCGAAAATCTCCCGCGTCACGGCGACGGTGCCGTCGGTGCAACCATTAGCGAGGCAGACGATCTCGCAGGAGCGACCCTGCGCGGCGAGCTCGCTGAAGATCGATTGCTCGAAAAGCGACGCGAGCATCGGGCGGATAGAGTCCTCTTCGTTCCAAGCGAGAATTCCGATGGATAGTGACACTGGAAATTCACTCATTGCACCGAAATCGACCGACGAAGCGTGCGCCGGTTGAGTAGGTGAATACCTCCTAGCAAGGCGGGCTTTACCCCATGCGCGGAAAACGGATTCCCGTGACTAACCTGATGCCGCTATGGACCAGCCACTTGTCAGCATCGTGTTGCGCTCCTTCAACGAAGCCTGGGCGCTCAAAGATACTCTGCCGGCGATCGCCGCGCAGAACCACCGCCGGTGGGAACTCATCGTATTCGACTCGGGTTCCCGCGACGGGTCAGTCGACCTAATCCGTCAGTTCCAGCCGAAACACTTCGTGCAAATGTTACCGCACGAGTATCGGCCGGGCCGCGTGCTCAACGACGGCATGCGCCTCGCGACGACGGACCGCGTGATCTTCCTCAATGCCGACGCGACGCCGCAGGGCCCCGACTGGCTAGGGCCGCTCGTGTCGGCGCTCGCCGAGCCCAGTGTGGCGGCGGTGTTTGGCCGGCAGATTCCCCGGCCGGATTGCACCGCGCCCTTCGCGCGCGATTACGACCGCTGCTTTGGGCCGCAGCGCGAGTCGAAGAAGTGGGAACACTTCTTCAGCATGGTGAGCAGCGGACTGCGCCGCGACATCTGGGCGCTGCGTGGCTTCCGTGAGGAGATGCAATACTCGGAGGACGACGAGTACACCCGCTGGTGCCGCGCGCAGGGCTATCTCATCGTGTACCGGCCGCAGTCGGTGGTGATGCACTCGCACAACTACACGCCGCAGCAAGCGTACCGCCGCAGCTTCGGCGAAGCGTGGGCGCTGGCGGATGTATGGACGGGCCAACCCGGCGCTTTTTCTCCCTCGCACGCGGCTGTAGGCTGGGTACGCGATGCGGTAGGTGATCTACGCTACTGTGCGCGACACCGACGACTCGGGCAGTGGCCGGAGGCGGTGCGCGTACGCTGGCAACAGCGCCTCGGGCGACTGCATGGATTTCGCGCAGGCTGGCAGATGCATCGCGTGGACGACGTCCTATGAGCGCCGTGCACCTTCCCTCCACCGTGGTTGAAAACGACGTGCGCCGCGGGAGCGATGCCGCGCAAAACGACGCGCGCTTCACCCTCGACGGCGATACGGCACTGGAGCGGCAACTCGCCCGCACCTGTGCGCGCGTGCTCAGCGGCGTGCGCGGGCTCGTGCCGCCGAAGAAACTGCAGGCGCTCCTCCTCGGCGGCGGTTACGGCCGCGGCGAGGGTGGGGTGTGGCGCGATGTGGCGGACGATCGACCATACAACGATCTCGAGTTTTATGTCGCGATCCGCGGCAACCGGCACCTCAACGAAAAACTCTACGGCCGCTCGCTGGAAGTGCTCGGGCAAATCCTCACGCACCTCGCGGACGTGGAAGTGGAGTTCAAGATCACCTCGCTGGAGGAACTGCAGCAGCAGAGCGTCAGCATGTTTTCCTACGATCTCCTCGCGGGCCATCGCCTGCTCTGGGGCAGCCGCCGCGATCTGACATCATGCGCGCATCACCTGAATCCTGCGGAGATACCACTCGCGGAGGCGACGCGCCTGCTGATGAACCGCGGATCGGGCCTGCTGTTTTCCCGGGTGAAACTCGCGAACGAAGCGCTCCCGCCGAGCGAGGCCGATTTCATCCGGCGCAACATCGCGAAGGCGTCGCTTGCGTGCGGCGATGCCGTGTTGGTGGCGCATCAGCGCTATCACTGGAGTTGCCGCGAACGCCATCGGCGGTTGGACGCGCTCATGCGCGAGAGCCGATTGCCGTGGCGCCACGCGCTGCTGCGGCTGCATGCGAAGGGCGTGGAATTCAAACTGCATCCGGTGGTCGAGCCGCTGCCTCGCGTGGAACTGGCGGCGAGCTATGCGGAGGTCGTCGAGGTGATGCGCGGTGTGTGGTTCTGGCTCGAGAGCCAGCGACTGGGCGTGACGTTCGACTCGGCGAAAAACTATGCGCTGGGCGGCATCGACAAGTGCCCGGAGTTGCCGCGCTGGCGCAGTGCGCTCATCAATTTTCGCCGAGACCGGCACCGTGTGCTCGTGCGCGGTGAGCTGACGCGCCATCCGCGGCAGCGGCTCTTCCATGCGTTGGCGCTACTCCTGTGGGAGCCCACGGTGACGAGCGAAAAGGTGCTTTTGTCTGCGCTGCAGAGTGAGCTCGATACGCGAGCGACGAGCTTCCGCGAGTGCATGGGCGCGTACGAACGCCTGTGGCAGCGCGTGCGTTGAGGGCGACGGGAGAATTCCGACAAAGCCATCGGGATTCTTCCGGTAGGTATAGCCGAGCGGAACCGGAAAGACGGTTCCGATACGGTACAAAAAAGCCGCGGCAACCCCTCCGAAGCCCACTGGCCGAAGAACTCCGCCGCTGAACTCAGCCCCCATTCTTTGCCATGAATACCAACCGATCCTCGATTGTTTCCCGGACGCGCCTCGTCGCTTCCTCGCTCGCCATCAGTGCGCTCGGCTTCTTCGCCGGCTGCGCCAGTGAACCCGATTCCCATCTCGTCAGCGCCCCGCCGCCGCCTCCGCCCACCGCGACGCCCGGCATGGTGACCGCCGGATCGACGCAGACCTACGTGACGCCCGCGCCGCAAGTGCAGGTGCAGACGCAGGCCACGGCGGTGCCGGTCGCGACCGCGACGGGCACGAATACCTTCATCGTCACCTCGGCGCCGCCCGCGCCGCAGCCTGAGGCGATACCGGCGCGTCCGTCGTCGTCGCACGTGTGGGTCGCGGGCTATTGGACCTGGCAGAATCAGCGCTACGCCTGGATGGCGGGTCATTGGGAAGTGCCGCCGACCGCGGCGTCAGTGTGGATCGCGCCTCGCTGGGAGCCGGAGAACGGCCAAGTGCGCTTCTACGAAGGCCACTGGAATTAACCAACGCGTCACCCAGTCCGCGTGACTCTCTTCGCCCGTCGATAGGTCTATCGGCGGGCGATTTTTTTTATGTCTGCAAAGAAAAACCCGAAACCCGCGAAACGTCGCGCGCAGAAGCCGCAGATCCAAGCCGAGCCGCGCCTGCCGTTTGCGCGACAACATCAGGCCAAGCCCGGCACCGAGAAGAAACTCGAGCCCGAGCCACGCTGGCAGGCGCCGCGCTATCGGCCGGCGGGGAAGCTCGAAGGCAAAGTGGCGCTCGTGACGGGCGGCGACTCAGGCATCGGGCGCGCGGTGGCCTTTCTCTATGCGCGCGAAGGCGCGGACGTGGCGATCGTGCATCTGCCCGAGGAGAAAAACGACGCGGCAGAAGTCTGCCGGTGCGTCGAGGCGGTGGGACGTCGCTGCCTCCTGCTGCCGATCAATCTCGTGCGCCGCGGGGCTTGCGAGCGCGTGATCGATGAGACGATCCGGGAGTTCGGTAAACTGGATATCCTCGTCTCCAACGCCGCGTATCAGACACACGAACCGCGGCCAGGAAAAATCTCGGATGAGCAGCTCACGCTGACCTTCGAGACGAACGTGTATGCTTATTTTCGCCTCGTGCGCGCGGCGCTACCGCATCTGAAACCGGGGGCGGCGATCATTGTGACGAGTTCGGAAACCGGACTTTTCGGTTCGCCTCAATTGCTCGATTACTCGGCGACGAAAGGGGCATTGAATGCGCTGACGAAGAGCCTCGCGCTGCAGCTCGTGAGCCGCGGCATCCGCGTCAACGCGGTCGCGCCCGGGCCGGTGTGGACGCCGTTGAACGCATCCGATCCGGGTAAGAGTGCGGCGCAGGTGGCGCAGTTCGGCAAAGACACCCCGATGGGACGACCGGCGCAGCCGGAAGAGTTGTCGCCGGTTTACGTGTTCCTCGCGTCGGACGCAGACTCGTCCTACATCACGGGCATTGTGCTGCCCGTGCTGGGCGGAGAAACCACCACCGGTTGACTACCGCTGCTCGATCGGCACGGGCGCGTGCTGATGGTGCAGACCATACTGCACCACGGCGACGGCTCCGAGGATCAGAAACACGATTACCCCGACGACCATCCAGATATTCACCTGGGTGGTTTTCTTGTGCGGCTGTAGCACCGGCAGATCACTGTCTCGGTCAAAGGCCATAGTTAGGAGGGGTTAACACTATGGATTGCGCGCCGGGAGCCTTGGTTCCCGGCGGAGTTGGGCGACCTGCCGAGCGTTCTTACGCCCCGTGGAGCGTAAAGAAAAACGATCCGGCCGGAGCGGGCTCGGGATTGTAGCCACAGCGGCCACTCTGCAACTCGACGAGGCGATGGACGATCGAGAGACCGATGCCGCGAGGTGCATTGAGATCGCTGAGCCGGTCGAGGGCGTGAAAAAGTTGCCGCTGCATGTCGGGCCGGACGCCCGGACCATCGTCGCGCACCCAGAAAAGATACTCGGCGTCAAAGCGCTCCCAACCGAGCTGAATGGTCGTTGCGCCGGTGGCGTGAGCGATGCTGTTGGCGATGAGATTGGTCCAGATGACATCGAGCCACGCTGGGACGCCGCGAACCGAAGGCCATTTGTCAGGTCGGACGAGCTTGAGATTGGCGGCGGCGAGACGCGATTCGAGCCGCTGCTGCGCGCCCCAGACGATCTCCTCCATGGCGACGTGCTGAAGCGGCTGCGGTGTGGCGGTGGCCTTGAGCACGAAACCAATGCGATCGATCAATCGCACCGCCTCGTCGACAGAGTCGGTGATCGAGCGAGAGAAGACGCCCTGCAACTCATCGGCCTCGCTGGCGGAGTCCTTGATCGCGCCGGCGGCGGTGCAAATGCAGTTGAGCGGGGTGCGCAGGTCGTGATTAAAGCGCCGGCTGATCGTGCGGAGATCGCCGCGGAGACGCGCGTTTTCCCAGCGCAGCTCATGCATGGCGGCGGCGGTGACGAGCGCGCGTGCCACGGTCGGGGCCCGCCAGTCTGATGTGAGTACACTAAATACGGCCGCACTGTCCGCGATAGGCGTAGCGGTCCTTACCACGACGGGCCAGCGCAGGAGACCGCGCGAATCGGTCGCGGCGGCAGCGGCGGTCGCTTCGCCGGGCTGGGGTGATACCAGCACAAGCAGCTCAAACCCATTGGGAGTCGCGCGCGCGGTAGCCTCGGCGAGATCGCGGCTCTCGACGACGAACGCCAGCGGAAACGCCCGGTTCGCGGCTTCGCGAGCGATCTCATGGGCGACATCGCGATCGCCAACAATTTGAATGGAAGTGACGTTAGGCATTATTTTCCGACGGAGGCTGACGCAGTGGTGGGCAGGATGCTGGCGATGGCCTGCTCGAGAGCGACGATATTGACGGGCTTGATCAAATGCTTGGCGAAGCCGGCTTCATGGGAGCGGGCGACGTCCTCCTCCATGCCGTAGCCGCTGAGGGCGATGCCGGAAAGGTCGGGGCGCGAGAGGCGCAGCTCCTTCATCAACTGATAGCCATCGCCGTCGGGCAGGCCGATGTCGGAGATGACGAGTTGATAATCGGAGCTGGCGGCGAGAGCGCGAGCCTCGGCGGCGGAGGCGGCGGGCAGCACCTCGAAGTGGCGGCGCGTAAGGAGCTGCGCGAGCGTGTTGCGCGTGGGCGCGTGATCCTCGATGAGCAGGACCTTGGCGCGCAGGGTGGGGGCGGCCTTCGGCACACTCAGTGTGCTCGAAGAGGTGAGCGGCCAAGCCGGGCTGGAATTGCCGCCGCGCCCGGTGGAGCTGCGCAACGGCAGCTCGATGAGAAACTCGGAGCCGCGATCACGCCCGGCACTCGTGGCGATGATGCGGCCAGAGTGGAGCTCGACGAGCATGCGCGAAATGGCGAGGCCGAGGCCGAGACCGCCAAAGACATGCGAGCCCCCCTTGGCGGCGTGCTCGCCTTGGCGGAACGGCTCGAAGATGTGCTCGCGCTCTTCCGGCGTGATGCCGATGCCGTTGTCGATCACGCGCAGGAGCGCGAGACCGCGCGCCGCGTCGGTGCGCGTCTCCACGCGGACTCGGCCGCCGGGGCGCGTGAACTTGGCGGCGTTTTTCAGGAGATTCCAAAACACCTGCTGCAGCCGGACCTCATCGCCCCACACGACAGGATCGGCGGCGGCGAAATCGAGGGCGACGAGCGTACGCTTTGCCTCGAACTCGGGGCGCACGGTTTCGAGGGCCGCGCGCAGGACACCGTGGATATCGACGCTGTGCTGCTCCAGCGGAAGCTTGCCACGCGTGATGCGCGTGATGTCGAGCAAGTCGTCGATGAGGCGGGCCTCAAGATCGACGTTCTTGCGAATCGTGTCGAAGTCGGCGCGCACCTCAGCGGGCAGCGCGGGATTGGCCGCGGCGTCGCTTGCGAGGAGCAGCACCGGGCTGAGCGGCGTGCGCAGCTCGTGCGAAAGCGCGGCGAGAAATTCGTCCTTGGTGCGCGATGCGGCGAGAGCTTGATCGCGAGCCTGTTCCAGTTCGCGCTCGGTTTGTTTGCGGGCGGTGATGTCGTTGGCAACGGCCATGACGCCGGTGATCTCGCCGGACGATGAGAGCTCAGGCTTGTAGAAGGCGTGCACCCAGCGCGGGCCGCTGCCCTTCACGGGCACCTCGACCTCAAACTCCACCGTCTCACCAGCGAAGGCGCGTTTGAGATAGGGAAGGGCGATGCTGTACGACTCCTCGCCCACAATCTCGGGGATGCGTGCGCCGACGACCTGCTCGACTTCGAGCTGGTAACGTTGCGCGTACGGACGGTTTGCGAACGTATACCGATGACTGAGGTCAAGCTGGGCCAGCAGCACGGGTGCGTTGTCCGTGACGAAGCGAAGCCTCGCTTCGCTCGCGCGCAGGGCGGATTCGGTACGTTTGCTTCCCGTGATATCGCGAGCGATCTTGGAAGCACCGATCACGTGGCCTTGTGCGTCGCGAATCGGCGACACCGTGAGCGATACATCAATCAGTCGACCGTCCTTGTGACGGCGAACGGTCTCATAGTGCTCGATGCGCTCGCCCGCCCGGATTCGAGCGAGAATGCCGGGTTCCTCGTTGTGCCGCTCCGGCGGAATCAGGATGAACACCGGCTGGCCGATCGCCTCCGCGGCGGTGTAGCCGAACAGGCGTTCGGCGCCGCGATTCCAGCTCTGGATGACGCCGTTGAGATTTTTGCTGATAATGGCGTCATGAGACGACTCGACGATCGCGGCGAGACGGTACGCGGCATCATTGGCGGCGCGATGTGAGGTGATGTCGAGCGTGACGCCAGTGACGTAGGCGGCTCTGCCGTGGTTGTCGGACACCACGCGGCCCTGCTCGCGGAGCCAGCGCTGCGTGCCATCCGGCCGCACGATGCGAAACTCGGCCTGATAAAGGCCGAGCGTGGCGACCGCCCGGTCCCAAGCAGCGAGCGCGGCCGCGCGGTCCTCGGCATGGATGAGTTGCGGCCCATCGGTAAATGGCAGCGTGGTGGCGACTGAGTCGTAGCCGAGGATGCGGTTGAGATTGGCGTCGCGGGTGCGAAGCCCCGAAGCGAGGTCGACGTGCCAGCTGCCCATGCCGGCAGCGGCGAGGGCTTGGTGGACGCGCTCTTCGTTCTCCGCCAGCGCGCGGGCAGTGCGCAGCCGGTCGAGGGCGACGGCTGCGCAATGAGAAACCATCCGCATGAACTCCAGCTCATCCTCATTGAAAACGGAGCGAGTGCGGCTCCCGAACGAGAGCGTGCCAAGAAGCGTGTCGCCCACGAGGAGCGGATTGCAGGCATAAGCCTGCAGGCCGAGGCTGCGGACGAGGGAAGCCTTTTCGTCGCCAGAATGCTGGATGTCGCAGACCACGATCGGCTGCTTTTGCTGCGCGACAGATCCGCAGATCGATTGGCCGAAGGCCAAGCGAGCCATTTTGCGGAGCTGCTCCTCGGGCAAGCCGGCCGCGGAATGCAACTCGAGCGCGGCGCCATCGGCGCTCACCATGAAGTTCAAGTACGTGTCGACGCCCAAGTGCGAAGCGACGCGTGGAAAAAGATCACGGATAATCCGGTCGGGATCCTTGGCACTGATGAGCTGAGCAAGCGTTTCGGAGAGTAGCTGAGAGCGAGCGGGATTGCCGGCTGCAGGCTGCGGCGGAAGCGCCGCGGCCTGCAGCCCCGCGGAAGATTTTGCGCCGCGATCAGATGCGGAGGCAGACGGGAATTTCTGGGCGGAAGATTTCATCAACAAGCAGCGGCGATCAGGACGCGGAGCTGGAGGCTGCGGCGGTCTCAGCGTTTTCCGCGCGGAGCTTGGCTTCCATGCGCTTTCGCTTGCGGTAGAGCGTGGCCTGATCGATGCCGAGGACGTTGGCCGCTTCGCCGAGACCGCTGCAGTGCTCGATGACGCGTTTGATGTGCAGCTCTTCGAGTACTTCGAGTGAAACCATCGCGCCGATCTTCGGCTCGAAGGCGCTGCCGGCGCTCTCGCTGCCGTCGGGCGTGCGGCGAAGATCCAGCGGCAGGTCCTTCGCGTCGACACGGTCGGCGGCAGAGAGGATCACGGAGCGCTCGATGGTGTTGTGCAGTTCGCGGAGATTGCCCGGCCACGGATAGCGACGCAGCAGGTCCTCGGCGGCGGGCGTGAACCCCTTCATCACGCGGCCGCAGCGTTCGGCGCTGTGCTTCAGGTAGTGTTCCGCAAAGCGCAGGACATCGCGCGGGCGTTCACGGAGCGGCGGCATCTGCACGGTGATGACATTGAGCCGATAGAAAAGGTCCTCGCGGAAATGGCCCTCCTCGACGCGCTTCTTGAGATCGCGATTCGTCGCGGCGACGATGCGGACCTCGGCGTGGCGCGTGACGGTTTCGCCAACGCGCTCGTACTCGCGCTCCTGCAGGAGTCGGAGGAGCTTTGGCTGAATCTCCAGAGGGAGATCGCCGATTTCGTCGAGGAACAAGGTGCCGCCGTCGGCCGCTTTCACCTTGCCCCAGTGATCACGCATCGCGCCGGTGAACGAGCCGCGCACGTGACCGAAGAGCGTGCTCTCGAGCAGCTCCTTGGTAAGCGACGGGCAACTCACGGTGACGAAGGGTTTTTCGGCGAGGTGACTGTGATTGTGCAGCGCGCGGGCGGCGACGCTCTTGCCGGTGCCGCTCTCGCCGAGGATGAGGACGGACGCGGGACTCTTCGCGGCGCGCACGAGCACCTCCATGACGGCCTTCATCGCGGGCGTGTCGAAGTCGACAATGGGCTCGGGCTGCTGCGCCTGACTTTCCTTCACCTGCTCCTCGAGGCTCTCGATCTTGCGGCCGAGTTCGCTGAAGCGGCGCAGACGCGCGAGCACGGCATGGAACTGTTCGCGCGTGAACGGTTTTTCGAGGAAGTCCACCGCGCCCTGCTGGATGGCTTGCACGGCGTTCTTGATCGTGCCCTGCGCGGAGAACATCACGATCGGCTGCGCGGGACGGAGCTTCAGAATGGAAGTAAGGAACTGCAGGCCGTTGTGCCGACCGAG
This sequence comes from Verrucomicrobiota bacterium, assembly GCA_048498795.1. GTDB lineage: Bacteria > Verrucomicrobiota > Verrucomicrobiia > Opitutales > Opitutaceae > JBEHXH01. Next base: position 193,304 of record JBEHXH010000003.1, read on the forward strand.
ATGGAGGTCGAGAAACACGGCGTCGAATTTGCCCTCGCGCACAGCGTCGAGAGCGGCTTCGGGTGTGGCGACACCCTCGGCGTAGTGGCCCTCTTCTTCGATAAGAAGACAGGTGGCCTCGCGAAAGATGCGATCGTCGTCGATGACAAGAAAGTCCATGGTGGTGGAGTGGTCAGGTCGCGGCCGGATTCGGCGGCGGGAGGTTGAGAATGAAAGTGGCGCCGGTGCCCGACGTGCTGCGGCACTCGATCGCCCCGCCCATGGCCTGCATGAGCTTCTTTACGATGCTGAGGCCGAGACCGGTGGATGGCTCGCCGGCGGTGGGCCGTGCACTCAGGCGGCGGTAGCGGTGAAACATGTGCAGGCGATCCTCCTCGGTGAAGCCGGGGCCCTGATCCTGCACTTGGCAAACGGCGCCACCGTGAGGCATGGGCTCGACGATCACGCGCACGGCTGTGCCGGCGGGAGAAAATTTGAGCGCGTTGGAAATGAGATTATCGAGCACCTGATCGAGAGCCTTGCGGTCGGCGGCGATGGTGGCGTTGTCTGACGTGGCGTGCTCAAGGGCGATGCCCTTGCGGCGCGCGGCCTCGGCATAGTGCTGCACAGCGGCGGCGGTGGCTTGACCGAGGCAAACCGGCTCAAGATTCAACGTGAGACCGCGGTCAGCGGCGGAGTTGGCGAGAAACTCCTGCACGAACGCGAGCATCTGGTTGGTCGAGTCGTGGATGTTGGCGGCCATGCGCTCGAGGCGCGTGTCGCTGAGTTTCTTCGCGCGGTCGTGGAGGAGCTGCACGCTCATCTGCATGCCGCCCAAGTGATTTTTCAAATCGTGCGCGAGGATGCCGAGCAGTTCATCCTTGTCCTCGGCGAGCTGGCTGAGGCGGTCGCGGGTGGTCTTGAGCGTGATGTGCGTGCGGACGCGGGAGAGGAGTTCGGCCTGATTGAAAGGCTTGGTGACGTAGTCGACGCCGCCGACCTCGAGGGCGCGAACGATGAGCGTCTTGTCGTCGGCCGCAGAGAGGAAGATGATCGGGATATCGCGCCACTCGGGCTTGGCGCGGATGAGCTGACACGTCTCGAAGCCATCGCGGCCGGGCATGAGCACATCGAGCAGGATAAGATCGACCGGCCGGTGTTCGAGACGGCGGAGGGCTTGTTCGCCGTCGCCAGCGAGGATGATGTCAAAGCCACAGCGGCCCAAGATATCGCCAAGGATCTTGAGATTGGCCTCCTGGTCGTCGACGACCAGCAGGCGGGCAGGGCGGGCGGGTTGGTTTTGCATGGCTCAGGCAGCAGCAGTGGGCGCAGCGCGCTCGGCGATAGACTTAATCAAAGTCGGGAAATCGGACAGATGTTTTTCAATGCGGGAAAGAGCGTAGTCGTCGGCGTCCTGACTGAGGGCGTCGGCATAATGGCGCAAAGGAGGGCAACCGCGCGATTGTGCAAGGCTGAGGAGCTGATGGGCGAATGATTTCACGTCGCTCACTGCGCCGCTGCTGCGGATCGCCGGCCAAGTCACGGCTTCGAGGTAGCGCAGCGATTGCACGAGGTCGGGCCACAGCTCGAAGAGCGACGGCGTATCGGGACGGTGTATCTCGGGGGCTACGCGCGGTGCGGCGGACCGCTCGGGGCAGCGCGGGAGAAAGGCCGCCAACTCGTGAAAGAGCATCTGCCGCGTGAAGGGCTTGCGCACGTAGCCGGCGAACGACTGGCGAAGCATGTGCTCGTCGTCGACCATTGAGGAGGCGGTGACGGCGATGACGGGCAGCAGCTCGGTGCCGGGCGTACGGTGGATTTCCTGCAACGCGGTGCGGCCATCCATCTCGGGCATGCGGATGTCCATGAGCACGACATCGGGATGCTGGGTGTGAATGCACTCGACGGCTTCGCGGCCATTGGAGGCGTACGAAATCTCGTGGTGGGTGAGCTCGAAAATGCTGCCGATGAGGTCGCGGTTGAGCTTGTTGTCGTCGACGACGAGGATGCGGGCGGCGCGGAGATCGTCGAAGTTAACAGATTCGATCGTGTCGGCACGCGCGTGCGCGGGGAGCCGAGTCGAGATGGCGATGTCCGGCAGGCGTAGGCGAAAAACACTCCCGCGCCCGATCTCGCTCTCGACCGTGATCTCGCCGCCCATGCGCTCGGTAATCCGGCGCACAATGCTCAAGCCGAGGCCGGAGCCCTGCATCTCGGCTGGCCGGAGCGGGTCGACCTGCACGAACGGGTGAAAAATTTGCTCCTGCTTTTCGCGCGGAATGCCGACGCCGGTGTCCTCGACCGCGATTACGAGCGTGCCGTGGCTGCGATTTTCCGCGTTGGAATTCCACGCGATGCGCATCGTGACGGAGCCCTTGGGCGTGAACTTGAGGGCATTGCCGATCAAGTTGACGAGGATCTGGCGCAACCGTGACCGATCGAGCAGCAGCGCGGGCGGCGGATCGCCGACGAAGCCGAAGTCGAGCTGCAGTCCCTTGCGCAGCGCCTGCTGCGCGAAGACGGTATGCATGAACGTGCTGACCTCGCCGAGATCGGTGGGCTCGGGATGCAGCTCCAGCATGCCGGCCTCGACCTTGGAGAGATCGAGAATGTCGTTGATCAACTGGAGCAGCGAGAGCGCGCTCTCACGGATGGCTTGGGCCCGCTGGTGAAATTTCCCCTCGGGGGGCAGCTCGGCGACGAGCATCTCGCTGAAGCCGAGGATCGCATTCATCGGCGTGCGAATCTCATGGCTCATGCTAGCGAGGAAGGCGTTTTTCTCCTGCGCAGCACGCTCGGCGCGGACGGCCTGCTCGCCGAGGGCGCGCTCGTTGAGCTCTTTCCTGAAAGTGACGCGCGAAAGGTAGAGCGCGAGGATACCGGCGCCGAGGCTCAGCACACCGGCGACGAGCGTGGCGGCGAGCGCGCGGCCGAGTTCGTCGCGTGTGGGATTGCTGCCGAGCGACATGAGATCGCTCGGCTGGCGGTCGAGCTGCGCGATGGATTGGCGGATCTTGGCCAGGCGGGCCTGACCGTCGTCGACCTGCACCATCTTCAGCGCGGCATTGGCTCCGTCCTTGCGGCGGGCGTTGATGGTGCGCTGCATCTCGTCGAGCTTGAGCTCGATATCGGCGCGCAGGCCGAGGATTTCGTTGCGCAGATCGAGATTGCCGTCAGCCAGCTGCGCGAGCTCCTCGAATTTTTTCGGGAGCTGCTTCGCGTCCTGATCGAAGGTGGCGATGTAGCTTTCTTTGCCCGTGAGCAAATAGCCTCGCTGACTGAGCTCGGCATCCTGGATGAGCGCGCGGGATTCCTGCAGGGCGAGCTTGAAACGGGCGCCGGTGAAGGAGGCCTCGAAATTCTGGTTCAGCCGAGCCCACACGATCACCCCCAGCGCGATGCTCGCGACGGAGAGCGCGATCCAGACGGAGATCACGTAGGTGTAGATCCGGGATTTAAGCGAGCTCATGGACAGACTGCGCGGTATCGGTAATGACTGCGGCAAACGCACAACCTGCGGGAGGTGGAGAACCATCCGCAGGCCGGGCGCTTGCTGTCGAAGGAAAGTGCGGTGGGTGACTGGATGAGAGTGAAGGTGGTAAATGCGCGGGGCGCAGAAGCGGCTCAGGCCATCCGAGCGATGAAGGGGAAGGGGTGCGCGGTATCGTCGGCGTGGGAACGGAGCAGCCACGTCTGCTTCTCGAGGGTGCGCATGAGGACGTACGCCGTGCTCGCGCTGGCCTCATCATGCACCTCGCGCGCGATCTGGAAGAGGCTGCAAATCTTTGAGCCGCAGGCCTGAAATTCGGCGATCAACGACGCGGCCAGATCGGCGGGCAATGAAGTGAGATCGATGGTGGCGGCGACGCGAACATGCAGATGGGCCGCCGCGCTGCGCACGACCGGGGGAATGCTGAGCGAATGAAGCCGAGCGGAGACGGCGCGAACGGAGGCCTTGAGTTGGCTGACCAGAGCATCGACGCAGTGGCAGAAGGTAGAGTGGGCGGCCTCGCCAGAGATACGACGACGCAGGCACCGCGCCTGCACGAGGAGAAGCTGCACACTCTGCCGCGAAGTGGTTAAAAGCTGCGCTAACCGGCGGCGGTGCGACAGCCGGTGAGAGGTGCGGGACGATTCCCGCGAAAGCGGTTTCATGGGACGAGAGACAAGAGAGTGGGCAAAAACAGCGGTGACTCAGGCGGCGATTGCAGGCGCGACCGGCGTGGAAGCGGCGGTGCGCTCGGTCGAGGCGGAGCGAGGCGCGCTGGTGGCCACGAATTCCGCGGAACTGCGCGCGTAGACCTGCTGCGTGACAGCGGCCTCGTCGGCGTTGTGCGCGTCGACGAAAATGAGAATGTGGCCCTGCTCGATTTTCTCTTCGACGCTCTCGGCCGTCGCACGGTCTAGCCCGGATGCCATTAGCAGAGCGATGACGGACTTCGCGTCCTTGCAGCTGCTCACGCGCTGGTGGAGAGGTCCGGCCATGACGACGGTCTTACCGCCAATCTGCACGTGGTGCGCGCGGCCCACGGGCAGCCAGCAGGCGGCGGCATTGGGCATGTGATGCTGCGGAAACCAAGTGGAGATCTGATTGCACGCGATGCCGGAGCGACGGAGGCGAATCAGCATCACATCGGCGTGGAGACGGGAGTTGGCGGAGGCGATGAGAGCAGTGTGAGGCATGATGCAAGGAATAGGTGAAGCAGTCCCGCGCTTCCCGGGCTCCATTGCATCCTGACATGGAGCACGCCAATCAAAGCGAGGCGCGTTCCAAATTGGCCAAAGATGGCTTTAACGGCACATAATCAAGTGCTTGAGAATCAGTTCGAGGTTCTATCGAGGGCGAAAAAGCAAATGCACATTGCAAGAACGGCGAATTTCGGTGGGCAGAATGCAATGAGGTCGCGCATGCCGAATGGATTCGATCCAGTGAATGAAAAGACGGCATGCATCCATGGGGTATTTGCCGTCCGATTTTTGCATGAGCCGGACGCACCGGCTGCACTTAACCCTGTCCATCCGTGCGCTATGAAGATTTTCTGTCTGTGGCTGGCGATCGCCAGCACGGCGCTCCCAGCGGAGGTGCTCCGGATCGAGATCAATCGTGCGTACGTGGAAGACGCCGCGAAGAAACTCGCGGCCAAGCCCTACGCCCCGCGCAAAAACTCTCTGCCGGATTTCCTGCGGGACATGACGTACGACGACTACTCGCGCATCCGCTTCGTGCCGGACAGCTCGCTGTGGCGCGCGGACAAGCTGCCGTTCCAGATCCAGTTTTTCCATCCGGGCAGTCTGCATCAGGTGCCGGTCGGTATATGGGAATATACCGGCACACATGTGCAGCAGATTCCCTTCGTGCGGACTTTCTTTGATTACCAGGACCTGCCCTTCGCGGCGCGCCTGCCGCCGTCGCTCGAGTACGCGGGCTTTCGCGTAATGCATCCGCTGATGGCGCCGGATAAATGGGACGAAGTCATCTCGTTTCTCGGCGCGAGCTACTTCCGGGCTCTCGGCAAGGATCACCGCTACGGCATGTCGGCGCGCGGCATTGCGATCAACTGCGGTGGACCGGGGCAGGAGGAGTTCCCGGACTTCGTGATGTTCTGGCTCGGCAAGCCGGCGAAGGATGCGAAAAGCCTGACCTTTTTTGGACTGCTCGACGGGCCGAGTGTGACGGGCGCGTACCAGTTCACCCTAACGCCGGGCGAGGAGACGCTGGTGCAGGTGCAGGCGAAATTGTTTTTCCGCAAGGACGTCGCGAATCTCGGCATCGCGCCGCTCACGAGCATGTTTTGGTTCGGCGAAAATACCGCGAGCCGCTTCGGGGATTTTCGCAATGAAGTGCACGATTCCGATGGGCTCCTGATCGCGCCCGAGGGTGATGTGCGACTTTGGCGGCCGCTGACGAACCCGACAGGACTTCGGCTCACGGATTTTCCTGCGGCGGCACCGGTGGGCTTTGGCCTTTTGCAACGCGACCGAGATTTTCGCAGCTACGAAGATGTCGAGGCTCGCTATGAACGGCGACCGAGTGTGTGGGTGGAGCCCGTGGGGCAGTGGCCCGTGGGCAAAGTGCGACTGCTCGAACTGCCGACGAAAAACGAATACGCCGACAACATCGTGGCCTACTGGTCGCCGCTGGAATCGCCGAAGGCGGGCGACACGCTGGAGTTTGGCTATCGCATGAAGTGGACGGGCGCGGCGTTTTTCGGCGGTCCGCGCGGCTGGACGATGGCGACGCGTCAAACCGTGCAAGTTGAACAGCGGCCGAAGCGCTCGCTGTTCGTCCTCGATTTCGGTTCGCCGGAGCTAGAGAAAATTCCCGGCAGCGCCGCGGTGACCGCCGACATCGGCGTGCCAAAGGGCGTGAAGCTCCTCCATCAGCGTGTCTATCGCAACGATGGGGACGGCACGTGGCGGCTCGGCGCGCTCTTCGATGCGCCCGATCAAACCGGCCCGGTGGAACTTCGCGCGCGCCTCCTCCTCGAAGGGAAACCGCTCACGGAAACGTGGGTCGGTTCTTGGGAGCCATGAGCACAGCCGCCTGTCAGATCGATCCGCAACTCTGGGACGCCGCGTACGAACGCGTCGAACTGCGCCTGCGCAGCTACGGCGTGACGAATCGCGTGGTGCTCCATCAACTCACGCAGGAAATCGTGGCGGCCGCAGCGGACCGGCATGACGATACGCCGGAGCGCGATCCAGTCGAACTCGCCGCGGAGGAAACCGACCGACGACTGCGCACTTGGATCGACGACCTGGTGGAATCTACCGACGAGACGCAAGACCAACGCTTCGCGCGTGGTCGCGCCGCCGTATTCTATACCCGGCTGCTCGAGCGCGATCCGGCCGAGCTTCTCGCCGGTGATGCAACGCCGACGGAACTGCGCCGCGAATTGCGCGCGACGTATCTACAGGCGGGGCCAGATTTCGAGTTCTCAAGCATGGTGCCCAACCCGATTGACCTCGGGATCGTGTCGAACATTGCGGACGAGACTTGGCGGACCTTCGCGAAATGGTCGGTGCTTCGCGGGCTCACGATCTGTACGCTTTGCATGGGGCTCTTCGGCACGGCGTTTTACCTCGTGCGGTTTTGAACTGAGCCGCCATGAATCCCCCCGAATTGTACGATGTCGCGCGCGTGACGCGGCGGCGGATGGACATATTGATCTTCGTGGTCGCCACGACGATGGCCGCGGCGCTCGGCATGGCGGACCTCACGTGGGGCATGCCGATGCGTGGATGGAATGGCGTGATGCTCGGACTCTATGTAGTGTTGTTCGCCTTCACCGCGATTGGCGCGGCGCAGGCGCTCTTCGGATTTGTCGCGCGGCGACGCGGCGGAGATCCCTCACGACTGACAGCCACGCTCGAAGACGAAATCGACGCGAGCGTCGCACTCGGGCGCACGGCGATCGTATTGCCGATCTGCAATGAAGAGTCGCACCGCGTCTATGCGGGCCTGCGCGCGATCTACCGCTCGGTCCAGCAGACGGGGCAGCTCGCGGCCTTCGATTTTTTCATCCTCAGCGATTCGAATGATCCTAACAAATGGGTGCAGGAGGAACTGGGCTGGGTGAAACTGAGCCAGGAACTCGATGCGCGCGGCAAGATTTTCTACCGACGCCGCTCGGTGCGCGTGAGCAAGAAGGCGGGCAACATCGCCGATTTCTGCCGCCGCTGGGGCCGGCGCTATCACTACATGATCGTGCTCGATGCCGACAGCCTGATGGCGGGCGAGACGCTGGTGAAGATGGTGCGCCTGCTGGATCGAAATCCTCAAGTGGGTATCGTCCAGACCGCTCCGACGTTGATCCGCGGGGAGACGCTTTTCGCGCGCGTGTTGCAATTCGGCACGCGAGTCTACGGACCGATTTTCCAAGCGGGGCTCAACTACTGGCAGCAGGGCAATGGCAATTACTGGGGACACAACGCGGCGATCCGCCTCGCGCCATTCATGAAGCATGCGTCGCTGCCCAATCTGCCGGGCGTGGAGCCGCTCGGCGGGAAAATCTTGAGCCATGATTTCGTCGAGGCGGCGCTGATGCTGCGCGCAGGTTGGCAAGTGTGGATGCTGCCTGATGTGGGCGGCAGCTACGAGGAAGGTCCACCGACGCTGATCGACAGTGCGAAACGCGACCGCCGGTGGTGTCAGGGAAATTTGCAGCACACGTGGCTGCTCTTCGCACGCGGGCTGCACCCGATCAGTCGTGTACATCTGGTGCTCGGCATTGCGTCGTATTTTCTGCCGCTGCTCTGGCTGATCTTCATGCTGACCGGCTCGCTCCTGATGGTGGGCTTCGATCGCACGGGCCTCACGTGGGTGCCGACACCGGGATTTGCGACGACGCTCGGCGTTACTCCGGGCGCGCAAACCGTTGCGCTCTTCAGTTTCACTGTGGTGATGCTCTTCGGTCCGAAGGTCCTCGCGGTGATCGATCTCATGCTCGAGCCGGGTGGTGCGGCTAGGTACGGAGGCGGGGTGCGGTTGATCACGAGCGTGGTGCTGGAGTGTCTGTTCTCCATTTTCCTCGCACCGATCCTGATGCTGTTTCACTCGACCTTTGTGCTCGGGGTCCTAAGCGGACGAGGGACCTCGTGGGGCTCGCAACGCCGTTCGGCCGACGGCAGCATCAACTGGCGCGAAGCGGCGATCGTGCACGGATCGCATACGCTGGTCGGCGTTGCGTGGACGGTGGGACTCGCGCTGCTCGCGCCGCAACTGCTGCCATGGCTGAGCCCGGTGCTCGTAGCGCTGGTCTTTTCGACTCCCTTTTCGATCCTGACGAGCCGGCCTTCGCTGGGCGAATGGACCCGGCGGCAGGGCTGGTTCAACACGCCGGAGGAAATCGATCCGCCGACGGTAATCGTCGAAGCGGATGAAGGCGTCGCGGCCGCCGAAGAAGCGGAGCCGGCGGTATTCGGCAGCGAGCCCGGCCTCGCGCGTGCCGTGCTCGATCCGTACATCAACGCCATCCATCTCTGCCTGCTGCGTCGGCGCACGGGTCAGCAGCGCGCCATCCGTCGCTACTTCGAACGGCAACGCGAACGCCTGCTCACGCTCGGGCCAAATGAACTCACACCGAAGGAAAAGAACGCCGTCCTCTCCGACGCCGACTCGATGGAGTGGCTGCACCGCGAAGTCTGGCGCCGCTCGCCGGCGAAGCTGCCACCATGGTGGCAGCAGGCGCTGCGGGCGTGGGGTGCCCGGGCGGAAGTCGGTTGAGTCGTTTGCACCGAGCGACTCCCAGCGGGGGAGGGCACCCAGCACTGCGCGTCACTTTCTCTTATGCAGCGTTAAGCGATTCCCGTCCGGATCGCGAAAGACCACCATGTGACACCGCGGCGTCTCCATGGGCCCCATGACCAGTTCCACGCCATTTGCCCGCAGCGTCTCCACCGCCGCTGGGAAATCCTCCACCTCCAGCGCCACCGATGGACCCTCCTTCGACGGCGGCCAGTTCGGCGACTCTCCGAGACCCAGCGTCCCCGCCGCCCCGATGTTGTACTCCAGCCACTTGTCCTCCGCTTTCACCGGCCCACTCGGCGTGAGCCCGAGCGCCCCTTCGTAGAATTTCCGCGCCCGCGCGATGTCCGTGGTGGGATAGGCGACAAACCCGATTTCTTTGTAGCGAATCATAGTACCTCCCACCGACCCCTGCGCACCTTGACGGTTCGCCCCGCGATCCCTCGTGAGAACATCCGGGATTATGCGGGAACGAGCGGGAGATTCCGCCCAACCCCAATCAGTCTCCGCACATCCCAATGCCTACGCTCGCCCTCATCTATCCCGTTCCCAGCTTCTCAAAAATTCCCCTTCGGCGCGCACCTCGTACGCGATCGTACCCGGAAATAGCCGGGAAATAGAGGAGGAATCGGCATCTCGCCTATGCCTCCGTGCTCGTAGCTACGAGCGCCAGCGAGTAGGTGCCTTTCCTCTTCCCTTCTGTCGCACGCAATTTTTAGACTACCGAGAACATCCGAGAATATCCGGGAAATAGAGGAGAACCCCGCCGTTCATTCACGCCGCCGTCCGTAGCTGCGAGCGCCAAGCGAGCAGACAACTTTCCCTTTCGTGCCTTTCGTGTGTTTCGTGGTTACCTCTTCTTCATCCGACAATTTCTCAAAGAACCCCAGCACACCCATTCTATCAATTTCTCCGCCCGAGCGCCAGCCCCCAACCCTGCCTCTGTTGACTCCATGGACTGTATTGCGGAAATATTTTCATTTCCGAACTGGGGGAGGGCATTGCGCCCCGATGTCTGATCCGTTCACCCGTTGTCGCGCCCTCGTGAATCTTCACTGCGGTTTCGTGGTCTTTGAGGTGGCGGACTTTGCTTGAGGTGCGACCATAGGTTCTTGCGTCTTGCTCAGGTTTTTCGCCACCAGCTTCAAACCCGCCATGCAGCCTTCGAGCGCGGTTCGGCGCCCCGGGCTGTTTGCAGTGATCGAGACATTGAGTCGATAACTCGGCTGTCCGTCGCTCGCGGGTACTTCGACGGTGCAATCGCTATAGAGATGGTTCTGGTCCGACCACCTGCGCCACTCCACTTTTTGAGCCGCTACGAGTCCCTTGCCTCGAGTGATTCCGCTGAATCCCGGATCCTTACTCAGCGCCGCATCGGACCGCTCGTGCATGTCTTTGCCGATCGTGAGATTCAGCGCCGACTGCTCGTCGAGCGGGTTCAGCATGTACGAAATCACGTCGTTGTCGTGCTTGTCGCTCCAGCTCACGAGCACCCAGTAGTCGAGATCGAGGTTTACTTCGAAGCCCGGTTCGCCCTCGACGCTGATCGGATACAGTCCGCCCTTCTGGGGTGAAGACGTGCGCAAGGCTTCGCGTGGGTAAAGCACCTTTGAATCGAGGCCGTACATCTTGAGAACCTTTTGCATAGCATCGGGCGACGTTGCTCCCACAGCGGCAACCGCTGCGAAGCAGCCAAAGGCAAAAATTGAGGCGACCTTGAGAAAGTGGTTCATCGTTAGGCGTATCGTTGAAGAATGTACCCGTACTCAAATTGTTTCATCCGCGTTTGCCAGATTCGCTACTCGCTGACCGCACGATATCTTCGAGCGTCGTACCTGGCTTCAGAATGATCACGGTCACGCTCTGCTCGGTATTTTCGCGCAGCCGGATCACGAGCGTCGCTTGCTTTTGCTGCAGCTCGAGCAGGCTGAAGCGTCGGAAAAAATCCTCTGGCTTGAGTTCATTCGCGACGCCCTCCCGCGCGGCGAATTTGACGTAATGCGCCTCCAGCGCGGAGCGAGTCAGTGGCCAAGCTTTGTGCTCGATGTAAAAATCCGCCGCGAGCACGCAGACCGCGAGCTTTGGATCGTTCAGTCCGCAGTGATTCTCGTTGCGCGGCGACGGTTCTTCCGCTGCGACCCACCACGTCGCGATCAACGCAAATACCAAAAGAGCGGCCCGGGTTCTCATCGTCCAATCGCTTTGCGCGCCCTCACGGCGGCAGGCTAAATAAGATCGGGTTGAGCATTGTTTTACCCTTTTTCCAGGCTTCCTCCCATTGGTCCACGGGGGCGCCAAACGAGTAGAGGAATACGGTCGCGGCTTTGGGAAACGCGCGGACGATTGTGCGGACATGGTACTTCTTCTCTGGGTGCGGCGAGTCAGCGATGAACCGTTCGCCTTCGACAATCATGACCACCATGTCGTCCTTGTTTTGGATGCTGGACTCGACGGGATTCTCGATCGCATCGCGCGCGTCGCTCATCATCTTTCCCGCCTGCTCCATCGCATGCTTCCAATTTTCCTGCGAGCGGCATTTGACCGTGTTCATCGTGAAACCCGTGTCGATTCCATGGCCGTCAGGGATCTTCACTGGACTGATCAGCACGACCTTAGTCACACCCGCAGTGCGCTTCGACTCAAACCAACCATCGGGCACTTGGATTTCACAGGAGTTTTCCTCGAAGTCTTTCCAATGATATCCGGCAGGAGCCTTGGGCCGCTCGGCCGCGAAAACCGCCGCGGCAAAAAACAAGGCAGCAAGAGCGAGGCGAAGTCTCATTTATAGTCGGGCTTAACGAGGGAAGCTGGAACTCATGACGCGTCAAGACGCGGAGCTTGTGTGAGATCGTCTATGCGCCATGAAAGGCCGAATGAGTAATGCTCCTGCGATGAACCCAAACGCTCTACGCGATGAGCTCGCCTCACGAATTGCTTCGATGCGCCGAGTGGCACCCTCAGATAGCGAGATCGAGGCAACGATGTGGGCACTTGAGTGCTTGGCCGACCTCGATCCGGATATGGGTTGTATCCTCATGGCTGATTTCTGGCCGATCGCGAATAAAGGCTTCATGCGCCACGTGAGTGACTCGATCGACCTGTGGCTTGTCCACCATCGCTCGCCTGCCGTCGTGGCGCATTTGACCGCGTGTCCCGATCCAGAAATGCGGACACGCTGGCTCGAGCTGCTAGCGAATCCGTCCTGAGTCCTCGCGATATCTGCGACGCCGCACTACCGTCTACTCTGGCGGCGGATTGCCGCGCATGGTTAGCTTAAAGCCGAGAAAAGATGCTGCGCTTCTGGATGATCTTTGGATCAGTCGCCTTGATTGTGGCCCCGGTCGCTTTTGCGATCATGGCGGCAATCGAGGCGCGGCGCATTCTCCGGTTTTCGCGCCGGGGCATCGCAGTGGAAGGCGAGATCATCGGCGAAGAACTGCACGGCGTTCGCCATCGCGCGCCCTATCCGGTGGTGCAATTTCGCACGCCCGACGGGGCCATCCACCAATTCCGCTCCACCATATCGAGACGCAGTCGGGGATTCACTCATCCGGAAAAAGTCATCGTTCGCTATTTGTGCGCTACGCCTGAAACGGCTGAGCTCTTCAGCGGATTTCATCCCTACAAGCATCTCGCTGCGATCGTCGTTGTCCTGATGCTGTCGATCGCTTTCGCCGCCTTTGGCCTGCCGTTGATCCTGTCACGCTGAGCGAATAGCCCACCAAAAATGTGCCGCCGCTGTCCGAAACCCGCGTCGTCGTTCGTTGGTGCAGTTGAAACACCTTCCCATGAACAAACAAATCTTCCTCAACCTACCCGTCGCTGACCTCGCTCGGTCCAAGGCTTTCTTCCAGGCGCTGGGCTACGCCCTCAATCCGCAGTTCTCGGGCGACGGCGGCGCCTGTGTCGTGATCGGCGAGACGATCTCGGTGATGCTGGCCACGCACGCCAAGTTCCGTGAGTTCACGCCCAAGGCCGTGTGCGATACGTCCAAGGCCGTGGAGGTCCTGATCTCGCTTTCCTGCGATAGCCGGGAGCACGTCGATGAACTCGTCGCCAAGGCGCTCGCCGCCGGCGGCACCACCTACGACAAGCCCGAGGATCTCGGCTTCATGTACAGCCACAGCTTCGTCGATCCCGACGGCCACGGCTGGGGCCTCTTCCACATCACCGCCGCGCCGCCGCAGGCGTGATGATAGGGGAGGGCGATGAAACTTCTGCTTACCTCCGGCGGCGTCACCAACCCGAGCATCCGCGCCGCACTGGTCGATTTGCTCGGCCAGCCGATCGAGGAGTCCAGCGCGCTCTGCATCCCGACGGCGCAATGGGGCCACCCGGTGTGCGGACCGGTCACCGCGCGGGGCTTCGTGGTCGGCGGGCCTCCTTGGCACGTGATGGGCGGCTTGGGCTGGAAGTCGCTCGGCCTTCTCGAACTCACCGCGCTGCCCACCATCGGCTGTGAACGCTGGGTCCCATGGGTCCGCGAGGCCGATGTCCTCCTCGTCGACGGCGGCGACGCGACCTACCTTTGCCATTGGATGCGGGAATCAGGACTGGCGGAGTTGCTGCCGTCGACGTCGAAGACCGTCTGGGTCGGCATGAGCGCTGGCAGCATGGTGATGACGCCCCGGATCGGCGCGAGCTTCGTGCAATGGCCGTCCGCGCCCGATGACCGCACCCTCGGCGTCGTCGACTTCTCCATCTTCCCGCATCTGGACCACGAGATGATGCCCGGAAACACCCTGGCCCACGCCGAGCGCTGGGCGGCGGACATCGTCGGTCCGGCCTACGCGATGGACGACCAGACCGCGCTCAAAGTGGTCGACGGCGCCGTCGAAGTCATTTCCGAGGGAAACTGGAAACGCTTCGCCTAGCTCGAAAACTTTTCACGGGCCTGTTGGCTGACTTCGCCGATCGCTTTACATCGACCAATCCTTTCCAGCACGCGCGAAACGAAGACCGTAAAGTTAGCACAGTCCCAACGGTATTCTTTGCGAATCTTCGCCGCCTTTGCGTCTTCGCGCTTAACTGCCTTTTCCCCCTCCTGTCTTTCCTCCGTTTGCTCCTGTAAAAAGCGAACGGCTTCACCTCCCGTCACCCACCGAGCCTTCGCTATCTTTGCGTCAAACGGATCGATTTCTTCAGCGATCGTCGCCCCGACCCTCTACTTCTTCGCTCCCGTGCCGCTGATCTCGTCCCATTCACTCTCCGTCAATTTTACGTCCACCGCGCCCGCATTTTCGACGAGATGCTCCACGCTCGCCGTGCCTGGGATCGGGAGCATCACGGGCGATTTCTGCAGCAGCCAAGCGAGCGCGATCTGCGAGACGGTCACGCCGTGGCGCTTGGCCGCTTGATCGAGTTTCCCGCCGGGGCGCGCCATGTCGCCCGCTGCGAGCGGAAACCACGGGATGAAACCGAGCTCGTGCTTCGTGCAGTAGTCGAGCACCGCTTCGCTCTGGCGGTTGCCAAGGTTGTAGAGGTTCTGCACGCTCACGACCTCGACGATCTTTTGTGCCGTTTGGATTTCTTTCACCGAGACCTCGGAGAGGCCGATGTGGCGGATCTTGCCGGCCTTCTGCAGCTCCTTCAGCGCGCCGAGACTATCGGCCGCGGGCACTTTTGGGTCGATGCGGTGGAGCTGGTAAAGATCGATGCAATCGACCTTCAGGCGGCGCAGGCTCAGCTCGACGCACTGCCGCAGATATTCCGGGCGGCCCACGGGTGCCCACTGGTCCGGCCCCGAGCGGGTGAGTCCGCCCTTGGTCGCAATCACGAGTCCCTTTGGATACGGATGCAGCGCCTCGGCAATCAGCCGCTCGCTCACCTCGGGCCCATAAGAATCGGCGGTGTCGATCAACGTGATGCCGAGATCGACCGCCTTGCGCAGCACCCGCCGCGCCGCTGCCGGATCCTTCGGCTCCCCCCAGATGCCCGGCCCCGTGATGCGCATCGCGCCAAATCCGAGCCGATGCACCGGCAAATCGCCCCCGAGCTTGAACGTACCGCCCGCCGCCACCGCCACATCACCGCCCGAAGATTTCTTTTTCATGAGAGAGATAGGAAAGGGATTTAGAAAACAGCGCCGCGTGCCCAGGGCCCGCGACCGGAGGCCGGCAACTTGCGCAACATCCCACACCCGGCAAGTGGCGGACAAAAAATCGGTCGGTGGCGCACTTGCTCGGCGGCGCTGCTATGCCCCGAAACGTATCCGCCACCTCTCGCTCAGCTCGCCCGCGCCTGAATTGAAATGGACCTGGTCGAGCTGCTCCAGCGTATCGAAATACGCATGCCGCGACTTTGGAATCTCGATGCCCGTGCATATGGCACGCCAATCTGCAATTACCTTGGCGTCGCATGATGTGCGGACTACGCCTGACGCATGTCCTCCAGCTTCCCGCGGATTCTCCGCCGTGCCTTTGGCATTGGCTTCGTCCTTTGTGCTGCCCTGTTGCCCTCGCTCCTGCGTGCGCAAGTTTTCCTTTCGTTTCCCTTTCAGGGCAGTGTGAGTTCGTACAATGCCGATGGCTCGGGCGGGAATGCATCGTTCATCACCGGCCTCGCGGCTCCTTCCGGTTTGGCGGTTTCCGGGGCGAACCTTTTTGTCGCGAACAATAATCAAATCAGCGAGTACTCGACCTCGGGCACGATCCTCTCCGCGGCATTCATTACCGGGTTAAACGGCCCTTCGGACATCAAGATCTCCGGCAGCACGCTCTACGTCGCCAACAATGGGAGCAACAGCATCGGCACCTACACGACCGCCGGCGGCACGATCAACTCGGCGCTCATCACCGGGCTCAATGCCCCGACCTTCCTCGCGGTGTCGGGCTCGACAATCTACGTCGTCAACTCGGGCAACTTCACCATCGGCGCGTACACCACCTCCGGCGGCACGATCAATGACAGCTTCGTCACCGGTCTGAGTTTCCCGTCTGGCATCGCAGTCGTGGGCAATACGCTCTTTGTGGTCAACAACGGCACGGGCCAGATCCAAACCTTCGATGCGACGACCGGCGCGAGCATCAACAGCAACCTCGTCAGCGGCCTCTCCAACGGTCTCGGCCTCGGGTATAATGGCGTCGATCTTTTCGTCATCAACAACACCGGTGGCAATGTCGCCGAATACACCCTCGGCGGCGCCTCCGTTAATCCCAATTTCATCAGCGGCCTGGGCACCGCCCTCTCCGGCCCCAACTATATCGCGGTCGCCGCTATCCCCGAGCCCGCGACCACCGCGCTGCTCACCGGCCTCGCCCTCGGCGTCCTCGTTCTCGGCCGCCGGTTGCTGCGCTCGCGGCGTTGAGCAGGCTTGCCCGCTGTGATGTAACCACGCGGGAAGAGGAAATCGCCTGCTTCGAGACCCCCTAAAATACGATCGGAGTCGATCGAACAGAGATGCGGCAGAGACGTTTTTCCCCTAAGTCTTTTTTTGGAGGCCGGCGATTTTTTCTGTCGGCTCACGGTCGAAATTTACGCGGAATAGGGGAGCGTCACCCCGCGCATGCCTCCCCAGGACCCGAACGTCGCCCGATGGTTTGCGGCTGAATTGCAGCCGCATGAGGCGATGCTGCGCGCGTGGCTCGCGAGCCAGTTTTCCAATGTCCGCGACGTCGACGATATCGTGCAGGAGGCGTTCATGCGCGTGCTCCGGGCGAGCGAGGAGGCCTCGCTGCGCTCGCCCAAGGCCTACTTGTTCGCCGTCGCGCGCAATCTCGCGCTGATGCGGCTGCGGCATCAGCAGGTCGCACAGGTGGAGTCGTTAGCGGAAATCGACTGCTCCCGCATCTTGGATGAAGGCGTCGACGTGCCTCAGGCCGTCGCCCGCGCGCAGGAACTCGAAATGCTCACCGATGCGATTCAGTCTCTTCCTACCCGTTGCCGGCAGGTTCTCACCCTGCGGAAGATCTACGGCTTGTCACAGAAGGAAACCGCCGCCGAGCTGGGCATCGCGGAGCACACCGTCGAGATCCAGTCCGCGCTCGGACTGAAAAAGATCGGCCAATATTTCAAGAAGCACCGCGCCCGCTTTGAGTGACCACCCGATGAGCACACCGGAAAAAATCGATGATGCAGCTTCCCGCTGGGCGGTGCAGCTGGAGCGCGGGCTCACGGGCACGGAGCAGGACGCCTTTTTGCAATGGCTCGCCGCCGACATCCGCCACGCCAAGGCGCTCGAAGAGCAGCGGGCCAATTGGAAGCGGCTGAATCTCCTCGCCGACTGGCGTCCGGAGCACGGCGTGAAGCCCAACCGCGATCTGCTCGCGCCTTCGCACCGCCCGCGCTCACCGTGGCTGAAGCATGCGCGCTGGTTCGCCCCGCTGGCGGCGGCCGCCGCCGCGGCTGTAGCCATTGTCTGGACCCTTTACACGCCTCCGCCGCCCGGCGCGGTGCCTCGTCCGCAATCGGCCCCGGCGGCCCAGATCACCGCTATCGAGGAGCGCACGCTGGAGGACGGCTCGGTCATCAAGCTCAACCGCAACGCCGAGGTCGTCGTCGTCTACACTCCGACCGAGCGGCGTGTCCGCCTGGAGCGCGGCGAAGCTACTTTCCAAGTCGCGAAAAATCCCCAGCGGCCGTTCATCGTGAGCGTCGGCGATGTCAGCCTGCGCGCGGTCGGAACGGCATTTAATGTCCGACGCGACACTGGCTCGCTGGAGCTGATCGTCACCGAGGGGCGCGTGCAGGTGCAGCCCGCCGTGAAAGAAGCCACGGAGCCCGTATCCAATAATCCGATACTCGTTTCCTTGCCGCTCGTCGACGCCGGGCAGCGCGCCGTTGTACCCCTGACCCCGCAACTCGCCGATCTCGTCGTAACGAAGATCGCCGCCGAGCAGATCGAGGAGAAGCTCGCCTGGCACCCGCGCCTGCTCGATTTCACCAACACGCCGCTGTCAGCCGTCGTCGAGGAGTTCAACCGGCGCAACGCCCCTATCCGCATCGTCATCGCCGACGCCGCACTCGCCGACACCTCAGTGAGCGCGACGCTGCGCTCGGACAACATCGAGAGCTTCGTGCGGCTGCTCGAGGGCGGCTTCGGCGCCGAGGTGAAGCGCGAGGGCTCGGTGATCACACTGCACCGCCGCAGCCACTGATGAAATTTTTATCCCGGATGAATTTCTTTCAAAATCCTTAGAGGATTTTTGGTGGGCCGTGCATCCCTAGCACGAACCCCAACCTCATCGCAGTGATGCTCGATACCCCAACTTCACCTCGGCTGCACCGTGGTTTTCCCTTCGCTCTCCTCGCGCTCGCGCTGCTGTTCGCTTCGCTGACTCTCTCGGGGGCCGAGGCGCCGAAGGTGAAGTTCGACGTCGCCGCTGGCGAGGCGAGCAAGACGCTGAAGATCTTCGCCAAGCAGGCGCAGCGAGAAATTATTTTTCCCGAGAAAGCCGTTGGCTCCGTGAAGACGAGCCCGGTGCGAGGCGAGTTTTCCGTGCGCGAGGCGTTGAGCGTGATGCTCGCCGGCACGGACCTGAGCGTCTTCGAGGATGAGAAAACCGGCTCCCTTGCCATCGAAACCAAGAAAGCGATCGAAGAATCAAAAAACGTCCCAAGCCGTCCGGTCGCTGACCGGGCGGCTTCCCTGAGCGGGACCGGCCGGCCCGAGAGCCGCGCGGGTCGTGGGAAAATATCCGGCCGCGTCTTCGACGGCGAGCATGGGGTCTACCTGAGCCGCGCGCGGGTCACCATCGTCGAGACCGGTGCCGAAGTGCTCACTAACGACATCGGCGAATACAGTTTCTCCTCCGTGCGGCCCGGCGCGCTCACGCTCAAGGTTTACTACTCGGCTCGCTCGCCCATCACGCAATCGGTCACGGTCGGCGAGGGGGAAGCGGTGATCAAAAATTTCGAGTTCTCTGCCGCTGGGGTTATGCGCCTGGACGAGTTTGTCGTCGAGGCCCGCCGTTTCAAAAACGCTGTCGAGCTCGCTAACAACGAGGAGCGCTACTCACCCACGATCAAGAACGTCGTCGATGCCGGCGCCTTCGGCCACATCCCCGACGGCAACGTCGGTGAGTTCGTGAAATACATCCCCGGCGTGCAGATCGACTACGGCTACACCGGCACGGGTCTCAACGCCGCCGACAACAACGCCACGAGCATCTCGGTGCGCGGCTTCGCTTCCGAGTTCACCGCGATCACGATGGACGGCGTGCCGCTGACCAACGCGTCGCCGGCCGCGCTCACGAGGTCCATCGGCCTCGACATGATGTCGATCAACAACGCTTCGCGCGTCGAGGTGATCAAGGTGCCAACGCCCGACATGCCGTCCAATTCCCCCGGTGGCGCCATCAATCTCGTGAGCAAGACCGCCTTCGAATACGCGAAGCCCGCGCTCACCGTGCGCGGCTCGGTCAACGTCAACTCCGAGGACACCGACAAGATTTTCTCCAAGACTCCCGGCCCCGCGACCAAGGCCACCTACAAGACCCTGCCCAATGTGGAGCTGAGCTACGTGATGCCCGTGAACGATAAATTCGGCATCGCGGTCAACGGCGCTTGGTCGAAGACGTTCAACGAAAACCACCGAGGCATCTCCGACTGGTACTACAGCACGAAGGACGTGAACACCGCCACGAGCTTCACGCTCGATCTCCGCCCCGGTGGCGGCCCGCTCGTGCAGAGCACGAGTGGCAACATCGTCACTCCCGTCCGCTCCGCGAGCGGCGCCGCGCTCGATCTGAACAATCCTGCACTCTGGCGTTTCCAGGCCATCGACACACCCAACCAGATTACGCGCTCCTCGGGCGCGATTCGCGCCGATTGGAAGCCATCGCCGGCGCATCGTTTCACCTTCGCCTACACCTTCGGTATTTTCACCGCGGTCGATGCGCAGCGCCGCCTGCAGTTTAATCCGAGCAAAGGCTACTTCATGGACTGGGCCCCGACGTTTATGACGTCGTACAAATTTCTCCCCGTTGGCACCGTCGTTAATGGCACGCCGCTGACCAGCACCTTCAACCCCGGCGCAACGGTGAACCAAACTGTCACGACGCGCGACCGCGACGGCACGACGCACACGGGCTACATCAACTACGAGTTCAAGCGGGGCCCGTGGCAGGTCTCCGCCAATGCGAATGCCTCCCGCTCCCGCGGTAGCTATCACGATTTCAAGAACGGCCACTTCGCCGAGCTCGAGTCCACGATCACCGGCGGCCAGATGGCATTTCTCGACATCAAGGAGAGCATTCCCGGCCGCATCGTGTTCAACGATCAAGCGGGCAACCCGCTCGATTGGTCGGTGCTGAAAAATTGGAACGCGCCCACGATCACCGCGAAGTCCGGCGAGACCGAATCGATGGACCAGAAGGTGAATTTCAAACTCGATGTGCAGCGCCAGCTCGAGTTTCTGCCGATCGACGCCACTGCGAAAGTCGGCTACTACCGCGAGCAGCATCACGAGAAGCGCTCGGGTCTCGGCGCGAGCTACAAGCTCACGTACTACGGACCGACGCTTTCCTTGCCGGACTATCAGGACGCCGGTTACCGCGGGCAGACGCCGGGCTTCGGCCTGCCCGGTCAGGAGTGGCTCGACACCTACAAGCTCTACAAACTCTGGCAGGCCAATCCGAGCTACTTCAACGGCAACAGCGACGCCGACCTCGGCAATAACTACCAGAGCTTCGTCAATCAGCAGCGCTCCATCACCGAAACGTCCAATCAATACTACGGCATGCTGAGCGGAAAAGGTTTTGCCAATCGCTTCAGCTGGATCACCGGCATCCGCCAGCAGACCGCCACCCGCAAAGGCTACGCCGCGGGCAACAACGGCTCGTGGAACTTCGTGAAGAACAAGGACGGCACGATCTATCGCGATGCGACTCATCCGCAGGGCGTGCGCATCGATCAGGCCGCGAGCGATCTCTTCGCGAGCACGACCGCGGGCACCACGCTGCGCGCGCAGCTCACGAGCGCCGGCCTCACGTATCCGACTAATGTCGTCTCGAGCAGCACCACCGGCGGCACGTACTACCAGTACTCGCAGCTGCGCTTCATCCCGTACTCGCCGGCCAATGGCCACGTCACGCAGAAGCCGTCGTACATGGCCTCGACGGCGTACAACCTCACGAAGGACCTCACCGCGCGTCTCTCGTGGAATCGCAGCTTCGCCCGGCCCGATTTCGAAAACGGCGTCCTCACCTCCGGCGGTACGACCGGCGTTTCCATCACGGAAAACGCCGACCCCAACGCCGCGAGCCGCGGCACGATCGCGATCTCCAATCCCAACCTGAAGCCGTGGACCGCCGATTCGTACGATTTTCAACTCGCCTACTACACGCCCAACGGGGGCAAAGTCGCGGTGTCTCCATTTCTCAAATACACGAGGGATTTTCACGAGACACTCACGGTGCTGAATACCGATCCGCAGTTCGCGCCGCTGCTCGAGTCTTACGGTCTCGATCCGACCACGTATCGCGACTACACCGTGCAGAGCGCCGTCAACGGCAAGGGCACGGCCAAGACCGCCGGCTACGAGCTGGAGGTGAACCAGAATCTCGGATTCCTCGGCGAGTTCGCGCGGTCCTTCACGGTCTTCGCATCGTACTCGCACCAGTACATCAAGCAGCAGCAGACGACGCAGCTCACCGCGAAGCCCACCTCGTCCAACACCGCGAGCGGCGGCATCGCTTTTGAAAACTCCCGCTTCAGCATCCTCGCCCGCGCCCTGTACGTGGAGCAGCGCTACCTCGGCGGCCAGTCGACGTACAACTATCAGGGCCAGCCCGCCATCGTCTCGCAGTACAACCCCAGCGAGGTGAAGCTCGACGTGAACACGTCGCTCAAGCTCAGCCGGCGCTACAGTCTCTTCTTCGATGCCCGCAACGTGCTCAACCGCACGCGCGACACCGTGAAGTTCGACGCCGCGGGCGTCATCCCGGAGTACGCGCGGCACGTCGACCGCAAGCTTTTCGGCGTGCAGCTCTACCTCGGCGTTGAGGGTCGGTTCTAGGCGAGGTCGCAGCAGATTTTTCGGGTGTGAGTCCATTGGGACGAATGGACGCAGAGAGACCTCGGGGGAGGTTTCTCATTGACGCGAAAACGGATGGCCGGGCTTTCCAAGCCCGGCCATCAACGTGTCAGCCCATCGCTCCTACGATTTTCAGTACCTTTGGCGTACAACTGCGGCGAAACTACGCTCACCTCGGAGCGAGACCCAAGTCGGAGCGGAGTTCGGCGATCCGAAGGCGGTTGGTCTCGTTCGATGGCGATCGGACGATCTGATTTATCAGCGCGACCGCGCGTTGGCGGTCGCCGACGCGGACGAAGGCCCGGGCGGCCCAGTAGCAGAGTCCGCTGTCGCCGGGGAAGCAGCGCAGCCCTTCTTCGAGCGGCGCGAGCTGCACTGGGGTCAGATCGGGAAGATTGAGCAGGATGCTCGCGAGGAGTGAGTACAGCTCGGGCAGCGTTTGACGGCGGCTGGCGCGGATCAGTTGTTGAGCGACACGTTCAGCGGTGGCTTGGTCGAGGATCGCGTCGAGGCGATCGGCGAGTTGCAGCTGGGCCAGTTGGTAGGCGGCTATTGGTCGCATCTCGTCCGCGAGCGCGGCGCGCAGGAGATTCTCGCGCGCGACATCGCGTGCATCAGTCGCGATATCACAGAGACCGCAGACTTCGAAGAGTCTGGCCATGTCGGCATCCGAGGTGGCTTCGCGACGGTCGATGCCGCGCTGAAGGGTTTGCTGCGCGAGGTTCAGGTAGTTGGAGGCGAGATCGGGCGCGATCCGCCTCACTTGCAGGTACTCGAGGCGCTCCCAATCGCCTTTGAGCCGGGCGATCTCGACCTCCGTCGCGGGCCGTACCCCGGCCGGCTGAAAGTTCTGCGTGATTTTGGGAAACACGATTTCCTGTTCGACCGCCGTGGCTACGAACGCACTCACGCGATCTTCCGCCTCGACGTAGCCGAAACCGAAGCACTCCCTAAACGCCGCTTCGCTTGGCTCTTCCTGCGCACAGCGCTCCGTGAAGCGCCACAACGCCGCTCGATGCGCATGCTGGTCGGCCGTCAACGCCCAGCGAAGGAAGAGTTCCGATTGCGCCTGAAATTTGCGCACCACCGCTTCCTGCGCTCCGGCCGACATCTGCCCCGCAAACAGCTCGTCCAGCGGTGCGAGCGCGACGGTCGAGCGGCGATCTTCGCGCGCGGTCGCCATCTGTGCGCCCGAGATCCACTGCATCGGGCGCAGGTGCAGGCTGTTGTCCGTGAAGCGGAGATCGGGGGCAAACGAGGCGAAGCCCGCGATGAACCAGCGCGGGAGCGCCGGCACGCGATTCTTCATCAGATACAGGATGTAGTCGGTCGTGAAGGCGGTGCTGTTGCTGCTGCCCGATTTCTCGACGACGTCGAAACTGATCGTCGTGTCGCGATCGTGCAGTTCCATGTTGTGCGCGACTTTCAGGCTGCGATTTTGCAGCAGGTCGGTCTGGCGGCCGTATTGGTCAAACTTCGGGATCGCCTTCTTCGACTGCGCATCGGTCATCTTGCCGACCCATTCCTGCGAGGCGGTAGCGGCCAGCTTGCGCTCGACGAAGAGCGTCACGTTGACCGCCGTATGGTACTGCAGGGCAGGGGGCAGCACATCCGCGAGCATGGCCTCGATTTTCTGCCGCCGCAGGATCGATGACGCGGTTGCTTCCGGAGAAATCGACGAAAGGTACTCTCGGCCGCCCGCCGCGCCATAAAGCCAGACCGGACCCTTTTCCGCCGCCACGATCATGGGCGGCAGCATCACCACATTAGCCTCGCTCGCCTCCGGCTTGGTCGCGCTTCGGAGAGCCGCACCGCACAACAAGGCGAGCGCGACGATCAGCCTTCGCATCGAGCTGCCGCGATCGTTCACCGCGGCTTCCTCCGAATCCACAGCTGCCCTCCGCCGGTCACGGTCGTCGCGGGCATTTTCTCGCAGAAGATCGCATTGTGCTCGTCGAACATGTACGCCGAGAGAAACACGATCTCGAACTCCGCATTGAACATCAGGAACGCCCGGATCAGGTACTGCTCATTCCAGTAGCGGCCCTCCTTGTACCAGATTTCTGGATACTCAAAGGCGGAGAAGACATCGTGGATGTGCACGACCACGCCCGGCTTCAGCGCAGGGATGATTCGAAACAGAAGATGATTCACATCCGAGCCGACCTTCGCGACGTGCGAGGAGTCGATGAACAGGATGTCGCCCGCCTCCAGTGTCTGAAACACACCCACGTCCACATCCTGCACTCGCGCCTCGGTAAGCGAGATTTTCTCCAGATCGCCGGGCAGTAGAAGAGCCTTCAGCCGAGAAAAATCGGGATCGATGAACCGCAGTTCGCAGTCGCGCAAAATCCCATCGTCCACGAGATCCAGCATCGCCGCGGAGCTGTGTCCCGAGCCGACCTCGATGATGCGCCTCGGCTGAAATTTGCGCGCCATCGCCGCGAGCGAAACCGCATCGAGCGCGCCGAAGGAGCCATTCTGATAAAAGTACCGGCGTCCCGTGGTGCGCGTGTCCGGAAATCTCAGCTGCGGATAGACGGCCTCCAATTCGGCGAGTACCTCCTGTTGCCCCGCGAGATTCAGATCGATGCCCAGCAGTGAATCGCGCTCCCGTTTCAACCCATGCTCGACATCCTCCACGCTCGGGATCGGCGAATAGAAATGCCCCGCCGGCCAAGCCTCCTTGATCGCTTCAGTATCGCTCGGCCTCTCCGGTGCCGGAGACGCCGCCGGCATTTGCTTCGTCGGCCGGCCGAGCAGTCGCTCAAGAGAACGGGTCAATGGATTCAAGCGACTTCATGGAGAGTGAATCGTTTATCCGGTTCAAGGAAAGAGGGGCACCCCTCGACGATCGCTGCGAAGCGGCGACCGCGGTGACCGAATCAAATCTGACCAGACCACGGATATTGGATTAGCGGAGACTATCTATTCGTGTTGTACGGTAGCGGACGCGACGGTCGCTTGACTCCGGCCCGCCAGCCAGCATCTCTCGCGCAACAGTCGGCGTTGATATGAAAATCCGCTTCACCGTCACCCGGTTCGATTTGATTAAGCTGCGTCTCTGGGCGGTGGCCACGAATCGTATTTGTCTGGGCTTTATCGCCGTGCTGACCGCGATTCTGGCCGGCGCATCCTGGACTTCGACAGCCATGCACGGCCACGGCGTGTGGTTCAAATGCGCCTTCGTCGTTCTGAATTTGGCCATGGTCTTCAGCGTGACGATCACTGTGATGGTCGGCATGACCGTGGCGCAGGCTTTCGTCGGCAATGCGCGGGGGGCGCTCGGCGAGCATTCGCTGCGTTTGACGGCCGAAGGCGTGGAAGAGAGCACTGAGCACAGTGTTTCGCTCTTTCGTTGGTCTGCGCTGGGGCCGCGTCGGTTTCGGGTCGGTCTGATCATTATTCCCATTGGCGATTATCTGGCCCACATCATTTCGACCAAGCGCCCCTTGATCGAAGGGGACCTTTCGGAGTTCCTGCGCGAGTTCGATCGGCAGTTGGAAAAGAAAGAATAAATTCCTAACGCCCCGTTTCGACTCGCTGCCCGCACACGCGCTATATTCTTCTTGGCCCGAAATCCTATGCTTTCCTCCACTACCTTCGAAATCCCGGGCTATGAAATCGTCGAGCACAAGGGCATGGTGCGCGGTATCATCGTGCGCTCGCCCACGATTTCCCAAGGCATCCTTGGCGGTCTGAAAAACATCATCGGTGGCGCCATCGGCGCGTACACGACCATGTGCGAGCAGACCCGCGGCCAGGCCTACACCGCGATGGAGAAGCACGCGCAGGAACTCGGGGCCAACGCCATCGTCGGCGTCCGCTACGACGCGTCCTCGGTCGAGCCGCGTGGCGGCGCGGTCGAAGTGCTCTGCTACGGCACCGCGGTGCTCGTGAGGAAGAAGTGACGCCTCTGCGGCGGCCGGCGCGAGTATTCTGCCAGATCAAGCACTGTCTGATGGTGGCGTAAAATCCGCATGATCGTCCTCTGGCTCGGATTCCTTCTCTGCGAAATCGCCTATGTCGTCGCGGTGCGGTGGCTCGTCGGAGGTTTTCACGGTTCTGAATCGGAGCTCGAGGTCGCGTGGTCCGTGTTGCGTGTCATGTCGATCGTCCCGCTGTATTGGATTTTCGGTTACACGCAGCGGGCAGGCACGCCGGCGAAGATTCCGCGGGCCGCATTTCTCTCAGGAGTGATCTTCATCATTCCAGTGCTCGGCGGGCGGATGGGCTTAGCGATTGAGGATCGCACGCTCTTCGCCGCCACGAGTGTACTGGTTGGCATCCGGGAGGAGCTAGCCTATCGCGGTATTCTGCAAAATCTCCTGCGCCGCTACGGCCTGTGGGTGAGCCTGCTGGTCTCGAATGTTGTCTTTGTCCTCTACCACTACGGCGTGCAGCCCTTCACCGTCGCCTCGGTGCTGCAGTTGTTCACCATCGGTCTGCTGCTCGGCTTCGTTTACCATCTCACGGGCACGCTTTGGTTCTCCATCGCGCTGCACTCGATCTACGACGCGATCTTCGCCTACACGCCGCTGATCGCGCATCCGTGGCCGGTGATGATCGCGCCCGTGATCACGGGCGTGGTGGTGGTCGCGCTCGTGGTGATAGCGAACAAATCGGCAGCGGGTGAGAGGATCAGCCGGTGAAGATGTTAGTCCCGCGCCGTCCGGTCATGTGGGGCTTACTCTTCGTGGCGGACGGCTTCCTCGGCTTGGTCATTGGGGGTCTCGTGAGCGGGGAGATCTATCTTGCGCCCGGGCGGCATTCTCCCGGGCGCTTTGTCACGTTGGCCGAGAATCGGTCTTCCTTTTGGGAGATCATGGGCTTCGAAGCCTTCATTGCTGTGCTGGCGGGCACGCTCGCGTTCGTGCGCTTCGTGCCACTCGAGGATTATTTCTTGAATAGCCGGCAGCGCCTTAGCCGGCCGCTCGATCAAGGACATCGATCGCTCTCAATCTGGCTCTGGTGGGCGCTGGTGGGTGAGATGGCTTTGGTTCTCTGGGTGGTCAGGCGCTAGACTCGCGACGGTTTCCGTAGCCTTCGATTGCATCGTGAGATAAATCCGCCCGGCATTACCGCATGAAAACCCACGTGGAATTCCGGACGACGAAGTTTCCGCCCTACGAGGGCGAGGAGCAGCAGATGAACCTTGGTTTGTGGGGTCGTCGTCTCACCGAGTACCTCGCACGGCAGCTTGAGAACCGAGGGATCGCGACAGAGGAGATGGCGATTGAGGATTGGGGATGCTATCTCCCAATTCGAAACGACGGCTTTACTTTGGCCCTGTGCTGCGGGCACCAGAACGGGGACGAGGACCAGTTTCTCGTCTTTACCGACCCCAGTTCGCCGCGCGTGCGAAAATTCTTCCGCACGATCGACGCCACGCCACAGTTTACGCGCCTGCTCGAAGCGCTGCGGGAAATCCTCGAGTCCGATCCGGAAATCAGTGAGATCGTCTGGTCGGAGCCACCATGAAGAAATCCACCATCGCGCTCATTTCGGCCTTCGTGCTCTTGGCTCTGCATGGCGCTTATCTGTTTTTCGGGTTTCCGGGCTTGCTGGGCGGGTTTCTGGTGCTCGGCGTGGGTTATTGCGTGGCGCGCTTTCTGTACTGGCGCATGCTCCGCCAGATTCATGCGTCCACCCGGCATCTTCCGTCAGAGGAGCGTCAGGAGGTTTTCATGCATGCCGGGCTCGACGCGGAAGCGCGCGCCGACCTCGCCCGTCTCCACCTTGATGAGAAAAACTGAGCCTGCGGTGAGCGGTGGCTTTTAGGCTCGGCGGCTTAGGCGATAGGCGCGCAGTTTGATGTGAACCAATATTCCTAATGCGGAAGCTTTTTGATCTGGCGGGCTTGCTGCTCGCGATGGGGTTCGTTGCCTTGGTCTTTTGGCAACTGACGACGCGCTATAGTCTTTTGCCTTTTGGGCGTGCGGTCGAACTTGCTACGCAACAGGTCAAAGTCTCAAGCGCCACTGCCGCGGAGCAACAAGAGATGCTCGCCTCAGTGGAGCGGGTCTCATCCATCCACGAGGCGGAGCTGAACATCGTGGAAAAATACTACAGCGAGCTCTTGATCGGCGGGCTGGTGCTCTCGCTGCTCGTGCTTGGTCGATCCGTCAGCCAGTTTGCCGCAGTCAAGCGAACTGCAATGCGCACTTCGGTGGACAAAACGAAAGTCTGAAACTGCATCGAATTTCTGACTCAGATGATCGGCGTAATCACAGCTGTTGCTAGCTGCGTGAATAGCCTTCGGAATTGTCCTCGATGGTAAACCCCCACCACGACTTCCTCGCCGGCCAAGCTGCGCTGCGAGCCGGTCGTACGGCCGAGGCGCAGGCGTGTTTCGAACGCGCGGTGCGCTCGAATCCACGCGACGCGCAGGCGTGGTTTCTCCTCGGGGCAGCATGCCAGATGCAGCGCAACTTCGCCCGCGCGACTGAGGCGCATGCGCAGGCGCTCGCACTCAAGCCCGATCATCTCGACGCCTGCTGCAATCTCGCGGTCGTGCTACAATCGCTCGGCCGGCATGACGAAGCCATCGCCGCGTACCGCATCGCGCTGAGGCTGCGGCCCGATTTTGCCGAGGTGCACGGCAATCTCGGCAACGCCCTTCACGCCCACGGCGATCTGCTTGCGGCTGTCGCGGCCTACCGCGAGGCTTTACGGCTGAAAAACAATCTTCCCGAGGTGCACAATAGTCTCGGCGCGGCGCTCAAGGCCCTCGGCGAGCGAGATGCGGCAGCCGAAGCCTATCGCGCGGCGCTTGTACTGCGGCCGGAGTTTCCCGCCGCGTGGACCAATCTCGCGCTTGTGCTCCTCGAGCAAAATCACGCTGAGGAAGCGGTGACGGCCTGTGAACGAGCCCTCGCCGTCGATCCGCGGCAGCTGACCGCGCGGCTCACGCTCGGTCGCGCCCACGAAGCACTCGGACACCACGACGCTGCGACGGGTGCCTATCGCGAACTGCTCCGTCTCGCGCCCGATCACGCCGACGCGCACTGCAATCTGGGAATAGTGCAGCAGGCACAGGGGCGGCTCGGTGAAGCCATCGCTTCCTACGAGCGGGCGCTCGCCATCGATCCGCGCCATGCGAGCGCGCTCACCAATCTCGGCACGGCCTATCAAGCGCAGAACCGGCTCGACGAAGCCATCGCATGCCATCGCCGCGCGCAGGAGGTGCGCCCAGACCTCGCGCAGGCCCGTTTCAACGAATCGGTCTGCCAGCTCCTCGCGGGCAACTTCGCGGCGGGCTGGCCCGGCTACGAAGCGCGTTGGGAGTGCGGTCAGAAAAGATTCCGCCGGGAGCTGGGCTTGCCCCTTTGGCGCGGCGAGGACTCGCCCGCGGGCCGCACGATCCTTGTCCATCCCGAGCAAGGCCTCGGTGACACCCTGCAGTTCGCGCGCTACGTGCCGCTCCTCGCCGCGCGTGGCGCAAAGGTGATTCTCGAAGTGCAGCCGCCGCTGCGCTCGCTCTTCGAAAATTTTCCCGGCGCACACATGGTGCTCGCCCGCGGCGAAGCACTCCCCCCGTGCGACGCCTACTGTCCGCTGCTCACGCTCCCGCTTACGCTCGGTCCTGATGCACCGATTCCTGCCGAGGTGCCATACGTGCACGCTGCCTCCGATCGCATCGAGCACTGGCGCGATCGGCTCGGCGACGATTCGCGCCGCCGCATCGGCCTTGTGTGGTCGGGCGGACCTCATCATCTCACCGATCATCTCCGCTCGATCCCGTTAGCGCAGTTCCGCGCGCTGGTCGCAGGCTGCGCCGCGCAATTCATCAGTCTGCAAAAGGAGCTGAAATCCGCCGATGCCACCACGCTTGCCGATACTCTCGAGATCGTCCCGCTCGGTGCGGAGCTCAGCGATTTCGCCGACACCGCCGCGCTGATCGCAAATCTCGACCTTGTCATCGCCGTAGACACCTCGGTTGCGCACCTCGCCGGCGCGCTCGGCCGGCCCACTTGGATCCTCCTTCCGTTCGCCCCCGATTGGCGTTGGCAACTCGGGCGATCTGATTCTCCGTGGTACCCGACCGCGCGTCTCTTTCGTCAGCCGAGGCCCGGCGATTGGGATTCGGTTCTCGCCGATGTGCGCACGGCACTGCTCCGCATGTGACCGGACTTGCGCCGGATACGCGCTGCCGATAGTTCATTCCGTCAACCGAATCATACCCACATGAAACGACTCATGGTCCTGCTGGGGTTTGGTCTTGCAACGGTGGCCTTTGCCGCGGGCGCGACCGCAGTCGCCGAGAGCTTCTACGGCTCGTTGAAGTCAGATGTGTATCATAAGCAATCGTGCTCCTACGTGAAAAAGATCACCAAAGAGCACATGGTCACATTCGAATCTAAGGAGGACGCGCAGAAGAAGGGCTACCGCCCGTGCAAGGTGTGCAAGCCGTGAACCGGGGGCTTCTTTTCTTGTTGATCATCGCTTTTGGCGTGATCGCCCGCGCCGAAGAAACCGAGACGCTCACCCTGCGGCTCACGCGGCGCTTCGATGAGTTATGGGAGAAGGGTGACGCTGCGGGCATGTACGCGTTTCTCGATCCAGATTGCATCTACAAGACGCCGTTTCGCACCGAGATTGGGCGCGACGCGGTACGCGATCACGTCTTCAAGAATTTCCCCAAGTTTAAGCAGAACGTCAGCACCGAGGATTTTTCGAAGATCGAAGACACGATGGCGTACTCGACCGGTGTCTGCACTTTCAACGAAGTCGACGTCACGGGTGCGGTCAAAGCGAAGTGGGTATCAAAGTATCTGCACATTTTCACGCGCCAGCCCGGTGGCGAATGGAAAATGCGCTTTCACATCGTGCACGAAGACTCCGCGCGCGAAAAAGAGAAACCAGCATCGGCGCCAGATCCGTCGGCGGAAAAGAAATCGGGCTGAGCTATCTCGAACTCATGCGGCTCTTTTGTCCGTTGCGCGAAAAAGCCGTCGCGAGAGCTGGTGCGAAGGTTTTTCGATGAGGCGATACAGCAGCGCCGCGCTCGCGATTGAGGCGGTCAGCGCCACGCCAATCACGGCCACCCGCAGCGGCGTCGATTCGATCCAGCGGGTCGACAGGTTAATCACGCGGCCGCCAATCGGAGCGTGCAGCAGGTAGAGCGAGTAGGAGATCGTACCGAGCGCCTGTAGCGGGCCGAGCTGCACGTCGGGGAAATAGGCGATGCACGCATAGGTGATGGCCGCGACCAGGGTACTGGCGAGACCTCCGGTCCAGAGTTGGATCGCTCCGGCGAGCAGCGCGAGGCCGAGCGCGGTGGCGGGTGCAAGCTTTCTGTTTGCGCGTCCGAAGGCGACGATCCCGAGCCCGAACAGCGCACCGAAGTGCAGGAGCGTTGGCGCGCTACCCGGAAGGAGCGGTGCGGCTAGCCATAGTCCGATGCAAGCCACGCGAACTCCGATCTTTCGATGCACGAGCAGCGGCTGCAGCAACCCAATGGCGACATAGAACTGCGCCTCGATCGCGAGCGTCCAGAAGACCGGATTCATCCAGATGTCGGCCCGAAAGCTGCAGAGCAGGGCGAGATTGTTCACCCAGCGACTCAAAGCAATGTGCGGCGATTCGCCTCGATAGCCCGGAGCCCACGACGACGCGTAGCCCAGTGCAAATATCAACAAGAGCGTGGCCAAGAACGCTGGATACAGCCGGACAAAGCGCGCCAACAAGAAGCGCGGCAGCGTCGTCCCATCGTAGCGATGTGCGGCAAGTGACAGCGGCATCACAAAGCCCGAGATCACGAAAAACGCATCGACGCCGAGGTATCCGCGCTGTCCGACCGCCTCCAGCCAACTGCCGTGCAGATAGTGATTGTTCGTGAAGTGAAACAAGCACACCGCCGCCGCCGCTAATCCGCGCAGCAGGTCGATGACCGGATAACGCGGCGCAGATTTAGGCGCGATGCCCACGGCGAGACAGACAACGGGCGAAGCGAAACGGCATGCGGGAGAGAATCGTCAGCGCACGGACAGCGCGAGCCGATTTCGGAATGAGGATGCGGATCTTCGCTAGTCCTCGCTAATGAAATCCGGATCAGCATCCGCGAAGGTGAGCGCGGATCAGTGTTAGGTTCGAGAGGTATTCTGTAGCGGCGCTCTATGAGCGCCGATTCGGCTCGATTTGCGGACAGACGTGAATCGGCGGTCATAGACCGCCGCTACAAGTACAAGCGTATACTCAGCTAGGCCATGCATGCTCTGCCCGCAAAAAAGCCCGCGGCGTTTGGGCCGCGGGCTCGATTGAAAAACGAAAACTTCGTTTCGCGCTCCGCTTACTCGGCGACCTTGAAGTCGGCGAGGGACCACTTCTGCTTCTTGGTCTCGGCGGCGAGTTCGTTGAAGGCGTTGATTTCGGCTTCGGAGAACAGCAGGCCGCCGTTCTTCGCGCAGCGCGCGGCCGCGGCGGCCTCGAGCTGGCCCGGGAGCATGCACGTCTCGTTGCCGTGGCCGAGGACGTCGGCGATGACGGCCTTCACGTTTTCCGACTGGTTGCGGCCCTTGGCAAACGCGCCGCCGTTCATCGCGTCCGGGTGCCACACTTGGAAAAAGAAGCAGCATGTGCCCTTCTCGCCCTCGGGGACCTTGTCCCAGCGGTTGCGGATGGTGGGGAGCGAGCCGCCGATGAAGCCGCCGATGATCTCGTTCATCAGCGCGAGGCCGTAGCCCTTGTGCTGGCCGAAGGGGACGAGGTACTTCGCCTGCGCGGGATCGGTGGTCGGGTTGCCATTGGCATCGACCGCGGCGCCCGGGGGCAGCTGCTTGCCCTCGCGGAGGAGCTGCTGCACGCGGCCCATCGCGACGACGGACGTGGCCCAGTCGATGACGATCGGGTAGCCAATCGCGTCCTGCGTGGGGAAGCCCCACGAGTGCGGGTTGGTGCCGAGGGTGGGGAACTTGCCGCCAAACGGCACGACCTCCGCGAGCGCGGCGGTGCAGTTGGTGTAGGCGATGTAGCCGCGCTTGGCGGCCTCCATCACGTAGCCGCCACCCCAGAGGTAATGGAAGGCATTGTCGACGGACACCATGCCGACGCCGTATTTGTCGGCGAGCTTGATGGCGGCCTCGATGGCGGCGTAGCCGGTGGCCTGACCGAGCTTCTTGTTGGCGTTCCACACTTGGGCGCCGCGGAAACGGGTTTTCACCTTTTCGATCTTGGCCTTCGGCACGCAGCCGCCGGAGGCGGAGCCGAAGAGATGATCGAGGTGGAGGGCCTTGAGGGCGTTGTGCGTGCGGATGCCATGGCGGCTGGCCTCGGCGCAGAACCGCGCGCCGGCCTCGGCCTCGCTGGTGGTGTAGCCGCGGTGCTTGTAGGCGGCGATGACGAGCGCGTTGTGCAGCTCTTCGGGGACGACGTAGAAGGTTTCGCTCATGATGGGAAAAGTTGAGAGTTGAGTGATGAAAGTTGAGAGATCGGAGGGCCGAGAAAAGAGAAAGCGATTTAGGGATCGGCTCTCAACTCTCAGCCCTCAACTAACAACTTAAGGTCGTTCTTAGACGACCTTCTTCACCGACACCTCGGGATTCACCTGCGCAAGGGGCTTTTCGCCGTGCATCGCGCGGATGAGGTTGGTGACGGCGGCCATCGCCTGGCGCTGCACGCTCTCGTGCGTGCGCGAGCCGATGTGCGGCGTGCAGACGACGTTGGGCAGCTTGAGCAGCGGGTGATCGGGGGCGGGCGGCTCCTGGTCGAGCACGTCGGTGCCGTAGCCGCCGACTTGGCCGGACTTCAGCGCCTCGACGATGTCGGCGGTGTGGACGATTTCGCCGCGGGCGCAGTTGAGGATGAGCACGCCCTTCTTCATTTTCGGGAAGGACTTCGCGCTGATCATGTCGCGCGTCTCGGGCGTGAGATTGGTGTGCAGCGAGAGGTAGTCGGAGACGGCGTAGACCTCATCGAGCGTGGCGGCGCGCTTCACATTGTGGGCGGCGGCAAACTTCTCGTCCCAGTACACGTCGAAGGCGATCACGTTCATGCCAAAGGCGCGGGCGCGGATGGCGACTTCCTTGCCGATGCGGCCGAGGCCGATGATGCCGATGGTCTTTTCGAGGAGCTCGTGGCCGGTCTTGCGCTTCCAGGTGTTGGCGCGCGTGGAGTCGGTGTGGAAGAGGAGGTTTTTCTCGAGCGCGAGCAGGAGGAGGAACGTATGCTCGGCGACCGTCGTGTGATTCACGCCCGGCGTGAAGAGCAGCGGCAGGCCAAACTCGGTGCAGGACTTCACGTCGATCTTGTCGACGCCGATGCCGTACTTGGAGATGACCTTGAGGCGCGGCTTGGCTTTCTCGAGGACCGCGCGCGTGATCATGTCGTCGCCGCAGATATAGCCGTCGATGTCGCCGACCGCGGCGAGCGTGTCAGCTTCATTGAGCGGGCCGCGGGCGCGGACGATTTCCCAGCCGGTATCGGCGAGGGCCTGGTGATGGGCGCCAGGCGTATCTTGGAACGAGGTCGTGGTGAGGAGGATTCGGGTCATGGCAGCGAAGAGGTGCCATTTCACACACGTGTCTGCGGAAGTGAAGCGAAAGTTTGGTCATGGGAATAACCTGCAACTGTACTGCTCAGGGGATCGCAGGGATGGTGAAGGCGATTTTGTCGTTACCTCCCATGGGATCTCTGGCTCTAATGGAGAGCCGGCGCCGACCCTCGACTTGCGTGTAGTCGACCGGGTGCCCGTCAAAGATGCTCTTGGGCACGGCCGGAAGATAGCGTGGCACGAGTTGATCGAGTGAGTCAGGATAACTGCCTCGCGCGAGGCGGAAGCGCTCGATGGCGCAAGCTACCTGATACAGACGGCCATGTTCTATTTGGGAAGCGAATGTGTCGACTAGATTACCCCACTTTTGGACGACGATGTGCGTAAAGGAATCATGCCAATGCCGCGCGAGCGCAGGCTGCTGAGCCTCTTCCGCATTTAGATTTTCGTCAGAGACCGGGATGCGCTGTATGACCTCATCCATATCGCGGCAGGAGGTTAGTTTGTTGTACTGGGCGAGGCCGTGAATGAACCATATGGGTGGAGACTTTCTTTCAAATAACGCGCCGGGAGCGGAGTCGATGGCGTAAGGGATGCGGGCTCTCTCCCACGTAAACGCCGAGCGAAGGGTGCGGAGCGAGATGTGCCCAGCGGCGAGGCGCTGGAATTCACCGAGCTGAGCTTCTTCCCATTGATGTAGGTCACATCCATGCTGGATTACTCCAATGGCCATGGATTGTGCGCCCATCGCCACAAAAGACTGCATGATCGTTGGCCGCGATTTGACGAGAGTGTTCGCCAATCTTTCGAGGGTGATGACGTCCGAGAACGCTGCATCTGCTTGGCTCGTCTCCAAGCGAAGAGCGGCGCGCAAGGTTAGGAGTTTTACGGCGTTGAACGTTAATCCGTAGTCGAAGCGACTGGCGGGCCCTTGGAAGTCGGCGCTGATGGCTGACCGCTGGCGAACGGCTTCGCCGATGGCATCGAGCAGCGGATCGAGCGGCTTGATCGCCACGAGCAGGTCGTTTGCTGGGGAGTTCGTGTCTGGGCGGAACTTGACGCCAGCCTTCCGCAGCGCAGCGCGATAGTCGACCCGATCCCTTAGCGGATCGTTTAGGCGGGCGTTGAGGTAGCTCCGAAAGCCCGATTTTTCGTAAATCAAGGTGTGCTCTGGACCCGCATAATTCGGGTCGGAGAGAGCCATCAGGATGGGCGCTTTTAAGAGATCGTCGGCATCGGACACGATCGGCGGCGCGGGCTGATCGATCGGGTCGCCTTTGGCTGCGTGCTCGGCCTCGTACTGGGCCCAAGCGCGGTCACCGAGCCAGTTTACGGTCACGATCGTCGCGACTCCCAGCGTCGCGAGACCCGCGACGACGAGGACGAACCAGCGGAGACTAGCGAAAAGTTTGGGCCAGCGTTGCATGGGAGGTGAGAAGTTTGAGCTGTGTGATGGCGGCTTCGGGGGTGAGCGTGGGTGCCAGGGCCGGGCGGTGCGTCGCGAAGTGAAACGCGAGCAGCGCCACCCACACCGCGGCGAGGGCGCGCCACGCGTTGCGATGGGGGCGGAAGATTTCGCCGAGCACTTCGCGGAAACTCAGCGGTGGCTCGGGCAATGCGGCGCGGCGCAGCGTGTCGAGCTGCGGTGTGGCGGTGGTGTGGCGCGAGAGGAGCCAGTCGCGCGGAGATTTGGGGTCATTCATCGGCGGGCCTCCAGGCGTTGGCGCAGCGCGCGCTTGGCGTGATGCAGGCGGGATTTGACCGTGCCGAGCGGCACGCGGGTGATCGTAGCGATTTCTTCGAGCGGGAAATCTTCCAGCACGTGGAGCAACAGCGCCGAGCGCTGTGCGATGGGGAGTTGTTCCACGAGGGCGAAAAACTCCGTGGCCTGTTCGCGCTGGAGCAGGAGCGTACGCGGATCGTTGGCCGAGTCATCCGGCCAGTCGCTTGGAGCCTCATCATCTGTCGTCGATTCGAAGACTGCCGCATCGCGGCGGGTGCGACGCCAGTGCTGCACGCACTTCTGATGCGCGATGCCGAAGAGCCACGACGCGAAGCGCGCATCGTCGCGCAGCGTGCCGATGTGGCGGACGGCTGCGGTGAACGTTTCCTGCACGAGATCGAGTGCTGCGGAGTCGTCGCGTGTGAGCTCGGCGATGTAGGTGTAAAGCGGTAGCTGGTGCCGCTTGAGGAGAGTATCCCAGACGTCGGGTGCATGTTGGCGGGCGGCGGACAGGAGTTGAGCGTCGGAAGGGGCCACGATGGGGCGTCACAGAGTGGAATGCGCGAACCGCGAAAAGGTTCAACGGACTTGCGCGATCAGACGTCAACAAAAGCCGCGCAGGGAATGACATTGCGGCGCGCGCCGTGGTGCGTTGGGTTCGCGGCATGAAGTCGTACGCGAAAGCCACCGCCCTCCTGCAGCGGAAGCTCGGCCCGAAGGCCGTCCTCACCGACGAGACGTCGCGGCGCGAGGCGTCGTTCGACAGCTCGAAGATTCTCTTCGACGCCGAGGCCGTCATCCGTCCGCGCAAGCGCGAGGACATCGGCGTCGTGCTCACGCTAGCGAACAAGCACGGCGTGCCCGTCACCACGCGCGGCCGCGGCACTACGCTCACCGGCGCGGCGGCTCCGCTGCGCGGCGGCTGGGTGATCGAGATGATCGGACGCAACGAGATCGTGATCGATGCCGAGGCCGGATTCGCGCACGTGCAGACCGGCGCGAAGGTCGCCGACATCCAGCGCGCGGCGGAGGCCGCCGGTTGGTTTTACCCGCCCGACCCGTCGTCGAAGGAGTACTGCACCATCGGCGGCAACATCGCGTGCAACGCCGGCGGCATGCACGGCGGCAAGTACGGGGTCACGCGCGACTTCATCGTCGCACTGAAAGGATTTTTGCCCACCGGCGAATTTGTGGAGTGGGGCACCGCGACGAAGAAATTTTCCGCGGGCTTCAATCTCCGCGATCTCTGGATCGGCAGCGAGGGCATGCTCGGCGTCGTCACCGATGCCGTGCTGAAGCTCATCCCGCTCCCCGCGGCGCGTTGGACATTGCTCACGAGTTTCGTCGATGAGCCTGCAGCGTTCGACGCGGCGCGCGCACTCTTTGCGCTGCGCGTGCAGCCGGCGATCTGCGAGTTCCTCGATCGCTACTCGGTGCAGTGCGCCGAAAGCGCGATGAAGACGACGATCTTCCCCGGCCAAGCCGGCAAGCCCGTGATCCTGCTCGAACTCGCGGGCACCGCGGCCGAAGTCGCCGAGACACAGGCCACCGTCCTCGCCTGGGCCGAGAAACACGCCTCCGGCCACCGCGCCGCGCCCGACCGCGCCGCCGCCGAGGCGCTGTGGGCCGTGCGCCGCAAATGCTCCGGAGCGATGTTCGAACTCGGCGACGCGAAGCTCAACGAGGACATCACCGTCCCGCTGAAAAACTACAGTGCCTTTGCCCATTTCCTCGAGGGTCTGCGCAAATCGTCCGGCCTCTCGATCCCCACCTTCGGCCACCTCGCCGACGGCAATCTCCACGTGAACATCATGTACCACCGCGCCGTGCCGAAGGAGTGTCGCGCGGCGGAAAAGGCCGTGAATCAGCTCATGAAAAAGGTTGTCGCGCTCGGCGGCGCGATCTCCGGCGAGCACGGCATCGGCCTCGCGAAGACCCCGTTTCTCCGCATCCAGCACTCACCCGCGCAGGTCCGCGCGATGCAGGCCGTGAAGCAAGCCCTCGACCCCAACGGCGTGCTCAACCCGGGAAAAATGTTCAACG
Source organism: Verrucomicrobiota bacterium (assembly GCA_048498795.1). Taxonomy (GTDB): domain Bacteria; phylum Verrucomicrobiota; class Verrucomicrobiia; order Opitutales; family Opitutaceae; genus JBEHXH01. The sequence goes on from JBEHXH010000003.1 coordinate 231,759, forward strand.
TCTTCCAAGTCTGGAAACACCCCCGCATGGACGTGAAGCTGCCGTGGGATCACAAGTGAGATAGGGGTGGGAGGATTTTTAACCGCGAATGGACGCGAATAAACGCGAATCAATGCCTGTGCATCCGTGTTCATCAGCGTGTATCCGCGGTTAGTTATTCTCTTCGGTCTTTTGGAACCGCGGATGGACACAGATGAACACGGATTCCGATCCGGTATTCATTCGCGTTTATTCGCGTCCATTCGCGGTTAAAAAAAATCTGCCTCTATGCTTCTGCAGTTACGGGTTTCGCTCTCCGCCGATTGCTCACATTGTCGCCATCGGTCGACGTGAGGCGCCAGAAGACGAGGGAGGAGATGATCGTCATCGCGCCCATGGCGAAGAAGGCTTTGTGCAGTGCGGGGATCGTTTGGGCCGCGACGTGTTGATCGACGCCGCCGAGGAACCACGCGGCGATCAGCGACGCGGTGGCGACGCCGAAGCTCAGCGACATCTGCATCGACGTGCTCGCGATGCTGCCCGCCTTCGAGGCTTCCTTGTCGTCGATGTCAGCGTAGGTGAGCGTGTTCATGCTCGTGAACTGCAGCGAGGCGAAGAAGCCCTGCGAGAAACTCAGCGCGAGGATCGCCCACATCGATGAGCCGGGGCCGATGCGCGTGAAGAGCATGATGTTCAGGCCGAGCAGCACGGTGTTGCCGATAAGCACGAGCCGGTGGCCGAAGCGCGCGAGGATGGCCTTGCTGCACATCTTCATCGTAATCGCGGCGGCGGCCTGCGGCATCGTCAGCAGACCGGCCTGCCACGCGGGATAGCCGAGACCGATCTGGTAGAGCAGGGGCAGGAGAAACGGCATGCCGCCGATGCCGAGCCGCGTCACGAAACCACCGAGCACCGACACGGCAAACGTGCGGATGCGAAACATCCGCAACTCCAGCAGCGGCGCCGCAATTTGCGTCGCGTGCCAGCCATAAACCGAGAGCAGCACGATCGCGCCCGCGAGCATGAAGCCGATGGCGTCGAGCGGCAGCGAGTGTTCGCCGAACACCTCTAGTACATAAGAGAGCAGCGCGATGCCGGTGCCGAAGAGCACGAAGCCGAGCCGGTCGAGCTTCGGCGCGTTTTCATCGAGGAAGTTCGGCATGTAGCGCTTCACGAGCCACAGCCCGACGAAGCCGAACGGCAGGTTGAGATAAAAGATCACCCGCCAGTGCAGCCAGTGCACGATCAGTCCGCCGACGAAGGGGCCCAGCAGCGGACCGATGAGCGCGGGGATGACAACGTAGTTCATCGCCGTGAGCATCTCTGAGCGGGGAAACGTGCGGATCATCGCGAGCCGGCCGACCGGCGTCATCATCGCCCCGCCTGCGCCCTGCAGGATGCGCGCGGCGACGAGGATCGGTACATTGGGCGCGAGGCCGCAGAGCAGCGAGCCGAGCATGAAGAGCTGGATCGCGAGCTTGAAGACCCGGCACGTCCCGTAGCGGTCCGCCATCCACCCGCTGATCGGGATGAAGACCGCGAGGCTTAGCGTATAGCTCGTGAGCACGCCCTTGAGGCTCAGCGGCGCGACGCCGAGGCTCGCCGACATCGTGGGCACCGCGGTGTTCACGATGGTCGCATCGAGATTCTCCATGAAGAGCGCGACCGCCACGAGCCACGGGACGTAGCGTTTGATGCGGGCTTGTTCGGCGGCGGAGTCGATCGGCACAGTGGTGCAGAATAATGCGTTTCGCCGGATTGCAAAATGCGATTGCCCTTGCCCGGGCAGCGGGGCCGGGCGCTAGCGTTGGGTCGCGATGATCATCCGACCCTACTGCGAGACCGACGAAGCCGAGGTGCTGGCGCTCTGGCGCGACTGCGCGATGCTGCGCTGGAGCGATCCGAAAAAGGACATCGCGCGCAAGCTGCAGGTGAATCCCGAGTGGTTCCTCGTGGGCGAGATCGACGGCCATGTCATGGCCAGTTGCATGATCGGTTACGAAGGGCACCGCGGCTGGATCAATTTCCTCGCCGTTTCCCCGAAAACGCAGGGCGGCGGCTACGGCAAGCAGCTCATGGAGGAGGCCGAGCGCATCCTCCGCGGCGTGGGCTGCGCGAAGATCAACCTCCAAGTTCGCGCCACCAACACCAAGGTCATCGCCTTCTACGAGAAGCTCGGCTTCGCCACCGAGGATCTCGTCAACATGGGTAAACGCCTCGTGAAAGACTGAGGGCCCGCCGGGTTGCGAATGGCTTGTGAACAACCCGCCCGGTTTTTCCATTGCGGGGCGAGGGGGGCGCTCTTCAATGGGCCGCTTTGACCCTGCATGTATCTCAAGGCGCTCCGTCTTCACGGCTTCAAATCCTTCGCGGATAATACCACTCTTCGCTTCGAACCCGGCGTGACCGCCGTCGTCGGGCCGAACGGCTGTGGCAAGTCGAACATCGCGGACGCGATCCGCTGGACGCTGGGCGAGCAGAGCGCCAAGGCCCTCCGCGGCGGCAAGATGCAGGACGTCATCTTCGAAGGAGCCGACACGCGCAAGCCCGCCGCCCTCTGCGAGGTCGCGCTCCTCATGACCGAGTGCGAGAAGCAGCTCGGCAGCGAGTTTCACGAGATCGAGATCATGCGTCGCGTGTACCGCGACGGGCAGAGCGAGTATTTCTTCAACGGCCAGCCGTGCCGCCTGAAGGACATCCACAAGCTTTTCATGGACACCGGCATCGGCCGGACCAGCTACTCGATCATGGCGCAGGGCCAGATCGACCAGATTCTGTCGTCGAAGCCCGAGGAGCGCCGCGCCGTCTTCGAAGAGGCCGCGGGCATCACGAAGTACAAGAGCCAGCGCCGCGAGGCGATGAGCAAGCTCACGCTGACCGACCAGAATCTCGCGCGCGTGGCCGACGTCATCGGCGAAGTCTCGCGCCAGATTGGCTCACTGCGCCGCCAGGCCGCGAAGGCCATGCGCTACAAGCGTATCTCGCACCGTCTCCGCCACTTGAGTCTCGCATGGAGCGGTTTCAATCACGCGCAACTCACCTCCACGCTCGGCGGCTTGGAGAACAAGGTCGCGAATCTGCGCACGCAGGCCGAGTCGCGTCGTCTCAATCTCGATATCCAGCAGTCCGCGCTCGACGAAAAGAAGACCAAGCGCGGCCACCTGAATCAGCGCGTACAGGACGCGCAGCAGGCGGTGTACGATGTCCGCTCGCAGAAGGAGTCCGCGGACAACGCCGCCAATCTCGCGACCATCAAGCGCACGGGCCTCGAGGATCGTCTCGGCTCCTCGCGCGACAATCTCGGTGAGCTGGAGATGCAGCTCCGCGAAGTCACGGCGCAGGCCGATTCGAGTTCGCACGACAAGCAGCAGCAGTTGGAACTGCTCGGCGGCAGTGACGCCGTTTTCCAGCAGCGCAACCGCGAACTGGCGATCGTCGAGGGCGAGCTGAGCAAGCTGGAGCAGGAGCTACAGCAGGCGAAGTTCGAGCTGCTGCAGGTCGAGAGCAACGTGGCGCGCCTGCGCACCGATTGCTCTGGCTACGAGGTCGACCAGAAGACCAGCGTCCACAAGCACGACTCGGTCGCGCAGGAGCTCGAAGGCGTCCGCCAGCAGCAGTCCGAGGCCGCGCAGACCGCGAGCGAGTTCGAGACCAAGGTCGAGGAAGCGCAGGCGGAAAAATCCCGCGCGCACAACGAGGCCAATCTCGCCCAGCAGACCATCACCGATCTCACCCGCGAGTTTCGCGACGCGCAGCGCCGGCTGCAGGAAATCGACCGCGGCCTCGCGCAGCGCACCGCGCGCTTGAAGCTTTTGCAGCAGCTCGCCGAGCGCTGGGAAGGCTTCGGCGAAGGCGCCAAGGCTGTGCTGCAGGGCCGGCTCGACGCCGCGCTCGCCGGCGCGCCAAAGCCCACGCCGATCATGCAGGGCCTCGATGTGAAGCCCGAGTTCGGCAAGGCCGTCGAGGCACTCCTCGGCTCCGCCGCCGAGGCGATCAGCGTCGCCGACACCGCGACCGCGCAGCGCATCCTCGCGCAGCTCGATACGGAGCAGATCGGCTCGATCATTTTGCGCGTCGGCGATTGTGGCGCGCGCGGTGGTGCAGCGGCTGAGTTGCCCGCGGGTCTTGTGCTCGCGACGACCACGCTCGCGCAGAGCGATGAGAATCATCCCGCGCTCGGCGTGCTCAGCGAGTGCTACGTGGCCGACGACCTCGGCGCGTTCCTGGAGTTTTGGAAGGCGAATCCCGGTTTCGCGTTTCTCGCCGTGGCCACGCGCAAGGGCGACTTTGTCGACCGTCGCGGCCTCGTCTCCGGCGGCTATCACAGCGCCAAGAAATCCGCGCACAGCATCGTGCAGCGCGAGATCGACATGCGAGAGACCGCCAAGGCCCTCGCCGAGGAGCAGAAACTCCACGACGCGCAGAAGGCCCAGATCGATGAGATCAACCTCAAGCTCGCCGCCGCCGAGCAGGCCCTAGAAGAGCGCCGCGCCGACGTGCTCAACGCCACGCAGAACGCGACGGCGGTCCAGACCGAGCAGCGCAACGCACAGCGTTCGCTCGAGGAAATCTCCAACCGCGTCCGCCGGATGGAAGGCGAGGTCTCGAGCTTGGAGCAGGCGCGTAACGAAGCGCACTCCCGTTGGGAAAAGGCGCAGGCCAATCTCGTGGAAGCCGAGGAAAACGTCACTCGCCAGCGCAACCACATTCACAGTCTCGAAACGCGCATCAACGAGATCCGCACCGACCGCGACGTGAAGCGCGAGACGCTGGGCCAAGCCCGCCTCGAACTCGCCGAGCGCCGCCAGAAGGTCGAAGTCCTCGACCGCGGTCTCGGTGAGATGGAGCGTCGCCGTCGCCAGCTCTCCGAACTGCTCGTGCAGCGCCAGCAGGAGATCGAGGTCTGGACCGAGCAGATCACCGAGCTGGAGCGCGATGCCGATGGGCAGCGCGCCCGCAGTGCGCAGTTGGCTGAGACGCTCGTGGTCGCGCAGGAGCAGGTGGAGATCGTCCGCAACGAGCTCGCCTCCGTCGAGCGCGAGATCAGCGGCCTCGAGTCCACGCAGAATTCCGTGCGCGACGAAGCCGAGTCCGCCCACGACGAATTGAGCACGCAGGAGGTGAAGCTCGCCGAGACGCGCCAGCGTGCGCAGTTCCTCGTCGAGGACGTCACGCGCGAGTTCAACACCGACGTCGCGATCGTGGATTGGAAGTATCAACTCTGGCACGCCGACGACGAGCCCGAGGGCGTGAAGCCGCTCGATCTCGACGAAGACGAGGACGGCGAAGCGCCCGCGCCCGCCGCCGCTGCGGCCACGCCCGCGCCGACCACCGCCGACGGCCAGCCCGCCGAGCAGCCAGAGAAGAAGCGCTCGCGCAAAGCGAAGAAGCAGCGCGCCACCGAGCCGACCGACGAAGATATCGCCGAACTCAACGCCACCAAGTGGGATGAAGTGAAGGTCGAGGTCGACGCACTCCGCCAGCGCCTCAACTCCATGGGCGCGGTCAACCTCGTCGCCATCGAGGAGTACGCCGAGCTGAAGCAGCGTCACGACTTCCTCCAGAATCAGGTCAACGACCTCACGAATGCCAAGGCCGAGCTGGTCAAGGCAATCGACGAGATCAACGTCACCTCGCAGAAGCAGTTCGAGCTGACCTTCGAGCAGATCAAAAAGAATTTCGAGTACACCTTCCACACGCTCTTCGGCGGTGGCCGTGCGCACCTCGAGCTCGTCGCCGCCGACGACATCCTGGAGAGCGGCATCGAGATCGTCGCGCAGCCCCCGGGAACAAAGCTCAAGGGCATCTCGCTCCTCTCGGGCGGCCAGAAGACGCTCACCGCCGTCGCGCTGCTTTTCGCGCTGTACCTCGTGAAGCCGTCGCCGTTCTGCTTGCTCGACGAGCTCGACGCTCCGCTCGACGAATCGAACATCGGCCGCTTCACGGACCTGTTGAAGAAGTTCGTGAAGGACTCGCAGTTCATCATCATCACTCACAACAAGCGCACCGTCGCCGCCGCGAGCGCGATCTACGGCGTCACGATGGAAGAGCGCGGTGTGTCGAAGACCGTCTCGATGAAGTTCAATGCCGAGCGCGGCGAAGCCGAGGCCAACGCGGCGCCCAACATCGCTGAGTCCGTCCGCGGCGCGAAAGTCGTCCAGACCGTCGGCTGATCATGGCGTCGCGCCGCATCAAGTTCGTGTTCGGACCGCGCAAGCAGTTCGACGCGCACTGGCGGTTCGGCCTCATCGGCCACTACACGCGCGAGGCGGGCAAGCACTCGCAGGCCATCGCGATCAGCCTTCGCGGCCTCGGCGCGTGGCTCGGCGCGCTCGCGGTCGTCGGCTATTTCGTCGGTGTGACGGCGTTGTTTTACTGGTTCGATACGAGCCCGTACAATCAGCGGACGTGGCTCGATGTCGCGACCTGGCCCGTGCGCCGCGCGCACATGGCGCAGCTCCGCGGCCGGGCGCTGATCGCGGAAGGGCAGGACGATCTTCGAGCGAAGCGCTGGGACTCGGGTATGTTTCGCATCCGCAACGGCCTCGCGCTGGCGCAGGATCGCAACGCCCGCCTCACGCTCGCGCAGCTCTACGTGCTGCAAAACGACGGCCAGCACGCGCTCGTCTTTCTCCGCGAGGGGCTCGACGACGAGTATCCCGGCCGTGGCTATCTGGAGAAAACGTTCGATCTCGCCGAGCGCACGGAGAATTTCGGCATGGTTGAAGAAATCGCCAACCGCTACACGGCGAAGCCCGATCTGCCCGCGGCCGAGCGTGTATGGCTCCGCGTGCGCAGCGTGCGCGCGCTGATGATGGACCAGCGCTACGACCGAGCGCTGGCGCTGCTCGATCCCGCAACGCTCGCCGCCTCCGCGGTCGCGCGGGAGGAGCGCGTGATGAGCCTCCTCGGCTTGAAGAAGCCCGACGAGGCGCTCGCGTATCTCGCCGAATGGGAAAAGCTGACCGGCGCCGACAGGGCCCAAGTGCTGCGGCTCCGCATCCGCACGCTGCGCGATGCCGGCCGTCCGCAGGAGATGGTCGCAGCGCTGAAAGAGTTTCGTGCGCTCACGCCCGCGGAAGCTCCCGCTTACATCTACACGGCCATCCAGTGTGCCATGGCCAAGCAGGACGAGGCGGCGCAGGCCGCGATGCGCGACCTCGTTTTCCGCTTCGGCAATCAGCCCGAGGTGCTGCAGGCGGTCGCGTCTGCGGCCGCCGAGATCGGCAATCTTCCGCTGATCGAGCAGGCCATCGTCGCCGCTCGCGAGCGCGGTCACCCGCAGCGCCCGTTGCTCACGAGCCTCGTCAACGCCCAGCTCATGACCGGTCAATGGACCGCCGCGCAAGCGACACTCCAGAAGCTCAAGGCCATCCCCGATCCGCTCTCGGCCAACGAGCAGGCGTGGGTCGATTGGATGCAGCGCCTCATCGCGGCCGCGATCCAGACTACCGAGATCACGCAGACCGAGTTGCTGGAGTTCCTGCGCGCCCGCGTGTTCACGGTGCAGGTGTTCCACACGAGCATCGACACGCTCCGTCGTGCCAACCGCCTCCAGACCGCCGCCGAAGTGCTCAACATCGCGCGCCGCGCGTATCCCGGCAGCGACTGGCTGAAGACAAATCACGATGCCATTTCCAGCGAACTCGCCGCGCAGACGCCCGCCGCGCCGGTTTCGATCGCGACGGTGATCGGGCCGCAGCCGGAGAAGCTTTTCATGCGCCGGCTCGATCAGACGATCGCGGCGGGGCAGTGGACGGAAGTACGTCGCATGATCTCGGAAATCCGCTCGACGCAGCCGACCCCAAGCTGGCTCATGACGCGCACGCCCGATCTCGCGCTCGCGGAAATGAAGGCCACCCGCGCCCTCGGTGAGACGCCCGCGCTCCTCGCCGCGTCGCGCATCTATCTCGATGGCTCGGTTTCGCGGGCCGACACGGTGCTCGGTTTCGCCCGTGAGCTGCATCAGGCAGGGCAGGAGACCGAGTCGATGGCGCTCCTCTCGATGGTGCTGAAGAGTTCGCCCGACTACGGCGCCGCGAAGAGTTTGTACAAGGACTGGACCGCGCAGAAAAAGTAGCGGCGGGTTTGCCTTTCGTGCGCGCGGCGACTCAGCTCGTGCCATGGGGAAATGGCTGCTCGTTGACGGATTCAATCTCGCCTATCGCTGCTTCTATGCGCTGCCCGAGCTGACGCGCGCGGACGGCGTGCCGACCGGTGCGCTGCACGGCTGGGTGAAGTCGCTCTGGAAGCTGGCCGACCAGGAAAAGCCCGACGGTACGCTGGTGTTTTTCGACCTCGGCGAATCGCAGGACCGGATCGCGCTCCACGCCGAGTATAAGGCGCAGCGCAAGCCCATGCCCGACGCGCTCCGCCAGCAGATCGACCCGATCAAGCAGCTCACGCGCGCGATGGGCCTCGTGGGCATCGAGCGCGATGGCGTGGAGAGCGACGACCTCCTGGCGTCGGAAGCGGTGGCGCTCGCGCGCGCGGGTCACGAAGTGATGATCGTGAGCAGCGACAAGGATTTCGCGCAGATCGTCGATGAGAAGATCAAGATCATGCTCCCGCCGCCCTCGGCCAACCCGAAGCTCGGCTGGCGCTTGCTGGACGCGGCTGGCGTGCAGGAAAAATTCGGCGTCCCGCCCGTGCAGATCGCGCACTATCTCGCGCTGGTGGGAGACACCTCGGATAACATTCCCGGGCTGAATGGCGTGGGCCCCAAGACCGCGTCGAAGTGGCTGGCCGAATGCGGCGGCTCGGTGGAGGGTGTGATCGAAAAAGCGGCGACGGTGAAGCCCGAGCGTTTTCGCGAAGCGATCGTGGCGGACGCAGCGCGACTGCGGCTGAACCTCAAGCTCACGACATTGAACCTCGGCCTGCAGACCTTCACCGCGGAGCGCGGCACGGCGAATCCGGAGGAGTTGATCCGATTACTGGATTTGAACGAGATGCGCTCGACCGGCGCAGAAGCGCGCAAGCGGTACGCGGCAGGAGGTGCGATTTCGGCGACGACAAATGCTCCTGCGGCGACTCCATCGTCAGCGCCGAAGGCCGCGCAGACCGAGCTGTTTTGAGGCGATGGAAATCGAAGCGAAAGATCGGCGGCGGAAGGCTTCGTGTTTTGCCTACTGCTCGCGATATTCTGCCGAGAAGAGATAAACGTGTTCGGTGTCAGGTTTCGCGGACTGCTGTTGTTAGCCCATGCGTAGGATTTGGCTTCTCTCTCCCTTCCTCCTCGTCGCCTTGTGCGGCTGCATCAGCCTGCCCCCGCAGCCAGCCGAGGAGCCGGATGAAACGACGTTCACGGGTGACCGGGTCGAGTTGCCGACGACGTTTATTCATGGCCGCCCGTTCGTGGACCTGAAGGTCAATGGGCAGGGACCTTTTCGCTTCCTCGTCGATACCGGGACGGGCGGGATGTGCATCACTCCGCTGGTCGTCCGCGACGCGCAGGTCGTGCCGAGCCGGTACACCGCGCGGATTGGGATTGCTGCAGGCATTGGCGAGGATTGTACCGTAGCGTTGCTCAACCGCGTCGAGGCAACCGGGGTTTCGTTCAAGGGAGTGGGCGCTTACGTCCTGAACCCCAAGGCCGTCGAGTTGTTGGGGTGGAGAGTGGGGAAGGATTTCGGTGGCATCATCGGGATGCAGACACTGAAAAATCTCATTTTGGAGATCGATTACCCGCAGCAGAAAGTCGCCCTGATCTGGCCCGGCAAAGCCAGTTTTCCTGCGGCCGAGGGAATTCCCTACACGGAAGACCGGCCGCACATCACGATCGAGACGCCATCGCCAAAGTACCCGGAGCTGACGGTCGTACTGGATACCGGATTGGACGAAGTCCTCGCGCTGACCGATGTCGCCAGCTACCCCGCGCGCGTCGGCTTGATCAAGAAAGACGGACTCTTCGGAGGTATCGGAGGCGCATGGCGTCCGCGGTTTGGACAACTTGCCGGGGAGGTGCATGTGGGACCGGCGACGTGGCGTGATCCGGCAATCACCGAGTCTCCGGACACCGCGGAAAATTTATTGGGCAGCCACGCGCTGGAGTCTTGGAAAGTCGTGGTCGATCAACAGGCCAAAAAAATCTGGCTGTTGAATGGCGAGCTGACCACGACCACGACGTGGTCAGGGCCGCTCGATCCAGACGGGCGACCCGCGGTTTATGGCTTTGTAAGCAAACGCGCGGGCGATGAATTCGTGATCACCGTCGTCGATTCTGGCAGTCGCGCCGAACGGGCGGGATTGAAAGTCGGCGATCATGCCCGCCGGGCGGACTTGCCTTCGGACGGCAAAGATCCGGTCCCGAATCAAATTCGGCTGCACATCACCCGAGGCACGGAGAGCTTCGAAATATCGATGTCGCTCACTGATTCTACCCCGCCGGTAAGCGCAGCGGTCCAAGCGCAATAGACCGGGAGCGGCGAACCGAAGTTAGAGTGAAAGGTAAACGCAAAGGCGCGAAGATGCTAAGGCCAATCGCAAAGGGTTCTGCGGCGGGAGAGATTTTTTCACGCGCAGTTAGATGTGATGAGGAGAAGTTTATTCACCACTAAAGGGCGAACGCTGCGCGACTGAGCCACAGCTAGTCTGTTGCAGTCCTTCGCGATCGACCTTCGCCTCTTAGCGTCTTCGCGTTTAACCCAATCTCTGCCCACATTTGATTACCGGCCTTCTTTGGAAACACCCTTCGGATCGAAGATGTAGCCGATGCCGTGCACGGTGCGGAAGGCGGTCAGGTCGACTTCGTGTTCCTTGAACTGGTCGCGGATTTTCACGACGTACTGGTCGAGCGAGCGGCTCTTTACATCCGCGTGGATGCCCCACACGGAGTGGATCAGCGCCTTGCGCGTGATGACCTGGCCTTGGTGCGCATTGAGGTAGGCGAGGATGCCTAGCTCCTTGCGGCCGAGCTTCAGGATGCCGCCCTTCGGGAAGGTGATTTCCAAACGCTGTGGGTCGATCTGCACACCGCAGAAATTGAACGGCTCGTCGCTGACCTTGACGTTCTTCGTGACGTTGAGATCGGCGTTGGACTCGCTGCGGCGGAGCACGGCGCGGATGCGCGCGGCCAGCTCGGCGTAGCTGAAGGGCTTGGTGATGTAGTCGTCACCGCCCATGTCGAGGCCCTTGATCTTGCTGGTCTCCTCGATGTTGCCCGTGAGGAAAATCGTGGGGATAGTGATATCGGCGGCCTTCAGTTCCTGCAGCAGGGCGAAGCCGGATTGGTCGGGGAGATTGATGTCGAGGAGCAGCAGATTGGCGTAGTTTTTCTTTAGGAAGCGCACCGCATGCGCCGCGCGACTGCACGTTTGCACGTGCATGCCCGCTCTTTCGAGGTGGCCGGCGATGAGCGAAGCGAGCTCTGCTTCGTCTTCGACAATGACAATCAGCGGCTTGGGTTCGGCGCGGGGGGGCGGCGGGTTGGGCATGGGCCTATGAAAGACTTGTAAAGGCCCGGCTCCCCATGTCAACCAAGCCCACCGAGGGGCCTGACCGGGAATTTGCTTGAAGGCCGTCCCGGCGCCGTGTGCCGTCACGGGCGTGTCTGCCGACAAAAAACCGCTCCTGATGCTCGGTCTGCCGAAGGGCAGTCTCGAGGAGTCGACCAAGAACCTTTTCGCGAAAGCCGGGTGGAAGATCACCACCAGCTCCCGCAGCTACAAGCCGTCCATCGACGACGCTGAGCTCGACGGCCGCTTTATCCGCGCGCAGGAGGTCAGCCGTTACGTCGAGCACGGCTTCTTCGACTGCGGCCTCACCGGGCAGGACTGGATCGCGGAAAACGAATCCGACGTCGTCGACGTCTGCGACCTCGTCTACAGCAAGGTCTCCACGCAGAAGTCCCGCTGGGTGCTCTGCGTGCCCGAATCGTCGACTATCCAGCGCGCCGAGGATCTCGCCGGCAAGCGCGTCGCCACCGAGCTGGTCGGCACCGTAAAACGCTATTTCGAAAAGAAGGGCGTGAAGGTCGACATCGAGTTTTCCTGGGGCGCCACCGAGGTGAAGGTTCCTGACCTCGTCGACGCGATCGTCGACATCACCGAGACGGGCTCGTCGCTCCGCGCCAATAAGCTCCGCATCGTGGACACGCTCCTCGAGACGAACACGAAGTTTATCGCCAACAAGGCGAGCTGGGCCAATCCCGCGAAGCGCAAAAAGATCGAGACCATCGCGCTGCTCCTCCGCGGTGCGCTGGAGGCCGAATCCAAGGTCGGCCTCAAGATGAACGCGCCGAAGAAGTCGCTCGACGCTGTCATCAACACCGTGCCCTCGCTGCGCAACCCGACGATCTCGCCCCTCAGCAATCCCGACTGGGTCGCGCTGGAGACGATCATCGACGAAAGCGTCGCCCGCGAAATCATCCCGCAGCTCAAGGCCCTCGGCGCCGAGGGGATCGTGGAGTATCCGCTGAACAAGGTCGTTTATTGAGGCGGAGGTTAGGTTAAGCGCAAAGACGCCAAGGTCGCGAAGGTGACGCGAAGAAGTTTCTTCCGGCCTTTGCGATCGCGCTTTGCGTCTTCGCGGCTTTGCGTTTCAACTCCGGCATCATGCCGAAGGTAGTCCTAGGTCTATTGCAGCACGCGTGCTCCGCCAAGCCCGCGGAAAATCTCAAAAAGACGCTCGCGCTCGCCGAGCGGGCGGCGAAGAGCGGGGCCAACATCATCTGCACGCAGGAGCTGTTTGTGTCGCAGTACTTCTGCCAGAGCGAGGATCATAAGAATTTCGCGCTCGCGGAATCGATTCCCGGGCCGAGCACGCGGGCGTTTCAGAAGCTCGCGAAGAAGCACGGCGTGGTCGTGATCGCGTCGCTCTTCGAGAAGCGCGCGAGCGGACTGTATCACAATACGTCGGTCATCATCGACGCCGACGGCGCGCTGCTCGGCATCTATCGGAAGATGCACATCCCAGACGACCCGCTGTACTACGAGAAATTTTATTTCACGCCGGGCGACACGGGGTTTCGCGCGTGGGACACGAAGTTCGGCAAGATCGGCGTGCTCATCTGCTGGGACCAGTGGTACCCCGAGGCCGCGCGTCTCACCGCGATGCAGGGCGCGGAGATTCTGTTTTACCCGACGGCCATCGGCTGGCTCCCGCCGGAAAAAACCGAGTACGGCCCCACGCAGCACAACGCGTGGGAAACGATCCAGCGCGGCCACGCCGTGGCCAACGGCTGCTACGTCGCCGCCGTCAACCGCATCGGCACCGAGATCATCGACGGTGTCGGCGGCACGGGCCTCGAGTTCTGGGGCCAGAGTTTCGTTGCTGGCACGCAGGGCCAGATCCTCGCGAAGGCCAGCGCTCACAAAGAGGAAGTGCTCCTCGTCCCCGTCGAACTCGGCCGAGTCGACACCACGCGCACACACTGGCCCTTCCTCCGCGACCGCCGCATCGACGCCTACGGCGACCTCACGAAGCGTTTCAGCGATTAAAGGGTAGGGACGCGCGGCTCGCGCGTCCGAGGCCGGGCGAGCCGCCCGGCCCTACCTTTCAAACATGCCCGTGCCTATGCCCATCGCCACCAAGACACCCGCCGCCCTCGGCTTCCGCATGCCCGCGGAGTGGGCGCCGCAGGCCGCCGTGTGGCTCTCGTGGCCGCACAAGCGCACCACGTGGCCGGGACGCTTCCGGCCGATCCCGGGAGTGTTTGCAAAGATCGTCGCCGCGATCAGCCACCGCGAGCGTGTGAGGATCAACTGCGCCGCTCCGCTCCAGCCGCGCGCCCGCGCCCTCTGTGCGCAGGCCGGCGCGACGATGGCGCGCGTGACGTTTTACGATCATCCGACCAACGACACGTGGTGCCGCGATCACGGCCCGATCTTCGTGAAGCACGTGCGCACCGGCGAGGTCGCGCTCACTGATTGGCGCTACAACGCGTGGGGCGGCAAATACCCGCCGTGGGACCTCGACGAAAAAATCCCGCCTTCGATCGCGCGCCGCCTTCGTCTCCGCCGTTTCGAGAGCGACATGATTCTCGAGGGCGGCTCCATCGACGTGAACGGCGAGGGCCTGCTGCTCACGAGCGAGCAGTGCCTGCTCAATCCCAATCGCAACCCGCAGCTTTCGCGCGCGCAGATCGAGCAGCGCCTCCGCGATTTCCTCGGCGTGACGACCGTGTTGTGGGTAGGCGAGGGGATTGCCGGCGACGACACCGATGGCCACATCGACGACATGACGCGCTTTTTCAAGGCCGACGGTTTCGTCACGTGCATCGAGCCCAACGGCCGCGACGCAAACCACCGTCCGCTCGCCGAAAACCTCGAGCGCCTCCGCAGTTTTCGCACGCCGGCGGGCGGCAAGTTCGAGATCGTGGAACTGCCGATGCCGCGCCGGGTCGCCTATGATCGCCAGCGTGTGCCCGCCAGCTATGCGAATTTTCTCATCATCAACTCCGCCGTCCTCGTGCCGACCTTCCGCCAGCCGCGGCGCGATGCCGAGGCATGCGCGATTCTCCGCACGTGTTTCCCCGGCCGCGAGATCGTGCCGATCGATTGCGCAGATTTGATCTGGGGCCTCGGCACGCTTCATTGTATCTCGCAGCAACAACCCGCATGAAAAACCGCTCCTCGTTTCTTCTCGTCCTCGCGCTCGCCGGTCTCGGCGGCGTCTTCAGCGGCTGCGACACTATGAGTTCCCGCGTGCAGGAGCGCTTCGCGGTCGTCCCGCCGAAGACCCAGCTCGTCGACGGCCCCGAGCACGATGTGTTTCTCGCCACGCAGGCCGTGCTGAAGCGCCTCGATTTCCAGCTCTCGAAAACCGCCGAGGCGCAGGGCATCGTCAATGGCTTCAGCCGCATCCAGCCCGGCAGCACGCTCGGCAATGCGCGCCAGTACAGCTTCGAGATCAAGCTCAGCCCCGTCGGCCCCACGCAGACCGACGTCGCCGTGCTCCTCCGCGAACAGATCGAAGGCGAAGGCCTCTCGCACGCCACCGACCAAGCCGTCCGCGACCACGGCCTCTACGAATCCTTCTACGCGATGCTCAAGGAAGAGCTCACCACCCGCCACATCCCGACCCCGGTGAAACCGCAGGGGAAGACGCAGTGAAGTTTGGCTGTCCGGCGGCTTGAATGTGGGAGGGGCTTTACGCCCCGACTTTCGAGCCGCTAAGACAAGCCTTTGAGCGTAAGCATTGTAGTTTGAGCTAGCATTAATACGCCTCTGGCGTAGAGTGCGTACGTGGAATTTATTCACCTCGCGACCTTCACTCGCAGTGCTTCAGGTCTGATGAGTGAGGCCGACGTGTTTGAGCTTGAGTTGGCACTCGTGCGCGAACCGGTGGCGGGTGACATGATTCCCGGAGGCCGGGGCCTTCGCAAACTGCGGCGACCATTGGCCGGTCGAGGCAAGAGCGGTGGAGCCCGCGTTATCTACTACTACGTGGCAAGCGATGAGCAGATTTACTTCGTCTTTGCTTACGCGAAAAATCGGCAGGCCGACCTGACTAAAACCCAACTCACGGAACTGGCGCAATACGTCGCCGCACAACTCCTATGAAAAAGAAAGAATTCTCCCAACTCCTCGAAGGCGTCCGCGAACTCGGCGCTGCACTCCGCGGTCATCGCAAAGCGATTACGCGCACGGATCGTATCGACTCCGACTCGGTCGCCGCAGTGCGAGCCAAGCTCCGTCTCAGTCAGGCTGAGTTTGCCCGGCTCCTCGGCATCAGCGTCGACACCCTGCAGAATTGGGAGCAAGGCCGCCGCAAGCCCTCGGGTGCGGCCCGCGTGCTTTTGAAGGTTGCGGCCCGTCACCCTGAGGCTGTGCTTGAGGCAGTCGCCTGAATGGATTTTTCGCAGATCGCGTAATCTACAGCCGGATAGATGTTTGGGCATGATTGGCCGCGGTAAGCAGAAGTCATTTTACGCTTGCCGCTACTCCTGCCCGCTGGGATTCTGATCGTTCGCGGCATTGTCATCGGTCAGGTCGGCGTCGCCGCGGTGCTCCCGTCGACCTGTGTTTGATAGCTAACCATCAACCAAAGGCTGCCCGTTTCCACGGGTGGTCATCCGCGTCGGGCTGGCGTTTTCGGAGCAGGGCGGCAGGCCGGCGTTTTCCGTTATGAGTTCAGTCATGCAAGAGTTGCTCGCGCAGTCGTCCTTCGAGAAATTGAAGGAAGGCGCGATCGTCCCCGGTACTATTACCGAAATTCGCCAGAACGAGGTTGTCGTCGACATCGGCGGCAAATCCGAAGGCGTCATCCCGGCCAACGAGTTCATCGACATTGGTGAGCTCCAGATCGGCTCCACCATCGAGGTGATGGTCGAGAAGCTCGAGAACAAGGACGGCAGCCCCGTCCTGTCGTTCGACAAGGCCGAGCAGAAGAAGAACTGGGACAACATCCTCACGAAGTTCCCCGAGGGCTCCGTGGCCACCGGCCGCGTGAAGGCCAAGGTCAAGGGCGGCCTCATCGTGAGCATCGGCGTCGATGCGTTCATGCCGGCGTCGCACATCGACATCCAGCCCCCCAAGAACCTCGACCAGTACGTGGGCCAGACCTACGACTTCAAGGTCCTCAAGATCAATCTCGAGCGCCAGAACGTGGTGCTCTCCCGCCGCGAACTCATCGAGGAGCAGCGCGCCAGCAAGCGCCGCAACCTGCTCGACTCGATCCAGCCGGGCCAGGTCCGCAAGGGCGTCGTGAAGAACATCACCGATTTCGGTGCCTTCATCGACCTCGACGGCATGGACGGCCTCCTCCACATCACCGACATGAGCTGGGGCCGCATCTCGCACCCGAGCGAAATGGTGAAGCAGGGTGAGGAAGTTCAGGTCATGATCATCGAGGTCAACCGTGAGAAGGAGCGCGTCTCCCTCGGCCTCAAGCAGACCACGAAGAATCCGTGGGACGAGATCGAGCGCAAGTACCCGGTCGGCGCGAAAGTGCACGGCAAGGTCGTCAACCTCGTGCCCTACGGCGCGTTCATCGAGATCGAGCCCGGCGTCGAAGGCCTCGTCCACATCACCGAGATGTCCTGGACGAAGCGCATCACCAAGCCCTCCGAACTCCTCAAGGTCGGCCAGGAGCTCGATGCGGTGGTCCTCGGCATCCAGAAGGAAGAGCAGAAGATCTCGCTCGGCCTCCGCCAGCTCGAGCCCAACCCGTGGGACATGGTCCGCCACAACTACCCGATCGGTGCCCGTGTCCGCGGCAAGGTCCGCAACATGACCACCTACGGCGCCTTCATCGAGCTCGAAGAGGGCATCGACGGCATGGTGCACGTCTCCGACATGTCGTGGACGCGCAAGGTCAACCACCCCTCCGAAGTCCTCAAGAAGGGCGACGAGGTCGACGCCATCGTGCTCGACGTGGACTCGAACCAGCAGCGCATCAGCCTCGGCATGAAGCAGCTCGCCACGGATCCGTGGAGCGACATCGACTCGTTCTTCAAGATCGGCGACGTCGTGAAGGGCACGATCACCAAGATCACCTCGTTCGGCGCCTTCGTGGAGCTGAAGGATGGCATCGACGGTCTCGTGCACATCTCGCAGATCAGCGAGGAGCGCATCGACAAGGTGAAGGACGTCCTCAAGCCTGGCCAGGAAGTCAGCGCCCGCGTGATCAAGATCGATCGCGAAGAGCGCCGCCTCGGCCTCTCGATCAAGGCCGCGAACTACTCCTCGGAGCAGCTCGCCGCCGAGACCTCGGCCTACGAGGCGCTGAACCGCAATGTCAGCAACGACATGATGAACCTCGGCGACATCCTCGACGAGGCCTCGAAGAAGGAATAACGAGCCTCACGGCTCGCGATTTCGATTCGCAGAAAACTTCAAAGCCGCCCGGAGCAATCCGGGCGGCTTTTTTGCGCCCGAGTGGCGCGCTTGTAGCCCGCTTCGTGCGAAGCGGATCGTCACTGTGGGAGGGGCTTTACGCCCCGACTTAGCTCCGTCCGCAAATCACGCCCACTTGATGAAGCGACCCCGCGTTCCTCGTAGCGGAAGCCGTAAGGCTTTCGCCGCCGCTCCATTCTTTTCAGAGATCGTGAAAACTGAAAACCGGTCATCAAGAATCTGAAAATCGCCCACCTGCGCGGCTGCCGCCGCGCCGCACTCCAATCTCACGATTTCCGATTTCAAGCTGCCCGATTTCAAGATTCGCTCGATGCATGCTTTCAGCCCGCTTCTTTCGCGCCCTCCGATTGATTGCCGCTGTTTGCCTGAACGTGATTGCTAGCCGCGCGCTCTCCGCGGAGTCAGCAGCCGACAACCTGAAAGCTCAGTTCGCCACTCCACCGCGCGAGGCGTGGCCGAGTATGTGGTGGTTTTGGGGCGAGTCCGTCACGACCGATCACGGCATCACGCAGGACCTCGAAGCGCTCAAGCGCGTGGGCTTCGGCGGTGTCGTGCTGTACGAGCAGGTTTTCTCGAATGCGCCCGATGCGCTGCCAAGCCTGTCGCCCGAGTGGTTGGCGCGGGCGCGCTTCGCCGGCGCGGAGTGCGCGCGACTGGGAATGAATCTCGAGATCAATGTCGGCCCGGGTTTCGTCGCGGGCGGCCCGTGGATCACGCCCGCGCTCGGCATGCAGCGCCTGGTCGGTACAGAGACCACCGTGTCGGGTGGCCACCATATCGAACTCACGCTCCCACAGCCGGCGACAAAGCTTGATTACTATCGCGACGTCGCGGTGCTGGCCTATCCCGCGCCGAGTGGGATCACGCCGCGCGAGCTGCCGGTGCCGAAGCGCACGAGTGCGTCCGCCGGTCTTGATCTCGCCACGCTCTTCGATCCGCGCAGCACCGCGCGGGTGCGCATTGCTCCCGCGCCGGATCGCGCTCCGGTGCTGATCCAGCTCGACTACGGTGAGACGATGACGCTGCGCAGCATCTCGTATTCGCAACGGCCCAACGCCAAGGCGCTCGTCATCGCCACGGAAGTGCCGACGTCGTGGGCTGACGATTTCTACGGGGAAAACATGCGGCTCAATCCGCCGCTCGGTCAGCTCGAAGCGAGCACCGATGGCACCACGTGGCAACGGCTCTGCACGCTGCCCGCGCTCGGTTATCAGCACGACACATGGACGCGGCAGACCGTCGCATTTCCGTCCACGACGGCGCGCTTCTTCCGGCTCAATCTCCACGACTGGGGCCGCAACGACCGCGCGCAGGACGACGATGTGCTCCTCAGCGCGGTCGAGCTGAGTGCCACCGCGCAGATCGATCACTGGGAATCAAAGTCGGGCAACGTCGTGGATTTTTCCGACCCGGATCGCACTCCCGACTATCGCGCTGATGAGGTGATCGATCCCGCACAGGTCATCGATCTCACGGCGAAGGTCAGTGCTGATGGCAAACTCTCATGGGACGCGCCGCCGGGAAACTGGACGATTTTCCGGCTCGGCCACACGCCGACCGCGGTGAAGACCAAGCACGCGCGCCCGGAGACAACGGGTCTCGAGTGTGACAAGCTCAGCGCTGCCGCTGCTCAGGTGCAGTTTGATCGCTACGTGGGTGTCATCTTGCATGAGCTGCAGCAGGTGCCCGGTGCGAAGCTCGCGAACGTCACGATGGATAGCAACGAGCACGGCTCGCAGAATTGGACGCCGGAGTTCCCCGCGCAGTTTAAGCAGCGCCGCGGCTACGAGCTGACGCGTTACCTTCCCGCGATGCTTGGCCGGGTGGTCGGCAGCCGCGCGGAGTCGGACAAGTTTCTCTTCGATGTGCGGCGCACGATCGCCGACCTGATGAGCGACGAGTACTACGGCACGCTCCAGCGGCTCTGTCATGGAAAAGGCATGACGCTCATGGCGCAGGCGCCCGGCATCGCGACCTGTCTGCCGAGCGACAACATCCAGGCCAAGGGCCGCACGGATATCCCGATGGGCGAGTTCTGGATGACGCAGCGCGATGGCACCATCGACTGCAAGGAGACCTCGAGCGCCGCGCACGTCTACGGTCTGCCAATCGCGGCGGCGGAATCGTTCACGGGCAGCCGGGCCGAAGTTCACCCGGCGATGATGAAGCCGTTTGCCGACGCGGCCCTCGCGCAGGGCATCAATCATTTCGCCGTGCTGGCCTATGTCCACCAGCCGTGGGACGACCGAAAACCCGGCGTGACCGAGTCGCGCTTTTATCTCCCGTATCAGCGGCACAACACCTGGTGGGAAGACAGCGGCGGCTTCTGGTCCACGCTCGGGCGCAGTGCGTACCTGCTACGGCAGGGGCTGCCGGTGAACGATCTCCTGTATCATCTCGGCAATGACACGCCTTTGAAAATCGCGACGTGGCGCATGCGCCCAGCGCCGCCCGAGGGCTACGACTACGATGTCTGTGGCGACGAGGTTTTGATCAGCCGGACCTCGGTGCGAGACGGCCGCATCGTTCTTCCGGACGGCATGAGCTATCGCGTGCTGGTCCTCGCCGGCGGCGAGCGCATGACGCTGGCCGCTGCGCGGCAGTTGCGGAGCTTGGTGGCTGCCGGAGCAACCGTGCTCGGCCCAGTGAAGCCCACCGGCTCGCCGAGCATGGCCGACGGCGCCGATGGCGACGCCGAAGTCCGCCGCATCGCCGATGAATTGTGGGGCGCCGGGCCCTTGAGCGAGCGCGGCGAGCGCCGCTCGGGTGCGGGGAAAGTCTTTTGGGGCCAAGCTTCGGCTGAGGTCCTCGCGGCGCTAAATGTGCCGCGCGATTTTGAGGCCGACGGCACGTCGCGCCTCGATATCCTCTACACGCACCGTCGCACCGATGCGCAGGAAATCTACTTCGTCGCCAATCACCGCGCCGAGCCCCGCCAAGTCACTGCGACCTTCCGCGCAAATGGAAAGACGCCGCAGATCTGGGAGGCCGAAACCGGCGTTCGCCGAGCGCCCGCCCCATGGCACGAAACGAAAGACGGGCGCACCGAGGTGACACTGCCCCTCGAAGCTTATGCTTCGGTGTTCGTCGTATTCGGCTCCGACAAAAAGACCGACGACCTTCAGCCCGCGCAGGCATCCGTCATCAGCGATCTTCCTGTGGTGCAAACGCTCGACGGTGCGTGGGACGTGCAATTCTCGCCGAAGTGGGGCGGCCCCGAGCACGCCAAATTTGCCGAGCTCGCGCCTTGGAACACCTCGAAAGACGCTGGCATCCGCTACTATTCAGGCACGGCCCTCTATCGAAAAACCTTCGACCTCGGCCCAATCTCGCCGGGGGAAAAACGGATTCTCGATCTCGGCTCCGTCGGCGTGCTGGCCTCCGTCAAACTTAACGGCCGCGACCTCGGGACACTCTGGAAACCGCCTTACGTCGTCGATGTCACCGCCGCTGCACGCCAGGGATCTAATGAACTCGAAGTCCGCGTCATGAACACCTGGCTCAATCGCCTCATCGGCGACGCCGCGCTTTCTCCCGCCGAGCGCCTGACCTGGACCACGGACAACCCCTACCGCGCGACCGATTCGCTTGCGACCTCCGGTCTGCTCGGGCCCGTGTGGGTCCGCGGAAATTGAATTGGAAATTGCGGACAACTACGTCTGTGCTCGGCACGGATTCGAGACGCGGCATTTTGTCCGTTTTGCATTCTACAAAACCTACCAAGTTGCGGCGTAGCGTCGCGGCATTTTGTTGGCCCGAAACGAAGACTCTGGCCTTATTGCTAGCTATATCATGAAAGCCCCCAAATGGATTCCGCTCGTACTTTGCGTGACGGTTCAGGCAATGGCGTCGGATTGGGTGGGGAAATATCAGGTCGTCCGCGATCAACCGATGGTCACGGTCGAGAGTGGCAAGCCGCCGCGAGATGCGGGCATCAGTCGTTTCACTTATTATCTCGAGCTGCGCAGCGATCATCGATTGTTGGTCGGATCGAAGGGGTTTGGCTGGAACACCAGCGTCGCCCAATGGGGTAGTTGGACGATTGCGGGTCGCTGGGTTTGTTATTGGTGCACCGACGGGGCCGCGAGCGCCTGGGCTGGAGCATTGGACGGGCGGACGACAGCGGATGCTTTGGAGGTCGATCATTGGCTGGGGTTCGGTCTGTCTCCGGTTAAGCACATTCCTCGGGTGACTGACTTGGACTTTACGGTGCCCCCGATACCGAAGGATTTCGAAGAGACGTGCAGGCGATTCGATCGGTTGATCTCAAGTTATCACACGGTTGAGTTCGAAGGCGCGGCAGACCGAACAGAACTCATCAGGCGTTTCACCGAAGCGCTGCAGCGCGACGACATCGACGAACTCATGCGATTGAGCCGTCAGTCTGCAGTTCTGTACCCTTCGGAAGACACGGCGCGCCTGAAGATGTATCTCTTCTATGTGCCGCTGATTTTGCAGCACGGCGAGCTATCGATAAAGGAGCAGCCGGCAGAGGAGTTTTCCACTTCGCTCGAACAAATGAAAACCGGCGGATACGGTTACACCGATGGCGTGACGCCGATGGGGCGCTTGATGGTCGGCAAGGGAGCAACCGCGCACAGCTCCTCGTCGCTCGGGCATGAAATTGGCGTAATCAATGGACGATGGGCCATGATCGGCCCCACGATGAAACTAGCCGCAATCAAAGAGCAGCTTGAGAAGGAGTCCGCCAAGGCGAAGTGATCGGAAGATTTTTAGTGAACTGACTCTCGTGCGCCGAGCGCATCGCACAGCGCGAGCAGTTCGTAGTAGAAGAGGCGATGGGCTTTGATCGGGCCGATGGGCGTGGGAAAGGTGTGCATTTGCGAACCATCATAGGCGAGGAGCACGACCTTGCCTCGGAGGCGGGCTAGGCTCGGGACGTCGTGGAGCACGTCGAGCGCGGGTACGTAGTCGAGAGTGTCGCGCTTCGGGTAGGGTAGTTGCACACGATTGCGCGCATCGAGCGGCACGGTGCGCGAGCCGAGGCTGAGCTGGACATTGGGTTCGATGGTGAGTTTTTCGCCGAGGATGCTTTCGGCGGCGCTGAGATAGAGGGAGGGATAGGTCCGTCCGCGGTACACGGTGAGGATCGGCGCGGGATTCAGCTCGTCGATAAACGCGACCGCGGCGGCGTAGTGCGCGAAACGAGGCGGCGGAATCCAGCCGTGCGTGCCCGAGAGGGCGGCTTCGGGGGCGAGCTTGAGCGAGGGCAGGGCGAATTTCGTCTCGAGCGGATTCGACTGCAGCTCTGTCTCGTCGATGCGTGCCTGCAGGATGATCGGAATCTTGCTGGCTCTGAGCACCGCTTCGAGCGCGTCGTCACTGGCGGGTTTCTTGGCGGGCTGATCGAAGAAGAATTTGATCACGATGGAGCGCGCGCCGGCGTGCTCGATCTTCTCGATCATCTGCGCCATAATCGCGCGATCCACCGGGAAACCACCGAGCGCTTTCTCCGCGGCCTCGTCGATCATCACGATTTCCAGCGAGTGGGCGTGAGCGAGGCCGACGCAGAGAACGAAGACGAGAAACACGCGGGGCAGCATGGTGCGCGAGTTATCACGCTGAAACACGCGGTAGCGCGAGCGTTTTGCCGCAATTTCCACAGACGAGTAGAGAGCGGATATGAAACATATCTGTGCGCATCGGTGTAATCTGTGGCGAAGGCTTGGATGACCTCAGCTGCACCGAAAATAAAAAGCCCGGCCGAAGGGCCGGGCTGTTGGTTGGTCGGTCGGGTGAAAAGACGGCGCGTCAGTTGCGGCCTACCTTGGCGGGCTTCTTGACCTTGCTCTCGACGAACTCGCGGATCACGGCGTGGCGCTCGCGGAGGCGTTCCTCCTGCTCGATCTCGTCGACCGTGCGGATGGACTCCTGCTTGGCCATGGCCTTGCGCATCTTGGTCAGCGCGATGTACTCGAGCTGGCGGATGCGTTCGCGGGTGACGTGAAACTTCTTGCCGACTTCCTCGAGCGTCAGCTCGTCGCGGCCTTCAAGGCCGAAGCGGAGCTTGATGATCTCGGCCTCGCGCTCGTCGAGCGAGTTGACCATCGAGTGGAGGTCGGAGTTGAGATTCTTGTCGCGGAGGCCGTCGTACGGGCTGACCGCGTTGTCGTCGCCGACGATCTCGCCAAACGTGCCCGAATCGCCATCCTCGCCGATGGGCGCATCGAGGGAGGCGGGGCGCACGCTGACGGACTTCAGATGCGCGACCTTGGCGGTCGGGATCTGAAGCTCGATCGCGAGTTCCTCGTCCGTGGGCTCGCGGCCGAGCTGCTCGGTGAGGGCCATCGCGGTGCGGCGCATCTTGGAGATCTTGTCCACGAGATGCACGGGCAGGCGGATGGTCTTCGACTGGTTGGCGAGGGCGCGCTTGATGGACTGCTTGATCCACCACGCGGCGTAGGTGGAGAGCTTGCCGCCCTTGCGGGGGTCGAAGCGCTCCACGGCCTTCACGAGGCCGATGTTGCCCTCGCTGATGAGGTCGAGGAGCGGGAGGCCAAAGTCCTTGTAATCCATCGCGATCTTCACGACGAGGCGCAGGTTGGCCGAGATCATGTGATCACGGGCGGCCTTGTCGCCGCGGCGGATGCGCTTCGCGAGCTGGATTTCCTCTTCGATGGTGAGAAGGGCGGTCTTGCCGATCTCCTGGAGATAGAGCTGTAGGTTGCTGCGATCGAGCGGTGCGGGATCGGCAGCGACGGGCTCGGGCTTTTCGAGAAACGAGGGCGGTGCGTCCAAAGTAATCGTGGTCGGCGCGGGCGTTTCGAGGCGGGCGGTGCCGCCGTCTTCATTCTGGCGCTGTGCCTGGGTGCGGGAGAGCATATGGAACCTCGACAAGTTAGAGGGACAATTGGGAATTGTGTTCCCGAATGGTAGCTAAGTTTGTTCCAGTTGAGAATACGCACCGCCCCAGAGGGAAGATGCGCGACTGTGCCGAGTTATGAGGCGCAATAATGGCCCAAACTGCGACAAACGTGTGCCGACGTGGCACACTTTGACCGGTCCTTAACGCCGTCTAATGCCAGACAATCAAAACTGGCTGGCGATCTCGACGGCCTTCAGCAGGGCGGAGGCCTTGCTCACGGTCTCTTGATACTCGGCGGTGGGCACCGAGTCGGCCACCACGCCGGCACCGGCTTGGATGTGGATCTGGCCATCCTTGAGGAGTGCCGTGCGCAGCATGATGCAAGTGTCGCTGTTGCCATCGTAGCCGAAGTAGCCGAGGGCACCGGCGTAGAAGCCGCGCTGGGACGGCTCGTACTGGGCGATGATCTGCATTGCGCGAATCTTGGGCGCGCCGCTGACCGTGCCGGCGGGGAAGGTGGCCCGCATAAGATCGTAGGCGGACTTGTCGGGCGCGATGGTGCCCTCGACCTGCGAGACGATGTGCATGACGTGCGAGTAGCGCTCGATGACCATCAGCTCCGGCACACGGATCGAGCCATACTTGCACACGCGGCCAATGTCGTTGCGTGCGAGGTCGACGAGCATCAGGTGCTCGGCGCGCTCCTTCTCATCGGCGAGGAGTTCTTTTTCGAGCGCGGCGTCCTCGGTCGCCGTCGCGCCGCGTTTGCGCGTGCCAGCGATGGGGCGGATTTCTACGAGGCCGTCGGTCAGGCGCACATGCACCTCGGGCGACGCGCCCACAATGGAGAAATCGCCCGCATCGAGGATAAACATATACGGCGACGGATTGACCGTGCGCAGCGCGCGGTAGAGATCGAGCGGGGCTTTCGTGAAGGGCCGCGTGAAACGCTGCGACGGCACGAACTGGATGATATCGCCGGAGCGGATGTACTCTTTGCCGTCGGTAACGACCTTCTCGAATGACTCCTTGGTGAAGTTGCCCGGCGGGATGGAAATCTTCTGCGGATCGACAAGCGGGGCTGGGGCGAGTTCGCGGGGTTTGCGGAGCAGGTCGAAGAGATATTTCAGCTCGGCCACCGCGGCATCGTAGGCGGCGGATGCGTCGGCGCCGACGTGGGCGTTGACGCAGAGGCGCAGGGTTTGTTTCGCGCGGTCGAAGATCAGCAGCGAGTCCGACAGCATGAAATACAGCAGCGGCATCTTCAGCTCGTCCTTGGCCGCGGTGGGCACGGAAGGTTCGATGCGCGTGACGTACTCATAACCGACGAAACCGACCGCGCCGCCCGTGAAGCGCGGCAAGCCGGGCAGCGAGACGGGTTTGAACCCCTGCATCTCGGCCTCGATCAGCGTGAGCGGATCGGCCGGGGTGGGGATGGTCTGGCTGGGCTTGCCCGGGATGCGGATCTCGGTGGTGGCGGGGCCGCAGATGAAAATCTTGCGCGGACGGCAGCCGATGAAGCTGTAGCGCGAGAGGTGTTCGCCACCCTCGACCGACTCGAGCAGGTAGGACGGGCCAGCTTCCTTGAGCTTCGCATATGCCGACACGGGCGTCTCGAAATCCGCCATCAAGTCCGTGTACACGGGGATGACGTTGCCCTGCCGGGCGAGCTGCGCGAAAGCGTCTTTGCTCGGGTGGATATTCATTCGTCGGAGGTGCCTTATGCGTGTCGCGATGAACGCGGGCAAGGGCGAATCGCCGACGCGTTGCGGCGCTCACTCGTTGGTCTGGAGCGTGAGCTTGGCCTCCCGCCACAGTGTGCTCTGCGTTATCTTGTCCAGTGTGCTGGGCGCGATGGTGAGGAGCCGGGCGGCTTTGAGAGGATAGCGGGCGCGCAGCGAGAGTTCGACTAGCGCAGGATCGAGCGCTGCGCCGAGCTCCAGTCGATCGAGGACAAACGACTTGTTCGGATTGCGAGGGTCGATGCACGTCCAGCGTCCGGCCTCGCGATAGACGAGCAGGCAATGATCGACGAACATCGCCGCCGTCGGCGCTTCCTGCGGCTGGTGATATGAGAGCAACACGAGACCCGCATCGCGGATTTCACTCGGACCAAGCACGCGCGTGAGCGCGGAGAGTGCGCCGACGACGCAGGCGTTGTTGATGCGCACTTGAGCCATGAGCCAAGTCGGCGGCGTGATGCGCGGATAAAGATCGAGCGACTCGACTGGCAGGCCGAACGCCTTTAATCGAGCGGTGACGATCTCCGGCTTGCTCCACGTCTCATCGAGCGGCGCGAGGATGCGGCTGCCGTACTCGGCAGCGTAAAACCAGCAGGAGCCCTCGAAGGCGAACACCACACCATAGACTGGATCGGGTCGCGGCGCAGGCGCTTTCGGCGCGAGCGTGACACGCACTACGTACGCCTCCGCGACATCGGTGAGCATGTGCTGCGCGAGCATGGCATCGGGCATCGCCGCCCGGAGCGGCGCGGTCAGCCCGAGCGCCGTGATGAGAGGAAACAGGACGCTAGCGCGCATCCTGAAAGTGGATACGGACGGTCACTCGACCGTCACGGCCTTTGCGAGATTGCGCGGCTTGTCCACGTCGCAATGCCGCTCCACGGCGATGTAATAGCTGAGGAGCTGCACCGGCACGGTTGCGATGATCGGCAGCACCGCTTCGTGGCAGTCCGGGATCGGGATCACCTCGTCGGCGAGGCCGGCGGGGAGTTCGAGGCCCTCGGTGCACACGGCGATGATCTTGCCGTTGCGTGCCTTGATTTCCTGCATCGAGGAAACGACCTTGTGGAACATCTCGCCCTTGGTGACGAAGAAGACGCTCGGGCACTTCTCGCTGATCAGGGCGATGGGACCATGCTTCATCTCGGCCGCGGGATAACCCTCGGCGTGGATGTACGAAATCTCCTTCAGCTTGAGCGCGCCCTCCAGCGCGATGGGGAAGAGCGAGAGACGGCCGAGGAAGAGGAAATCGCTGTAGTGCGCGAAACGCTTCGCGATCTGCTCGATGTGCGGCGCCTGCAGGAGGACTTTGCGCACGAGGTCGGGCGTTTCCTTCATCGCACGGACGATCTCGCTGCCGGTGGTGAAACTCATCTCGCGCATGCGGCCGAGGTAGAGCGCGAGCATTGCGCCAAGCATGATCTGCGAGGTGAACGCCTTCGTCGAAGCGACGCCGATCTCGGGACCGACGTGCTGATAGATACCGCCGTCAGCCTCGCGCGCGATCGTCGAGCCGACGACATTGTTGATCGCGAGCACGCGGTAGCCCTTGCGCTTGGCCTCGCGCATGGCGGCGAGCGTGTCGATGGTCTCGCCCGATTGGCTGATGACGAAGAACAGCGCGTTCTTATCGAGCGGCGCATTGCGATAGCGAAACTCAGACGCGTAATCGACCTCCACGGGCAGGCGCGCGAAGCGCTCGATTTGGTGCTCGGTCACGAGGCACGAGTGCCACGCGGTGCCGCAGGCGCAGAGCATGAGGCGATCGATCTGGCGAAACTCCGCCGGCGTGAGCGTGAGGCCGCCGAACTGCGCGGTGCTGCCGTCCTCGGAGAAGCGGCCGCGCATGGTGTTCTCGAGGGCCGCGGGCTGTTCGAAAATCTCCTTCTCCATGAAGTGCCGGTAGCCATTCAGCTCAGCGTCGGAGATGGACCAGTTGACCTCGTTGACGACCGCGGTGACCTCGCCCTGCGTGAGGGTGGTGAGCGTAAAGTCAGAGAGGGAGAGGTGGGCGATCTCGCCGTCCTTCATGTAGACGACTTTGCTCGTGCGGCTGACGATCGCGGAGACGTCGGAGGCGACGAGGTTCTCGTTTTCGCCGAGACCGAGGATGAGCGGTGAGCCCTTGCGCGCGCAGACGAGTTCGCCGGGGCAGTCGGTGCAGAGCACCACGATGCCGTACGTGCCCTCGGCATGGAGCAGGCTTTTCCGCACGCTGGAGAGAAAACGGCTCTCGCCCTCGACCGCCGGCTCCTTCGCATAATGGTAGGCGAGGAGATTGCAGAGCACCTCGGTGTCAGTCTCCGATTTGAAGGTATAGCCTTCGCCGACGAGGAACTTTTTCATCGAGACGTAGTTCTCGATGACGCCGTTGTGGATCAGGGCGATCTTGCCGTCGCTGCTCACGTGCGGGTGGGCATTGGCGTCTGTGACACCGCCGTGCGTGGCCCAGCGCGTGTGGCCGATGCCGGTCGAGCCGGTGAAGGAATGCTTCACCGCTTCCTTCTCCAAATTGGCCACGCGGCCGATTTTCTTCGCGACCGTAAAGTGACGATCCTGCAGCACGGCCACGCCCGCGGAATCGTACCCGCGGTACTCTAGACGCTTAAGTCCCTCGATGATGAGGGGAGCTGCTTTTTGTTTACCGACGTAGCCGACAATGCCGCACATGTTGGAAAATTGAGTTGGCGTAGTTATCCTCGCGGACAATCTTCCGGCAAGGCTTTACCAGATAGCAATAACCCTACCTTCCCGAATTCCAATGAGCATCCAAAAAAGTGTCCTTGCGGTCATCATGGGCGGTGGCCGTGGCACCCGCCTGTCGCCCCTCACGTTGGAGCGCTGCAAGCCGGCCGTGCCGCTCGCGGGCAAATACCGCCTGGTCGATATCCCGATCAGCAACTGCCTGAACTCCGAAATCAACCGGATGTTCCTGCTCACGCAGTTCCAGACCGCGTCGCTGCATCGTCACGTGCAGAACACCTATCACTTTGACCCCTTCGGTGGCGGCTTTGTGGACATCCTTTCCGCGGAACAGACCGAGAAGAGCGCCGATTGGTACCAAGGCACGGCCGATGCCGTGCGGCGCAATCTCAACCACTTCCGCTCCTTCCCGCACGATCTCGTGCTAATTCTCTCGGGCGATCAGCTCTACCGGATGGATTTCCGCAAGATCGTCGAGCAGCACCGGGAGACCGGCGCGGACGTCACGCTCGCGGCGATTCCCTTCCCCAAGTCCAAGTGCGAAGGCCTTGGCCTCATGCAGGTCAACGACGACCTCACCATCGGTCGCTTCGTCGAGAAGCCGAAGGATCCCGCGGTCATCACGAGCCTGCAGCTCAGTCCGACGCTCGAGGCCAAGCTCTCGCCTTGCCCCGAGCCGCGCTGCCTCGCCTCGATGGGTATCTATGTCTTCAGCCGCAAGGTCCTCGAGGACGCCCTCGACAACACGATGACTGACTTCGGCAAGGAGATCATCCCCGGCCTCCTCGGTAAAAAGAAGCTCTGCGCGCACATCTTCGAGGGCTACTGGGAAGACATCGGCACGGTGAAGGCGTTTTTCGAAACGAACCTCGCGCTGGCGCAGCCGCTCCCGCCGTTCGATTTCTACGACGAATCCGCCCCGATCTACACGCAGGACCGCTATCTGCCCGCGTCAAAGCTCAACAAGTGCAATATCGACGCGGTCGTCATCGGCGACGGCTCGATCCTCGCTGACTCGACGATTCATCACTGCGTGTTCGGCATCCGCTCGTTTGTCGACGAAGGCTCCGTCCTCGAAGACGTGGTGATGATGGGCTCCGACTACTACGAGAGCGAAGCGCAGCTGAAATCCAATGTCGATAAAGGCCGTCCCCACCTCGGAGTGGGCAAGAACTGCCGCATTTCCTGGTCGATCATCGACAAAAATGCCCGCATCGGCGACGTCTGCGTGCTCAACCCGCACGGCAAACCCGATGGCAAGTACGCCAACGGCGCCGTCATCATCCGCGACGGCGTGCTCGTGGTACCGAAGGGCGTCTCCCTCCCGCCGGGCACCGTGGTGTAAGGGGAAAACGGATACGCTCGCAGCGCTGGCCCAGTGGCCAGCGCATCACGGAGCACGCCTTTATGGCGTGCTTTTTGTTTTTGGGGCTGGCCGCAGGATCAGCGCCAAGCCGGCCGCGATGAGAAACACCGAGTAGAAGGTACCGCGGCTCAGTCCGAGGATGAGCCCTGCGTCGGGTTCACGGAAAGTTTCGCCGAGCATGCGCACGATGGCGTAGGCGATGAGAAACTCGCCTGCGAGTCGGCCGGGTTTTTGGCTCAAGACGTCGCTGCGCCACACGCGCCACTGCATGTAGGCGAGCAGGAGCAGGCCTTCCAATGCCGCTTCGTAGAGCTGTGAAGGATGGCGCGGCGGCACCAGCCTGAGTGGTGTGTCGGGTGCGCTGCGCGGAAAAATCATGGCCCACGACACCCCGGTGGTTTTGCCCCACAGCTCGCCATTCACGAAATTCGCCAGCCGGCCGAAGAAAAGTCCCGCCGGTGCGGCCGAAGCGATGAGGTCGCCGATGTGCAGGAAGGAAATTTTCTCCACGCGCGCGAACCACGCGAGGGCGATCGTGACGCCGATCATGCCGCCGTGGCTCGCCATGCCGCCCTCCCACACGCGGAAAAACTGCAGCGGATCCGAGCGGACTGTGTCGAGTTGGTAGAGGAGGAAATACCCGATACGCCCGCCGAGCATCGTGCCGATCACGACGGCCACCATCAGGTCCGCGACGCGCTCGGCCGGCAGACGCGAACGGCCGGCGCGCGCGTAGCGCTGCAGCAACCAGCCCGCGGCGAGAAAGCCGAGCACATAGGCGAGGCCGTAGTAGCGGATGCCAAAATTGCCCCAGTGCGGCCCGAGGAAGGGATCGAGATCGACCACCCAGTGACCGCCAATCGAGGTGGCGAGGAGCGAAGCGAAAAACGGCATGATAGAAACTCAGGTGCCCGCCTTCGGCGGAAAGGGCGCGGTGGTCGTTTCGCCGGGACGGCGCACACGGCTCTGCTTCTGCTGCTTCGCGCGGGCGAGTTCGCGCATGTCGACGGCGATGTCGTCCTTCTCGAAGATCTCGCGGCCGAGCAGGTGTTCAAAGACGTCCTCCATCGTCACGACGCCTGCGGTCGCACCGAACTCATCGACGACCACGAGCATCTTCTGGTGCGACTTGAGGAAGACTTGGAGGGCGTTGGCGACGGTGGCAGTTTCGGGAATGAAGTGCGCCTCGTGCATCAATTGCTCGACGAGGGCGGCGGCTTGGCCCGCGCCCTGGGCCTTGTGCAGATCGCGGCGGCGGATGAGGCCCACGATGTCGTCGAGATTTTTGCCGTATACCGGTAGGCGACCGAAAGAGAGGGAGGGAGACTCGCGAAATACTTCTGCGACGGTCGTGTTGCGGGCCAGTGCCGTGACGACGCTGCGCGGAGTCATGATCTCGCTCACGCGCACGTCGTCGAGCGAGAGGGCGTTGGCGATGATGTTGGACTCGCTCTTGGTGAGCGTGCCCTGCTGCGCGCCGCGCTCGGCGAGGAGGATAATTTCCTCATCGGAGCGATGGCCGTGCGAGGCATCGCCGATGACGACGCGCACGATACGGTTGCAGACGTACGTGACCGGGGTGAGGCAACGGCGCAGCCACCATAGCGGCATCACGATAAACGGCGCGAGTTGCCGTCGATACACGACACCCATGCTTTTCGGGAGAACCTCGGCACCGATCAGCAGGGTGACGCCGAAGATCGCCGTGATCGCCGCGAGCATCGTCTCACCGTAGAGATGCGCGCCGATCGCGCCGATGACGACGGAGCCGAGGCCATTGGCGACGGTGTTGAGCGTGAGAATGGCGGAAATGGTTTCGTCGATCCCGTGCTTCATCTTCTCCAGCAGGACGCCGCTGTGCGGGTGAGACTTTTTCAGCGACTCGATCTCCGCGACCGTCGAGCTCATCACGAACGCCTCGAACAACGAGCAGACGAACGACACGCCGAGCGTGACTGCGATCGCGAGGAGAAGCCATTCCATGCCGCCAGTTTATACGCCTGTGCTGTGACGCGACTAGATTCCGCTGGGGTGGACGCATTACCAAAACAGCCTTGCGGGCGCGCCGGGGCCGTCGCCTAGTCTCTGGTATGAGCGAACTCAAACGCACCCCCTTGCGCGATTTCCATGCCGCCCACGGCGGTCGCTTGGTGGACTTTGCCGGCTGGGAAATGCCGGTGCAGTACCGCAGCATCCTCGAGGAGCACAAGGCCGTGCGCCGCGCGGCCGGGCTCTTCGACGTGAGCCACATGGGCGAGGTCGATGTGCGCGGCACCGACGCCGCGAAGTTCCTGAATCACCTCGTCACGAACGACGTCGCCAAGCTCTTCCCGGGCCGCGTGCTCTACTCGCCGATGTGCTACCCGAACGGCGGCGTGGTCGACGACCTGCTCGTCTACATGCGTGGGCCGGAAGATTTTTTCCTCTGCATCAACGCCGGCAACATCGACAAGGACCTCGCGTGGATCCGTGAGCAGGCGGCCAAGTTTGCCGTCACGATCACCGACCGCTGCGACGACTACGCGCTCCTCGCCGTGCAAGGCCCCAAGGCCGCCGCGATCGTGCAGTCGCTCACCGGCGCGAAGCTCGGCGCGGTGAAATACTATCACTTCGTCGAAGGCACCGTCGCCGGTATCGCCTGCATCATCAGCCGCACGGGCTATACGGGTGAGGACGGCTTCGAGCTTTACCACGCCGCGGGCGACGCGGTGGCGCTGGCCGAAGCGGTGCTTGCAGCCGGAGCGCCGCATGGTCTCGAACTTGCCGGTCTCGGCGCGCGCGACAGCCTCCGCCTCGAAGCGGGCTATCCGCTCTACGGCCACGAGATCACGCAGGACATTTCGCCGCTTACCGCTGGCCTCGGCTGGACGGTGAAGCTCGACAAGGGCGCCGACTTCATCGGCCGCGACGCACTCGTCGCCGAGAAGCAAAACGGCGCGGCCAACAAAGTAGTATTTTTCAAGACCGGCGATCGTCGCATCGTGCGCGCCGATACACCGGTGCTCGGCGCCGATGGCGCAGTGGTGGGCAAAGTCCTGTCCGGTACGCTCTCGCCGCTGCTCAACGAGGCCATCGGCTCCGCACTCGTCACCACACCCGCCGCCGCTGGCGCGCTCGCAGTCGACATCCGCGGCACAAAAATCAATTTGCAACTGGTCAAACCGCCCTTCGTCGAATTGAAGAAAGCATCATGAGCAACGTCCCCGCCCAACTCCGCTACGCGAAATCCCACGAGTGGCTGTCCGCCGTTTCCGACGGCACGGCCACGGTCGGCATCACCGACTACGCGCAGGCCTCGCTCGGCGACATCACCTACGTGCAGCTCCCGAAGGTCGGCACTGCGCTAGCCGCCGGCCAGGTGTTCGGCGTGGTCGAGTCGGTGAAAGCCGCGAGCGACCTTTACACGCCCGTCGCCGGCACGGTCGTTGAAATCAACGAGGCGCTCAACAGCGCCCCCGAGACCGTCAACCGCGAGCCCTACGAAGGCGGCTGGATGCTCAAGCTCAAGGTCGCAAACGCCGCGGACGCCGCGGGCCTGATGGACGCTGCTGCTTACACGCAGGCGACGGGCTGAGCGCAGAGAGGGAGAAGCGAATCGTTTTTACGAAGCCCGGCGACGAAAGTTCGCCGGGCTTTTTGTTTTGGCCGCAAGAAGGCGCAGAAGGCGCAAAATCTCAGAATGCAGGCCGTCTTTCTGTGCCTCTTGTGCCTTATGTGGCCAATGAGGAGAGCGTCATCGGGGCTCCCACTGCAAAACATGTAGCTCGGCTCGTGAGAGCCGGGACCGTGCGATTAAGTTCTCGAGAAGCAGACTGCAGTAATGGCCACGAAAGGCACAAGGGGCACAGAACCAGATGATCCAAATTGGAGCGGCGCTCTATGAGCGCCGTTCCAGTCGGCAGGCTGACCGAGTCAATTCGGCGGTCATAGACCGCCGCTACAGGAAAACCATGTAGCCCGGCTCGTGAGAGCCGGGACTGCTGTGCGAAAAATCCCGCTTCTTACGAAGCGGGCTACACCGGATCGAAATGTGGGAGGGGCTTTACCAGCCTGTCGGACGTAGGCTCCTGAAGGCGTGTATAGCCCCGTATTCGACCAGTAGGCTGGGACCTGAAGGGCGTTTATCGATCTATACGGGCCTTAAAATTCTAAGTCCGACAGGCTGGTAAAGCTCCTCCCGCAGTAAAGACAGGCGAGTCGCTCAGGCGGGGGCGGGCTGCAGGTCTTTCAATACGTCATCGACCGAGCGCAGGTGGTTGGCGGGGAAGAAGGAGTTTATGCGCGTGATGACCTGCTGGATGATGCCGTCGGGGCAGCTGGCGCCGCCGGTGAGGAGGACGCGGCGGGGGGCGGTGCAGTCGGCGGGCCAGAGCGGGCGGACTTCGGTGAAGCCGCCGCCGCTGCCGTAGTTGAAGTGCTCGACCTCGCTGCGCGAGAGAATGGCAGACTCGCTCTGGATGAAGAAGGCGCGCTTGCCGAGCTTCTGCTCGCAAAGGCGGTAGAGTTGGTAGGTGTTGGAGGAGTTTTTGCCGCCGATGACGAACGCGGCGTCGAGCGGCTCGGCAAGGGCGCGGGCGAGGGCGTCCTGATTCACCTGCGTGGCGTAGCAGAGCGTGTCGTTGCGACCGCTGCCGCCGACGCGCGCGGGCGCGCCCGGTGTATCCGGTCCGGCACTACGCGCGTAGAGGTCACGCAGATAGGCGATGATCTCGCGCGTCTCGTTCATGAGGAGCGTGGTCTGATTGACCACGGCGACGCGGGCGAGGTCGCGGTTGACCTCGAAGCCGGGGGTATGCTTGCCGACAAAGAGCGTGTAGAAACGATCGCGCACGGCGGGGTCGTTGCTCGCGATGATCTCACCGAGCTGGCGCGTCTCCTCGAGATTACGGACGATGACGGCGGGCGCGTAGCGGCGGGTGTTGGAGAACGTGGCTTTGGTCTCCTCGTGCTCGTGCTTACCGTGGATGACGACGGTGTAGCCATCGCGACCGTAGGCGCGGGCGGCTTTCCAGACTTTCTCCACCAGCATGCAGGTGGCGTCGTATTGGCAGACGGCGATGCCCTTGCGCACGAGGCGGCGCTTGTCGTCGTCGGTCGCGCCGAAGGCGGGGATGATGACGATGTCGTCGGGCGTGAGCGTGTCCCAGAGCTGCGGTGAGTTGGGTGTGCCGTCGATGGTGTAGGAAATGCCCTTGTCGGTCTGGAGATAACGCAGTCCGCGACGGAGGAGGTCCTCGTTGACAAACGGATTGTGGATCAGCTCGGAGAGCATGAAGACCCGCTTGCCGGGATTTTCTGCGAGCGTTTCGTAGGCACGCTCGATGGCGTTTTTCACGCCCAGGCAGAAACCGAAGTGGCTCGGGATCGCATAGCGCACCGCGCCGAAATCGAGCGCGACGGGATCAGTGGCGCTGCGTTCGTGCTGGCGCGCGAGGGCCTTGATCGCGGCGCAGAGCTGCGACTGGTAGAGCGCAGTGGACGCGGAGTCCTGCGCGTAGATAGCGGTGTTGCGCTCGGCAGCGGGGCGAAACTTGTAGATGAAATCGTTTTCCCCGAGATGCAGGTACGGGATGTCGACGAGGTGCGGCTCCAGCGCGGGCAGCAGGCCGGCGAGCGAAGGGGCGAGGGCGGCGGGATTGCTCTCCAAGCGCTCCAGCGACCAAAACTCGATCTCGCTGTCGGCGGGTGCGCCGGTGACCTGAGCGAAGTGCACGCGATAGGCGCGGCCGCCGGCGGTCGTGGAGAAATATTCGACGGGCGTCGTGTGGGCTTTGAATGCGCCCTCTAGCCGCGCGGTCGCCATCGCGAGGTCAGTGCCGGTGAACGGCAGGCCGGCCTTGGAGCCGAGCTTGCGCACGGCGAGGCGGTTGCTCGCATCGAAGGCGAAGATGGCGCTGAGCTCGGGCGGTCCTTGCATGAGAAAGGACAGGGAAACTCGCCCAGCGGGGCGGGTCAAGTGAGGCGAGGCTACGGCGGAGCTGTTGAGTGGGCCGCGGTGATTCGGCGGCCATAGACCGCCGCTACAGGTGCAGGCGGCTTACTCCTCGTCGTCGGGCTCGACGAAGGTGTCGCCGACGAACTCCACTCCGAAGAAATCCTCTTCCTCGAGCACGGCCATCACACCGTCGATGACGGTCTTGCGGTCGGCGGGATTGAGAAAGGCGTAGTCCATCGTGAGCAACTCGGCGATGCCAGCGCGGCCCTGCGCGCGGTCCTTGGTTTCGAGGAGAAATTCGTCGGCGCGGCTGGCGATTTCGTCGATGATGGCAGCGAGGTTCACGAGAAAGAGGGTGGTGAAGAAGACAAATTAGGAGGGCAGGAGTGCCGCGCAACTTGGTTTGCGTGAAGATTCGGAGTGGTCACCACGAAATACACGAAAGGCACGAAAAGGGACTAAGAGAAACGGGGCATTGGCGTTGAGGGTGGATGGGAGGCTGAGTCGGCTTCCCTTGGTGATGATCAATCATGCCCCGATTCCGTGTAACTTTTGCGGCTGCTCGCGGGTTTATCGGGGACTCGTGCTTATCTCTGCTCGCGTGCTACTGCCGTCAATCTGGCTGAGCGACCGTTGGTCGCTTCGCGGTTGTATTGTCAGCGGAGCTTGTTGGGCTGGTGCGGTCGCGTCGGTCGGAAACCCCTTGTCCCCATGAATGACTCCTCGTCTACGGCTCAGGCATCCTGGTTGGCCCGCACCATCGACGGCACCGTCGGCGATCTCCGTCACGCGGCGCGGCGCTTGATCAAGGCGCCCGGCTTCACCGCGGTGACGCTGCTCACGCTCGCGCTCTGCATCGGCGCGACGACGGCGATTTTCTCCACGGTGTATTCGCTGCTGTTGAAGCCGCTCCCGTACAGCGAGCCGGATCGCATCGTCGAGCTTTATACCTCGGCCAAGAAGGCGAAGCTCGATCACATGCCGGCCAATGTGCCGATCTACATGGACTACTCCAAGAACGCGACGTCGTACGACATGATCGCGCTCTGGACCTTCGGGCAAAACATGTTTGGCGAGGATGGTTCTTCGGTGCGGCTCGATATGGCGCGAGCGACTTGGGAGATTTTTCCGATCCTGCGCGTGCAGCCGCTGCTGGGGCAGTTTTTCACGAAGGAGCAATGCAAGCCGGGCGCGGACAGCGTGGTGGTGCTCACGCAGACGTTTTGGAAAACACAGTTCAACGAAGACCCGACGGTGATCGGCAAGACGATGCGGCTGAACACGCAGACCTTCACGATCATCGGCGTGGCGCCACGCGTGATGGAGTCGTGGGACGCGCGCGTGAAATTCATCATCCCACTCTCGTGGCCGCCTGCGACCGAGAATCCGCAGGGGCGCTATGGAGTGGGCATCCAGCTCTTCGGCCGACTCAAGCCGGGCGTGATGCCGGGGCAGGCTGATGTGGAGGCGAAGACACTTGAGCAGCGCTACGTCGATGCGTCGCCACCCGGCGTGAAGACCTTTGTCGATCGCTCGGGTATGACGATGAACGTGGGCAGCCTGCAGGAGCAGCGCGTGGAGCCGGTGCGCGTGACGCTTTATCTGCTGCAAGGCGTGGTGGCGCTCGTGCTGCTGATTGGCTGCGTCAACGTGGCGAATCTCCTCCTCGTGCGCGCCAATGTGCGCCAGTCGGAGCTCGCGATCCGCACCGCACTCGGTGCAACCCGCGGCGCGATCGCGCGGCAGCTCATGCTCGAAAGCTTGCTGCTCACGACGCTCGGAGCGCTGCTCGGTATCGCGCTCGCTTGGGCGGCGCTGCGCATCACGAATCTCTATTTGGTGAAGTTCCTGCCGCTGGCGCTGCCAGCCACGGTCGATGGACGCGTGCTCGGTTTTGCGGTGGGACTTACCGTGCTGGTGGGCGTGGTGATCGGCCTGATCCCGGTTTACCATGTGCTGCGCTCCAATCTCGCCGAAGTCATCCAACGCAGCTCGCGTGGTTCGTCATCGGGTGCCGGCGTGCGCGCGCTCAGTAGTGGGCTGGTGATTCTGCAATCGGCGGTCGCGCTGGTGCTGCTCACAGGCGCGGGGTTGCTGATTCATAGCTTCATGAACGCGCTGCGCGTCGATCCGGGGTTCAATCCGAACGGCGTCGTCACTGCGCGCATCGTCATCCCGGCGGCGCTGCGGTCGAGTCCCGAAGCGGCGGATAAATTCCAGGAGCGGCTCATGATCGCTCTGAAAGAACTCCCCGGCGTGACCTCCGTGGCACTCTCCTCGGCGACGCCGTTCCAAGGCGGCCTGCCGATCAATGCGTTTACGCTGGAGGAAGACACGCTGCCGCCGGGCGCGCCGCAACCGGGAGCGTTTCGCGTGCAGGTGACGCCGGGCTATCTGGAGACGCTTGGGCTCAAGCTGGTGGACGGGCGCTTCTACTCGGAGGCGGACCGCGATCCGAAGCTGAAGCAGTTTGTGGTCGATCAGAGCTTCGCGAAGAAGTTTTTCCCGAACCGCTCGGCGGTGGGCGGGCGCTTTGTCTTTGGTAATCGTCCGGACAAGCCGGAGGACTGGCCCACGATCATCGGCGTGGTGAAAGACATCCCGCACAACGGCGTGGAAGAGAAGAGCGGCAATCCTTTCATCTACCAGATCACGCCGCAGGGCGCGCGGGCGGGCGGCTACACGATGTTTCTGCGGACGCCGCGGCCCGCGGAGGAAATCGTGCCGGCGCTGCGGGCTAAGATCCGCGCGCTCGAGCCGACGCTTTTCCTCTACGACGCGGGCTCGCTGGAAAAAGTGGTGGGCGAATCCTTCGACAATCGCCGGGCGGTGATGCTGCTGCTTGCGGCGTTCGCGGGGCTGGCGCTCTTTCTGTCGTCGCTCGGCATCTACGGTGTGCTCGCATACGACGTGACGCTGCGCACGCGCGAGATCGGCATCCGCGGCGCGCTCGGCGCGACCCGCGAGGAAATCGCGGGCATGATCGTGAAGCAGGGTCTCATCAAGGCAGCGATCGGGCTCGTGCTCGGCCTTATCGGCGCGGTGCTGCTCAGCCGGTACATGGAGACGCTGCTCTTCGATGTGAAGAACACCGACCCGATGGCCTACGTGATCGTATCGGTGCTGCTGCTCGCGGTGGCGGCGCTGGCGAGCTATCTACCCGCGCGGCGCGCAGCGAAGATCGATCCGATGGTGGCGCTGAGAGTGGAGTAATTTTTGTTTTGGAACCGCGAATGGACACGAATTCGCGCGAATGAGGAGGGCGAGTGGCGTGGCGGTTGGATGAGGCGGTGAATGGAGCGGCTGTGCTCGCTCTACACACCCCGGCGCTACGCGCCACCCCTCTCAAGAGGGGATTCAGAGAGAGTGCTGACGAAAGAGTGGGCGGAGGTTTAGTCGGGGCGTAAAGCCCCTCCCGCAGTCGGAGCAGCGAGGGCTGCGGCGGAGGGTGAGTAGGCGGAGTTGAGGCGGCGCGTTAGGGATAATGCACCGATAACGCACCCTACCGCCAGGGCAGTTGCGAGCGAGCTCGCAACCCACAGGGAGCAGAAAAGAAAAAGGGCGGCTGGTGGGCCGCCCTTGAGATAAGTCGAACTCGCGTATCCGTTATTTCAATACGTCGGCGAGCTTGGCGACTTCGCGGCCGCCGCCCATGGCGAAGTCGGGCTTGCCGCCGCCTCGGCCGCCGAGGGCGACGCTGAGGGCCTGCACGAGCTTGCCGGCATTGTGACCGGCCTTGACCGCGGCGGGGGAGCAGAAGGCGACGACGGTGGCTTTGTCGCCGAAGGACGCGCCGAGCTGCACCACGCCTTCGCCGAACTTGGCGAGGACTTGGGAGCCGAGGCTGCGGAGCGACTCGGGCGTGTCGATGGAGACGACGGCGGTGACGAACTTGAGGCCGTCGCGCTCGACCGCTTTCGCGGCGAGTTCGTCGGCGAGGCCGGCGGCGGCTTTCTGCTGGAAGACCTTGAGCTGCTTCTCGAGCTCGGCTTTCTGGGCGAAGAGAGCGTCGAGCTTCTTGGCGACGTCCTGCGGGCCCGCGTTGAGCTTGGCGTTGACCGCCTTGAGCGCGTCTTCCTCTTCCTGCACGTAGTCGTACGCGGCCTGGCCGGCGACGGCTTCGATGCGGCGGGTGCCGGCGGCGACGGCCATTTCGGCGACGAACTTGATGAGGCCGATCTCGCCCGCGGTGCCGACGTGCGTGCCGCCGCAGAGCTCCATGGAGTAGCCATTGAGCGCGGTGGGCTCGCCGCCGATCTGCACGACGCGCACGCGCTCGCCGTACTTGTCACCGAAGAACTGGAGGATGTCGGTGCGGCCCTTCACCTCGGCGTACGGGACGTCGGAGTAGGAGACGGTGGCGTTATCGAGGACCTTCTCGTTAACAAGGTGCTCGATCTCGCGGAGCTGCTCGGGCTTGACCTGCTCGAAGTGGAGGAAGTCGAAGCGGAGGCGCTCCTTGGTCTTGGACGTGCCGGCCTGGCGGACGTGCGTGCCGAGGACCTTGCGCAGCGCCCAGTTGACGAGGTGCGCGGCGGTGTGGTGGCGCGAGATGGCGCGGCGGGTGAGAGGAGCGACGGCGAGCGTCGCGGCGGAGCCGCGCAGGGTTGAGAGCTGAGGGCTGAGAGTTGAGAGATCGGAGGCGCTCTGGGGGTCGAGCTTGTGGAGGTGGCGGCCGGCTTTGTCCTTTACGACGTCGATGACGGAGTAGGACTGGCCGGAGATTTTAACGGCGCCGTGGTCGCCCATCTGGCCGCCCATCTCGGCGTAGAATGGCGACTGATCGAAGACGAGGAACGTGTCCTTGTCGGTCTTGACGACATCGACGAGCTTCGCGTCGGCCGTGAGCGAGCCGTAGCCGATGAACTTGGTAGGCTGCTGGTCGATGACTTCGCCTTCGGTGGCGGCGACGATCACTTCCTGCTCTGCTTTATCGGAAATTTCTTTGTGCTTCGCCATCTCGTTCTCGTAACCAGCAAGGTCGACCGAAAGACCATGCTCTGTGGCTAGAAGCTGAGTCATATCCAGCGGAAAGCCATATGTGGCGTACAGTTCAAAGGCCAGTGAACCTGACACTACTTTGGGTCGAGTCTGATAGCTTTCGATTGTTCGTAAGAGAACACCTAGTCGGAAGTTGAAGTCATTGAATTCTCGTCGAGCTCTGAAGTTGATTTGATTAAACGCCTCAACAGTTGTCTTCGGTTTTAGCCTAACTAGTGCGGCTATCTCATCATTTGTCATGAACGCGCCGTTCATAACTTTTAGTTCAGCCGCATTCTTCGTGCGCTGAAGTGTTAATGCCTCTGCTAGTTGTTCGTCCGGTAGGTTGTAATTAAACAACGCTATTCCGCGTTCAAGGGTACGACGGAAGGAATCTTCTTCACTTCGGATGACGCGTTCAATCGTGACGCGTTGCTCGCTCAATTCGGGAAAGACTTTGCCGAGCGATTCGACGACGGGCGCAATCAATTGGTCGAAGAAATTACGAGTGAGCCCGAGATCCTTGTGCCCGTAGAGTATTCCTCTGCGGAGAATACGACGTATAACAGAATTGCGCCCCTTGTTGCCTGGTAAGATACCATCCGCAATAGCACAACTCACGCAGCGCGCGTGATCAGCAAGCACTCGAAATGCGATATCAGTTTTTTCCTGCTCGGTGAGGCCTTCGCGCTTCGTGGGGACGGTGGCGGCGTAGGTTTTGCCGGAGAGCTCGGCGACCTTCGTGAAGATCGGCGTGAAGACGTCGGCGGCGTAGTTCGACGGGTC
The DNA here is from genome assembly GCA_048498795.1 of Verrucomicrobiota bacterium. Lineage (GTDB taxonomy): Bacteria > Verrucomicrobiota > Verrucomicrobiia > Opitutales > Opitutaceae > JBEHXH01. The sequence goes on from JBEHXH010000003.1 coordinate 273,874, forward strand.
CTTGTCGAAGTTTTTGAAACCGCCGGTCGTCGCGTAAATGCCCGCGACGCGCTCGAAGCCCATGCCGGTATCGACGTGCTTCGCGGCGAGGGGCGAGAAGGTGCCGTCGGCGTTGGCGTTGAACTGGATGAAGACGTGATTCCAGATCTCGATGCAGCGGGGGCTGCTGGCGTTGACGAGTTTGCGGCCTTCCGTCTCGTCGTCGGACGGGAGCAGGTTGAAATGGATTTCCGAGCACGGGCCGCAGGGACCGGTGTCGCCCATCATCCAGAAATTGTCCTTCTTGTTGCCGTTGACGATGTGGACGGCGGGATCGAGGCCTTCTTTTTTGAAAATCTCGGCCCAGATGTCGTAGGCTTCCTGGTCGAATTCGGAGGGGTCGCCCTTGGACTTGTCGGGCGAGTAGACGGTGGCGAAGAGGCGCTTCGGTGGGATGCCCCATTTTTTCGTGATGAGCTCCCAGCCCCAGTTGATGGACTCCTTCTTGAAGTAATCGCCGAAGGACCAGTTGCCCAGCATCTCGAAGAGCGTGTGGTGGTAGGTGTCGAAGCCGACGTCCTCGAGGTCGTTGTGCTTGCCGCCGGCGCGGATGCATTTCTGCGTGTCGGCGGCGCGGGTGTCCTTGGACGGGCGCACGCCGGCCCACTTCGAAACATCGGGCGCGCGGTCGCCGAGGAAGATGGGCACGAACTGGTTCATGCCGGCGTTGGTGAAGAGCAGTCCGGGCGAGTCGGGCAGGAGCGACGACGACGGGACGATCGTGTGGCCCTGCTGGGCGAAGAAATCGAGGAACGACTGGCGGATTTCGGCGGAGGTCATGAGTGCGCGGAAAGGGAAAGACAGTGGCCCGCGGCGGGGTTAGCAAGGCGTGAATGTGCCGACGCACCGGATGCGTAGATGCACCGGGTTGTCATTTTCGAAACGCAGTGGTAGGGTTCCGTATTGCGTAGTCCTACCACGAGGGAAAACGGGCCGGAAACGCGGCACGCTTTTGTCACTCATAGTCTATTGTCCTGACTGATAGAATCCTCCACCTTGGGAGACTCGATTAAACATCCTCAGAACGCGGCCGGCCTTAGACGCCAACTCGGCGCGACCGTGCGAGCGTTTCGGCAAAAGCTTGGCGCTTCGCAGGAAGAACTCGCTTGGCGGGCGGAAATGCACCGCACCTATCTCGCCGATATCGAGCGGGGCGGCCGAAACATCACCCTCGCCAGCCTCGGCCGGCTCGTCCAAGCTCTGGGCGTGCCTTTCTCGGAATTTTTCACGGCCATGGAACATGGCGAGCACGGTCCCTCTGCAGCGCCCGACGGGCGGCGGAAGGCGAAGAAAACGCAGAGCGCGCGGAACAAGCGCTGAACGCAAACCCCTTTCAACTTAGGCGATTCGCGGCGCCCATGAAACCTCACCTCATAACTTAGTGGTTCACCCATAGCCGGCTCGGCCGGGCGGAGTGATGACCACGAAACGCGACCCAATCATGCGTGGTCCAGTGCATGCCATCGGCGGATTTTCCCCCGAAGGGCGGAGCCTTGCCGCGCCGAACTGCCGGTCATGAACGCCGCCGCCCACCCGCTCGACTACAACCGCGTCTTTGACGCGCTGCCGGGCCTGTATCTGTTGCTCGACCCGCAGTTGCGGATCGTGGGCGTGAGCGATGCGTACCTCCGGGCGACGATGCGCATGCGCGAAAAGCTGGTCGGCTTGGGCATTTTCGAGGCGTTTCCCGATAACCCCGACGATCCGCAGGCGGACGGTACAAGGAATCTCCGAGCCTCGCTGGAGCGGGTGCTGGCGACCAACAAGGCCGACGAAATGGCGCTGCAGCGCTACGACATCGAGCGCCCGGCGGCCAACGGCGGCGGCTTCGAAGTGCGGTACTGGCAACCGGACAATTCGCCGGTCTTCGATCCGGCGGGTGAGCTCACGCACATCGTGCATCACGCGGTGGACGTGACGGAGATCGTGCGGGCGCGGCACGTGGCGGACGAGCAGAGTCGGCTCGCGGCCGAACTGACCGAGAACAAGAAACAACTTGAGGCCGAGATCGTCGAACGACGGAGCGCGGAGGCGCTCGTCAAGGGGCAGCGCGATGTCTTGGAAATGATCGCGCGCGGCGCGGGACTCGAAGCGACGCTAGCGACCCTCGAACGCGAGATCGAATCGCTGATGGGCGCGGCGGCGTGCGCGATCCACGTCCCGGGTGGAGAACACGAGGGGCTACGACTCGCCGCCGAACCGGGACGAAAGGACAACGCCGCGCTCTGGCTGGCTCAGGCCGGACGCGGCAACACCCCCGTCACGGCCGCCGCCGAAACCGACGAAATTGTCGTGTGGCCGGAACTCACTAAGACCGCACCGATGGAGTCGGTGGTGCAAAGCGGCTTCGGCGCATGGTGGGCGATCGCGGCGCGCGACCCACAAAGGAAACTCCTCGCGGTGGTCTCGCTGCTCCGCCGGGCGCCGGGCACGCCGGCCCTGCGCGAGCGGCAACTCCTCACGCTCGCGGCGCAGACCGCAGCCGTCGCGCTGATGCGGCATCGCGCCGAGCGCGAGCTGCGCGACAGCGAAGTGCGCTTCGCGACGGCGTTTCGCTCCAGCCCGATGGCGAAAGCCATCCACCGGCGCCGCGACCTCGTGGGGCTCGAAGTCAACGAGGCGTTTCTCCAGCTCTTCGGCTGCACGCGCGATGAAGTAGTGGGGCGCTGCCTCGCGCTCACGGGGTTTCTCTCGGCGAGCGCGCTCGATCTCATTCACGAACGCCTCGATGCGACCGGCGCGATTCGCGAACTCGAAGTGCCCGCGCGCACCAAGACCGGGCAGCCGCTCGATCTCGCCGTCTTCGCGCAGGTGGTCGAACTGGGCGGCGAGAGCTGCTCGCTGATCGTGTTCAGCGATGTGACGGAGCGAAAACGCGTGGTCGACCAACTCGCGTTTCACGAGGCAATCCTCCGCGAGACGGGGCGCATCGCCAAGGTGGGCGGGTGGAGCTTTGACCCGGTGACGGGCGAGGGCGTGTGGACGGAGGAAGTCGCGCGCATCCACGATCTCGATCCGGCGGCGGGCACGTCGATGCAGAGCGGCCTCGAATTTTACGTCGGGGAATCGCGGCAGAGAATCGAGGCGGCGGTCGCGCGCGCGATCGAGCACGGCGAGCCATACGATCTGGAGCTGGAAATCATCACAGCGAAAGGCGTGCGGAAATGGGTTCGCACGATCGGGCACCCGCAATTGGAAAACGGGCGCGTGGTGCGCGTGCGCGGATCGTTTCAGGATGTGACGGAGCGGCGCGACGCCGACGAGGCGCGCGAGCGCGAGAAACGCCGCGTAGTGTTGCTCGCGAGCATCGCGCAGACGCTGGCGGCGAGCGAGGCGCCGACCGAGCTGCTGCAGGAGATTTTCGCGCAGCTCGCACGCGAACTGCACATCGAAGTCTTTGCGCACTATCGCGTGGAGGCGGACGGGCGGCTTTTACTGCACGGCGCCGGCGGGCTCTCGCCGGAGCAGCGCGCGGCGGTGGCGGAGAGCCACATCGACGGCACGCTCTGTGGGATGGTCGCGCAGCGGCGCGTGCCGGTACTGCTGGGCGATGTCACCGATCCCACGCTGAAATACGCCAGGGAAATCGGCGCGCTGGGCCTGCGCGTGTTTGCCGGGTATCCGCTGCTCACGGGCGAGCGGCTCATTGGCGTGGTGTGTTTCCTGAGCCGGCGCACCGAGCCGTTTACCGCGGAAGAAAGCCGATTGATCAAAGCCGTGGTCGACCAAGTGGCGACGAGCCTCGAACGCAGCCGCCTGCTTCGGGTGCAGCGCGAGAATGAAGAGCGCTACCGCACGCTCTTCGAGTACGCGCCGGATGGCATCGTGATCGCGGACCCGGCGGGCTTCTACAAGGACGCCAACCAGAGCATGTGCCGCATGCTCGGCTACACGCGCGAGGAACTGATCGGCAAATCGGCGGTGGACATCGTGGCGCCGGCCGAGACGGTGCACATCGAGCCGGCAATCGCGGAAATCAAGTCGCACGCGGATTACCACCGCGAGTGGGTCTTCAAGCGGAAGGACGGCTCGCTCATCACGGCGGAGGTCATCGCGACGCTGATGCCGGACGGCAACCTGCTCGCGATGATGCGCGATGTGACCGAGCGCAACAAAGCCGAGGCCGAGATGCGCGAGAAGGACCGCCGCGTGCACGAGGCCGACCGGCGGCTCGCGGTGATCCTCGAAGGCATGGGCGAGGCGTGCTTCGCGCTCGATGCCGAGTGGCGCTTCACGTTTTTGAATGCGCGCGCGGAGCAGCATTTCCAGCGGAGCCGCGACGACCTGCTCGGCAAGGTGCTCTGGGAGACGTTTCCCGGCACGTCGGGTGCGCCCTGGGTGCCGCACTACAAGCGGTGCATGCTGGAGCGGGTGCCGGTGGCGTTTGAGCACTTCTCGGAGCTGGCGCAGAAATGGATTTACATCCGGCTCTTCCCGGCGGGCGAGGGGATGTCGGTCTTCCTCCTCGATATCACCCAGCAGAAGGCCAGCGAGGCGGAGATCCGCCAGCTCAACACCGACCTCGAGGAACGGGTGACGCAACGCACCGTCGAGCTGGAGGCGGCGAACAAGGAGCTGGAGTCGTTCAGCTACTCGGTGTCGCACGACCTGCGCGCGCCGCTGCGGACGGTGGATGGCTTCGCGCAGGCGCTCGCGGAGGATTGCGGCGCGATGCTCAACGAGGAGGGCCGCGGCTACATCGCGACCATCCGCCAAGGGGCGCACCGCATGGCGGAGCTGATCGACGACCTGCTGACGTTTTCGCGGCTCAGCCGCGCGCCGATCAGCCAGCGGTCGATCAACACCGGCGAACTCGTGCGCGAGGTGTATGAGGAGCTTCATCGCTCGGAGGGCGAGCGCGAGGTCGTCGTGCGCTTCGGCGAGCTGCCGCCGATGCAGGGCGACCCGGCGCTGCTGCGGCAGGTGTGGGTCAACCTGATCTCCAACGCACTCAAGTACTCGCGCCGCACGCCGCAGGCGGAGATCGAGGTGGGGAGCCGCAGCGAGGGAGGCGTATCCATTTACTTCATACGCGACAACGGCGCGGGCTTCGACATGCGCTACGTGGACAAGCTCTTCGGGGTCTTCCAGCGGCTGCACCTGATGGAGGAGTACGAAGGCAGCGGCGTGGGCCTCGCGATCGTGCACCGCGTGATCACGCGGCACGGCGGGCGGGTGTGGGCCGATGCCGCGGTGGGGCGCGGGGCGACTTTCTTTTTCACGCTGCAAAGCGAAGCATCCCCATGAACACGCCGCCGCCCGTCGAAATCCTCCTCGTGGAGGACAACCCAAACGACATGCAGCTCACGATCCGTGCGCTGGAGAAGGCACATCTCGCCAACCGCGTACACGTGGTGCGCGACGGCGAGGCGGCGCTCAACTACGTGTTCTGCGAAAACGAATATGCGGGGCGCAACATCGACGACATCCCCAATGTGATCCTCCTCGACCTCAAGCTCCCGAAGGTCGACGGGCTCGAGGTGCTGCGCCGGATCAAGGGCGATGCGCGCACGAAGCGCGTGCCAATCGTCGCGCTCACGTCGTCGAAGGAACAGCGCGATGTGATCGAGAGCTATCAGCTCGGCGTGAACAGCTACATCGTGAAGCCCGTGAACTTCGAGCGCTTCACCGCGGCGATTGCCGAACTCGGCATGTACTGGCTCCTCCTCAATGAACCCCCCAGACTCAAAGACTAAGCGTGGCATCCCCATCCGCGTCCTCGTGGCCGAGGACGTGCCCGCCCATGCCGAGCTCAACCTCCGCGAGCTGCGCCGCGCGGGCTTCGATCCGCAGTGGGTGCGCGTCGACACCGAGCCGGCGTTTCTGGAGAAACTCAGCCCGGACCTCGACCTGATCCTGTGCGACTTCGCGATGCCGCAGTTCACGGGGCTGCGGGCGCTGGAGTTGATTCGCGAGCGGGGGATCGAGGTGCCGTTCATCATCATCTCGGGGACGATCGGCGAGGAGACGGCGGTGGAGGCGATGCGCCGCGGAGCGTCGGATTATTTGCTCAAGGACCGCCTCGCGCGGCTCGGGCCGGCGGCGGAGCACGCGCTGGCGCAGCGGAAAATCAAACGCGAGCGCGAGGCGGCGGCGCGCGCGCTCGAGGAAACCGAGGAGCGGCTCAACACCATCGTCGAGAATCTCAACGAGGGCCTGATCATCTCGGACCTCGAGGGGCGCATGCTGCACTGGAATCCCGCGGCGCTGCGCATGCACGGCTTTGCGCTCGATGCGGAGTGGCCGCGGACGCGCGGGGACCTCGCGAGCGTGTTTGAGTTTGCGACGGCGGAGGGCGTGCCGGTGGCATTCGAGGACTGGCCGCTGGCGCGGATCTGCCGCGGGGAGCGGTTGACGGATTGCGAGCTGCATGTGCGGCGCGTGGGGGAGGAGTGGGCGCGGATTTTCAGCTACGGTGGCGGGACGGCGCGCGATGTGGATGGGCACGCGGTGGCGTTTCTCACGATCACCGACGTGAGCCAGCGCAAGCGCGACGAGGTGGCGCTGCGCGAGAGCGAGGCGCGTTTCCGGCAGGTGGTCGAAAACATCCACGAGGTGTTCTGGATGAGCGACCCGGCGAAGAATCAGTTTCTGTATGTGAGCGCGGCGTTCGCCTCGATCTGGGGGCGGCCGTGCGAGTCGCTGTACCGCGATGCGAGCGGGTGGTTCGAGGCGATCCATCCGGAGGATCGGGCGCGGGTGGCCGAGGCGGCGCGGACGAAGCAGGCGCTCGGGACGTACGACGAGACGTACCGGGTGCAGCGGCCGGACGGCGCGCTGCGGTGGATCCGCGACCGGGCGTTTCCGGTACGCGATGCGAGCGGGCGGGTGTACCGCGTCGTGGGTACGGCGGAGGATATCACGGAGTACCGGCAGCTGGAGGAACAGTTTCGCCAGGCGCAGAAGATGGAGGCCATCGGCACGCTCGCGGGGGGAATCGCGCACGATTTCAACAACATCCTCGCGGCGATCAACGGTTACACGGGGCTGGCGCGCATGTCGTGCGAGCGCGGGGGCGAGGTGGATAATTTCCTCGCGGAGGTGGAACAGGCGAGCGCGCGCGCGACGGATCTCGTGCGGCAGATCCTGGCGTTTTCGCGGCAGCGGGAGCGGGAGCGAAATCCGCTGCAGCTGCGGCACGTGGTGGCGGAGACGGTGAAGCTCCTGCGGGCGTCGATCCCATCGACGATCGAGTTCAAGACGTCGCTTGCGAGCGATCTGCCGGCGGTGATGTCGGACGCGACGCAGATCCACCAGATCGTGATGAATCTCTGCACGAATGCCGCGCATGCGATGCGCAACCAGCACGGGCGGCTGGACGTGCGTCTCGAGCGGTGCGACGTGACGCCCGAAATGGCGGCGACGTGCCGCGAGCTGCGCGAGGGGAGCTACGTGCGGCTGGCGGTGGTCGACACGGGGCACGGGATGGACGCGGCGACGAAGGAGCGGATTTTCGAGCCGTTTTTCACGACGAAGCCGCTCGGCGAGGGCACGGGCCTCGGGCTCGCGGTGGTGCATGGGATCATGCGCGAGCACGAGGGGGCGATCATGGTGGAGAGCGAGGTGGGGGTGGGGACGCGGATCGAGTTGTACTTTCCCGCGTCGGAGGCCGCGGCGGCGGAGGTGGAGGGGCAGGCGGACGAGATACCGCTGGGCCACGGAGAGCGCATTCTCGTGGTGGACGATGAGGAGCCGCTGGCCCGGCTCGCGCAAACGATGCTGCTGCGGCTGGGTTATCAGGCGGAGGCACACAGCACGGCGACGGACGCACTGCGGGCGCTGCGGGCCGAGCCGGGGAACTTCGCCCTGCTGCTGACGGACCAGAGCATGCCGCGGATGACCGGGCTCGACCTCGCGCGGGCGGCGCGCGAGCTGCGGCCGGAGCTGCCGGTGATGATCCTGAGCGGGCATAATGCAGCGCTGACAAGCGAGCGGCTGGCGGCGGCGGGGGTGAGAGAGGTTTTGACGAAGCCCGTCGAGTTGCGTCATCTGGCGGCGGCAGTGCAACGCGCGCTCGCCAAATAGGATTGTCGCCTCATTGTGACATTTGCGTATTTCACAGTTGGCCCGGAATGATTTTCGATCTCCCTGTCGCTTGACCGCATGACCTCACCCCAGACCGAAACGAAGCACAACGTGATGATCGTCGAGGATCAGTCGACGATCCGCCGCATGATTTCGCTGTTCGTGGGCGCGATCCCCGGATTCAAGACCGTCGCCGAGGCGAGCGACATCGAGCAGGCGCTCGCGCTGCAGGCTCAGCACCGGCCCGACGTGGTGGTGCTCGACTGGATGCTGGCGACGGGCTTCGGGCTCGATTTCCTGCGGCGGCTCCCGGCATCGGGCCGGCCGCGCGTGCTGGTGTTTTCCGCCAACACGACGGACCTCGCGGTGGACGAGGCGCTGGGCGCGGGCGCGAACGGGTTCATCGAGAAGACGGGCTCGATCGAGGAATTTACTGCCGCGTTGAAGGCGGTAGCCGCCGGGCAAACTTTCCTGAGTCCGTCGATCGCGGCCGCAGTGCGGCGCATCGGGAGCAATCGCACGACCACGCCGTCGGGCTTGTCGGTGCGTGAGCGAGAGGTGCTGCGCTTCGTGGCTGAGGGACTTTCGTCGAAGGAGATCGCCGACCGTCTCGGCCTGAGTGTGCGCACGATCGAAAACCACCGCGCGGCGATCAGCCGCGCGACGGGGTTGAGATCATCGGCGCAACTGGCGTTGCATGCGTTAAGACTCGGTCTTGTTGAACTTCCCCAAGGCGGGCGAGGCATGGGCGCGGGCGAGTTGAAGTGAGAAGTTGAACTTTAAGAAGGGTGCCCACGAAGGGGCCGAAATCCCAAACGCCAAAGGGGCAAATCACAAACAAGGTCCAAGTAACATGGGCCAAGGGCGCAGGTGCGGGGCAGGGCGCGGGAATTTTGAACCACGAATGGACACGAATTCACACGAATGGGTGAGGTGGTTTTGGGGGCTGGAGTTTTTTTGGCGTTTGGAGGTTTGGAACTTTGGGATTTCCGCGACGCGCACGCGGCGCGGCGGAAATGGATACGGGCCAGGCTGTCGATGACTGTGGTCCGGGCCGCGAGAGTCGCGCCGCGTAATCCATCAGTCGCCCCTGTTCGACAACCTGGCCCGAAAAGTTTTAAAGAACCCCTACGACTTGATTTATCGGGCGGCTGGAGCCGCGCTCAAGCGCGGACGGGGCGTTTGAGTATTAGCCACAAGTCGATGGCGGTAATGAGATTACCGGAAGGCGCCGTGCGGAGAAAATAGTCGGGCGGGGCCTTACGTGGGAACCGCGAAGACTGATTTATTCACCACGGAGACACGGAGGCACTGAGGAGGGGGAAGAGGATTTTTTAACCGCGAATGGACGCCAATGGACGCGAATTCGGAATGACGGATGGGCACTACGAAATACACGAAGGGCACGAAATTGTCGGAGCTACTCCTTGAGGTCGGCTTCGATTTCGCGGAATTGTTCGAGGGCGGCTTCGAGGTCTTCGACGATTTCGGCGGCGATGATTTCGGGGGCGGGGAGGTTGGCGCTTTCTTCGAGGGATTCGTCCTTGAGCCAGAAAATATCGAGGTTGGCTTTGTCGCGTTTGGTCAGCTCATCGTAGGTGAAGCTCTTGAAGCGTTCGGACTCTTTGCGGTGGTGACGATTCTTCGGGTGGTAGCTTTTGACGAAGTCGTCGAGGTCGGTGCGCTTGAGCGGGTTTTCCTTGAGCGTGAAGTGCTGGTTGGTGCGGAGGTCGTAGATCCAGAGCTTTTCGGTGTGTGGGCGCTCCGAGGCGGGCTTGCGGTCGAAGAAGAGGACGTTGGCCTTCACGCCTTGCGCGTAAAAGATGCCGGTGGGCAGGCGGAGGAGGGTGTGGACGTCGGCCTGCTTGAGCAGCTCGCGACGGATGGTCTCGCCGGCGCCGCCTTCGAAGAGGACGTTGTCGGGGAGGACGACGGCGGCGCGGCCGTGTTGCTTGAGGATGGTGAAGATGTGCTGGAGAAAATTGAGCTGCTTGTTGCTCGTGCTGGCCCAGAAGTCGTCGCGGTTGATGACGAGGGATTCCTTTTCGGTCTCGCCGGAGGCGTTGACGATGGTGACGCTGCTCTTTTTGCCGAAGGGAGGATTGGCGAGGACGAGATCGTATTCGCCGTGTTTGGCGGAGAGGGCGTCCTTGGTGACGACGGGGAGCGAGTCCAGCCCACCTTCCTCCTTCGCCGAGGCTACGGATGATGCACCGATACCGTGGAGGAGTAGATTCATCGCGCAGAGGCGCGTGACGCTGTCGACCAACTCGACGCCGAAGAGCGTGCCGTTGTGCAGTCTTTTCTTCTGCGCGCGGTCGAGCTCCAACCGGGCGAGATGCGTGTAGGCGGCGAGAAGGAAGCCGCCGGTGCCGCAAGCGGGGTCGCAGATGGTCTGGCCCGGCTGCGGGGCGATGGCCTCAACGATGGCGGCGATCAGCGGGCGCGGGGTGAAGTACTGGCCCGCGCCGCCCTTCACATCGGCCGCGTTTTTCTCGAGCAAGCCCTCGTACGCATCGCCCTTCACATCGGCCTCGAGGGAGGTCCACTGCTCCTGATCGATGAGGTCGACGATGAGCCGGCGGAGCTTGGCGGGGTCTTGGATTTTGTTCTGCGCCTTACGGAAAATGATGCCCAGCATTCCCGGTTTCTTGCCGAGTTCTTCCAGCGTATGCCGGTATTGAATCTCTAGATCATCGCCATCGCACTTGAGAAGCACTTGCCAACTGAACCCGGTCGGAATCGGCGAAGGCTTGTGCCAAGGCGCGCGGCTCTGCTCATCCGCCATCTTGAGGAAGAGCAGAAACGTGAGTTGCTCGACGTAGTCGCCGTAGGACAGCCCGTCATCTCTGAGGATGTTGCAGTAATTCCAAAGTTTCTGGACGAGCGCAGGGGCTGTCATCCTTGATTCCCCCTTAGTCGAAGTGACTGCTCGATATTAGTTCGAATGCTGGCAAATCCTCCGGCCGAAAGTTTGCCCTTCTTGTTTTTGACGGAATCCAACGCATCTCGGAGTTTTCGTCTTATGAGTCGCTCATTAGCACCCACGACGGTTTTACGTATGTCGTCAGCAATTTGAACCAACTCGCTCGGAACAAAATCAGGCAAAACCTCCATCATTGCTACGGGTATAGTTGCTTCGCTTGTTTTACTGATCCGTTCTCTCACGGGGCCGAGGGCAAGATAGTTTGCCAGGAAATCCGGACTCATAACGGGCGCCTTGGGCGTGGCATTGCCGAGGGTCTCATAAAGCTGCTTCTCGAAATCTCGAACCGTCTTATCGAATGTGAGCCACCAATGCGCATACCCGAGATCCGACGCCATGGTGCCACTTCGTTTCCCGATTATTCCGAGAAAACACTCAACGTCATGTTTTGCTAAACGATCGACAACGAATGAATCATATTCAACGCCGCTCCAGCCGCGGCGATTTTCATGAGCTTCACGCCATAGCCGCTCAATTTCCCAACGAAGCTTCTCATCTGATTTTTCAACGATATCTGTGAGATCGAATTTCTCGATCCCCCATTCGATCCGAAGATATTCAGCTATGTCGTCTCTTGCTCTCTCATGGCCGCAAAAATTTTCAACCCACGAAGCAAACGAATCGGAGCTCTGACCACTTAGGGCATACATCGCACAGAGGAATGGAATTCCTCCTTTCCACTGCACTGCCGGGGTCCGACAATAGACTAAGCATCGATTAATATGGCGTTCGAGTTCTTCAATTACCCCTGACGTCACAAAAAGCTTCATTCCGGCATCGTGGGCCGCTTTGAGCAGGCGGGAGGCAAGTTGCTCTTCTGGTGCCAACAGTGTTTCCGCGAAGACAGGTAGCAGGACGGAAGTATCCACCCAGATTTCTCCATCCCGAAAAATCTTTTGGACAGCGCGCTGCACGTCGGGCACTGCGCGCAAGAACGCAAAAAGCGTGTAACCGTCGGCAATTTCTCGGAGATATGCCTGAACTTCAGGCTTAGATCGTTGAAGTATTTCTGCCAACGCTAGCCGAACTGCTGAAACGGCGTCATCTGCCAATGCTGTGTCGTCTGGATGAGCAACATAGTCATTTGTGACTGATCGTTCGAGGGCGTCGTCTCTGAGCTTGAGCGCATTGCCACTCGCTACCGCTGCTGCGAATTCCTCACCTTTATGAAAAAGAAAAGTGTCTAACACTCGTCTCACTCGAAAGGAAAGTTTTGAAGAAATTTCTTCATCAAGCTGAGTATCGAAGTAGTCGCCAAGGGTGCGCCCAATTTCGGCGTTCAGGGCGGAATCCTTGGCTTCCTTTTGCTGCAAGCTTGCCTGCACTTTTGTCACTTCGTCGTGTGCCAACCAGACATCGTTTGAGGCACGATCACGTCGGACGGCTTTTCTTTTAAGCAGACGTTCCAACGCGGAGTTGACTTGCACGTCGATGGTTTCGTGGGGATGAGCGGGAAGCAACGTTTGAACCCTGCTGCGCACTGCCTGCATATCGAATCGCTTCTCCTGATTTGTTTCGCGTAACACTGATTTAACCAGCGCGTCGAAACTTAGTTTTGTGAGCCCTTTCTCCCTGGAATCATCTTCGAGCTGAAGCTGCAAATGTAAGACTGCCGCTTTCGCTTCATATTCGGTCAAGGCGGTCGTTTTATTTTCGATGATACCACGGCTAGCGAGATATGGGTCCACAATATCTGCGGCCAATTCTTCCGCGATTTTCTCTCGTTCTGCGCCACTAACGCGATCCGCGAACCATGATCTATCGTGAATATCTAAAATGAGTTTATGTTCAGATCGGATTCCCTTCTTAAGATCGTCGGCTTTGGCGCCAATTAATTGATTCGTCACATAAATTAAGATTACTGCGTCTTTGAAATTTTCTTTGATCCGTTTAGCGGTTTCCCGAATCTTCTTCTGCCAATTTTCGGTGACGGAATACTGAAGTAAAACGGTAGGGTCACCAGCGGGAGAAAACAGTTCCGAGTCACGCCCGAGGTCGCCTGAGGCGTTGGCGACAGTGCGAAGCGACGTATAGTCGGTCGTGAGAAATTTCGAGGCGAAATGTTCGAAGCGTGCCCACTGGTCCGATTGGAGGCGTTCCAAAGCTAATGAGAATCGTTGAGTGTTCATGGTTAGGTCTCGGCCGATCAAATTCCTAGCCTGAATTTGAGAAGGCCTTTCTTAAGATAGACTGGCGGAGGCGGGTGGCGCGCTGGAGGTTCGCGGCCACCACCGTTTTAAATTCCTCCACTACGCTTAATCGACGCTCCACTTCTGCTACGATTTGCGTTTGTTCAGCGAGAGGTGGCAGTGAAATGACTAAGCTGCGGAGCGCTTTTAGCGGTAGGGTTGGTTGGGCGGAGCCAGTAGTCTTGGCCCAAGCCTCGCGATAGGTTTTGGGCGACGCCATGAATGCCCAAAGGAATTTCGGCATAATCGCTGGCGATGGTTTGAGAAGAGCGATGTGCCGCTGGAAACAGAATTGCCGCTCGGTATTAACCAGAACGGGGATGCCAATTGTCGCACCAACAACCGAATAGAGCACATCGTTGGTTCGCGGAACCCGGTCGGTCTTGATCTGCGAGAAATACTCGTAAGGCACGAATCTCGTGTCGGAAAAATCGAGTCGTCCAGAGCTGATGTTACCGATGGTAAGGAACGGGATTCCGTCCGAAACTTTCGGAGGTGGCTGGTGATCACCGTCGGTAACGTTGGCGCAGGCTTCCTCAAGGGGCATCTGTTTCCAGGGACCACTTTTTCCGGAAACAATGCGGCCGTCGCAGGCGGCGTTGAGGACGGCGGCGCGGTAGCGTTTGAGGTTGGCTTGCACGCGGCGCAACGCGACGACTCCGGCGTTCAATCGCGTGAATTGCTTTTCGATTTCCGCTACGATCCGACGCTGCTCCGCAAGCGGTGGGATCGGGATAGGGATTTGGGCAGCTTTCTTGGCAGATATTTCAAGAAAGGTCGTTCCACTAGCCAACGCGACAGCCATCTTTTTCGCGTACTGAAGGTAGTAGTAGACGAAATCAGAAGTGAGGTTCTCGTGTAAGACGAAGCTCTTGAATCCTTGATTGGTCGAAACTGGATTTGAGGCGATAGCCACGTAGCCGATCGGAGCTCGTGAGCTGAACAACACTGAACCGGCCGGCATTACTCGCGCACCGGAATTATCCAAGCCCGCCTGAGTTATGCTTCGAGCACCTGCTGCGATAAATTTGTCCGTGTAACCCGAAAGATCGGCTGGAGTGATCCAAGGAATGGCGCCTCCAAAATACGCGGCGTTGTCGCTGCGCGGGGTCCCTCCGCCGACGATGTCAGCCGATTCGCCCATGGTGCTCCACCTCCAGTCGGAAGGTATTTTCCAAGGTTCACTCATGCCGCGAGCTCTTCGTTGAGGTCACTCAGCAGCTTGGGTAACTGCTCACCAAAAAGCTGATGGGCTTTGCCGAGGCCGCCGCGTTGCGAGAAGGGTGCGAAATCGAAATCGTCGATTTCCATACTGCATGTCGTCGCAATCTGGTCCCGGATGAGTTCGAGCCACGCGCGCTGATCAGGTGAGAACTTCGTCCCCTTTGTGGTTTTCTTTTCAATCCAAAGATCAAACCGCTTCCGCACGGATTCGGCGAACGGTTCCAGCACGGGCTGTTGGGCAAGAGAGAAGCGCACGAGCGAGACGAGATCAGCGAAGCGGTGGATCGGAGTGTGACGTGTGGCCTGTGACGTGGGGCGAGCGACCGATGATCGGTGACTGGTTTCGAAGGCGCGCCAGAGGGTGTTCACGGGATCGGGGCCGAAAGTGGGCTCGGCTTTCAACTTGGCCTCAAGCTCCTTGAGCATCGTTTCGGTGAGGCGCTGGGCGTAGGGGCGGGAGTAGAGAATCTGGAGCGCGGTGATCTCGGCTTTGTACTGCTCGACGTAAGCGCGGAACGACTGGACGAGGCTTTGCGCCTTGGCTTTCGCGGCGGCGTCGAAGCCGGCGAACTCGACTTTATCGACCGTGACGGTGTCGATGGTCTGCTCGGCGTCTTGCTTCGCCTTTACGAGGGCATCGCGAAACTCGGGGCGGTCGAAGGGGGCGCAGGCGGATTGAACCACGGAGGCACGGAGCGCACTGAGCTCGGCGGGAGTGGGCTCGGGGAGAACACCGGTGGGCAGGGGATCGCCGAATTTTTTCTTCTGCACTTGGGCGGCGAGAAAATCGGGGTCGAAGGCGTTGAGCAGGTTTTTCGCGAGTTCGCCGAGAGATTGACCGTCGGCGAAAGCGCTCAGTTTCTTGGCGGCGTCGCGCGAGAGGCTGACATCGAGCCGCGTGAGGCGGCCGGCGAGGGTGGTGAGCGTATCCTCGTCGCGCTTGCCGAGGGCGACGCCGAGGAGGAGCTGCGGAAAGGCGACGGTGGGCTGGCGCTCCAGCGGACGGGACTCGGTCTTGTCGCTCTCGCAGACACCGACGGCGTCGACGATGACGAAGTGAGTCTTGGCCCGCGCATCCTCACCGGAGACGGCCTGCAGATCGGTGGGGGTGAGGACGCGGGTGCCGCGGCCCTTCATCTGCTCGAAGAAGGTGCGGCTGCGGACATCGCGCAGGAAGAGGAGGACCTCGAGCGGCTTGATGTCGGTGCCGGTGGCGATCATGTCGACCGTGACGGCGATGCGGAGCGTGGGCGAGGTGCGAAACTCGGCGATGAGGTTTTCGGATTTCTCGTAGCGCTTGGTCTCGGGATTGTAGGCCTTGTACGTGATCTTCTTGGCGAAGTCGTTGCCGCGACCGAAGACCTCGCGGACGAGATGCACGATGTCCTCGGCGTGGGAATCGTCCTTGGCGAAGATGAGCGTCTTGGGGACGAGGGCGCGACCGGGGAAGAGATCGGTGCCGAGGGCGTCGCGGTAGGCGGTGAGGACAGTGCGAATCTGCGAAGGGACGACGATGGAGCGGTCGAGGTCGGAGGCGGCGAAGGCGAGATCCTCGTCGAGTAGTTCGAGACGACGCTGGCGCGTCTCCTTGCTGCGGCGATCGATGTAGTAGCCCTTCTCGATGAGGCCGCCGCGGGCGGAGACCTCGGTCTTGATGCGATAGACCTCGTAGCCGACATTGACGCGGTCGGCGACGGCGCGCTCGTGGGTGTACTCCATCACGAGGTTTTGCTGGAAGAAGGCGACGGTCTGCTTGGACGGCGTGGCGGTGAGGCCGATGAGATGCGCGTCGAAATACTCCAGCACCTGACGCCAGAGCCCGTAGATGGAGCGATGGCACTCATCGGTGACGATGAAATCGAAGGACTCCAGCGGGACGGCGGAGCTGTACGCGACGTCCTTGGGGCGCGAGTCGGCGGCGCTCAGCTCGGCGGTGGATTTTTCGTCGAGGTCCTCGTCGAACTCGGCCTCGCCGCGGAGCATCGAATAAAGCCGCTGGATGGTGCAGATGGTGACGCGGGCGACGGCGTCAAGCGAGTTGGAGGTGAGGTGCTGGACATTGTAGACCTCGGTGAACTTGCGGCCGGTGTCGGGCGCGACGAAGGCGTCGAACTCGCCCTTGGCCTGCCGGCCGAGATTGGCGCGGTCGACGAGGAAGAGCACGCGGCGGGCGCGGGCGAACTTGATGAGCCGGTACGTGAAGGCGCAGGCCGTGTAGGTCTTGCCCGCGCCGGTGGCCATCTGGATGAGCGCGCGGGGGCGGTCAGCGGCGAAGGATTTTTCAAGGGAACCGATACCCTCGAACTGGCACGCGCGAAGATGGGTCGGCTGGAGCGGGTGCGCGGTTGGCAGGGCGGCGAGACGCGCCCGCAACGTGTCGGACTCGGCGAGCCAATCGGCGAGCGTAGCGGGCTGATGAAAGGCGAAGACGCGACGCGAGCGCGGAGAGGGATCGCGGGTATCGCGAAAGAAGGTTTCGACGCCGGTGGACTCGTAGACGAACGGCATCGTCTGCCCAGCAGGGAGCAGCGCCGCGAGAAAATCGGGCAGGCTCTCGCCGTAGTGACTGGACTGCTCGGCGACGCCGGAGAGGGTGGTGCCCTCCTTCTTGGCCTCGATCACGCCGAGCGCGACGCGGTCGACGAGGAGCAGATAGTCGCAACGGCCCGAGGTGAGCGGGACCTCACGGAGCGCGACACCGCGGGCGGCGGAGAGATTGAGGGCCTTGTAATCCTGAATGGCCCAGCCCGCAGCGACGAGGAGCGCGTCGATTTTTTCGCGGGCGGCAGCTTCGGGGGGCATGGCTGGAGCCGCGAGTGAAGCGATGCAAGCGGACCGCGCAATCCTTTGGTCGCAATATAGGATGGGTGAGACCGTAGTTGTCTCGGGCCGCGTGGTTTGATGGAGGGTGCCCTCCTTCGCCGAGGCTTCGGAGGGTTGGAACCGCCTTCGCGCGAGGCTACGGCGAGCTGGAGCTGCGGGGTTCTTTGAATTGGGAAGGCGGTAGGTTGTGAGCTTTGAGCGGTAGGCAGGGAATCGGAGGGACAATCACTCTCCATTTCCCAGATCGTCCCGGATTGTCCCGGGTATTCCCGCGTGTTCCCGCGACGCGGAAATCACAAAGGCCAAAGGGCCAAACGCCAAAGAGGGATCAATTTCTGAGGTGGGAATGATGGGATGTCGGGGAAGGATGCGATGAGGGCGCAGGCTGAAGCACTGCGCTACGGGGCAGAATCTCTCTCCATTTCTCGGGTGGTCCCGGATTGTCCCGGATAAAACCGGGTGTTGTCGGGATGGTTTGGGGGCCACGACGCGCACGAAGGGGCATGAAAAAGCCCCGGCGGTTTGGGGCCGGGGCGAATCTGCGGCTGGAAGTCGCAGCTACTTTCGGGCGTACACACCCCGGCGCGTTGCGCCACCCCTCTTGTTAGAGGGGATCCGGAGAGCGGCTGGCGCGAATAGTGAGTTGGTCGGAGTCTACTTGCTGGCGCTCGTAGCTACGATTTTCCCCTCTATTTCCCCTCCTTCGCCTAGGCTTCGGAGGGCGCGGCCCGGGTGCGCGATTGGGGGTTTAGTTGAGTTCTTTAACGATGGCGTCGGCCATCGCCTTGGTGCCGACGCTGGGTTTGCCGAAGGCGATGTCGCCGGTGCGGGTGCCGGTGGTGACGGCGCGTTTGACGGCGGTCTCGATGCGGGCGGCGGGTTTTTCCAGGCCGAAGCTGTAGCGGAGCATGAGGGCGACGGAGAGGATCTGGGCGCAGGGGTTGGCGATGCCTTTGCCCGCGATGTCGGGGGCGGTGCCGCCGGCGGGTTCGTAGAGGCCGAAGGGGAGGCCGAGGGAATTTTTCCCGGCGCCGAGGGAGGCGGAGGAGAGCATGCCGAGGGAGCCGCAGATGACAGCCATCTCGTCGGAGAGGATGTCGCCAAACATGTTTTCGGTGACGAAGACGTCGAACTGGTTGGGGTCGCGGGCGAGCTGCATGGCGGCGTTGTCGACGTACATGTGGCTGAGGGCGAGGTCGGGGGCGTGCTGGGCGACGTACTCGGTGACGGTGCGGCGCCAGAGGACGGAGGTCTCGAGGACGTTGGCCTTGTCGATGGAGCAGAGGCGCTTTTTGCGGGCGCGGGCGGTGGCGATGGCCGTGGCGGCGATGCGCTCGATCTCGCTCTTGCGGTAGACCATCGTATCCACGGACTGGATATCGCCGTCGGGGAGGGTTTTGGTCTCCTTGGGGAGGCCGAAGTACACGCCGCCGGTGAGTTCGCGGATGCATACGATGTCGATGCCGTCGGGGATGCGCTCGGTCTTGAGGGGGGAGGCGTCGGTGAGCTCGCGGTAGAGGAGGCCGGGGCGGATGTTGGCGAAGAGGGTGAAGTGCTTGCGGAGGGGGAGGAGGGCGGCGCGCTCGGGCTGCTCTTTCGGGGGGAGCTTCTCCCACTTGGGGCCGCCGACGGAGCCGAAGAGGATGGCGTCGGACTGCTCGCAGAGGCGGAGGGTGGGGGCGGGGAGGGCCTTGCCGTGATGGTCGATGCCGGCGCCGCCGACGTCGGCGATCTGGTAGGCGAGGGTGAGGCCTTCCTGCTGGGCGACGTGGGCAAACACGCGCAGGGCCTCGGTCATGACCTCGGGTCCGATGTAGTCTCCGGGAAGGACGGCAAACTTGAGAGTGGGCATGGGAAAGGGGAGAGCGTGGCGAGGGGGAGGGCGGAGTGGCAAGGGGGAAGGGAGTGATAAGTAGGGCGGGGTGGAGGTGGCCCACGAAACACACGAAGAGGCACGAAAGAAGTACCAAGCGCCAACATCCAAGCTCCAGTGAAGCGCCAAAGGCCAAACACGAATGACGGATGACGAGGGCGTGGCGGAGGGTGGAGGCGGGAGCGAACAGGAAGCGGAGGTGGGATTTTTTAACCGCTAATGGACGCTAATAGACGCGAATGGAGACGGGATGTTCTTTGAAATGAAGGGATGGCAGAGGGGAAGCGTGGGAGGGATGGGAAGATTGGGAATGATGGAGAGGAGCAGAGAGAGGCGGGCGAAGTTTGGGGCTTGGAGGGTGGGACTTGGTGCTTCCGATCCCGGCGCGGAACTGCGCCGGGATCGGTGATACTATGGTGGAGTCCGGCGGATGATTAACCCTCAAAACTCTCTTTTATCATGAGCTTAGTACTTTTCTCGATGGTGGGCATGGCGATGCCGGTGGCGGCGGTAGGTTACTCGCTGATCTATCTTTTGTTTGGCGGCGGGTTGTTTGGCGCGGTGGTGATTTTCATCGTCGCGAAGTTGCTGGGGAAGTGAGGCGCGGCTGCTGGTGCAGCGTGCGCTGAGTTGGGCAGTTTAAGTTGAAGGTTTTTCCCGGCGCGGCGTGAGCGGCGTTGGTGAGGGGCTTCAACTTAAACTTGAAACTTCGACGGTGCGGCATGGATTTGGCGGGAGTGAATCTGCATGTCTTGCCGGCTGGGATGCTTCAGACGAATGCCTACTTGCTCACCGCGCCGGAGCGGGGCGAGGCGGTGTTGATCGACGCGCCGTCGATGGTGTGGCCGGAGGTGGAGGAGATTTTGCGGGAGGAGAAGTGCCGGCTCACGGAGCTGTGGATCACGCATGGGCACTTCGATCACATGCAGGGCGGGGCGGAGATCGTGCGGGCGTGCGCGCCGGTGGTGCGGGCGCATCGGGCGGATCAGCAGATGATCGAGGCGCCGCAGGTGATGGAGCGGTTTCTCATGCTGGGGATCACGATCGAGCCGGTGAAGGTGGATCAGTGGATCACGCCGGGCGAGGTGCTGGAGGCGTTGGGGACGCGGGCGGAGGTGCGGCATGTGCCGGGGCATTGCCCGGGGAATGTGTTGTTCTATTTCGCGGCGATGAAGAGCGCGTTTGTCGGCGATGCGTTGTTCGCGGGCGGTGTGGGACGTACGGATCTGCCGGGCGGGAGTGCGGAGGAATTGGCGCGGTCGATCCGCGAGCAGATTTACACGCTGCCGAACGACACGGTAGTGTATCCGGGGCACGGGCCGGCGACGACGGTGGGGGAAGAGCGGGCGAACAATCCTTATGTCCACGACTGAACACGAGCCGTTCATGCGGCGGGCGCTGGAGCTCGCGCGTAGTGTCTGGGGCACTACACATCCCAATCCGATGGTGGGCGCGGTGATCGTCGAGGAGGGGCGCATCGTGGCGGAGGGTGCGACGGCGCCGGATGGCGGACCGCATGCGGAGCGGCTGGCGCTGCTCGCGCGAGGGAAGCCGCCGCGGCCGGGTGCGACGCTGTACACGACGCTGGAGCCTTGCTGCACGCATGGGCGCACGGGCGCGTGCACGGACGCGATCATCGCGGCGGGGATCAAGCGCGTGGTGGTGGGCGCGACGGATCCGTTTACCGAGCACGCGGGGCATGGCTATGAGGTGCTGCGCGCGGCGGGCGTGGAGGTGATCACGGGCGTGCTGGAGCGGGAGTGCACGGACCTGAATCTGATCTTCAACCACTGGATCACGCAGAAGACACCGCTGCTCGCGGCGAAATCGGCAGTGACGCTCGATGGCAAGATCGCCTGCCGCACGGGCGAGTCGAAGTGGATCACGGGCGAGGCGTCGCGCGCGGATGTGCATCGGTGGCGTCGGCTGTTTCCCGGAATCGCGGTGGGCGCGATGACGGTGCTGAAGGACAACCCGCGGCTGACGGCGCGCATCGAGGGCGCGGAGGAGTGGAGCCCGTGGCGTTTCGTTTTCGATGGGCTGCTGCGCACGGTGCTCGACAAGAATCCGCCGGCGATCTTCACGGATGCGTTTCGCGAGAAGACCATCGTGGTGACGACGCAGCACGGCGGCCTCGGCTACGTGCGCAAGCTCCAGAGCATGGGCATCAAGGTGTGGTGCCTCGAGTCGCCGACGCAGAGAGTGCCGTTTGCGGACTTTCGGAAAAAGTGCGTGGAGGAACGCATCTCCGGCGTGTACTTCGAGGGCGGCGCAATGCTCGTGAGCGAACTCATCCGCGCGCGTCAGCTCGACTATCTCTTCGCGTATCGCGCGCCGGTGCTCTTCGCGGACGACAAGGCGAAGAGCATTTTCACTGGGCTGCGGCCGGAGAAAGTCGACCAAGGCGTGCGCCTTAGGGACGTGCGGCACGAGAGCTTCGGCGACGACGTGCTGATGCGCGGGCGCGTGGCGTATCCGGAAAAGATGCTGGTGGACGAGACGGTTTTTGGCACGCGATGAAACTCTATCTTGCTTCGGGCAACGCCCACAAAGCCGAGGAACTGCAGGCGCTCGCGACGGCGGCGCGGCTGCCGATCGAGATCGTGTCGGCGCGCGCGGTGGGCGGGATGCCGCCGGTGGCGGAGGATTCGGGGACCTTTGTTGGCAATGCGCGCAAGAAGGCGCAGGCGCTGCGCGTGAAAATCCCGACAGACGCGTGGGCGCTGGCGGACGATAGCGGGCTGTGCGTCGATGCGCTTGGCGGCGGGCCGGGCGTGGAGTCGGCGTACTATGCGGGGCCGCAGGGCGACAGCGCGGCGAATCTCCGCAAGCTCGTGGAGACGATGTGGGCGGTGCCGGAGGGCGCGCGCGCGGCGCACTTCGTGTGCGTGCTGCTGGTGCTGGGGCCGCGCGGCGAGGAAGAAGTTTTCGAGGGCGTGAGTGGCGGAGCGCTGCGACGCGAGCCGCGCGGTGGTGCGGGCTTTGGCTACGATCCGCTCTTCGTGCCGGATGGGCACGACCGGACCTTTGCGGAGATGAGCGAGGCGGAGAAGAATCAGCTCAGCCATCGCGCGCGGGCATGGGCGCGGCTGGCGGAATGGGTGCGGAGCGGTGGCGGACGGTAAGTAGAGCGAAGCGGCCGATTGAAGGTCGGCTCGCTGGCGCTCGCCGCTACGGTGGGATGCTGCTCAAATGTGTAGTTAAAAACTGAATACGGAGATCGACTCGCTGGTGCTCGTCGCTACGAGGAGAGCGATCGGGGCGCGCTCTACTCGTCGGAGAGGTACTTGGAGAGGTTGAGCGTGTTGATCGCGGCGCTGCGGTCGTCGCTCCAGACGAGGTCGGCGCTGATGTAGGGCGACTGCAGGTGGGTGGTGCGGTGGTGCACGCGGCCCTTGTCCTCGCTGTTGTCGAACCAGCCCATGATCTCGGGTACGGTCGGCGGCGAGCAGACGATGAGATATTCGGAGTGCGTGGGGTCCCAGTCGCGGTCGTTGGTCGAGTCGGTGATGTCGGTGGTGACCTCGATGGTGGCGTGCCCAGTGGTGTGCGCGGTGGCGTCGACCACGGGGAAGAAGTTGGAGTAGCGCGAGGAGGTGTGCACGAGCACGACGCCGTTGCGTGCGGCGAGGCGGCGGAAGTAGAGCACGAAGGCCTCGCGCGTGAGGAGATGCGACGGGACGCCGTCGCCGGTGAAGGCGTCGATCACGATGACATCGTAGTCGGCGGTAGAGTCCTCGAGGGCTTTACGGCCGTCGCGGAGAATGAGGTTAGTTTTTCCGGCGGACTCGGAGACGTAGGTGAACTCGTCCTTAGCGACGCGAAGGGCCTTCGGGTCGATGTCCCAGAAATCGAAGGTGTCGTCCTTGCGCGCGTAGGCGGCAAGCGTGCCGGCGCCGAGGCCGACGACGCCGACGCGGAGTTGCTTGCGGGCGGACTGGAGTTTTTCGAGGACGCGGCCGACGCCGGTGCTCTCGGTGTAGTAGAGCGTGGGGCGCTTGCGCGTGGTGGCGTCGGTGATGAGTTGCGAGCCGTGCGTCGTGGTGTCGCTGGAAAGGACGACGCTGCGGCCATCACGCTTCACCTGGATGTGGCCGTAGAGGTCGCGGTAGTGACGGATGCCGAAGTGCGAGTCTTCGAGGGCGCCGTTGTCGATCTGCTCGCGGTGCGCCTGAAAATAACCGAGCACAACGACGGGGGAGAAGAGCACGGCGGCGGTGACGGCGGTGACGCCGAGGTGACGCTTGTTGTGCAGGGCGAGCATGCCGGTGGTGAGCAGAGCGGCAGAGGCGAGTTGAAACTCGATGGGCCGTGCGAGCAGGTACGGGATCACCATGCCGCTGCACAAGCCGCCGAGCACGCCGCCCGCGGCGAGCACGAGGTAGAAGACATCGAAGCGCCGCGTGGGGCGGTGCGCGTGGAGGAGGGAGTTGCCCACGATGCTGCCGCTCGCAGTGAGCGAGAGCAGCCACCAGAAGGCGTGGCCATTGACGGTGGCGGCGGAGAAGCCCTTCACGCTCATGAACCCCGCGAGGCTCACGGCGAGCCATACGAGGGACGTCATCGTCATCCACGGCCGCCAGCGACCGGAGAACGTGACCATGAAGCTGAAGAGAAAAACGCCGAAAGGACCGACCCACGCGAGAGGCGTGGAGCCGAGCTCGGCGGCGAGATGATACGTGGCGCCGAGCAGGCCGATGCAGGTGAGCGCGCTCAGCCAGAGCCAGAGGGCGAGCTTCGGTAGAGGGAGATTTTCCTCGGGCTCGCTCGCGGCGGCGGAGGAATCGGCGGTGAGTTGCAGCAGGTAGCCGGCGGTGGCGAGCACGCCGGCGACGATGACGAGCAAGCCCTGCCAGAAAAACGACTGCTCGGGCAGCCGCAGGCGCGGCTCGATGACGAACGGATAGAGCAAGAGAGCGATCAGGCTGCCGGCGTTGGAGATCGCGTAGAGATAGTACGGCACGTCCTCCCCGCGGCGGCGCAGCCAGCCGTGCAGGAGCGGGGACGCACTGAAGACGAGCACCATTGCGGGTAGCGACGACAACGACAGCCGCCACACGACGCGAACGATGCTCGCGGAGGCGTCGGCGGAGTCGGAGGGCAGATGAAACGTCACTACAGCGACCAACCCGAGTGCAGCGGTCGCGAGCGTCTGCACCGAGTAGCTTTTGCGGCCGAGCCATGCGGCCCACGCATAACCCAGCAAGAGCGTGAGCTGAAAATATACCATGCAGCCGAGCCATGTGCCCGACGTGCCGCCGTAGATCGGCAGGATGCGCTTCCCCATCAGCGGTTGAATCGTGAACGCGAGGAACGCCGCAAGCGGCACCGCGGTGAACACGAGCGGAGGCAAGACGCGGGGCAAAGCAGACTGCAGGCGAGAGCGGTCGATCATCGGAGAGTTGGTTTAGCCGCGGGCGAGCGCGACGAGCGAGCGAATCGGCGCGGCGCCGATGGCGGGGTAGGCTTCGCACGGCGTCCAGCAGTTGGGGCAACGCCCCTCGACGACTTCGCGGCGCACGCCATTGCGTCGCGCAGCGGTGATGATCGGCATGAGCGCGTAGGCGGTGTTGCGCAGATTGCCGAGCGGACGATCCCAGATCGTGCACGGATAGACGTCGCCCTTTTCGGAGAGGTACGCGGTCGAGAGAAGCGCAGAGCAGGTGATCGAAGTGCGGCCCTCGGCGAGGTAGTGCATCGCCTCGGCGCGGTAGATGCGCTCGATGGCGCGCATCGGTGATGGGCCGGCGGATTTTGGTTTCGCGGCGGCGAGACGCAGCGCGGCGGCGACCTCGGCGCGGTGGGCGGGACCGCCGAAGCCGTTTGTCTCGGGCGCGGCGGAGTTGCCGTAATAGTGCTGCGAGAGGTGCGGGATGTTGAGATGAAACGCGCTCCAATCGATCGCGGTCTCGCGTCGCTCGGTGAGGGCATCGTTGACCGCGGCGAAGGTGTGCTCGACGAGATCCGAGGACGTGAGGCCGCACGAGCCGCTGTGGCCGTGGAGGGTCATGCCAACGAAAACGTTCTCGGCGCCAATGAGGCGGCGCACGGCGGCGAAGGTGTCGACGGCGTGCGCGAAGTCGTTGCGGATGCCGCGGAGTTTGTCGTTCAGCGCGGGCGGGCCGTCGATGGAAACGGTGACCACGAGACGCGCGCGGACAGTGGAGCGGATTTTTTCCACGGCGGCGGCGATACGCTTGGTGGCGATGCCGTTGGTGGGGAAATGCACGAGCAGCAGGTCGGGACACGCGTCAGCGAAAGCCTGCACGACCTCGGGGAAATCAGGGCGGTCGGTTGGCTCACCGCCGGTGAAGTCGACCCACTGGAGAAACGGATTGGCCGCGGCGACGGAGCGGACTTCGTCGAGCGTGAGTTCAGAGTCGAGCGCGCCGGGCGTGTCCTTGATCTTCCAGATGTCGCAGTACTCGCAGCGCGAATGGCAGCGCTTGGTGACGACGAAGATGAGTTTGGTCGGCGTGCTCTCCACACCGACGGCGGCGGCGGCGGTGCGTAGCGCGAGACGACTCCAGGAGTAGAGCGCAGTCATTTGGCGGGAGCCGGCTCGGCGGCGGCGCGTTTCAACAGGAGATCGAGGTCACTGTCCGGCCGGGAGATCTCAGTGCCCTTGCCACCGAAGCGGGCGAAGCCTTCGGGTGTGTCGACGCGGAAGAGGGCGAGCTTGTAGGCCTGACTTGGCAGGCGTGCGATCTCGACAGCGTGTGTGGCGGCGAGGTACGGGGCGGTCGCGGCGGCGAGGTGCGGCTCCGCGTTGTGCCAGAAGCCCCAGTGCACATAGACGCCGCCCGGATATTGGTGGGCGAGTTCGCGCAGCTCCTCGCGCATCATGTGGTCGATGATGTCGAATTGCGTAGAGTTGCGCCCTTGCAGCAGCCACATGCACGGATCGTAGGAGATGACGAGGGCGCCGTCGGGAATTTTCTTCGCGATGTCGGCGACAAAATCGACGTCGGCCTGCGCCTCGACCGCTTCGCGGCTGAGCGTCGGCACGTAGTGCATTGCCGCGGCCCAGTTGACGACGCCGATGGCCGCGAGCGCACCGAGGATGATCGGACGCCGCCACAAGAGACCGCCGAGCGCGGCGAGGCCGATGCCCATGAAGATCGCGACGGGCGCACACGAGATCACGCCGTAGCGCGAACTCGCACCGTAGTAGTAGCCGCCCGCGTAGAAGAGGACGAAGATGCCCCATGAGATCAGGAACCAAAGCGTGAGGGCGAAGCCGGCGGTGCGGTTGCGCCGCAAGAGCCAGAGTGCGCCGCAGATGGCGAGCACGGTGCCGGCGGCGGGAAACCATTTCGCATCGACGAAGTAGCCAGCGTTGCTCGCGAGGTTCTTGCCGAAAAACTCCGAGGCGAAGCGACGGCCATCGCGTGCGCCCCAGTCCTCAGTGCGAACGGACCAAATGTGCAAAAGATTCGGCATCGCGAGCGCGACGGCGAAGATCAGCGCGCCCCAGGCGGAGATGTCCTCGATGAATCGGTCGTCGGTGGACCAGAGTACCGCGGCGACGAGGGGAAACACGAGCAGCGACTCGGGCCGGAAGTAAACGGCAAAGGCCGTTGCGCCCGCGAGGGCGAGCGCGCTCGCGGGAAAGCCCTGCGCGGTCTCGCGGTTGCGCAGGCGCGCGTGGATGCATGCGATCAGAAAGCAGAAGGCGGTCGTGGCCGCGGCGGCGGGCTCGACGGCCACAGTATGGCCCCACCAAAGTACGAGCGGAGTGAAGAGGAATAGGATCGCAGCGGCGAGCGCAGTGCCGATGGGCAAGGTCCATGGCACGAGCGTGAGCGCGAGATAGATCGAGGCCGCGGCAAGACCGGTGAGCGCGCGGTCGAGGAAGTGCGAGGCGTCATCGCTCACGCCGACGATGCGATAGACCCACGAGAGCAGATAGGGCAGGCCGTTGGGCTGCTTGTTGGTCCGCGGATTGTACATCTCGAACTGGCCGTACTCGACGCGGGCGTAGTCGGCGCCCTCGGCGCGGCCGGTGTGCGCGATCGTCTGGCCGATCTGCATGTAGATGTGCTCGTCGAAGAAAATGCGATTGGTGCGCGGCGCGAGCGAGCAGACCGCGTAGCCACCGAGCAGCAGAGCGAGCGCCGTGTAAGCGCGGCGCCGACCGAGCAGCGGCCAGAGCTTCGACGCAATGCCACCGAGTCCGGCGGCGATCGCGATCAGGCAGGCGTGCATACCCCAGACGGTCGAGGTCGGCACGAGCGCGCGCTGCTCGTCGTTGGTCAACTTGCCCGTGACGCTCAAGGCCCAGAGGCCGACGCCCGCGAGGGCGATGACAGAAAAAAGGAGCCACGAAAAACTGGCACCGCGCAGCGGCGAGCGCGGCGACGCAGGCGCGGGTGGCGGAGCAGCGGAGGCGTCGGGGGGCGAGGGACGTTTTTCCGCGGCGGGCTTTTGGTCGGCGGCGTGCAGGCCGGGCGTCATGCGGAAACGGATACAGGCTGACGCGACTCGGCGGGGCGGGCGGACAACTCGGGCACTGCGGCGACGGCGCTCGGCGATTTCGAGAGGAAGGCGGAGCCGAGCGCGAGATGCTGCACGCCGCTCTCGAGCCACGCTTCGACGACGCCCTCGGCATCATCGGCCATGGGTTTGCCGTGGAGATTGAGACTCGTGTTGATCACCGCGCCGGTGCCGGTGAATTCGCGCACGCCGGCGAGAAGGCGATACCACGGATCGAGCGGATTCTCGGCAACCATCTGCGGGCGGCATGAACCATCGGGGCCGATCGCACCAGCGAGTGCAGAGCGGCCGCGCGGCGTCGTGAGGAACCCGGTGGTCATGTGAAAATTGGCATCGCGCGGGCCGCGGTAATCGGCGAGCAAGCCGGGCGCTTCGCTCAGAAGAATTGTCGGGCAGAACGGCTGGAACCACACGCGACGCTTGAGGCGGAGATTGAGATCGTCGCGCGCAGCGACGCTGTTGGCGCGGGCGACGATGCTGCGGGCACCAAGAGCGCGAGCGCCGAGTTCCATACGGCCCTGCGCCCACATGACGATTTCACCGGCGGCGATACGCTCCGCGGCGGCGCGGGCGATGTCCGAAGGAAATGAGAGTATTGCACCCGTGCGGCGCGCGACGGCGGCGGCATCGATGCCGAGGTCGCCGCGGTCGGTGCCGAGACGGAAATCGAGAAATGGCGCGGGCCGCTGACCGGTAACCTGACGCCAGACCTGCAATGCCGCGCCGAGCGGGAGACCGCCATCGCCCATCGCAGGACAGATTTCGAGACGGTCGATGCCGGGTACGCTGCGAATGAGGCGGTTGACCTTGATGTTGGACGCGACGCCGCCCGCGTAGCCGAAGCAGTTTTTTCCGGTGGCTTCAGCGAGCAGCGCGAAGAAACGCGGCACGATAGCTTCGAGCGTCTGCTGGGCCATGCGGCAGACCTGCTCGCGCGGGGTGCACCAGACGACGTGGGCGACGGCCTTGGCCATCTGCGCGGGCGGAATCGTGCAACGCAGCAGCGGCAAACCGGCGGAGTCGGTGGTTAGCGTGAACCACGAGAGAAAAGGATTCTTCGCGTGGGGGATTTCCGCGGCGTAGGTGGCGAGCGCCATGACTTTGCCCTCGTCCTCGAGCGGGCGCATCTGCAGCTCGTTAGTGACGTGCTCGAAGAACAGGCCAAGCGAAGCGGAGCCGGGGATGGAGATGAGCTTTTTCAGCGAGGCCGTGCGCTCGGACCATTCCCAGACGGAGCCGGACTCGCCGTCGCCGATGCCATCGAGGGTGACGATGAGCGCATCGGCTTTCCACTCGGGCCAGAATGCCGCGGACGCTGCGTGTGCTTCGTGGTGATCGACGAGAAAGACGTCGCTGACCGGCACGCCGAGCTGGCGCGCGAAATAGCGACGCGTGTGCGAGCGGAGAAAATTATTGGTCGCGAGCTGAGTGAGGGAATACTTCGCGCGCGCCGTGACGCCATGGAATGCACCCGGCGGTTCGAGGCGGCGACGGTGGCGGTAGTATTTTTCCTTCAGCGAGGGAAATGTGCGCGTGAGCGTTTTTGCAGGATCGGAGGTGGTCGGAGCCCACGCAATGCGGCGATTGCCGGCGGCGGCGCGGATGGCGGCGAGGGCGCGGGTGGGGAACCCCACGTCGAGCTTGCGACCGGAGAGGCGCTCCTCGTTGAGCGCGAGGACGACGCGACCGTCGATGACGAGCGCGGCACCCGCGTCGTGGCCATCCCAGACTCCGACGACTGCAGAGTAATCGGCCATGGTCAGACGCGCACCGCGAGCGGTTGACGACGACGGCACAACCCGGTGAGGAGGTGCCAGCCGTAGGCGAACCACGTGCCGGGATTGGCGAGGGAGATCTTCGAGTAGCCCGCGACGCGGCGGCGCTCGTGGGTCGGGACCTCGACGATGGCGACGCCGCCGGCGAGCGAGGCCATGATCATTTCCATCTCGATCGTGGTGTGGCGCGAGCGGAGGCGCAGTGAGCGGAAGACCTCGGTGCGGATGGCGCGGAAGCCATTTTGCGAATCGGAGAGCCGCGTGCCGAAGCGCCAGTTGATCATGCACGTGATGAACGCGGAGCCGGCGAGCCGGAGAAACTCGTCGCCACCGCCGTGCAATTCGTCGGAGCCACCGAGGAGGCGGGAACCGCCGACGTGATCGGAGAGGCCAGCCTTGATCGGAGCGACGAGCAGCGGGATGTCGATGGGATCGTGCGAGCCATCGGCGTCGACGAAGACGCAGATCGGCGTGTCGACATGCTCGACGGCGAGGCGGAGCGCAGCGCCTTTGCCGAGGCCACGGTCGCGGACGACCACGGCACCGGCGGCCGCAGCGACCTCCGCTGTGCGGTCGGTGGAGCCGCCTTCGACGACGATCACGCGCGCGGCGTAATTGCGGCATTCGCGGACGAGATCGCCGACGGTGGACTCTTCGTTGCGCGCGGGGATGATCGCGGTGACGTCGGCGTCGGGCGGGCTCTCGTGCTCGGAAATTTCAAACGGGGTGAGTCGACCCTGACGCACGAGCCGGCGCGCGCGCAGCGTGACGAAGCAGTGCTCGCTCTCGCCGAAGCGGAGCACATCGCGGTGCGTCTCCTTTGGCTGGGAGCTTTCCCCGGCCGCATCCGCGGGCACGGGCCACGGGCTGGACTTGGAGGAGGTGAGCATGAGGAAATCGAGCGACGATGCCGGTGCGTCACCAAGTGAAGAATCCGCCACGGCTGAACGAGGTGGTCGTCGGCGTGCCGGGCGGCGAGTAGGTGAGGTAGTTGCTATCGAAGCTGAACAAGCGGTTCGGCTGGATGTAGACGGTGCCGGAGCCCGGATAGGGTGCGACGAAGTTGGTCGAGGTGAACAAGCGGCCGATCGAGCCGAGGTAGGAGACGGTACAGCCGGACCAGTTTTCGAGATAGCGGACGAGATTTTGCGCGCCACCAGATGAGTTGGTACCGCTCGATGGAATGTTGCCGGTGAGCAGGCCCGCGTTGATGTAGGTCGTGCCAGAGGTTGCGATGCGCGAGGCGAGTGGGAGCGCGGCGGTGAGATCGCTCCAATTGGACGAGAGCACGGTCACGGCATCACCGATGAGCATGGCGGGCAGATTGCGCGTGGTGCCGTCGGGATTGGTGTAGAGCGTGGTGTTGTAGCTGCCCTTGACGTAAATGCCGCCATTGGTGGCGACCGAGAAGCCGGCGCTGTTGTTGACGGGGAGATTGGTACCGTTGAGCAGGCGCACGGCAGCGGGCGTGCTCGAGGTGGAGGACAACAGATTGATGTACATCAGCCCGTTGAACTCGAAGTGAGTGGAGTCGGTCGCGGCGCGCAGGGCGTCCAGCTTGGTCTTCAACGTGGAGATGTTGATGTCGGTCATCTTTACGTTCTTTGCCTCGCGGGCGTCGTAGACGTTCGCCGGGGCGGTAAAGACGCTGGAGAAGGTGCTCGTGACGTCGGTAGCGACGCCGGACTCGACCTTGGTCGTGGTGATGGCACCGGCACTCGTGACGGTAACGATCAAGCCGGCGCGATTGTAGGCGCGGCGGACGGCGAGGACCGAGTCATCGCCGGTGCCGGAGGTGGCGTTGGGATATTCGGTCGAGGCGGCGGAGGACGGCGGTGCGACGATGAGCGAGCGGTGGACGTTGTTCTCGGCGGAGTCGAGTTGGGCTGAGGTCCACACCGTCGGATCGGTGAGACCCGAAGGGCCGAAGAGGTCGGGGCGCCCCTGAGCGGTGGCGGACACGTCGATGCCGCCGAGGAGATTCTCGGGCTCGTCGATCGTCTCGAGTTGGCTGGCCGACGACGTGCCGAAGGTGGGTGCGACGAGGGTGACGGGCGGCGCGGGCGCGTTGGGATTGGAGTAGATCGTGGCACCGCCTGAGGTGACATTGAAATAATCGCCGGCGAGGTAGCGGACCTTGTTGTTCAGCGTGAGAGTTTTTCCACTGATCGGACCCATGTAGATGCTGCCGTTGGCGACGACATCGCCGTTGATCGTGACGTCGGTACCGGGATTGAGCTCGAGGTCGCCCTCGAAGAACACGCTGTATTGGAAGATCGAAGTGTTGGAGTTGATGAAGCGGCGGCCCACCCGTACGTACGCGGAAGCGGCAAAAGGATTGGAAGCGGGTGGGATGACCTCGACGCGCGCGATGAGATAGGTGAACTGACCGACCTTCGTCGTGCCGGGGATGCGGCCGCTGATCGGGCCGCGGTCGAGGACGAGGGAGCGCTTCACGGTCCAGCCAGCGGACTGATGCAGGGCGAGAAACGGATTGCGCACGGTGGTGGGCGTCGTGGCGTTGTCCGTGATATTATTATCCTCAAGGGTGCCGGGCGTGGCGGAGGCGGCGTTGCCGGCGAGCACCTGCGCCTTGAACTGGAAATAGATATATTCCATCTCGCTCTCGCCCACGGCGCGGGCCTCGGCGCGGAGCTGGTTGCGCATCGCGAGCCGATACGTGTTCATGCTGAGATCCAGCACGGAGAGCGCCGAGATCGTCATGATGATCGTAAAGGTGAGCGTGATGAGCAGCACGCTGCCGCGCTGTCTACGAAGTTTCATGGGGGACGAACGGCGGCCCGGGCCGCCGCGATGAAGGTTAACCATCGAACGGAATGCTACTGGTCGTCGACGTGGTCGAAGTGGTGGTCGTGGACTTCGAGGTGGTCGAGGTGGTGGTCGTCGTCGTGGTCTTCGAGGTCGTTGACGTGGTCGTCGACTTCGAAGTGGTGGAAGTGGTCGTGCTCGAGGTGCTCGACGTCGTGGTTGTCTTCGACGTCGTCGAGGAAGTGGTGGAGGTGGTCGTCTTCGAAGTGGTCGAGGTGGAGGTCGTCGATTTCGAAGTCGTCGAAGTGGACGTGGTCGAGGAAGTCGTCGAGGAAGTCGTGGACGTGCTCGTCGTCGAGGTGGTCGATTTCGAGGTGGTTGAAGTCGACGTCGACGACGTGGTCGTGGTCTTCGAGGTGCTGGTCGAGGTCGTGGTGGTGGACTTCGACGTGGTCGAGGACGTGCTGGTGGTGGTCGACTTCGAGGTGGTGGTCGTGGTCGAGGTCGTGGACGTCGTCGAAGTCGTCGTCGTCGTGGACGTCGTGGAGCCCGCGCCCAGGGACGAGGCTGCGCTGAGTGGGTTGCCCGATTTGGGCATGATGAGACCCTCGGCGTAGTTGCTCTGATAGAAATTGGACTTGTTGCTGCCGGTGTTGTAGGTGCCGCTGACCTGGTTGACGTAGCTGAACTGCCAGCTCACCGAGGGCTCGAGCGCGTTGGGGTCATCGGGAATTTGGCAGAACATGTAACGCGAGCTCGAATCCACGTTTTTCGAGAGCACGACGTAGCTGCTGCTTGCGGTGGACTCGAACCAGTGCAGCTCGGTGGTTGGGCTAGTGCTCGGAGTGGGCGCGACGGTCTCGTACTTACGCGCGCGCTGGATGCGCACCAGTTTGTTGGCGGCGGCATCCATGACTTCGTCGTGGGTGCCGGCTGCGATGGTGCTCGCGAGCGTGAGGGTGACGTTGCCGGAGGCGTCGGGCGAGGTGACGCCGTTGATGAGGATGCCGTCAGCCAGATTGGGCGTGTCCATCACGAAGTAATCGCCGACCTTGGGCACGACGTCGCTGGGGCAGTTGATCGTGATCGTTGAACTGGTGCTCGGCGTGTCGGAGACGACTGTGGCAAACGAGCCGATCTGCACGCGATAGATCATGCGCCCGTACTTGATCGGTGAGGTGGTGCCATTGGCGTCCTCGAAGGTCGGGCGTATCTGCACCGGGCTCGACTGGCTGATCGCGAGCGACATCTCGCCATTGAGATGCTCCTGCACGAGTCGCGTGTTGGTCGCGGCGGCGTCGATCTGCTGATTTTTGTAAACCAGCCGCGAACTCATCACGAGCACGGAGGCGACGGCGGCGAGGGCCAGCGTGCCAACGGCGGTCGCGACCATGATCTCGACGAGCGTGAAGGCTCGGCGGGCGCGCGGGGAAAAACGGACTGGATGGCGCAGCGTCATGGCGCGGCACGGAGCACCGTGATCGATTGTGAGTAAGTGTGACCGGCGAGAGAGTAACTGATCGCGAAGACGCCCTTCAGCATATAGCCGGAGGCTTCAATGGTGCGTGACGAACTTGTGGCCCCCGTGGAGGAATTGACGTAGCTCACATCGCGCGTGACTTGAGCGGTTACGCCGCTATCGGGGCTGCCGAGTGTGACGGTGAGGTAGGGCACATCGGCGGCGGCTACGCTCGTGTTGGAGTCGCTCAGCGAGCCCCAAACCATGCCGCGACCGCTCGGGCCGGACGTGGGATTGAAAAGCCAGCGATTGTAGGTCGAGGCGCCAACGAGTTCGGTCGTCTGCAGGCGCTCGAACTGATCCGCGTAAGTGCGCAGCACCGCACGCGCGTCGTCGCGGCAACGGCTGAGCGCCTCGAGTTGATACGCCTTGATGAGACAGGAATACACGCCGAGCACGACGAGCGTGAAAATCGTCGCGGCCATGAGCGCCTCGATCAGCGAGAAGCCCGCGCGACGCGACCGCGAGAGGCGGCGCGAGGGCGAAGGGCGTTGAGCGGCGGTCATGGCTTTTAGGATACGTCGAGGGTGAAGGTTTGCGGGGGCGTCGCCACTGAAAAATGGTCCCTAGGCACTAGGGCCATTAGTCCCGGGTAGTTTACCCTGACTACGGGCGTAGAACACGGCGGCCTGCGAGCGGCGGGTGAGGTGGAGCTTCTCGAAAATATTGCTCAGATAATTTTTCACGGTCTTCTCCGCGAGATCGAGGTCGGCACCGACCTCCTTGTTGGTCTTGCCCTCGGCGATGAGGGCGAGCACGCGCTGCTCTTGCGGCGAAAGGTCCGCGAGAGCATCGCGTGTGGGACCACCGGAGCGCACGAGCTCGATGACGCGCGCGGTCACCGCGGGATCGAGGATGGATTTACCCGCGGCGACATCGCGCACGGCCTGCGCGAGGCCGCGACTATCGATCTCCTTCAATAGATATCCATGAGCGCCGGCGCGGATCGCCTCGTCGACAAGGCTGCTGTCGACGACCGACGTGAGCACGAGCACACGCGTATCGGGCGAGCGGCGAAGAATCTGGCGGCACGCATCGAAGCCCGAGCCATCGGGCAAACGCAGGTCGAGCAACACGACCTCCGGCTGGAGCTTGGCGCAGAGCGCGACGCCCTCGGCGACATTGCCCGCTTCGCCGATGATCTCGATCGTCGGATCGCTGCCGAGCACGGCGCGGAGGCCGGCGCGGACGACCTGGCTGTCGTCAACGAGGGCGAGACGGATGCGGGACTTGGCGGGCGATTTCGTCATACGAGGCGAGGCGAGCCGATGGGCATGAGCACGACGACGCGCGTGCCCTCGCCGGGGAGGCTGGTCACGCGGGCGTGGGCGCCGAGCTGTTCGGCGCGCGCGCGAATATTGGAAAGACCGTGGCCTTTCGCGGCCTTGGCCGCATCGAAGCCTGAGCCGTTGTCGTGGATCATAAGGCAAAGTTCCTCATCGCTTCGGTGCATCCGCAACGTGATCAACGACGCGCGCCCGTGGCGCAAGGCGTTGCTCACCGCCTCGCGCACGATGTGCAGCGACTCGGCCACCTGTGGCGCAGTGAGCAGGGACGCGGCTTCATCGTCGAAGCGCACGTCGAAACGCACCTCACGGCCCGCGCGCAGCTCGATCAGCAAAGAGTCCACTGCCTGCATGAAGCTGCCATACCGCACCTTCTCCGGCGTGAGGCCGGTGATGTAGTCGCGGACATCGCGGATTGTTGTATTCAGCGCAGCCCTACATTCTTCGAGACGGCGGCTGGCCTCGGCAGGATCGCGCGTGATGAGATCGCGGGCTGACTCGATGGTGAGGCCCGCGGCGTAGAGCGACTGAATGATGCCATCGTGGAGATCACGCCCAAGGCGGATTTTTTCGGCCACGGAGTCGGCGAGGAGGCGCTGCTTGAGATCGGCGTCTTCCTGGGCACGGCGGCGTCCATCGCGCTCGTGGGAGAGGGCGGCGTGTTGCTGTGCGGCGGTGGCGGCGAGCTGGGAGAGGGCGCCCATCTCGGCGCGCGCGGCTTCGAAGGGGGCTTGAGAGACATTGCTCCGCGGACGAATCGAGAGACTTATGATCAAGGCTCCACCCAATGTGAGCCCGACTAGAGCGAGGCCCAGCTCGACCCGTTGCGACAGCGCGGCGAAACGCGATGCCGAGGGAGCAGGAGCCGACGTAGACGCCGGTGCTTGCGGCGTCGTGGGATGCGACGACCAGAGCGGCGTGGCGAGCAGCGCGGCCAGCAGCATGAGCACGAAGAAGAGGCTCAGGCCGAGAAAGCGCGACAGCGGGTTCATGCGGGAAACGCTAGGCTGCTGTACCGGTCGATGTCCGTCAAAACTTTCGACTTTTTCCCGGCGGGCGCTTTCTTTGACCAATTCTTCGCATGAAGACGTTTTATATCACCACCGCCATCGACTACGTGAACGGTTCGCCGCACCTGGGCCACGCCTATGAAAAGGTGCTGACGGACGTGATTGCCCGTTTTCGCCGGCAGATGGGTGATCGTGTGCGTTTCCTCACCGGTACGGACGAGCACGGCCAAAAGGTGCAGGCGAGTGCGCGCAAGCGCGGGATCCCCCCGCA
This sequence comes from Verrucomicrobiota bacterium, assembly GCA_048498795.1. Classification (GTDB taxonomy): domain Bacteria; phylum Verrucomicrobiota; class Verrucomicrobiia; order Opitutales; family Opitutaceae; genus JBEHXH01. Next base: position 310,159 of record JBEHXH010000003.1, read on the forward strand.
GCAGTTTGCCGACGAAGTGAGCGCGGAGTTTCGCGCGCTGCTGCCCAAGCTCTCGATCGCCAACGACGATTTCATCCGCACCACCGAGGAGCGGCACAAAGTCGTCGTGCGCCGCGTGCTCCAGCAGCTCTTTGACGCGGGTGAAATCTACCGCGCGGAATACCGCGGCTTCTACTCGACGCGACAGGAGCAGTTCCTGCAGGACAAGGATCGCAATCCCGACGGCTCATGGCCGGAGATTTTTGGCGAAGTGAGCGAGATCGTGGAGTCGAATTATTTCTTCAAACTCGCGCAATATCAGACTTGGCTCGTCGAGTTTCTGACTAAAAACGAGGACTTCATCTTCCCGCGCTATCGGCAGAAGCAGGTGCTGGAGTTCCTGAAGGAGCCCCTCAACGATCTCTGCATCTCGCGTCCGCGCGAGCGACTGGAGTGGGGCATCCCGCTGCCGTTCGACGAAGGCTACGTGACCTACGTGTGGTTCGACGCGCTGCTCAATTATTACTCGGCGGTTGTCGATCAGCCCGACGTGTGGGCTGCCGCGCACCACGTGATCGGCAAGGATATCCTCGTGCCGCCGCACGCCGTGTACTGGCCGATCATGCTGCATGCGGCGAGTATCCCGCTTCCGCAGCAGATCATCGCGCACGGCTGGTGGTTGAACAAGGGGGCCAAGATTTCCAAGACGCAGGCCGCCGGTGCACCGGCAGAGAAGCCGCTCAATCCGCTCGATCTGGTCGCGGAGTTTGGCGCCGACGCTTTCCGGTACTTCCTGATCCGTGAGATGAACGTAGGGCAGGATAGCGATTTTACGCGCGAGCAGTTTCTCGTGCGATACAACAGCGAGCTCGCGAATAATTTCGGCAACCTCGTGAACCGCACGCTCAACATGACGACGCGCTTCACCGCCGGCGTGTTGCCTGCGCCCGACGTGACCGACGAGGCCGATCGCGAACTGCGCGAGGTGTGGGAAAAAGTCCGCGCCGAGCTAATCCCGCTCTGCGAAGGCTACCAGTTCCACACGGCGCTGGAGCGCACGATGGGCTTCCTCACCGCGACCAACAGCTACATCGACAAGCGCGCTCCGTGGAAACTCGGCAAATCGACCGAGGCCGCGGATCAGGCGCTGCTGCGCACGACGCTGGCGACGATCGCGGAAGCGACGCGTCTCGCGGTCGCAGCGATGCAACACGTGATCCCCGGCGGTGCGGTGAAGATCAATGAGGCGCTCGGCTACACGCCTGGCCCGGACTGGCGCGCCGAGCTGGAGTGGGGCACGAAACTCACCGGCGCGAAAGTCGCGGCCGCGCTCGTGCTCTTCCCGCGTCCGGCGCCGCCGGAGAAGCCGGCTGCGCCCGCGAAGAAATAAAAGGTAGGGACGCGCGGCCCGCGCGTCCGCGGACGGCCGAGCCGGCCGTCCCTACCTCAAATACCATGACGATCCTCCCGCTCGATCCGGCGAAGAACGCCACGCCCGAAGCCCTGCAGGCATTCCTGTCGCAGTGCCGGGCGGCGGCGCAACACGACGGACGAGCGAAACTCGTGAGCATCTCGCTCGCGGTCGAGGCGCTCGATCCGCTGGCGGTGCTCGAGTCGATCTTCGAGGCGCGCGAGATGCATTTCTACGCCGAGCGTCCGGGCATCGGCAGCGCCATCGCGGGTGCCGAGGCGCTGCTCGTGCACGAGGCGTCCGGGCCGGACCGCTTCGCGAGCGCGCAACGCTTCGTCGACGAGACGCTCGCGCACACGATCGCGGTGGGCGATGTGAACGCGCCTTTCGGTGGGCCGCACTTTTTCGCGGGCTTCACCTTTGGTGATACGACGGAGAGCGGTGAAGCGTTTCCGGCGGCGCGGGTCTTTGTGCCGCGCTGGCAAGTGGCGCGCGCGGGCGGAGTGACGACGGCGGTGGCGAATCTCCTCGTCACGCCCGATGCCGATCTCGCACGGCTCGCGGAGCGCGTCTGGCGGGCGCATCGGAAGTTTACGGGCTTTGGCTACACTGAGCCGGTGCTCACGGAGGAAGAGCCGATTCGCTTCTCGCTGCGTGAAACCGGTGACTATCGCGCAGCGGTGGCGGGTGCGCTGGAGCGCATCGCGGCGGGCGAGCTGCGAAAAATTGTGCTAGCGCGCGCGGTGGAGTTTGCGGCGGACCGGCCCCTGCATCCGCTGCGCATGCTCAACGGTCTACGGCAGCGTTTCCCCGATTGCTACGCGTTCTCGTTCGCGAACGGCGCGGGACAGAGCTTCATCGGCGCGAGCCCGGAGCGGCTCGTGCGCGTGAGCAAGGGCGCGCTCGAGACCGAAGCGCTGGCCGGCTCGATCCGCCGAGGCGCGGGCGCGAGCGAGGATGCGGCACTCGCCGCCGCGCTCTTGCGCAGCGACAAGGACCGACGCGAGCAGCGCGAAGTGCTCGACGACATCGTGCGCCGTCTCGCCCCGTTGGGCCTCACACCGGAATTCGCACCCGAACCCGAGCTGCGACGTCTCGCGAATGTGCAGCATCTTCACACCGCGGTGCGTGCGGCGCTGCCGGAAACGGTGCGTCCGCTTGACGCACTTGCGGCGCTGCACCCGACCCCCGCGGTGGGTGGGAGTCCGCGTGAGGTCGCGCTCGGCCGCATCCGCGAACTCGAAGGTTTCCCCCGCGGCCTCTACGCGGGCGCGCTCGGCTGGCTCAATGCACGCGGCGGCGGCGAGTTCTTCGTCGGTATTCGCTCGGCACTCGTCGATGGCGCCACGGCGCGCGCCTATGCGGGCGCGGGCATCGTGGCCGGCTCGACACCCGATAAAGAGTTCGGTGAGACCGAGCTGAAATTCCGCGCGATGCTCGACGCGCTGCGGACGTAACTTGCGTCGCACGGTGCGGTCGGTTGTGCTGATCAGTTCATGACTCCGCCGACCCTCGATACCCGCAACGTCAACGCCCTCTGGGCCGGCGTGATGGTCGAGACGTTGGTGCGGTGCGGAGTGCGGCACGTGGTGATCTCGCCGGGGTCGCGCTCGACGCCGCTGACGTTTGCGTTTGCGCGGCACGAGGAGATCGAGGCGGTGCCGGTGCTCGATGAGCGCTCGGCGGCGTTTCTGGCGCTCGGGATGGCGAAGCGCACGGGCGTGCCGGTGGTGCTGCTGTGCACGAGCGGCACAGCGGGGGCGAACTATTTTCCGGCGGTGATCGAGGCGCGCGAGAGCGCGGTGCCGCTGCTCGTGCTCACGGCGGACCGGCCGCCGGAGATGCGCGCGTGTGCGTCGGGCCAGACCATCGACCAGCAGAAACTCTTCGGCGACTATGTGAGGTTCTTCCACGAGCTGACCGTGCCGGAGGCGACGGAGCCGCGACTACGCTACCTGCGGCAGACGACGGCGAATGCGATCACGCGCACGCTGCAGCCGCACGGCGGGCCGGTGCATCTGAACGTGCCGTTTCGCGATCCGCTGCCGCCCATCGATGATGGTGGAGCGACGGCGCAGGCGGTGGCGGGAATCGATTGGAAGGAATTTTTCGCGCATCTCGGAGCGCCGCGGTCGGTGCTACGCGTGGGTGAAGCGCCGCGGTTTCCGGTCGATGTGCACGGCGTGATCGTCGTCGGGCCAACGCAGCCGGCGGAGGTGGATCGCTACGTAGTGCTGGTCGGCGAACTCGCGAAGCGGCTCGGCTGGCCGGTGCTGAGCGATGGACTCTCGCCGCTGCGGTCAAACGTATCGGCGGTGCCGTATCAGGTTTCCTGTTACGATGCGATTTTGCGCAACTCCGCATTGGCGGAGCGTCTGAAACCTGAGCGTGTACTTTGCCTTGGCGACTGGCCGACCAGCAAAGTTCTGCGCGGTTGGATCGAGGCGAGCGGCGCGCGCATCTGGCAGCTCACCGATCGCGCGGACAACCGCGATGCGCTGCATGGACGCACTGAGGCGCTGGGTATTTCGTTGGCTGCTTTCGTGGAAAGTCTGCCGCCGGCCTCCGAGCCCAACGGCTACGAGCGTATGTGGGCGCGCTACGAGCAGGCCGCGCGGACGACCTTCGACGCCTGGCTGGCCGCGGAGACGGCTATGTTTGAGCCGAAAGCCGCATGGCTCCTCGCACAGCATCTGCCGGAGGGCACGCCGGGCTTTGTGGCGAGCTCGATGCCGGTGCGGGATGTCGAGTACGTCTGGCCGGTGAATGACCGCCGAGTGCAGCTTTACGTGAACCGTGGTGCGAACGGCATCGACGGCACGCTCTCGACGGCACTCGGCATCGCGCACTCGGAAGGACAGGCGGCGTTCCTGCTGACCGGCGATCTCGCGCTCCTGCACGACACGAATGGATTTCTGCACCGGCCGAAGCTGCGCGGCTCCCTGACCATCGTGTTGATCAATAATCGCGGCGGCGGGATCTTTGGGCACCTGCCGGTCGCGCAATTCGAGCCGCCGTTTGAGGAGTACTTTGCGACGCCGCAGGAAGTAGATTTCGCGCAGCTCGCGGCAGCCTACGGCGTGGAGCATGTGCTCGTGAAGGATTGGGCGCATTTCGCGGAGCTCGTGAGCATGCCGCCGGTATTCGGAATTCGGATACTGGAAGTGAAGACCGACCGGAAACGTGATGCGGAGCAGCGGAAGCGGTGGTTCGCGGCGGTGGCGGCGAATTTGAAGTGAGGCGGCTCCCACATTGCAAAGCGTCGACTCGCTGGCGCTCGTCGCTACATGGCTAGCTAGAGCTGCACGGGGAGGCCCATCTCGACGATCTGTGACGGCGTGATGCGGTAGTAGTCTTTTGCGGGGCGGGCGTTGCGGCTGAGGACGCCGTAGAGGGATTTTTGCCATTCCCACATCTGGGCGTTTCCGCCGGAGATGATCATCTCGCGGTTGAAGAAGAAGGCAGCGGAAGAGGGATTGATGGCGAGGCCCTGCGTCTTGCTGCGCTCGAGAAGATCTGTGACATCAGGCGACTCCATGTAGCCGTAGCGGCCGATGAGACGCCACACGCCTTCGCCGATTTCGCGGAGCGTGAAGCGCTCGCTCTCGGGTACGGTCGGGACCTCGCGGGTCTCGATGCTGAGCAGCAGCACGGTGCGGTGCAGGCAGCGGTTGGCCTTCACGTGGTGGAGTAGCGCGATGGGTGTGCCCTGCGCGGAGCCGACCATGAACACGGCGCAGCCCGGCACGCGCACGAGGTGGTGGCTGCGCGCGATGCTCGTGAGCTCGGCCTCCGTGACGTTGTTGCCGTAGACGCGGATGAAGATCTCGTTGCGGCCGGATTTCCACGTGTGCATGACGGCGAGCACGCCGGACGCGATGGCGAGCGGGAACCAGCCGCCCTCGGCGAACTTCGGGATGTTGGCGCCGAAGAAGGCGAGGTCGACGATCAGGAAGCCGCCGCACACGAGCACCGACGACCACAGGGCCCAGTGCCAGCGGCGTCGCACGACGAGGAAGAACGCCATCGTGGTGATCGCCATCGTGCCAGTGACGGCGACGCCGTAGGCGGAGGCGAGGTTGTCGCTGGAGCGGAAGAGGGCGACGGTGAAGATGCAGCCGAGCGCGAGCAGGGTATTGACGAACGGCACGTAAATCTGGCCGGAGTGCTCGGCGTTGGTGTAGGTGATCTTGAGGCGCGGGAAATAGCCGAGCTGGATCGCCTGGCGCGTGAGCGAAAACGCGCCGGAGATCAGCGCCTGACTCGCGATGACGGCGGCGACGATGGAGAGACCGGTGAGCATCAGCCGCATGATGCCCTGCGGCGCGAGCATGAAGAACGGGTTCTCCGTCGCGGTCGGGTGGGCGAGGATGTATGCGCCCTGGCCGAAGTAGTTGAGTGCAAGGCCGGGCAGCGCGATACCGTACCACGCCCACGCGATGTAGCGGCGGCCGAAGTGGCCCATGTCGGCGTAGAGGGCTTCGGCACCGGTGACGGACAATACGACGGCGCCGAGCAGAGCCGCGACTTCGAGCGGGGCGTGATGGAGCAGGGCGAGGCCCCACATCGGATTGAGCGCACGAAGAACGTCGGGGTGCTGGAAAATGCTGATCAGGCCGAGCACGCCGAGCACGACAAACCAGACGAGCATCACGGGACCGAAGATGCCGCCGATGCGCTTGGTGCCCTTGCTCTGAGCCCAGAAAAGGAAGGCGAGCACTACCACGGCGATAAGTGGGATGTATTTGTCGAAGATCGGCGTGATGGCGCTGAGACCCTCCGCCGCACCGAGCACGGAGATCGCGGGCGTGATGACACCGTCGCCGTAGAGGAGGGCGGCGCCGATGAGGATCATGATGACGGCGAAGCCGAGGCCGCGCTTCGATTGCTCGCTCGCGGAGCGGCGGTCGCCGATGAGGGCGAGCAGGGCGAAAATGCCGCCCTCGCCCTCGTTGTCGGCGCTCATGACGTACCAGAGATACTTCAGGCTCACGATCAGCATGAGCGCCCAGAAAATCAGCGAGAGCACCCCGAGCACGCCGGACGACACATCGACGCCGGAGGGCAGATGCGCGCGGCACTCCTTCATCGTGTAGAGCGGGCTCGTGCCGATGTCCCCGAACACCACGCCGAGGGCGCCCAAGCAAAGGGTCAGCTTGGTCGCAGTGTTGATATGCGCTGAAGGCGTGGAGCTCATCGGAATGTCAGAATCCCGCATCGGGGGCAACGGGCCAAGCTGTTTTGGACCGCAACGCGGAAACTGCTTGACCGAGCCCTGTAGCACGATGCTCGCGCGACCTCGACAAGGCCCGGCACAGGCGCAAGCGTCGGAGCATGAGTCTCGTTTGGAAAACCGCGAAAGTTTACTCGGACATCCTCTATCACAAGGCCGACGGCATCGCCAAGGTCACCATCAATCGCCCGGAGAAGCGCAATGCGTTTCGCCCCGAAACGGTGTCGCAGATGTTCGACGCCTTCGCGGATGCACGCGAGGACCAGTCGATCGGCGTGGTGCTCCTGACGGGCACGGGCCCGCACACGGACGGCAAGTATGCCTTCTGCGCGGGTGGCGACCAGAGCGTGCGCGGCCACGCGGGCTATGTCGGCGGCGATGGCGTGCCGCGGCTCAATGTCCTCGATCTCCAGAAACTAATCCGCTCGATGCCGAAGGTCGTGATCGCGCTCGTGTCGGGCTACGCGATCGGCGGCGGCCACGTGCTGCACCTCGTGTGCGACCTCACGATTTCCGCGGACAACGGCATTTTCGGCCAAGTGGGCCCGCGCATGGGGAGCTTCGATGGTGGCTTCGGCTCAAGCTATCTCGCGCGCATCGTTGGCCAGAAAAAGGCGCGCGAGATCTGGTACCTGTGCCGCCAGTACAACGCGCAGCAAGCGCTCGACATGGGGCTCGTGAATACGGTGGTGCCCGTCGCGGAGCTGGAAAACGAAGGCGTGAAGTGGGCACGCGAGATTCTGCAGCACAGCCCGCTGGCAATCCGCTGTCTTAAGAGCGCCTTCAACGCGGACGTCGATGGCCAGAGCGGCATCCAGGAACTCGCGGGCAACGCGACGCTACTCTACTACATGAGCGACGAGGCGAAGGAGTTTCACTCCGCGCAGCGCGAGAAGCGGAAGCCGGATGCGCGGAAATTTCCGTGGCTGCCTTGAGCGCGGCAGGGCCGCGCTGGTTGAGGGATGAGAGCTGAGAGTTGAGGGACGATCAGGGCTGCGGTGAGAGGGCTCGGCGTCTCTCAGCCCTCAACTCTCAACCCTCAGCTAAAGCAGCTCACTTCGCCGCGAGGGCGGCTTCGATGGCTTTGGTGACTTTCGGCGAGTTGGGTTCGTCGCCGGAGGGGAATCGGGCGATGATCTTGCCTTCGCGGTCGACGAGGAACTTGTTGAAATTCCACGTGATCTTGCCGGGGAAGGGGGACTCCTTGCCGGTGAGCGCGGCGTAGAGCGGGGACTGCTGCGCGCCGTTGACCTCGATCTTGTCGAACATCGGGAAGCTCACGTGAAACTTGGTCGAGCAGAACTGCTTGATCTCGGCGTTGGAGCCCGGCTCCTGGCCGCCAAACTGGTTGCACGGGAAGCCGAGCACGCTGAGGCCCTGGGCATTGTACTTTTCGTACACGGACTCGAGCGACTCGTACTGCGGGGTGTAGCCGCACTGCGAGGCAGTGTTCACGATGAGGAGCACGCGGCCCTTGTACTTGGCGAGCGAGGCGGGCTTGCCGTCGATGTCTTTGAGCGGGATTTCGTAGAGGTTTTCGGCGGCGGACATGGCGGTGGCGGCGAGGATGAGACCGAGCAGGGGAAGGAGGCGGCGGAGCATCATGCGCGAGAGGCTGGCACATGACGGAAAAGTGTCAATTTGCACGCGGCGCTTGCCGTTGGGCGCAGCGGGGCGTTCCCTCGCGCTTCCCCTCATGAAAAAACTCCCCCTTTCCCTGTTGGCCCTCGGTGTCGCGCTGCTCGCGGGCTGCGCGAAGAAATCGGAAACCGCCTCGACCGCCGCTGCGACACCCTCGGCGCCGGCGAAAGTGAAGATCGGCTTTCTCGTGAAGCAGCCGGAAGAGCCGTGGTTCCAATATGAGTGGAAAGGCTCGGCGCGCGCAGCGGCGAAGAATGGTTTCGAGGTCGTGCAGCTCGGCGTGCCGGACGGTGAGAAAGTCCTCGCGGCGATCGACACGCTCGCGGCGGGTGGAGCGCAGGGTTTCGTGATCTGCACGCCGGACGTGCGCCTCGGGCCCGCGATCATGGCGAAGGCGAAGAATGCGAAGCTCAAGGTCGTGACGGTCGACGACCAGTTCGTCGGTGCCAACGGCCAGTTCATGACCGATGTGCCGTACCTCGGCATGTCGGCTTCGAAAATCGGCGAGTCGGTCGGCGTCGCGCTCCTCGGCGAGATGAAGAAGCGCAACTGGGCTCCAGCCGATACCGGCGTGTGCGTAGTGACTTTTGAAGAACTTGAGACGGCGAAGCAGCGCACCGAGGGTGCGATCTCGGCGTTGAAGGCCGGCGGTTTCCCGGCGGCGCAGATCTACAAGACGCCACAGAAATATCCGGAAATCCCGCAGGCCATGGCGGCGACCGATACGCTTCTCGCCCAGCATCCGAAGGTGAAGCACTGGCTCGTTTGCGGCATGAACGACAACACGGTGCTCGGCGCGATCCGCTCGATGGAAGGTGCGAAGTTTGGTGCCGACAACGTCATCGGCATCGGCATCAACGGCACCGACTGCATCAATGAACTGAGCAAGGCGAGTCCCACAGGCTTTTACGGTTCGATGCTGGTCTCCGCGCCGCAAGAGGGCTACGACACGTCCGAGATGCTCTACAAGTGGGTGAAGGACGGCACGACGCCCGCGCTCGATACACGCACGGTCGGCATCTTCATCACGCGGGAAAATTTCCGTGAGGTGCTGAAACGCGAGGGGATCACGGAGTAAGGCGGGCGCGTTTTCCGACTATGGGAGGGGCTTTATGCCCCGACGATTCGGTCGAGCGGACGCTTGGCGCGGACGGAGGTTAGTCGGGGCGTAAAGCCCCTCCCACAGTTTCGGAAAACCTGCGGCTTTGAGCGCAGGTTTTTCTCTTTCGGAGCTGCGGCAAGGATGCCGCAGCCACGTTGATCAGAGGCGCGGTTTCGCGGGGAGATTTGGGGCTCCCCAAGCATTAGAGCCGACGGCGTTCAGCTTGCGCTTGTAGATTTTGTCGCCGCAGGTGGCGTAGAGGGTGTCGAAGTTTTCGCCGCCGAAGCAGAGGTTGGAGACCTTGCGGTTAGGCGTGGGGAGGATGAGGTTCACGCGGCCGGCTTGGTCGCAGATTTGGACGCCGAGATTCGTGGCGACGTAGAGGCGGCCGTCGCGGTCGACCTTCATGCCGTCGGCGTTGCACTGGTCGGCGACCTCGGACTGGTGGAGGTGGTAATAGCGCTGCTTGTTCGCCAGCGTGCCGTCGGGCTGGATCACAAAGCTGTAGACGAAGTGCGAACGGTAGTCGTCGACGTAGAGCAGCGTATGGTCGGGCGAGAGCGTGACGCCGTTGGCGTAGCGGATGCCGGTGTCGACGACGACCTTTTCGCCGCTCGGGCGGATGAGCCAGACCTTGCTCGGGTCGTTGGCTTTGTCGGGCGGAGGATTGGTGGCGTAGATATTGCCATTCTGCGCGACGACGAGGTCGTTGCCCACGAAGCCCTCGGCGATGACGGATTCCTTGCCGTCGGCGTCGTAGGCGAGGATTTTTTCGGCGTTGGCCGCGGAGACATAGAGACGGCCATCGGGCCCGAAGGCTTGGCCAGTGACGCGCTTCGAATCGGCGAGCACGATGACGGGTTTGCCGTCGGCGCCGAGGCGGTAGGTTTTGTTGCCGCCCATGTCGCAGAAGAAAAATTCGCCCTTGGCGTTGGCCGCGGCGCCCTCGGTGCTCTTGAAGCCCTCGGCGACGAGCTGCCAATCCTCGCCGGGGATCAGCACCTGGCCTATGCGCTCGAGCGGGAGGCGGCCGGGCTGCACTGGCTGCGGCCAGTCGTGCCAGAGCCAGCGCACGGCGTCGGGGTAGATGGCGACAGCCGGGCCGCCCGCGTGGCCGCCTTCGCCCCACGAGTGGTTGACCTCGTAGTGCGCGTACGTGAGCGCGCGCTCGAGCGTCTGGTTGCTCATGAACCAGTCGCCGCTGTAGATATTTTGATCGCCCGCGTTGTCCTGGATGAAGACGCGCAGGGCTTTTGGCTCGGTGATGCGCACGAAGCCCGCGAGCGAATCGCCGCCGCGCATCGGGACGAAGGAGCCTATCGCGCTGAACACGCGGGAAAATTCATTGGGCCGCTCCCACGCGGCGTTGAAGGCGCAGATGCCGCCGCTGCTCTGACCGGCGATGGCGCGGTCGTTGGCATTTTTTGAAATGCGGATCGCGCGGCCATCGGCGGTGCGCTTGGTCTCGACGGCGGGCAGCAACTCCTCGACGACGAAACGCACGAAGGCGTCGCTCGGTGTGTCGTATTCGACGCTGCGATTGAAGCGGTCGAGCGCGACGTCGGGTGTGGCGGTCTTCACGATACCCGGCGTGGCGAAGACGCCGATGAGCACAGGGATTTCCTTTTTCGCGATGAGCTGGTCGAAGACCGTGGGGGCATTGAACGACACGCCGTCCTGATTCACCCAGAGGCACGCGGGTTGGTCGCCGGTGTATTGAGCAGGCACATACACGGTGACCTCGCGCGTGGTGCCGGGAAAAATCTTCGACTCGGCAAACGTGAACTTGATCAGCTCGCCCTTCGGCACGGCGGGCGCGGGTGCGACGGCAGTGGCAGGCGCAGCGTCCTGCGCGGCGAGCGGACACGCGAGAAAAGCGAGAGCGACGAAGGCGGGCAGCGAGCGGAGACGGAGGGTCATGGGGTGGAAGTGTTGAACGCGTAAGCGGGCCAGCCGGCGGTGTTCATGAGGTTGGGCTGGGCGATCTCGTGCCACGCGAAGCGGACGGCGGCGGGCTTCGGCACTTCGGGGCTGGAGACCTCGACGCGGGCCTTGCCGCGGATGACCGCGGTGGCGGGGACGAATTTTCCATCGGTGCCGGCGATCTCGAAATCGGTGAGCGGCTGGCCGTCGCGTGCGGCGAGCGGGCTCGGCGTGGCGAAGTGGATCGTGGCGTGATCGCCCTCTAGCTGGCACTCGGCGAAGACCGGGCCGGAGTGCACGACGCCCTTGCGGCCGTAGGTCTCGGAGAGCGCGAGTGCGGCGAGGCGGTGGCCGACGATGGATTTTTTCGCGGGGTGGATGTTTTTCACATCGGTCACCGTGTCGGCGATCGGCACGAGGCCGCAGTGCGGGAGCGCGGCGGTGGCGAGCTGGGATTGCCAGAATTTCGGGAGCTCGGCGTCGTCGTGCGGGATCTTGTCCTTGCGCGTCGAGTAGAGGAATGGCGCGAGCTGCACGCTGTAGAAAGGCAACTCAGGCTGGCCCCACACGCGACGCCAACTGTCGACGAGCACCTTGAATTTCTCGGCGTAGTGCGCGCCGTCGTTGTAGGCGATGATCTGCGACTCGCCCTGATACCAGAGCACGCCGCGCAGCGCGAAGGGCGCGAGCGGCTGGATCATCGCATCGTAGTCGCGGCTGATGAGCGTGGCATTGCGCTCGAAGCAGCGCTCGGCGTCGGCGCCGAGGATTTTCTCCAGCGGCGCGTAGTCGGCATCGGAAATCCACTCCTCGATGCGGCTGCCGCCCCAGCACGATTCGATCAACGCGATGGGAACACCGAGATCAGCGTGCAGCTCGCGGCCGAAGAAAAAGGCGGCGGCGGAAAACTTGGCGAGCGCCTCGCCGCTGCACTCGGTCCAGCCGTTGGAGACGACCTCGGGTGGCTGCAGACGCTTCTCCACGCGGAAGAGCCTCAGGCCGGGCCACGCGCCGATCTTGATCGCCTCGGCGAGACCGGCGTCGGTGTCGGATTCGGGCTTGGCGCCGGCGGTCGTGAGGCCGACGGCCATCTCCATGTTGGACTGGCCCCCGCACAGCCACACCTCGCCGACGAGCACGCCGTGGAGTGTGACGGTGCTGCTGCCGCTCACGCTGAAATCGCGCGGCTCGAACGATGCGCCGAGCGGATCGAGCGCGGTCTTCCATTTACCCGCGGCGTCGGCGGTCGCGGATTTTTCCTGTCCGGCGAAATGCACCGTGACGGGTTCGCCCGGTGCGGCCTGGCCCCAGACGGGGACCGCGGCATCGCGCTGGAGGACCATGCGGTCGCCGAAGATTTTCGGGAGGGAGATGTCGGCGCGGGTGGCGGTCGCGAACGCGAGCAAGGGAGCTAAGGCAAGAAGGCGGAGAGGCACACGCATAGCGGAAAAGCGATGACTCCAGCGCGCCGCGAAATGAGCTGAGCGTCAATCCTTGGCGTGGGCGGACGGGCTGATGGAGTGTGGTGCTGCGGTGTGTCAGGCACGGAAGAAACGCGGCGAGGGCGCCGCGTCCCCATCGGAGGGCGGCGGTAGCGGCGAGCGCCAGCGAGTCGACTGGGTACTTTCGACTCGCTGGCGCTCGTCGCTACTCGGTCAATGGGCGGTGAGCTGGACGGTGGCAGAGGTGAGGCCGGGGGTGCTAGCGGTGATGGTGAGGGTGCCGGGGGCGGTGGCGCGGATGAAGGCGGTGCAGGTGCCCTGCGCGGCGTGGCGCTCGACGGCTTGGAAGGACTCGTGGCTGGAGGGATCTCCGTTGTCGACGGCGGCGACTTGGCCGGGGCCGGTGACGGCGAAGGTGATGAGCGATGTGGCGGAAGGGACGACAATGCCCTGAGCGTCGACGACACTGACGCGGAGCTGCGTGACGGAGTTCCAATCGCCCGCGGTGAGCTTGGTCTGCTCGGTGGTGAGCACGAGCTTGGCGGGAGCGCCGGCGGTGCGGAGTTCGTCGGTGGCGACGACGGTGCCTTTGTTTTTCGCGATGGCGCGGAGTGTGCCGGGAGCGAAGGGGACGGACCAAATGCGCGGGGAGGCGTCGGCGTTGATGGGCTTTTCGCCGAGGGAGTGGTCGTTGAGGAAGAGTTCGACGGAGTCGGCGTTGCTGAAGATTTCGACGGACTCGTCGTGCGGCTCGCGGTTTTCCGGGGACCAATCGGCGAACTGGGACTGGCGGCGATTCACGGTCTCGAAGCCCGGATCGGTGGGGCCGCGTTGCGTGCGACCGACACGGCGGGTGATGGCGACCATCGGGGACGTGCTCCACCAGCTCTGGCGCTCGCGGGCCATGGGCTTGATCTTGCCGGTGCGGTCGAGGAGGCCGGAGCTCGCGCTCACGACGGGCCAGCGCAGAGCCTCGCCGAGATAGTCGACACCGCTCCAGAGGAACTGGCCGGAGTGCGAGGGATTGTCGCGGAGATTGAGCCACGTCTCGCGGTCGTGGCGCTGCTCGGTGCCGACGATCTTGCGCGAGGGCTTGGCGCGCTGAGCGGCGAGGAGTTCGCTGTCGCGGTAATTGGTGCCGACGACGTCGAGGAGATCGGCGAGGCCGTTGGTGTAGTCGTGGCTGACGTTGGGCCGGAAGAGGGCCTGCGTAACGGCGCGGGTGGGATCGTTTTCGTGAAACACGGGGACGAGGCCGGCGAGGATGGACTTCGCTAGGTCCTCCTTCGGTGTATCATGAATCTCATTACCGGCGCTGTAGAGGACGATGCTCGGGTGATTGCGGTCGCGACGCACGGTGTCGCGCGTGTCGCGTTTGGACCATTCCTCGAAGAACAGGTGATAATCGAAACGGTTCTTCGCGACGGTCCAGCAATCGAACATCTCGTCCATCACGAGGAAACCCATCTCGTCGCAGAGATCGAGAAACTCGGGCGCGGGCGGATTGTGCGCGGTGCGGATGGCGTTGACGCCGAGGGTGCGCAGCGTGGTGAGACGCTGGCGCCACACATCAAGCGGCACGGCCGCGCCGAAGGCACCGCCATCGTGGTGCAGGCACACGCCGTAGAGTTTCAACGGCTGGCCGTTGAGCACAAAACCGCGCTCAGGCTCAAAGTGCGCATCGCGGATGCCGAAGGTGGCGCGATCGCGGTCGAGCGTGGTTTTGTCGCGGCGGACGATAGCGGTCGCCTGATAGAGCGTCGGGTGTGCGAGGTCCCAGAGCTGCGGAGACGCGACCGCGATATCGGTAGTAAACGTCGCGCGCTCGCCGGCGGCGATGGATTGCGCGGCAGCCTCGGCCTGCGCGACGATTTTGCCCGCGGGATCGGTGATCGTGAAGAGCACAGAGGCGCTCGTGGCGGCGTCGCTCTGATTGAGCACGGTCGTCTGCGCATGGACCGTGGCGGATGCGGCAGTGGCGGTGGGCGTGCTGACGAACGTGCCCCATTGCTCGACGTGAACAGGTGACGTGACGACGAGCCGCACGTGGCGATAGATGCCCGCGCCAGAGTACCAGCGCGAGGCGGGCTGCGCGGAGGTGTCGGTGCGGACGGCGAGGACGTTGGCCGCGGCGCCGTAAGTGAGCTGGCCGGTGAGTTCGTAGCTGAAGCTGACGTAGCCGAAGGGGCGCTGGCCGAGCTTGTGGCCATTGATGAAGACCTCGCTGTTCTGCATCACGCCGTCGAACTCGATGAAGACGCGCTGGCCCTTGGTGGACTCGGGCAGCGTGAAATGTTTTCGGTACCACGCGACGCCGCTCGGGAGGTATGCGCCCGCGCCGCCGGTGGGATTCTTTTCGTCGAACGGGCCCTCGATACTCCAGTCGTGCGGCACGGAGAGCTGCCGCCACGTGGCATCGTCAAAGGCGGTGGCCTCAGCGCCGGTCGCGTCGGATTTGAAGAAGCGCCAGTCGGCATCGAAGGACTGCGTGAGGCGCGGGTTGGCGTCGGGACGCGGGGCGGCGGCGTATGTGTGAGAGACAGCCAAGAGCGCGAAGAGGAAAACGGGGCCGAGGCGGAGGAGCTTCATGAAGGGGTGTCAGTCTTTGCGAATGATGGGGTCGCCCTGCGCGACGGTGAGCTGGAGCCCGCTCGTATCGAGGTCGCGCACGTGGTCGATGGTGAGGCCGCGCTGCGCGGTGATGTCGCAGTTTTCGAACACGACATCGGTGATCGGGCTCTCGGCGAGGCCGTGGATCGTGCCGACGACGGCGGCAGTGCCGTGGACATTGATGAGCCGGATGTGGCGCACGGTCGGCGCCATGCGCGCGGCGTCGGGCGTGGCGATGCGCATGTTCCAATCGAGGAGGAACTCGAAGGCGGCGTGGACATCGCGCAGCTCGAAATTGCGGTAGGTGATGTCCTCGACGACGCCGCCGCGTGTGGGCTGTGACTTGAAACGCACGGGGGCGGAATTGTTGTCGTCGGCGAGGCAGTCGCGCACCTCGACGCGACGGATGCCGCCGGACGTCTCGCTGCCCATCGCGGCGCCGCCGTGGCCGTAGGCGAAATGCGTCTTCTCGATGATGATGTCCTCGCACGGGCGATTCACGCGGCGACCATCCTCGTCCTTGCCGGACTTGATGGAGAGGCAGTCGTCGTTGCACTCGAGATAGCACTCGGTGATCAGCACTTTGCGGCACGAGTCGACGTCCATGCCGTCGGAGCTCGGGATATTGTGGTCGGCCTTGGCGCTGAGTTTTTCGGCAACGACGTTTTCGCAGTAGATGAAGACGTAGCCCCAGCGTGCCTGATTTTTCAGGAAGAGCTCGGAGATATGCACGCCGGAGCAATCCTGAAACACGATCGCGCGCGGCGGACTCGGGCGACCGCGCGGGAGCGGAATGCCGGCGGCATTGAGCGTGGGGAGATTCGCCGGATCGGGCGCGAAGCAGAGCGTGGCGGTGGAGACGGGCTTCGGGTAGAGCGTGGCGAGGTCGGGCGCGGGAGTGGCGGGCTTGGCGGGAGCGGGAGTAGAAGCAGGCGGAGTCGGAGCGGTAGCGGAATCGGAGGTGGCGGGAGTCGCGGCGGGTGGCTGGCCGCGCACTCGGGGATTGAGCCGGAGCCACTCGTCGCCGGAGCCGTCGACAAGGCCGGGACCGGTGACCTCGACGTTTTTCATCCCGATGAAATTGAGAAACGCGGGCGTCCAGTAGCGCTCGATGCCTTCCCAGCGCGTGTAGATCGGCGGGAAGTCGGCCATCTTTGTAGTGCTTTTTAGGATACCGTCCTGCTCAATGAGCAGGTTGACGCCGGGTTTGAAGAAGAGCGCGCCGGAGAGAAAGGTGCCCTTGGGGATGACGAGCAGACCGCCGCCCTTGGCGGAGATGGCGTCGATGGCGGATTGGAGCGCCTTGGTGTTGACCGTGGTGCTATCGCCGACGGCGCCGAGGTCGGTGACGACGTAGCGCTTGGGCTCGGCGGCGTGGAGGGACGCGAGCGCTGAGCAAAGAAACGCGAGGCAGAGCGAGAGGCGGAGATTCACGATTAAGGGCTGACCACGACCAAGGCGGAGGCCCAGGGATCGAGGTCGAGGGAGACGCGGATGCGGTCGTTGGAAGAAGCGGTGCTGGGGAGCGGTTTGCTGGTGCCGGTGGCAGGGTCCCAGAGCTGTGCGGTGCCGTGGCCGGCGAGAATGGCGGAAAGGGCGGCCTTGGCGTCGGCGGAGTTGAAGACGTAGTAGACGTCGGCGTCGTGCAGGCGGCGGTGCGTGTAGCTGACGAGCGAATTGGCGTCGGCGAGAGCGAACTCGGGTGCGGGGAGCTTTTCGAGGATGGCGGGCGTGATCGCGACGGTGGACTCGCGCAGCGTGGCCCATGCGACATCGGCGGGGCCCTTGGCGTGGAGGAAATTTTGCTCGGAGACCAACGCGGGCGGAGCGCCGATGAAGATCACGCGGCCACCGGCGGTGGCGAAGGCGTGGAGGCGGTCGAGGGCGGCCTTGGAAATCGCGAGCGCCGGCGGGACGATGATCGCGCGATAGGCCTGGCTGCTGAGGTTGATCAGCTCGGCGCCTTTCAGCGTGAGCACGGATGACGTGAGCGCCTGCTCGTCGACGAAATCGAAGTCGCGCTGATGCTCGATGAGCTGATGTGCGAGCGTGAGGAGCTGTTGATTGGTCTCCTGATTCTGCCGCGTGTCGCCGAGCCAGAAGCTGCTCGACGGGATGTAGAGGCCGATCTGCGCGCCGGGCTTGCCCGCGCCGAGGATATAGCTGAGGCGATCGATCTCGGCAGCCATCGCAGGGAAGCCGGGCTCGCGATAATAGCGCGGGCCGCCGGCGCCGCGGCGCGGCTGGACGGTGCCGTCGGCGGCTTTCGTAGATGGCGGTGTTGCCTCGCTGACGGCGGCGGGAGCCGGCGGCGGGCGATTGCCGCGCGGGGTCGAGGCGGACCAGAACATGTACTCGATGCGATTGATGCCGCGTGTCATCAGGTGATCGAGGAGCCAGCGGGCCTGTTTCAGATTGGGCGCGGGCTGGTAGGCGGCGAAGGCCTCGCACATCGCGCGCGGGCGGCCGTAGAGGTGCGCGGCGGACGAGGCGAGCTTCGGAAAGTCGGCGGGGTTATCCATCCAGATCTGGTGCCAGATGATGTCGATGCCGGGCTCGGAGATGCCGCGGAAACACTTGAAGAAATCGCCGTCGGCCGTGGCGAGCTGCGGGAGGATTTCCTCGTGCTCGATGTGGAGCTGCATAGTGAGGCCGTGCTGCGCGCACCAGTCGCCCTCCATGTTGAAGTAGCTGTCGCGGAAAAGATCGGACCAGACATCGCAGTAGTCGGCGTAGGCGCGGCGCTGCTCGGGCGTGAGCGTGGCGTTGCGCGTGCCACCGGCGAAAGCGGCGAGGTACGGGCGGAGATCGTAGCCTTTGCGCCGCGTGAACTCGTCGAAGAGTTTCGGCGTCCACGGATTGAAACCGTAGGCGGGCTCGTCGCCGCGGAAACCGAGGACGGTCTTGCCGAACTCATCGCCGATGGACTTCGCGTAGGCCTCGAACGTCCACTGCTTGAACGCCTCGGTCGCGCGCGGATCGAGGAAATCCATGAGCGAGTGCGTGGTGTCCTTGACGTTGGCGGGATTGTTGGCGGAGCGCGTGGACAGCGTGCGGTAGACGCGGCTCGTGAGAACGATTTCCCAATCGCCCGTGGCGGGCGCGGTCCACGCGAGGTGACGCGAGGCGAGGTCGAGCACGCGGGAGGATTGGTCGGCGCGATTGACGGCGACGGCGCAGATGACGTCGGGCGAAAGGTCGCGCGCGAAACTCGTGCCCGCGGCGACGGCGATGCGCTCGGGGGCGGCGAGGCCCTGCATGCGCAGTGCGGGCTGGTCGGTGGTGAACTTGCCGCCGGCGAGGCCCGACGGGTAGTCGCCCTCGTCCATGATCCAGAGGCGCATATCGCGCTGCTTGGCCTCGGCGACGGCGACCTTCACGAGGTCGAAGTACTCGGGCGAGAGGTACGGATGCGACATGCCCGTCTTGGGCTCGATGATCGCGGCGCGGACGCCGAGGGCCTTCATACCATCGAGATCGCGCGCGATGACCTCGCGATCAACGGGGCCCTGCCAGCCCCACGTGAACTGCGAACCGTACTCGGGCGGCGGGGCGGCGAAGAGTTTCGCGGCTTCGGCGGCGGTGGGATCGGAGATCTTTTGCCACGGCTGCTCCTGGGAGGCGCGCGTGAAGGCGCAGGCAGCGCCGAGGGCGAGAGCGAGGAGCGGGAGGTGGCGGGAGATCACAGGGATTCGTTTTCGGCGGTCGGCCGGGCGAGATCGGGAAGATTGTGGCACGCGCGTATCGAGAAGTCGGATACGCCGCGCAGCACGAAGGCGGGGACATTCGAGAAGCGCTGGAGGCGCACGGTGTCGAAGGCGACGTCGGCGACATCGTCGAGCACGATGCCGGGGCGCGTGTCGTCCTTGAGGAAACTGATGTCGAGATCGCGGAACGAGAGCCGCGCGGCGTGGCGCACGTAGATGCCGGAGGCGGGCAGCAGGCCGAACATCGACGGCTCGGGATAGCCCTTTTCCTGCTCGGGCGGCTGGTACGGATCGCGCGGGCCGGTGAGGCCAGTGGAATTGGGGCCGCGACCGCGCAGGAAGAACGTGTTTACGAGATCGCTGGGCTGCTGTGCGACTTGCTCCAGCGTGAGGCCGCCGCGCGAAACCATGCGGACATCGCTGATGCGCACATCCTCGATGGGGTGGCCGGGGACACCGACGATCAGGATGGGGTAGCGAGCGTCGGAATTGTACGAGACGATGCCGCTGATCGTGATGCGGCGGATCACGCCGACGGCCGTACCCTCGGGACCGCGGGCGCGGTTGCCGAGGCGAAGGAAGATCGGGGAATTGGAAACGTCGCGCAGCGTGATGTTGGAAATCGCGACGTCCTCGATGATCGCGCCGTCGACACTCTCGATCGCGAGGCCGCGACTGCGGACGAAGACGCAGTTGGAGATGGCGATGTTCTTGAAGCCGCCGTTGGACTCGGTGCCGAACTTGATGCGGCCGGTGGGGCCGTCGCCGTCGTTGGCGCGCTCCTGCGTGGTCTTGTAGGTGCCGTCGAGGAACGAGCCGACGTCGAAGCCGCTGACCTGGCAGCCGTTGATCGTGATGTTTTCGCACGGACGCAGCGCGCCGAGGGCGTAGGAACTTTTCAGGACGATGGCGTCGTCGTTGGGCGAATTGACGGAGCAATTCGAGATGCGGGTGTTGCGGCAGCTGTCGATGTCGAAGCCGTCGCGGTTGGTGTCGACGCGGAGATTATCGAGGGTGAAATTGTCGATGCCCGCGGCGAGGACGCCGAACCAGCCGGCCTGCAGGATGGAGAAATCGCGCAGCGTGACGTTGCGGCAGTTTTTCAGCGCGATGGTTTTGTTGCCGGAGCCGGGAGGCGGCGGGCCGAAGCCAGCGCCGCCACCGCCGCCGCGGCGACGTTGTTCGGGAGCGGCGCCAGCCGGAGGAGTCGCGGAGGTAGGCGCGGGAGCAGGCGCAGAAGATGTGGCGGGTGCAGTGGACGCAGCGGGAGTGGATGCGACGGCGTTGGTGGCCGGTGCGGTGGCGGGCGGAGTTGCGGGGGCGGGACCGTCGAAGGTGCCGTTGGGGCCTTGGGGCATCTGGCCGTTGCGGCCGGGGGCGGCGCCGGCGCGGAGGAGTCCTTTGCCGTGGATGAGGCCGGGGCCGGTGATGGAGACGTCCTCGAGATTTTCGCCCCAGATGAGACTGTTGTGGAAATGGCTGTGGCCGAAGTCCTGGTACTGCTTGTCGCCCCATTCGTTGGGCTCGGCTTCGTCGTATTTGCCGCCGTGCTCGGTGGGTGAGGCGGCGACGAGCGTGGCGCCGGCGTCGAGGCGGAGCTCGATGTGGCTCTTCAGATGGATGGAAAAACTCAGGTAGGTGCCGGCGCTGAAACGCACGGTGCCGCCACCGGCGACGGACGCGGCGTCGATGGCTTTGTTGATGGCGTCGGTGTCGATGGTCTTGCCATCGCCGGCTGCGCCGTAGTCGCGGACGAGGAAGTCCGCGCGGAGCGGAGCGAGGCAGACGAGCAGGGCGCAGCAGCGCAGCAGGGGGCGGATCATTTGGTGGTTTGAGGCGGGTAAGGTTTTTCCCAATCGGCGAGCCACGGGCGCGCGAGCTCGGCGGTCTCGATGGCGTTGAGCGCCCACTGGACGCTGGCGACGCCGTGGAGCTGCCAGCCGACGGTGGACCCGAGGAAGACCGGATCGGTGGAAGGATGCGGGACGCTCGCGGTGTCGATCTTCGCGGGCGGGCGGGACGCAGGGACGGAAGGGCCGATGAGCTTGTCCCACGCGAGGACGCCGAGGGCGGCATCTTTTTTCTTCGCGGCGGCGTAGGCCAGCAGGCGCGGGGCGGTCATCTCGCCGCCGCCGGACTGGCGGCCGACGGCCTCGGCGGTGTTGGCCCACGCGGTCCAGAACTCGGGGATGTCGTACATCGGCTCGAGCTCGGCGAGGATCTCGGGGCCGCCGAAGATGAGGTCGAAGTAGCGGCCGTTGAAGCGGCCGGTGGCGTCGACGTTGGCGGCCATCGCGCGCAGGGAAGTCTCGATGGTCGGGCGCCACGACTGGTCGCCACCGCGCTCCCACTCGGTCGTCCAGTTGGATGCGTAGCAGAGCCACTCGAGGGAGAAACGCGTGTAGGTATCGTGCGTGGTGGGACGCGGCTCGAAATTTTCCGGGCGCGGCGCGGGACGGGCACCGCGGTCGGACACGGGCTGGCCGTCGGGCGTGAGGACGTAGTGGGAGCCGTTGAAACGCTGCAGGTACGAGTAGGTGAGATCGGCGTCGAGCTGCTCGTGCAGGAGATCGCCGATGCGGCCGTCGCCGCCGCTGAGGAAATAATAGAAGCGCTTGAGACCGGCGTGGCTGATGCGCGGCTGCTTCGCGCCGTCGCCCCAGTGGTTGACGTTGTGGCGCGTGCCGAGCGGAGCGAAGGGCCCGAGGTGATACACGTCGGTCTCGCTCGTGTGGCGCGTCATGGCCTCGGCCATGCGGAAGAGGTCGGCGCGGCCGGTGCGCAGGAAGGAGTACCACAGCAGCATGTCGGGCATGAGCTCGGTGTTGGCCCACGCCCAGCCGCCGACGTCGTAGCGCCACTCGTGACGGCCGAAGTCGTAGTTGTGCATCACGTCGCCGAAATCCCAGAAGCCGTACCACGAACGCTCCTCGACCTGTGTGCGGTAAAACTCCACGAGGCCACCGACCTGATCCTCGAGCCACGCGAGTGCGGGCGTCGAGCGGTCGGGCAGGCTCCACGTGCCGAGCGCGTGCTGCGCATGATAATACTGCGGCGTGCAGACGAGAACCGGCGGGGCGTCGGCGGTGTGCGCCATCGCGAGCAACTCGGAGTTGGCAGGAATCTTGTCGAAGACCCAGAGGGTGAGATCGTGGGTGTTGGCGACGCCGTGGGCGGTGCCCCAGCCGGGTTTCCAGTCCTCGTAGTTGATGCTCAGGCCGTGCGGGATCGTGTCGTAGGTGCGGGTGTCCATCGCGGGCGCGTCGGGCGACCAGAACCACGCGGTCAACGTGCCGACGGGTGAGGCGGCGTTATTGATTTCCAGTGCGGCGGGATGCTTCTGCCAGAAATCCTTCACGCCGATGGCGAGGCCGCCGGAGACATCGGCGAGCACGGCGAGACCGGGGGCGCGGCGGCCGTTGGTGACGTGCAGCCACGAACTCGCGGCGGTGGTGCGCTTCTCGATCGCGAAACCATCGGGGCCGGACTGGGTGAGCTCGGCGTCGTTCCAGATCGGAACCGTCTCGAGGGCGCGGCGCGCCTGCGGGTCGAGCGCGGCGAGATTGGGCACGCGCTTGCCGGCGAGATGGTCTTCGTAGAGATCACCGATCTCGCGGCCGGCGGGGCCGCGGTAGCCGGGCAGCATGCGGACGGGCTGCGCCCAGATGCCGGTGTCGCCCGCGAAACGCACGTGGCGATTCTGCATCTCCTCGGCGAACGGCACGTCGAAGGCGAGGCCGAGGGCTTTGATGAAATCCTTCGCGGGATCGCCGTCGTAGATGAACGAGTGCGTGACGCGGATCGCGCCGCTGTCCGCGAAGAACGACAGGCGGACGGTGAAGGGCAGCCACGCGCGGCCGGAGGCGTTTTTCGCGTCGAGGTGCTTGCCCTCGATCTTAACGACGGCGCGGATGGGGCCGGATTGCTCGACGGTGACGCGCTCGATGTTGCTGACGAAATCCGTGTAGCGCAGCACGCCGGGCTCGCTGCGGTCCTCGCGCTGGGCGACGAGGCGGCCGGCCTGTGCGACGACGCGGTCGCCGATGCGGAGGGACTCGACGAGATGCGCGCCGGTGCGCGGGATGAGGACGTGCGTGGAGCCGTTGTCGATGGTGACGCCCTTGTCATCCTCGGTGACGCGTATCGCGGTGCTGGCGGCGGCGGGAGAGCCGACGGAAATTTCAAATGGGCCGGTGAGACCGGCGCTGGCCGCGACGGCGTGGCCGGTCCATTTCACGGAGCCATCCGGCCAGAACGCGAGCGGCCACGACTGCACGGGCACGGCGGTGCCCGAGGTGGTCTTCAGCGCGAGCGCGTCGGTGCGCTGGAGCTGGCCCTTGGCCCACGGCACGCCCCACGTGACGCCGGCGGGCGCGGTGGGAGCGGCGGAGCCGAGCCAGTCGAGCTTAACGGGATCGACAGCGAGGGAACGGGCGGCAGCGAGGACGCCGAGGCAAAGCCAGAGCGCCAACTGTCGACGCAGGGGCGACGAAGGAAGCATGGGGGAGCGCAGCAAGGTACTGGGCAGGTCGCGCCTGCGCCAGAATGGTTGCGCTATCTCGGACGGTCTGAGCAGGCCGTGGGAAAAATCAGAGATCGAGCGCCGGGGCGTCGGTGCGGAACTGGGCTGCGGGGAGACCGGCGGCGTTGAAGAGATTGCAGCCGTCGGGGAAATTGACCCACGCGTAGCGGGCGGCGGTGGGCGCGGAGACGGACGCGCTGGAAACGACGACGGTATCGCCGTCGATCTTGGCGTCGGCGGGGACGAATTTGCCGTCGGCACCGGCGATCTCGAACCACTTCAACGAAGTGTTGCCCTTCGCGACGAGGCCGCCGCCGAGGTGCGTGAACGAGACGCGGATCGCGGCACCGTCGACCTTGAACGATACGTATTGCGGACCGGAGGGCTCGATCTTGAGGCCGTAGGTATGGGCGAGGGCGATGCGCGCGAGGCGGTCGCCGACGTCCTGTTTGTTGTGCGGGTGGACGTTTTTCGCTTCGCCGATGTCGGTGGTGACGGCCATGCCGGTGTTCTTCAGCGCGAGGACGGTGGCCTGCGCTTCGCGGATGAGCGGGCTGTTGCTCGCGGCTTCCTGACCGGCGAGCTGCACGATGTAGAACGGAAAATCGCCCTCGGCCCACAGCGCGCGCCAGTCGCGGATCAGCGTGGCTTGCACGCGCGGGTAGAGCAGACGACCCTCGTCGCCGCCGACGATGGACTCTCCCTGATACCAGATTGCGCCGCGGATCGCGTAGGGGACGAACGGGGCGATCATGCCGTTGTAGAGCACGGTAGCGTTGTGCTGGTCCTGCACGGGGTCGGGGCGTGGATTGCGCGGAGCGCGCTGGCCGGCGGCCTTGGCGGCGGCGATGGACTCTTGAAATTTCGTCTGCTCCTCGGCGGTGAGCGGGGTGTAGGCTTTGACCTTGGCGTCGAAGCTCTCGACGTACGGCTTGAGCTTCGGGTCGGCGACGAGCGTCTCGCGGCGAATCCACGATTCGGCGGTGCTTGCGCCGTAGGCGAGCGTGACGATACCGACGGGGACCTTGATTTCCTTCTGCAGATCACGCGCGAAGAAATAGCCCACGGCGGAAAACGCGGGGACGGTCGCGGGGCTGCACACGCGCCACTCGCCGCCGACGCGGGCCTGCGGTGCATAGGTCTTGGCCGCCTCGCCGACGAACATGCGGATCAGCGGATAATTCGCGGCGGCGATCTCCTGCTCCTCGTTGGTGACACCGGCGAAATATTTCACCTTCACCGAGACGGAGAAATCCATGTTGGACTGGCCCGAGGCGAGCCACACTTCGCCGACGAGGACATCGTCGAGCTTGATGGGTGACGCGGTTTTCGAGCCGGAGACGGTGAGGGTGCGCGACTCGGCGCTGGCGGTGAGCGACGTGAGGTCGACGCGCCAGTGGCCGTCGGTCGCGGCGGTGGCGGTGCGCTTTTGGTTGGCGAACTCGACGGTGACGGATTCGCCGGCGTCGGCGGTGCCCCACACGGGCACGGCGCGGTCGCGCTGGAGGACCATGTGGCTGGTGAAAGGGCTCGCGAGTTTGATCTCGGCGAGGAGCGGGGTGGTGAGGGCGATTAGGAGAAAAGCGGGAAGAAGGGGGAGACGTGCCATGGAAGTAAAATTGCGAGGATCGTAAAAGTGCGGCGGGGTGCTCAGTGAGTGGATGAATGCCAGCGGAGGTAGTTGACGAGAGCCCAGTCCTGATCGTTGGCCCACGCGTCGTAAAAGGCTCCGGGTTGACCATTGCTGCTGAGGGGATAGACGTACGCGGCGGAGGCGCGGCCATCGGGACTAAAGAGCGAGAGATTATTATCGAGAGCGGCGTCGGCGCGGCGGCGATAGGACGCGTCGCCGGTGGTCTCAGAATACAGGGCAAACACACCGCCGCTCAGCGCACTCCAGTAGTGAGGAAGCGTGTCGCCGTAGAGCGCACGCTGGCCGAACCAGTAGTCGTCCCAATGCCGCAGCGAGATTTCGTGGAGGTGGTGATCGGGCTGACGACCATTGAAGGCTTCGAGCAAAACGAGCTGGCGGCGCGCGGCGTCGAGATAGCGCATCTCGCCGGTTACTCGATGCACTTCCAGCAACAATTGCACCGCGGGAGCGACGATGGATTGCTCGTAGTTAACCTCGGACGTGGGATAGTTCACCCCGACGGTGGCGATGTGATCGGCGTGGGCCCGAAAGGCGGCCAGCAATTCCTCTCGTTCGGCGGTGAGCTTTGCGTCAGCGAGCGCTTGCAGGCCATCGAGCACCGGCATCCCGATGCAGTAGAACTGGGCGCCATTGCTGGCGTAGTACGAGCGACAGACCCGCACGAAGGATTGAAGCTGAGAGACATCACCGGTCGCGCGATACAGCGCGAGATGAAGCTGCGCGACCCACGGGGCATTGTAGCGCCGTTCGGGATCGCGACGACCGATGGTGCCGTAGACCTTGCCCGAATCGTCTTCCAGCTCGCGCTGCACGAATGCGACGTAGCGGTCGAGACTCGCGCGAAGCTCGGCCCGAAATGCATCGTCGCGACACAGTGGCAAATAGAGCGCGGCGAGCACGCCCATGCCGAGGCGCTCACGACCAGCGTTATGATCGGAGGGCTTTGCGCCGTAGATTTGTTTTTCGGCGACGGTGTCGTAAATCAGGTACGCGCCATCAAGCGGGTCTCCATCGGCGCGACGCTGCTGGTGGCGAGTGATGTACCTGAGGCGCGACTCGATGAGCTGCGACGGGTCAGGAGTCACGAATGCGCGCAGCCATGTGCGGCGGCCCGCTTGCTCAAGCTCGACGCGGACGTCGCCCAGACGGTCGGTAGGGATACTCGCGGTGAGTGAGTTGCCATTGATGGAGGCGGCGACCGGACGCCCAGCGCAAAGCAGGCGGGCACCGGCCAACGAGGTGCTGGCGGTGGCGGTGAGTTGGAGCGGCTCTCCGAGCTTGACCGTATAGCGGTCAGCACTGAGCCGGACGAAGCCCGGGACGCGAGCCGCCTGCGCGAAGAAATCATCCCAGCCAGCATGCCAGAAAAACTGCCAGCCGATGCTCGTGCTCGCGCCCGGAGTGAGATGCATCGCACCGGGATGCAGCAGAAAAGTGCCGCGATCGTTGATCGTGCCTCCCCGTTCGCTGTAAGCATCGAGCGCACCTTCGGTGACGACCAGGCCGAGGTTAGGGCCCGCGCCGCTCATGCGCTCCGCATTGAGCCAAGCGCTTGCTCCGCCCATCCACAGATGCACGTGACAGCGCGCGGCGAGACACTCGGTGGCGTTGGGATATTGGTCAAAAAGCGGAGCGGTGAGCGACACTGCGCCAACCGGCAGATCGAGCGTGAGTCGGCCTGTGTTGGTAAACGTGTAGCGCTCACGCAACGCGCCATCGAGAATCTCACGCCTGACAAGGACGGTGAGCACCGAGCTGACATAGGTGATTTCCCAGGAGTGATCGGAGACGCGCACGATTTTCGCAGGTGGGCCGAGCGGACCACTTACGGCGGTTTCGACCAGACCCCATGGACCAGAGAGACCGGCCGCTTCGGGACGCAGATCGGGCTTCCATGCGGCGCGATCCCAGTGTCCAGCAACTCGGAGCCAGCTGGTGGTCGCGGGCTCGTTTGTTTGGGCGAGATGCACGAGGGCCCCGATGGAAGTTTCGAGCCGCACGCGCCAAGTAGAATCGCCCCAGTCAACGACCTCCGCAGAAGCAAAAAGCGGAAGAAGGGCGGCAAGCACTAATGGGCGGAGACGCATGGAGAGAAATGAGACTGGGGCAAATGGGGACACAAGAAGGCAGCTGGCGCGGGGTGTGGAAGGGGCGGAGGTTTGTCGGGGCGTGAAGCCCCTCCCACAGTTTAAGACATTAGGGCACGGGGTTGCCGTCGGGTGGGTTTTGGGCGGCGGGGAGTTTTAGGCCGGTGATTTTTAGGACGGTGGCGTGGGGTGTGGGCAACTTGGCGGGGAGTTTTAGGTGGAGGGCGGTGGGGTCTTGGGTGAAGGGGATTTCGTCCTTGGTGCCGAGTATTGAGATTTTGGATACGGTGGAGGTAGCGAGGGGCGTGAGGGCGAGGTCGGTGTTGGGCGTGGGGTTGAGGACGATGGCGTAGAGGGCGTCGCCTTTGACGGTGTAACGGACATTGGGAGCGGGGTCGCCGCGGGTGCCGCCGGTGCCGAAGGTGGTCCAGTTGTGCGTGCCGTAGATGGCCTCGCCGTTGACGTCGAGCCAGCGGCCGAGGCCGAGGAGGGTGTCGATTTGCTCCTGCGTGAACGTGCCGTCGGCGCGCGGGGAGAGATTGAGGAGGAGCGTGCCGTTTTTCGCGACGGTGTCGGCGAGGGCGGTGACGAGATTGGCGGTGCCGACGATCTTCATGTCGGCGGTGTAGCCCCACGTGCTGCCGATGGGGTGGTCGACCTGCCATGCGCCGGTGCGGATGCCGGCGGGCGAGCGCGCGCCGATTTTTTCGAAGTCGATGATCGAGCCGATGGTCTGGAGATTCGTACCGCTCGGGGCGTACGCGGCCTTCTTGGTGGAGAGGGAGACCTCTTTGCCCCACTGGGCAGCGCGGTTGTAGTAGTAGGCGGCGACCTTGAGCTTGAGCGGGTCGAGGTAGCGCTGGTCGACGCCGTTGTCGAACCACAGCATGTCGGGCTGGTACTTGTCGATGAGCTCGACGTTGCGATTCCACCAGTCGACGAGGAAACGCTCGCACGCGGCGTCGCTGCGATCGGCGACGTGGTAGAACTCGGCCCACTTCGGATCGAAGAGATCGGCTTGCTGGGATTTGAGCTCGGCGGCGAGCTCGGCAGGCGGGTTGATGAACTGGAAATTTTCGATGCCGTGATTCGACACGCCGAACTTCAGGCCCTGCGCGCGCACGGCCTTCGCGAGATCGCCGATGAGATCGCGATGCGGGCCCATGGCCTTGGCGTTGATTGGCGTGACGGCGCTGTCCCAGAGGGCAAAGTTGTCGTGGTGCTGCGCGGTGGGGATGACGAAACGCGCACCGGCTTTTTTGAACAACTCGGCCCATGCGGCGGGATCGAATTTCTCCTGGGTGAAGAGCGGGATGAAATCCTTGTAGCCGAATTTCGCCTGCGGACCGAAGTGCTCGGCGTGCCACTGGCGGTCGGCGCCGTACATATGTTTTTCGTACCACTCGTTGTGATGCGCGGGGACCGAGTAGAGGCCCCAGTGCATGAACACGCCGAACTTCGCCTCGTAGAACCAAGCGGGGACGCGGTAGTTGGCCTTGAGCGAATCCCACGTGGGCTGCACGGGGCCGGCGGGCATGGGCGTCTTGATCGACGCGACGGCGGCCTCGACGACCTCGAGGCGTGTCTCGGGCGCCATGTCGAAGCCCTTCGCGTCGTTGCCGCCGGCGGCGAGGAGATTGGGGGCGGGAGCTGGAGCCGGTGCGGGCGTGGTTGCGGACGCGGGAGAAGGTGCGGGTGTTTGCGCGAAGGCGGTCGCGAAGAGCGAAGTGGCAGCGAAGCTGGCAAGCAGACGGACGGGGAGGGTCATGAGGGTGACGCGCGGGGAAGACGCGGTGGTGGAGCGAACGATGCGCGGGAGCGGCGGGCTTTGGAGGAATGCGAGCGCGGACAGTCACGTGATGAGTGCGGCGCCGACGAAATGTCAGACGGTCGGAGCGGGATGGGTTTCCCTTTTTGGCGGAAGTGAGTTCGCTGCGGACTACCCCATGAAAATTGCCCGTTTTGTTTTGGTGATGCTCGCGCCGTTGGCTGCCTTTGCGGCGAATGCTTGGAAGTTTCAATTTGGCGCGGCGGCCACGGGTCGCGTGCAGGTGAAGCCGGAGATGATTTACACGAAGGAAGTCGGGTATGGCTTTGAGCCGGGGGCGACGGTGTCGCTGATACTGGCGGCGAATGTCTCGTTTGCGCCGGAAACAACAGCGATCACCAGCGAGCAGCCGTTTTCGTTTTCAGTAGCGGTGCCGGAGGGCAACTATCGGGTGACCGTGACACTCGGAGCGAAAGGCGATGAGACGACGACCACGACCGTGAAGGCTGAAACACGCCGACTCATGATGGAGCGAGTGGCGACGAAGCCGGAAAAGCGCGAGACGCGGACGTTCATGGTCAATGTGCGTGGGCCGAAGATTTCGACGGGCGGCGAGGTGAATCTGGATACGCGCGAGCTGGGCACCTTCAACAATGGCGCGGGCGTGATGGTGAAGCACTGGGACGACAAGCTCACGCTGGCTTTCAGTGGCGATCATCCGACGGTGGCGGCGATCGACATCGAGAAGGTCGACGATGCGGTGACGCTCTTCATCTGCGGCGACTCGACGGTGACCGATCAACCGGCGAACGGGAGCTGGGGACAGTTTGCGCCGCGCTGGTTCAAGAACGGGCTCGCGGTGGCGAATCACGCGGAGTCGGGCGAGACGCTGAAAGGTTTTCTGAAAGAGCGCCGCTGGGACAAGGTGCTCGACTCGGTGAAGCCGGGCGATTGGGTGCTGATCGAGTTTGGCACGAACGACTCGAAGTCGAGCGGGCCGCAGAACATTTATCCGAATCAGGATTTCGCGGAGACGTATGCGCCGGCAGAGACGACGTACCGTGAGCTGTTGAAGAAGTTTGTCGCGGACGTGCGCGCGAAGAAGGCGAACCCGATCATCGCGTCGCCGTCGGCGCGCAAAGGCGAGGCGGCGAAACCGACTTCACTTGCACCGTGGGCCGAGGCAGCGATGGCGGTGGCGAAGGAACTCGACGTGCCCGGCATCGACCTTAACTCGATGGGCGCAACGCTCAACGCGGCGCTCGGGGCGGACGCGGACAAGCAGTTTGCCGACCGCACGCATCACGTGGAGTACGGCGCGTATCTCCAGGCGAAGTGCATCGTGCTCGGCATCCAGCAGGCGAAGCTGCCCCTGGCGAAATTCATCACGGAGGATTTTTCCTTCGACCCCGCGAAGCCGGAGCCGCTGCCGGGGCAGTTCGATCTGCCGCCGGATCGAGTGGGTGGGCGCGGAGCGCGCGGTGGGGCGGCGTCGGCGCCGAAAGAGAAAGAGAAGTGATGGGTAGAGTGCCCACGAAACACCCGAAGGGACACGAAAAGGGGGCGAAGTTTTAGAATAGTGGCAGCGGTTTCTCGTCGCGGAGATTTACGGATCTGCGACAGGCTGCCGCAGCCACTTGCTAGGTAGTGCGCGGACACGGCCTCGCGGGAGCTCGGCCCTCCAAGGGCAGGTATTGTTTAGCCACAGATGGGCACGGATCGCGGACTTATTCATCCGTGCCCATCTGTGCAATCTGTGGCCAAGATCGGGAGTGACTGGGAGCGAAACGGGAGGTTTTGGCGAAAAAAGGCGCAATGCTGTCCATGGTGTCCATGGAGCGTTTGGAGGGTTCGCGGGAAGCTGATAAAATGCCGGGGTTCTGGCGGCGGTCATGGGGATCGTGGCGAGGACAGAATGCCCATGCAAAGAAACAAGACTCGCAGTGATTCGGTGCTGGATGCGTTGCCGGTGGCGGCGCAGGAGCGCCTCGATGAATGGCTCCTCGAAAACAAAAGCTACGCGGAGGTGCATGCCCTCGTGACGAGCGAGTTTGGTGTGACGACTTCGACGAGCGCGGTTGCGCGGTACTACGCGCGGCACATCGCGCCGCAGCGGTATCTGGAAAGCATCGCGCAGGCGGTGGCGTTGATGGAGGGGCCGGAGACCGACTTCGAAGACGCGGCGAAGCGGCTGGTGGGAATGCAGCTTTTCGAGGCGTTGGTGCAGCCTAATCCTGATCTGAAATTGGCGAAGGGGCTGACGCATGTGCTGGCGACTTTAAGCCGCACGAAGGTGGCGGAAGCGCGGGCGAAGTTGGACGAGCGACGCGTGGCGGTGCAGGAGCGGTTGGCGGCGGTGAAGGAGAAGGCGGCGGCGGCGACGGCTGCAGATAAAGCGGCGGATGGGAAGAGGGCGCAGCGGGAGATGGAGCGCAGGAAGGATGAGGCGCGGGTGGTGCTGAAAGAGCTGCTTGGGATGGACAGGGAGGGAGCCGAAGAATCGGGTATGGAAGAGCAGGGAACGGGAGGTGAAATTGGGGAGGTGGAGCGGGTGGAATCTCCCTCTATTTCCCGGTTATTGTCGGCTAAAGTCGCGTAGGGATTTTGGCCCACGAAACACACGAAAAGGAAGATGTGGATGGAAAGAGAGAGAATCGCGGATGGACGCTGATGGATTGGGCTCTTTGAAATTTTTCCGCGGGCTTGGGCGGAGGTCTGCTCGCTGGTGCTCGCAGCTACGGGAGATGAGAGGTCGGAGCGCAAGACGCGGCGGGGGCGCCGCGTCCCCATCAAGCAATGCGTCTACTCGCTGGCGCTCGTAGCTACGGGGAGGTGGTATCGTATCGATAAGTTGGATACGATGAGGCGGCGGCGGAATCGAACGCGGCGGTTTAGGGATAACCCGCCCTACCTCGGAGGGGCGCGCGGGCGCGTCGTTGCGTGGCGAGCACGCAATCCACAGGGAGTCTTTAGCTCTGCTCGCTGGCGCTCGCAGCTACGCGGAGGTCACTGCAGGTACTTGATCACGGCTTCGGTGCGGGAGCGGACGTGCAGCTTTTCGTAGATGTGCTTCAGGTGGCTGTTGACCGTTTCGAGGCTGATCGAGAGGAGGTGGGCGATTTCCTTGGAGAGGTGGCCCTTGGCAAGGAGGTCGAGGATCTCTTCTTCGCGCGGGGTAAGTTTCACCTTGGGCTCGGCGACGACGGGGGCGCGGCGGAAGGAGTGGATGACTTTGCGCGCGACCTCACCGGTCATGGGGACGCCGCCTTGGACGATCTCGTGGAGGCCGCGGAGGAGCTGGTCGGGCGGGGTGCGCTTGAGGAGGTAGCCGCTGGCACCGGCTTCGAGGGCGCGGTAGATCTGCTCCGCTTCCTCGTAGATCGTGAACATGAGGATCTGCGTCTGCGGGAGCATCTGCTTGATCTTCGCGGTGCACTCGATGCCGGAGCCGTCGGGGAGGTGGACGTCCATGATGACGACGTCGGGCGCGAGGGCGGGGATCTTCGTGAGAGCGGTGAAGGTGTTGCGGCAGGTGCAGACGCACATGAACGCGGGGTCCTCCGAGAGGACTTGGGCGAGTTCCTCGCAGATGCCGGCGTTGTCTTCGACGATGGCGACTTTGGTGGGCACGGTCAGAGGGGCGGGGCGACGGGCGCGCGCAAGGTAATGACTGAGCCGCGTCCGGGCGTGCTGGCAATGGTCAACTCACCATCGATCTCGCTCATGCGGGCGCGCATGTTGGCGAGGCCGTTGCGCTCGGCGTGGACGGCGGAAGCGGGATCGAAGCCGAGACCATCGTCAGCGATGCGCAGCTCGAACATGCGATCCGCGAGCGAGAGGGTGAGCTCGACCTTGGTGGCCGAGGAGTGCTTGAGGACGTTGTTGAGTGCTTCTTTCGCGACGGCGAGGACATGGTGCTGGGCGTCGGGCCGGAGCGGGAGCGGCGGGATGGGGATCGTCTGGTGGACGGTGCAGGCGATGGACGTCTCGCGGAAGAAACGCTGCGCGAACTGGCCGATGTAGGCGGCGAGACGATCCCACGTGTCGTTCTTAGGGCTTACGGTCCAGACGATGCTCTCGAGTTCGCCGGAGAGACGACGGGTCTGGGCGGCGAGCTGGCCGAGGCCCGGCTCGAAGGACGACTGCGCGGCCT
This sequence comes from Verrucomicrobiota bacterium, assembly GCA_048498795.1. Taxonomy (GTDB): domain Bacteria; phylum Verrucomicrobiota; class Verrucomicrobiia; order Opitutales; family Opitutaceae; genus JBEHXH01. The sequence goes on from JBEHXH010000003.1 coordinate 343,391, forward strand.
GGCGCTTGATGCGCTCAGCGACGAGGCCGATCTGCGTGAGACTCCCGCCGAGTTCATCGTGAAGATCGCGGGCGATGCGGGCGCGCTCTTTTTCGAGGGCGTGGGCCTGCTCCAAATTTTCCAGACGACGACGCAAACGACGATGCGACCACAAACGAACACTGCCACCGACGGCACCGGCGAAGAGCACGACGGCTCCGCCGGCGGCCCACCACGTCTGCCACCACGCGGGCACGACGACGAGCGCGAGCGTGGTCGGCGCGCTCCACGGGCCATCCTGATTGCGGGCGGCGACGCGCAGCGTGTAGTTGCCCGCGGGCAGGCGCGGGTAGACGGCGCCGCGGTCGGCGCTGGAGTCGTTCCAATCGAGATCGTAGCCGGAGATGGCGTGGCGCACGCGGACTTTTTCGGGCGCGGAGTAGTTGAGCGCGGCGAACTTGAACTCGAGCTGGTGCGCACCGGCGGGAATGCGCAGCGAGCGACCGACGGGCTGCGGGACAGTGTCGAGTGTGACCTCGTCGATGTAGACGCGCGGCGGCGGCTGCGCGGGGAGGAAGCCCGCGGGATCGATGCCGACGAGCCCCTCGTGGGTCGCGAGCCAGAGACGGCCATCGTGGGCCTTGAGCGTCATGGGCTGCGTGTTGTTGAGCGCGGAGGTGCCGACGAGGCCCTCCTCGCGACCGAAGAGGGCGGCGTTGAGCGAGGGCGCGCGGCCATCGGCGACGGCGTCGAGCTCGGAGAGCGACACAGAGAAAATGCCGCGACGACTGCCGCACCACAGATGGCCACGATCGTCGAGCAAGAGCTGCGAGATGAGATCGTCGGGGAGGCCTTGAGTCTTGGTGAAACGGTCGAGTCGCGAACCGACGAGACGCAGGAGGCCGCTTGCGGTGGCGAGCCAGAGCGGACCGCGCGGATCGGGCTCGATGGCGAAGATCGGGCCGCCGGGCAACTGCTCGCGCGTGATGCGCGGGACGAGTTTCTCGTCGATCAACTCGTAGAGCTGCTGGTCGTCGGCTGCGACCCAGAAGCGCCCGACGCTATCCTCGGCGACGGCGCGGATGCGGCTCGTACGCGGATCGTCGGCGGCGATGACGGGATGATACGTGTCGTCGCGGAAGTAGCCGAAGCCGTGACCCGCGGAGCCGACCCAGATGTCGCCATTGTGCGCGGCGTACATCACGTGGACCTCGCGCAAGCGCGGCGACATCGGCTGGAGCTTCGCGCCCGGCGCGGGCGTGAGCCGGTAGACGCCCTCGATGGTGCCGACCCACACGCGACCGGCGCGGTCGAGCGCGACGGCATTGGCATAGCCGGGAGTGGCACCGCGGTCGGAGCGGCCGATGGCCTCGATGCGACCATCGGCGACGCGGACAAGACCGCCGCTGCGATTGGCGCACCAGAGCACACCGTCGCGCCCCTCGGCGATGGATGTGCTCACGTCGTCGGGCAGGCCGGTGGTGGCATCGAGCATGACGAACGAACGCGGACGCAGGCGGACGAGGCCGCCGCCATTGGTGGCGATCCAGAGATTCTTCGCGTCGTCGGCGGCGATGCCGTTGACGCTGTCGGCGCTGACCTCGATGGAAGTGATCTGGCCGTCGGCGAAACGGAACAGGCCGCGCCGGCGACTCGCGATCCACAGCGCGCCCCGCTCGTCCTCGTACATCTGCTGCATGCCCTGCCGCTCCGTGGTACGCCACTCCAACCCCTCGCGCACGGTGATGAGCTGGTCGTTTTCGAGGCGCATCAAGCGCTCACTCGACGAAATCCACATGCCTCCGCGGCGGGAAGACGCGATCCAGACATTGCTGCCGACAGGCGTGGGAAAGCGCACGAGGTGACCAGCTTCGTAGCGCGCCAGAAGGTCACCGCATGCCAGCCACAAGCGATGCCGGTCGTCGTAGGCGAACGTGGTGCGGGTAACGCGGCGGTTGTAGCCGTCCGCCGGGCCAAACAGCTTGAAGCCGGACGGGCTCCAGCGCGCGAGCTCGCTCGACCCCACGTCGACCCAGAGCGTGCCGTTGGCTTCCGAAAACAAGTGGAGCAGCGCGCGGCCGGAAAGGGCGGCGCTCGCGGGATGAGCCTCGTACACGCCGTCGCGGAGCCGCAGCACGCCGCCGCTCGCGGGGAGCAGCACGAGGGTGCGCGGGTCTTCAAGGGCGAGGTCGCGGATATTGTACCCGGCGGGCGCGGGCGAACCGGGGAGCGGGTAGTCTTTGAACTCGCGCCCGTCGAACCGCGCGAGGCCGCCGGCAGTGGCGAGCCACAGGAAACCGCGGCCGTCCTGCACGAGGGTGTTGACGACATTGTGCGGAAGACCGTCGTCGACCTGCCAGACCCGAGAGACGACGTCGGGCGGCGGAGGGGGCAGGGTGGTCGCCGTGGCGTTGGTCGGCGTGGTGGTGCGGGTCAGGGCGGGGCTGGTGCCGCTCTGCGCGAAACCGACGCTCAAACAACCGGCGAGAAAGCCGGAGAGGAAGCGGAGGGCGGGCGCGGGGCGGGACCGAAACATGAGGCAGACGACGACGGCGAAAGACGGAGGGAAGTGAGCGAAGTTGAGCGGGTTTACCGAGAACGTGCGAATTTTTCCTGCCAGGTGGCTAGCTGAAGGAGGCGAAAGAAGAACGCGGGAGATTGCGCAGGAGGGCGGATGAGGCCGGGTGAATGCGACTGGAAGGTTCTTTGAAAGTTTTTATGTGAGCTTGGGCGGAGGTCTGCTTACTGGCGCTCGCAGCTACGGCGTGATGCGAGGTCGGAGCGAAACGCGGCGGGGGCGCCGCGTCCCCATGAAGGCATCCACTCGCTGGCGCTCGTGGCTACGGGAGGCGAAACACTGGCGCGACGCGCTCCGCTTCAGAGGAAAGTGGTGAAGGCTCGAATGGTTTACGGACTGAGGTTAGGCGGGGCGAAAAGCCCCTCCCACAGTTTCGGAACGGCTGCGGCAGAGTTGCCGCGACGGGCTTCCGCTGCGGAGCGATTTCGGATCTGCGGCAGGATGCCGCGGCTACTTTCGCGAACGTGGTGCGGAGTCCAGCGCGGCGGGTTAGGGATAACCCACCCTACCTTTTAAACGCGGGCGGGAGTGCTCGTCGCGGAGGGCTTGGCGGGCTTGGCCGGCGTCGTATCGCGGAAGCTGAGCCACTTTTCCTGCGGGAGGAGGCAGAGGCCGACGAGGAACAACTGCGAGGCGATGAAGATGCTGAGCCAGACGAAGGCGGCGTCGGTGAAGCCGTAGCTGTGGAGGCCGATGCCGAGCATGTTGGTTCCGAACCACGACCAGCTCGTGACGATGTTGCCGACGATGGCGAGGGCCATGAGGCCGCGTTGTTTCACCATGCCGCCCCAGCGGGCGTGGAGGATGAGGGCGTTCCAGATGACGATGATGAGCGCGCCGTTTTCTTTCGGGTCCCAGCCCCAGAAGCGGCCCCACGATTGGTCGGCCCAGATGCCGCCGAGCACTGTGCCGACGAAGCTGAGGAGCGTGGCGAAACAGACGATGCCGTAGACCATGCGGGTGAGGGCGTCGGCGGTGGATTTGTCGAGCGAGCGGGTGAGCACGCCGCGCAGCACGTAGATAATCGCGAGGAAGCCGGAGAGAAACGTGGCGGAGTAGCCGATGGTAACGGTGACGACGTGCGTCGCCAGCCAGAAGTTGGAATCGAGCACGGCGCGCATCATCTCGAGCGTGTCGCCGCTGAGGGAGAGATTGTGCGCGATGATCAGCGTGCAGAAACCGACCGCGCCGGCGGCGACGCTACCGATGGAGTTTTTGTAGATCGCCTCGAGGACCATGCAGAGCGCAACCGCGGCCCAGCCGATGAACAGGGCGGACGAGTAGAGATTGGTGACGGGCGGGCGGCCCTCCAGCCACATGCGCGTGACGATGCCGACGGTGGCAACAACCCACGCGATGCCGACGAGCCAGAACGCGCCGCGGCCGAGCGACTCGGGCCAGAAGAGCCACGAGCCGATGGCGACGAGGAACGCGATCGCGTAGAGCGTCATGCTCGTGTAGAAGGGCTCAGCGGCGTTGAAGCGGGCTTCGGCGGCGGCTTTGTCGAGGGCGGGAGCGAAACGGGTTGAGAGATCCTTGCGGTAGAGGGAGACGAGATCGTTGAACTCCTTGGGCGTCTGGTCGCGCCAGGCGCGGGCGAGGCCGGCGTAGGCGAGCACGGGCGCGGCGAAGGTGCCGCGCGAGAAACTGTCGAGCATCGCGGAGCCGCTGTTGCGCCACGCGTTGACGTCACCATCGACGGCGGGCGGGATGGCGAGGACGTTGGTGGCGAGCGAAAACTTGTCGGCGAGATCGCCGAAATCCATCACGAGCTTGGCGGCGGCCTCGTCGACGTCCGTCTTGCCGGCCTGCTTGGCGCGGATGGCGGCGACGCCGGCGGGAAGTTTTTCCTGCACGTCCATGAGCTCGCCGATGAAGTTGTCGCGGCCGGGGGGGACGAGGGCGTACTTGAGCTGCTGGTAGCTCACGATGTTCTGCAGGAGCTGGAGCACGGCGCGCTGGAAGGCATTGCGCGCACCGGCGTCGACGCCGTCGGCGAGGTGGGCCTGCTTCTCGATGTCCTCGCCGTGCGGCGCGATGTCGGCGAAGGAGAAACGGCGATGGTGGCTCGGGATGAAGCCGACGGCGGCGAGGACTTTCTTCGCTGTATCCGTATAGACGATACGCGTGCTGTCCTCGCTCTTGCCGATGAGGCTGAGTAGCTCGGGATTGTCGATGGCGAAGACCGGGTACGTATCCGCTTTTTCAGGACGGAAGAAAGTGTCGAGCAGCCACTCGGTGGGATTGTCGACGAGCGGGGCGCTGAACTCGGGCGTGCTCACGCGCTGGCGGCCGCCAAACTGGAGCAGCGAGCTACGGGCGACGGTGTCGAGGGGCTTGACGCGGCCGTTGGCGACGATGGGCAGCTTGCCGAAACCAACGAAGTCGAACTGAGTGTCGTTGGACGGCGTCAGGAGGGACTTTACGACGAGACCGAGACCGACCAAGAGGGCGAGGAGAGGTACGAGCTTTTTCATGGGGCGGGGGATCAGGCGGCGTTGCGGCGCTTGGTGACGAAGGTGGAGAGGGAAAGGCCGAACTGGATGACGAGGCCGAGGGCCATCATGCCGCAGGCCCAGTAGGGGAGCTGCCAGCTCGGATTGCGGACGACCTGAAGGATGGTGAGGTGGTCGTTGCCCTTCTCGAAACTCGCCTGGTAGAACGTGAGGCCGTCGTAGCGCAGCGGGTTGTTCATGTAGATGAGTGCCTCGCGGTCGACGGACTTGTCGGGCGTGGTGAGCCGGACGCGGCTGGAGAAATTCTTCGGGATGTCGGTGCCCTGATAGACATCGTGGCTGAACTTCTGGAGCGTGACGGTGTAGGGGCGGTAGTCGCGCTTCGGGCGGAGGAGGATTTTGTAATTGTGGCCGCCGTAGCTGAACTTCTGCGGGACGGACTCTCCGGTCGCGGCGCGGATCGAGCTGGAGACGATGAAGGTGCCGAGCGAGCCCTCGGGACTGACGAGATCGAGGACGGCGGACGGCAGGTTGCGCTCATCCTGCTTGTAGGTCATCGCGACGGGCTGGACGATGATCTGCGGGCCGAAGCCGGCGGTGGCGGCGGGCGGCGGAGCGCTCGGACCCTCGGTGCGAGTGAGCAGTTCGCTATTGGGATAGTAGAGCTTTGGGACGACGCGGAAGGGGAGCTTGCCGATTTGGAGCGACTCACCCTTGGCGATGATGGACTCGGGGATGACGACCACGTCGTCCCACTGCGGGTCGGTCGCGTCGATGATGGCGACCTCATTGTCGCGGTAGCTCTCGGAGTAGTTTTTGCCCTGACCCTCTTCGAGCCGCATCTGGTAGTCCTCCTGCCAGAGACCGCTGAGCAGCTCGCCGAGGAGGAGAAGAATGAGACCGAGGTGCGTGAGCCAGATGCCGGACTTCTTGACGGTGAGCTTGAGCCGCGTGAGCTGGGCGGCGGCGAGATTGAGGAGCAGCAGGCCGCCGATGAGATAACCGCCGGGGAAGACAGGGATCGGCACATCGCCCGCGCGCCAGAGCACGAAGAACGAGCGGAAGTACTTTTGCTGCACGGCCCAGATGCCGAGGTTTACCTGATCGAGCGTGGCCGCGAAGACCAGCAGGATGCCGAGCGCGAGCAGAACGACCGTGAAGCGGAGCGAGACGAAGAGATCGCGGAGGCCGCGGAGCAGAGACATCATTGGGCGGCCTTGATGGTTTTCAGGAATTCGAGGAAGGCGGGCTTGGCGACGGCGACGGTGGCGTCGGGGCCGCTGAGCTTGAAGAACCACGTGGAGCCAGCGAACGGCACGAGCGCGGCGACCATGTGCTGTGACGCCGCGGGCGCGCTGGGGTTAACGAAATCGACGAGGACGAGGCGCAGGCCGTTTTGCTCGATGCGCGTGACATTGGACTCGATTTGCGCGGCGGTGAACGGCGGCAGACCGACCTGCCCGCGCCAGCGATTGAGATTGGCGAGCTCGCCTCCGACCTCGCCGGGGAACGCGGTGATCGCGAGATCGGCGTCGCCGCCGGAGCCGGAGACGGTGTAGCTGCCCTTGCGCATGGCGCCGGGAGCCTTGGCTGTCCAGCCGGCGGGCGCGGACCACGCGAGGCCGCTGCCCGAGGCGGTGGGCACAGCGGTACTGGCCATCGACGGCGTGGCGGGGGCGCTGAGAGTGGGCGGTAGGGTCACGGTCGGAGCGGCGGGAGTAGACACCGGACCGGACGTGGTGGAAACGGGTTCGGACACAGCGGCGCCGCCGGGCTTCACGGTTTCGAGGAAGGCGAAGAACGCGGCCTTCTGGCTGGCGACGAGCGTGTCGGGGCCGGCGAGCTTGAAGAACCACGTCGAGCCCGAGAACGGCACCTGCGCGGCGAGCATGTGTTGCGCGGCGGCCGCGGCGTCTTTGTTGACGAGCTCGATGACGGAGAACTTCAGGCCGTTTTTCTCGAAGCGCGTGACAGCGGCATCGACCTCGCCATTGGCGATGGGCGGCAGGCCGGTCTGGCCGCGCCAGCGATTGATGTTGGCGGCTTCGCCGCCGACATCGCCGGGGAAGGCGGTGATGGAGAAATCGGCTTCGGTGCCGGCTTCACCGGGGACGCTGTAGCTGCCCTTGCGCATCGCGCCGGGAGCCTTGGCTTTCCATGTCGCGGGGGCGGTCCACACGAGCGCGTCGCCAGCGGCGGTCGCGACGGGGGTGGAGGCCATGGCGTTGCCACTGGTGTTCGCGGGCGCGCTGGCGTCGGCGGCGGGCGGCGGCGTGGGATCCGTTTCCTTGGGCACGCGATAGGTGGCGACCTTGTTGTCGCGGCAGGCGGCCAGCGAGAGGGCGGCGGCAGCGAGCGCGAGGCGAGTGGAGCGGGCGGACATGCTCAGCCATTCACCGTGGTTTGCGGGGAAACTTCAACCCAATCCGCGGAGGTATCAGCGGCGGTGCGCGAGGCGATTACGGAGGCTTGCGGGTGCGAGGGTTTTGCTGGGGTGGCTGACGAAGCTGTTACCGTTAGCGGCGTGCTGCGCAGGGCGAGTGAGGTAGTCGTGAGGCATCCCCTCGCTCATCCCATGAAGACTCACGTAAATGCGTTTCGCACGCTGCTGATGGTTGGATTTTGCGCGGCACTCGCCGCTGTTGGCCGGGCTCAGGTCGTTCAGTTCAACGCCACGCTCTCCGGGGCGCAGGAGGTCCCGGCGACCGGGTCCAGCGCGGGCGGGACGGCGATCATGCTCTATGACGTCACGGAGAATACTTTTGATCTTGTGGTCTCGCTCAACGGCTTCGCCAACACGCTCACGGGCACGACCGTGCAAGAAGGCGCAGCGGGGGCGGCGGGCTCGGGTGCGGCGGTGGCGACACTCGGTGCGGAGGCAGCCTACACACGTAATGGCAACACGCTCACAGCGACGTTTCACGGCATCGCGTACAGTGGCACGAAGCTCACGCTGTTGCAGAACGGGGCGTTCATCAATTTCCGCTCGGCGGCGCTGCCCAATGGCGAGATCCGCGGGCAGTTCATCGCGCGTCCGGTGCGGCTCTACGCCAACATGACGGTGGCGCAGGAGCAGGCGGCGTTTCCGGCCATCGCGTTGACGGGCAACGCCGCGGCTTTCGGCGGCGCGGTGATGACCTACGATCCGGGCGTGAATAAAGTGAACCTCCGCATCAGCGTGTACAACTACCCGAATACGCTGACGCTGTCGCACTTTCACGAGCAGGCCCCGGGCGTGAGTGGGCCGGTAGTGACGAATCTCGGTGCGGGCACCGTCTCGAACTACGTGGTAACTGGGACGACGTTTGCGGGGACATTCATTAATCTCACCTACACGGGCGATCCGATCAAACTGCTCACAGGTGGGGCGTATCTGAATTTCCACAGCAACATCTTCCCCAGCGGCGAGTGTCGCGGGCAGGTCGCGGCGTCGAATGAGTTGTTCGCCTCGCGCATGGTGAACCTTTCTTCGCGCGGTCTCGTGGGCACAGGCGGACAGGTGTTGATCGGCGGCTTCAGTGTTGCGGGGCCCGAGCCGGTGCGTGTGCTCGTGACGGCCAAGGGGCCCTCGCTTACGGCCTTCGGTCTCACAGGCGTGCTCACCGATCCGGTGCTCACGGTATACGATTCCACGGGCCGGGCGATCGCGACCAACGACAATGTCGGCACGGTCGCAGCCGGCTCGGAGTTGTCCACGCTTCAGGGCGTGCCGACCAACACCAGCGAGTCGGCGCTGTTGCTCATTCTTCCGCCGGGCAACTACAGCGCGGTGGTCTCGGGAGCGAGTGGTGGAACGGGCGTGGCGCTGCTCGAGGCGACGGACCTCCGCGGTCCGGCCACGACGACCGCGAGCCCGACGAGCACGACGCTCGCGGATTTCGACGCGCGGCTGCAGCGCTCGGCGGATTTGCTGGCGGAGTTTCGCGCCGACCAGCGACTCGCAGAGATCTATCCGAAGTTTCTCGCGCGGCCGAAGAAGCCGGGTGTGCCCGAGCTGTGCGTGAGCACGCCGCTGGCGCTAATCTCGCGCTGAGACCGCATAATCTTACGGGGTTGAGCACGCCTGGCGAAAATGCCGGGCGTTTTGCTTTGTCAGACGCCGCGGCCCCACGGATAAACGAGCATGGTCATAGCGCCGCTTGGCGACTCCGCAGTGGTGGTCACGTTTGGTGACCCGACGGACGAATCGTCGCTGCGCCGTGCGCTCGCGGTGGCAAACGTGGTGCGTGCAGCAGCGCTGCGCGGCGTGCTGGATGTTGTCACGGCCTACACGAGTGTCGCGGTGTTCTTCGATCCAGCGCGGGCCCGTGACTGGGCGGAGTTTTGCGCGGAGCTGGAACAGTGCGCGCAACGCGCGAGTGATGCATTTCCACCAGAAGAGCGCCTGGTCGAAATTCCGGTGAGCTATGGTGGAGCCGATGGGCCTGATCTCACCGACATTGCGACTCGCGCGGGTATCACGATTGAGGCTGCCATCGCGCTGCATAGTGGGGCGGACTACCGCGTGCGCGCGGTGGGATTCGCTCCGGGGTTCGCTTACCTCAGTGGATTGCCTAAGCAACTACACACGCCGCGACGGGCGACGCCACGCACTCGCGTGGCTGCGGGCTCGGTCGGAATCGGTGGCGCTCAGACGGGCGTCTATCCGCTCGCGACCCCCGGAGGGTGGAATCTCATCGGGCGTGCCGCGGTGGGACTCTTCGACGTGAATCGCGCTGATCCGGCGCTGCTGCGCACAGGTGATCGCGTGAGGTTCAAGGCGGTGAGCGCAGACGAATTAGTTGCGCCGGAAGTCCGTAGTGGAAAAGCCGATACGCCGGCTGCAAATGGAGTGGGGGCTCTGCGCATTGTGAAGGCAGGCATGCTCACCACCGTGCAGGATGGCGGTCGTGCGGGCTGGCGCGCGGCAGGGGTGCCGCTGAGCGGGCCGGCCGACGCGATGGCGCTGCGGGTAGTGAATTTGTTAGCCGGAAATCGCGAGGACGCGGCCGCTTTGGAATTCACGTTGATCGGCCCTGAGATCGAGTTTCTCGCGGATACGGTGATTGCAATCGGTGGCGGTGACTTCGGTGGGCCGCCGCGGTGGCAGCCGGTGCGCGTGCGGGCAGGTGAGAAAGTGAAATTCGGACCGGCGCGCTCAGGCTGCCGCGGCTACCTTGCGGTCGCGGGCGGCATTGCCGTGCCTGCGGTGCTCGGAAGCCGCAGCACATTTCTGCGCGGCGGTTTCGGAGGTTTTCAAGGGCGAGCGCTGCAAGACGGCGATGTGCTGCCGACCGCCATGGCCGTGCGCGACCTCTCGGCGCACTGGCATATCGACGAAAGGATCCTGCCGACTTACACCAGCGCGCCGACTATCCGCGTGCTTCGCGGCACGCATGCGGGAGAGTATCCAGTTTGGTTGACGGGGCAGTTCACCGTGAGCGCGAAATCCGATCGCATGGGGTTGCGCCTCTCGGGCGAATCGTTGCAGCGAAACAATGCTCGCGAGCTAACCTCGGCTCCGGTCGTGCCCGGCACCGTGCAAGCACCGCCCGACGGCCAACCGATTGTGCTGCTGGCGGACGCGCAGACCATCGGCGGTTATCCGCGAATTGCGCAGGTCATCTCGGTCGACCTTCCGCTGCTCGCGCAGTTGAAGGCTGGAGACACAGCGACATTTCGCGAAGTGGATCTCGCGGAAGCGCGTCGCTTGCTGCTGCATCGCGAACACGCGATGGGGATCCTCCGCGAAGGGCTGGCGCAGAAAATTCATTGAGATGCGGCGTATCGACCTGAACTGCGACCTTGGCGAAGGTGCCGGCCATGACGCCGAACTGATGCCTCTCATCACGTCGGCCAACATCGCGTGCGGAGCGCATGCGGGCGACTACGCGACGATGCACGCCACTCGCGCGCTCGCTGAACGATATGATGTGGCCGTCGGCGCACATCCGGGCTTTGCGGATCGAGCGAATTTCGGTCGCGTCGAATTGCCTGTGACTCCGGCGGAGGCGCATGCGTTGGTCGAGGCGCAGATTCGCGCACTGCAGGCGCTGGGGCCGGTGCGACACGTGAAGGCGCACGGCGCGCTTTACAATCTGGCGGGGCGCGATGCCGCGCTGGCCGAAGCGATTGCGGCCGCAGTGCGCGCGTGTGGCGCAGAGCTTATTTTGTTCGCTCTCGCGGGCAGTGCACTGGTGCGGGCCGGACAGGCGCAAGGCCTGCGCGTGGCCAGCGAGGTCTTTGCCGACCGGACGTACAGGCGTGACGGCTCGCTCACGCCACGTTCGCAGCCGGGCGCGCTGATCGAGGATGAGGATCAAGCCGTCCGGCAGGTGCTGCGGATGGTGCGCGAAGGCGTCGTGCGCGCGAGTGACGGCAGCGATGTGCCGATCATCGCGGATACCGTGTGCCTGCATGGCGACGGAGCGCATGCGGTGGCGTTTGCTCGACGGCTGCGAACTGAACTCGAGTCAGCCGGGGTGGAGGTGCGGGCAATTTCATGATCAAGCTCATCGGCATTGTTGTCGTGGCGATTGGATTCGCGCTGCGGTTCAATACGCTCCTCGTGGTCATGGCGGCGGGTCTCGCGACGGGCCTCTGTTCGGGCATGTCGTTCAACGAGATCATGGAAGTATTCGGGAAGAATTTCGTGGAGAACCGATACATCACTCTGCCCGTGCTGCTCATGCTGCCCGCGGTCGGCTTGCTCGAGCGTTATGGATTGCGCGAGCGGGCGGAGACGCTGATTCGGCGAGCGCAGGCCGCGACGGCTGGGCGAGTGTTGCTCGCGTACACGGCTATCCGACAAATCTCCATTGCCCTCGGGATCAACATCGGCGGCCACGCCCCCATGGTGCGCCCGCTGGTGACGCCGATGGCCGAGGGCGCTGCGCGGGCGAAATACGGTGAACTGCCCACGAAGATCAGTCATCTCATCCGATCGACGGCTTCGGCGGCGGAAAATGTCGGTAACTTCTTCGGCGAGGACACGGTGTTTGCCGTTGGCGCAGTTTACATGATGAAGGGCGTGCTCGACGCTCAGGGCGTCAATGTGAGCGTGTGGCAGCTTTCGCTCTGGGGCATTCCGACGGCGCTGGTCGCTTTTGCGGTGATGGCATGGCGTGCACGGCAACTCGACCGGCGGCTCGCGCGGGAACTCACACCGGCGAAAAAGGCGGAGGACTCGCGATGAAACTTCTCACGCTCGACGTCTTCTACGTGATCGCGGGCATCTTTATGCTGCTCGTGGCGGGTCGTGCGGCGCTCGATCGCGCCCATCCCACGCGGTGGGGCTCGACAGTGTTTTGGGGACTGCTCGCGGTGATCTTCCTCGCGGGAAAAGCTCTGCCATCCGTGGTAGTTGGGTACTTGCTGCTGGGGCTGGTTGGATTGGCCGCAGTGCGTCAGGTAGGTGCAGGAGCCGAGCGCAGTGCGCTCGAGGCGGAGCGGGTGCAGTCCGCCGAGCGCCTGAAGAATCGGCTCTTCGCTCCCGCGTTGCTTATCCCCGCGACCGCGGTGGTCGGCACGTTGCTGCTGAGCAAGGTTCACATCGGCAGTATCTGGTTATTGGATACAGCAAATCTCACTGTGAGCTCCGTCTGCCTCGGTGCCGTGGTGGCCGTGTGTGCCGGCCTTGCGATCACGCACGCGCGGCCCGTGACGCCTATAGCGGAGGGTAGCCGGCTGCTGCAGGCGATTGGGTGGGCGATCATCCTGCCGCAGTTTCTCGCCGCGCTCGGCGCGATCTTCGCCAAAGCCGGCGTAGGCACTGTGGTGGCCGATCTCGTCGCGCATGCGCTGCCGACGCATCAACCGTTCGTCGCGGTGCTGGCGTACTGCCTCGGCATGGCGCTCTTTACGATCTGCATGGGGAACGCGTTCGCGGCCTTCCCAGTGATCACGCTCGGGATCGGCCTGCCGTTCATCGTGCGCGAGCACCACGGCAACCCAGCGATCATGGCTGCGATCGGCATGCTTTCGGGCTACTGCGGCACGCTGCTCACGCCGATGGCGGCGAACTTCAACATCGTGCCGACGATGCTGCTCGAGTTGCCCGACAAGAACGCCGTCATCAAGGCGCAGGTGCCGATCGCTCTCGTGATCCTAACCGCCAACATTCTGCTGATGTGGCTCTGTGTTTATCGCTTCTGAGCGAGAGTCTCAGATGTCGTAAGTGAGCGGCTGCACCGTGCAGGTGGTGCCGGTGGGCTCGATGGCCACGAGACAGACATCGTCGTCGAACGATTTGTGGCCGGTGAACTTCTCCACGTCGCTTACGAGCTGCGCGAGAAGATCGCGGCCGGAGAGATCGCGGCGTTCGAGGAGAAAGGTCTGCAGGCGCTTCTCGCCGAACATGTCGTCGTCCGGTGCCATGGCTTCGATGATGCCATCCGTGTAGGCGAGGAAGACATCGCCGGGCAAAATCTCCTGCGTGACGGCGGTGTAGTGGAAGCCGTCGAGCAAACCGGCCGCGGGCTCGGGGTTTTCCGGCGCGAGGCGCGCGATGGTGCCGGAGGTCGATTGCAGCAGGAGCGGGGGCGGGTGACCGGCGTTGGCGTAGGTGAGCTTGCTCGACTCGGTGTCGATCACGCCGAAAAACGTCGTGGCAAACATCGGCTGGCCGGTTTGCGCGAGGATCGGGGCGAGGCTGTGATTTACTTCCGCGAGCACGTGCGCCGGGTCTTCGGCGCGCGGTCCCATTTCTTCGACGACGCCGCGGATCAGAGCGGTGAGCAGGCCGGCGCGCACGCCGTGGCCCATCACGTCGCAGACGAGGATACCGCACTTGTTGTCGGAGAGCTGAAGGATATCGAAGAAATCGCCTCCGAGCGTCGTCGCCGGGATGTAGTGATGCGCGAAGCGCAGCGCGCTCGCCTCGGCCGGCACGCCTCGGGGAAACACGGGGTACTCGCGGGGGAGAAACGCCTCTTGGATCTGCCGTGCCATCTCGACTTCGGCTTCCATCTCCTCGGTGCGCTGCTGGAGCTTTTCCTCGGCGAGCTTGCGGCGGGTGATGTCGTGGCTGATGCCGACGAGGCCGATGAGGTCGCCGTAGGAGTCGCGCAGCGGCACCTTGGTCGTGAGCACCCAGCGCGTCGCACCCTCGGCATCGTTGCTGGATTTCTCCTGATTGATGATCGATTCGCCCGCGAGCACGCGGTGGTCGTCGGAGATGGCCTGCTGGCCGCGCTCACCGGGAAAGTAATCGAGCGTGGTGTGGCCGGTGGCTTGCTCCTGCTTCGTCAGGCCGAGCATGCTGAGGTGCGCGGAGTTGTTGAGCACGTAGCGCGAGGCCACGTCTTTGACGAAGATGCGGCTCGGCAGGTGGTCGATGATCGTGCGGAGTAGATTGCGCTCTTCGCGCAACTTCTCGTCGGCCTCGCGCACTGCGGTGACGTCACGCGACAGGCCGAAGGTGCCGATGATCCGGCCGTTGTCATCGCGCCACGGCAGCTTGGTGGTCGAGACCCAGGCGCGCGTCCCGTCACGCATGGTCGTGCGCTCGATCTTTCCGATGATCGCCTCGCCGGAGAGGATGATCTGCTGCTCGTCCTCGAGGGCCACGTGCGCGTGGTCTTCGGAAAAGAAATCGAAGTCGGACTTGCCTACGCATTCGGCGGGCGAGTTTGCGCCGAGCGAGCGCGCATGCGCGGCGTTGTTGCGGACGAAACGGCTTTCGAGGTCTTTGAAATAAATGCGATCGGGGATCGTCTCCATCAGCACGTGCAGGATCGCCGAGTCGAGCGACTCTTGGATGGCGCGTGCGGAAGGGGAGCTGGCAGGCTGGGCGCTCAAGGCGAGGGGAGAGGGTTCGAGAAGCGAAGGAACGGGGAGCCTTAGCCTTTCGGGCGGGCAGGGCGAATAATTTGTTGGGGTATAATTGCGAAGGGTCGGGTGGGCGCAATCTTGGGCAAGATCCCTCAGGCGAGCACAGCCTGTGCCTAATGCGGACCGATTGGGCACTGGGGAGTTGCGGCGCATGCGGGCGCTCGCGTAACCTCGCTGCACCCTCATGTTACGCTCTTTCTTGGTGTTGCTCGTCACGGGTATTAGCGCTTTGGCCCAAGCGCCCGGTGCTTCGCGCATCTGGCCCAATCTCGAAAACAACATCGACCGGCCGCTGCGCTACCGGCCCGAAGGCGCGGACTTCGTGATCGAAAACGGCGAGGAGTTTTTCAACCGCCCGCTCTACGGCGGCAACACGGCCTTCCGCGCCGACGGCGGCGACAAGCCCGAGTTCGTGCTCTATTTGCCGGGCCGCGGCGGCAATCTGCGCTTCGGCTTGCGCTCCGCCGCGGGCACGAAGTGGCTGCACGAGGCGAAGCAGATCGTGACGCGCTATCGGCCGGGAATGATGATCTACGAAGTGCGCGACCCCCTGCTTGGCTCGGGCTCGCTCACACTTGAAGTGCTCGCGCTCGCCGCGACCGACGGCCTCGTGGTGCGCGCGACGCCAACGGATGTGCCGACGGGCGTTGAACTCTGCTGGGCCTTCGGCGGAGCCAACGGTCAGAAGGGCAAACGTGATGGCGACATCGGCACCGAGAGCGTGCCGATCAGCCAATGGTTTCAGCTCAAGCCCGAGTTCTGCAAGGACAACGTATTCGAGATCGCGGGCCGCACGTTTACGATGAAGAGCAAGCCCGCGACCATGCTCGGCCTGATGCCCGAAGGCGCGACGCTCGCGGTGGGCGACGCGACGAAGTGGAACTCCGCGGCAGATTTGCTCGGTGGTGTACCGTCGGCCGCGCCGACTCTTCCAGTGATGGTCGGTCGCGTGCCGCTTAAATCAGGCACGGCACTTTATCTCGGCCTGCAACGCATCGGGGCTGAAGGCGCGAAGGCGGAGGAACTCGATACCTACAAGGAAGTGACCGCAGAGCGTCCGGGTGTCGTCGACAAAGCACCGGCGCAGTCTTCGCTGTTGCCGCCCTTTGCCGTGACGGATCTGCCGCGCGTGTTTTCCGAAGCGGACGCGCACTTCGCCAAGCTGCGGACGCAGATCTCGGTGGATACGCCCGACGCGTTTATCAATGCGGCTGTCGGTGCGCTTTGCGTGGCGGCCGATGGCGATTGGGACGAGCCAAGCGGAACGATGCAGCACGGGGCGGTCGCGTGGCGCGCCAAGCTCCTCGGCTGGCGTGGGCCCTACGCCCTTGATGCGCTTGGCTGGCACGATCGCGCGCGGCGGAATTTCACGTACTGGGCGGGTCGGCAGAACACCGATGCGATTCCGGAAAAGCTTCCGCCACCCGACGAAAATGCGAACCTCTCCCGCAGCGAAAAGGCGCTGCATAGCAACGGCGACATGTCGAACAGCCACTACGACATGAACCTCGTCCACATCGACGCGCTCTTTCGTCATTTGCTGTGGACCGGCGATTTGGCCTTCGCGAAGCAGGAGTGGCCTGTGATCGAGCGGCACCTCGCCTGGGAGAGGCGGCTGTTCCGCCGCGAGTATGGGCCGGCGAAGCTGCCGCTCTACGAAGCCTACGCGGCGATTTGGGCCAGCGACGATCTCCAGTACAGCGGTGGCGGCACGGCACACGCTTCAGCGTACAACTATTGGCACAACAAGATGGCCGCACGCGTGGCTGCGTTGGTCGGCGCCGATGGCGCGCCCTATGAAAAGGAGGCGCAGCTGATCGCCCGCGCGATGCGCGAACTGCTCTGGCTTCCAGACAAAGGGATGTTTGGCGAGTACAAGGACCTGCTCGGTCTGCAGCGCGTTCACCCCAGCGCCGCAGTGTGGAGTTTTTATCACACCATGGACGCGGAGCTGCCGACGGCGGACGAGGCGTATCAGATGGCTGGATACGTGGCTCGCGAGATTCCCCATCTGCCGGTGCGCGGACCCGGTGTGCCGCCGGATCTTTTCACTGTCTCCACGAGCAACTGGATGCCCTACACGTGGTCGCTGAACAACGTGACGATGAACGAGGCCAATCACACCGCGCTTGCGCTGTGGCAGGCGGGAGCGAGCGAACAGGCGTTTCGCCTCATGAAGGGCTCGCTGCTCGCGAGCATGTATCTCGGCATCTGCCCGGGCAACGTCGGCTCGATGAACTATCTCGACGTCTATCGTCGCGAGTCGCAGCGCGATTTCGCTGACCCCAATGGTGTCACCTCGCGCGCCGTGGTGGAGGGACTTTTCGGCGTGAAACCCGATGCACTCGCCGGCGTGCTCACCGTCGAGCCGGGGTTTCCGGCGGCGTGGGATCATGCGACGCTGAAGCATGCCGATGTAGGCCTTGCTTTTAAGCGGACTGCTGAGGGCGATCATTACGCCATCGAGCAGCGCTTCACGAAGCCTATGGCCGTGAAACTTCTCGTGCCATTACGCGGCGCACGGGTACTGGCATCAGTTGATGGCAAATCCGTCGAGGCGCACGTGCGCGGTCGTTTACTCGAAGTCGCGGGACCGATGCGTGCCCAGAGTGAAATCGTCGTACGCTGGGAAGGCGAACTCCCGAGCGTGCCGACGGAAGACTGGGCAGCGGACCATGTGCGGAAGGCGGTCGAAGCTCTGCCGGCATTGGCCAGAGTACCCTCTGGCCCCGGTGAGTGCGTCGATTTGACCGGTACCTTCAACGACCGCGTGACGCAGATTTTCAAACACGAGTACCGCTCGCCGCGTTCGCCGTACGTGTCGCTAGCTCTGCCGAAGCAGGGCATCGGGGCGTGGGCCGGACACATGAACGAGACCGCGGACATCGACGATACTGGTCTGCGCGCTGCAGCGAAAGACGGACGCATGACGCTGCCCAATGGTGTTCCGCTCGCGATTCCGGCGCGCAGTGAGGACAAGAACGTCGCCTTCGTTTCGCAGTGGGACAACTTCCCGCGCGAAACGACCGTGCCACTCACAGGTAAAGCCCACGGCGTCACACTGCTGATGGCGGGCACGACCAATCCGATGCAAAGCCGCATCGACAACGGCGAGGTGACCGTGACGTACACCGATGGCTCGTCCGCCCGCCTCGCACTCGAAAATCCAACGACGTGGTGGCCGATCGAGCAGGACTACTTCATCGACGCCTACCAGTTTCAAAGGCCCGGACCATTGCCGATCCGCGTGGATCTGAAATCGGGCAAGGTGCGTGTGCTCAATGCGACCGAGTTTACTGGCAAGGGCGGTGCGATCTCAGGCGGTGCAGCGACCGTGCTTGAACTCGGGCTCGATGAGACGAAGGAGCTGAAATCCCTGACCGTGCGAGCGCTGGCCAACGACGTCATCATCGGCCTGATGGCGGCGACGCTAGCGCGGTGATCGGACTCACTTCACCGTGAATGTGTCACCGTAGCAGCTTACCGTGATCGGCCGATTGAGGGCGACATTGCCCGTGGTGAGCAGCTTTTGGTAAACCTTCACTCGGTCGATCGACTCGGCCCAAGTCTTGTCGGCCTTTAGCACTGCGATGCGTGCTTCGAGAAATGCGGCGAGCCAGCGCTTTTCGTCGATGCCATCGCGCGGCGTGCCACCGGCGCGGCGGTTGGCCGCAGCGATGATCTGCGCGGCCCCGCCTTCACCGTGATTGATGTAGGCGTCGTAAAGCTGGCCGCGGGTGATCGGCAGATGTGCGCCGAGGGTTTCAGCGGCGGCTTGCGAGGGATTCCAGTAAAGGCGGTCGGCGAGTGCGTGCTGGGCTTGGCGAAACGCGGGGTCATCGCCACACGACTTGACCGCCTGCTCGAAACCATTGAGCCCGGCCTTGCTCGCGCTGAGGCCGTAGTGATCATGCGGCCCGCGGTCGATGGCCTCGAACGCGGAAATGTAGCGGGCGAGGGGATTATCTTTCGGGCGCAGGGTGAGGTATTCTTTGAGCAGCATGGTGCCGTCAAAGGTGCCGCTCGTGAATCCGGCGAAGCCAAACGTGTAGCCACGCCCATCGTGGATGTCCTCGCAGTAGCCGTAGCGCAGCTCGGTGGTGCTGTTCTCGAAAATCGAAGTGATCTGCATAATCACTTGTTTCTCGTCAGCGTTGGTTGACGTGGTGGGTTCGACGCGGAGCTGCCCGACTGCGGCAAGAGCGAGAGCAGCGAAGGCGAAGATTCGCGAGCCGCGGTACAAAGAGTCGAGAGACGGAAGGGGCATTGTGGCAGGATTTGGCGTGAGTCGGTGGCGGGGCAATTTTTCGGACGGTCATAATCAGGGGCGCTCGTGGCATCTTTTGGCGCCACGCAGCGTCGGGCTGCTCATGAACCCCGAGAATTTTTGGCGCGCGCTGCGCGCAGGTGCGATCGGTTGTCTCGTTTCGGCTGTGGTGGCGGCGCCGCAGGCGATGAAGTTTCAATTCGGCTCCGCCGCGGCCCGCGAAGGCTGGACCGCGGTTTCGGCCGATGCGGTTTACTCGGCGGAGAAAGGTTTTGGCTTTGAGCCGGGCGCGAAGCTGACGGCTGATGATACGGGCAAGTCGCTGACGAGCGTGACGCCGTTTTATTTTTCCGCGCACGTGCCGGCCGAGGGTAACTACGTGGTGACTGTCACGCTCGCGGGTGGCGCGAGCGGTACTGCGACGACGATCAAGGCCGAACTTCGACGTCTCGTAGTGGAGCAATGGAAAATCGGCGCCGGCAAGACGGCGCAAAGGAGTTTCATCGTCAACACGCGTACGCCGAAGATCGCAGCCACGGGTGACATCAAGGAAGGCATCGTTAAGCTGAAGGCACCGCGCGAGACGATCCAGGAAGCATGGGCTTGGGACGACGCGATCACGCTGGAGTTCAATGGCCTCCCCGTCGTGATTTCGTCGGTGGAGATCGAGCCAGTCGCTGTGCCAACGATTTTCCTGCTCGGCGATTCGACCGTGTGCGACCAATCGAAGGAGCCGTATAACAGCTGGGGCCAGATGCTGCCGCGTTTCTTTGGCAACGACGTCGCGATCGCCAATCACGGCGAGTCAGGCGAGACCTACCGCGATTCGATCGGCCGGCGGCGCATCGACAAGATCCTGAGCGTGATGAAGCCGGGCGACTACCTGCTCATGCAGTTCGGGCACAACGACCAGAAACAGATCGCCGCGAAGACCGGCGGCCCGTTCACGACGTACAAGGAGGAGATTCGCAAACACGTGGAACTCGTGCGCGCGCACGGCGGCGTGCCGGTAATTGTAACTCCGATGGAGCGGCGAGGCTTCGACGAACAGGGGCACGTGAAACCTTCACTCAGCGAGTACGCCGAGGCCGCACGGCAGGCTGCAGCCGAATTGAAGGTCGCCTGTATCGACCTCAACTCGATGAGCATTCCGTTCTACGAGGCGCTGGGGCCGGATAAATCGGCAGCGGCCTTTGCCCAGCCCGAGCCCGGCAAAGTCGATGGCACTCACCACGACAACTATGGCAGCTACGAACTGGCGAAGTGCATCGCGCAGTCGATCCGCGCGCAGTCGTTGCCTATCGCGAAGTATCTCGCACCGGACTTCAAGGGCTTCGACCCGGCGAAGCCTGATTCGCTGGAGACTTTTGCAGTGCCGACGAGCCCGAGCTTCACCAATCAGCGGCCGTTGGGCGATTGAGCGAAATTTCGAGTATGACTGCATCGTCCCTATTTTGAGGGATGATGCGGCGCGGCGATTCGGGCATGGTGAAGCGGAGTCACCCCATGACCCTTACCCTCCGCCTCGTTGCCGTGTTGCTCAGTCTCATTGGCGCTTGCTCGCCCGCATTTGCGGCGGAGCCGGCACCTCGGTTCAAGGTCATCGCATTCTACACCGGGAAGAGCGACCTCGCGCACATCAGCTTCGTGCGCGAGGCCAACAAGTGGTTTCCCGAGCAGGCCAAGGCCAACGGCTTCACCTACGAGGCGACGACCGAATGGAAGAAGCTCAATGCGGAGTTTCTGAAGCAGTACCAAGTGGTGCTCTTTCTCGACACTCGCCCGGAGGATCCCGCGCAGCGCGCGGCATTTGAGGAGTACATGAAGCAAGGCGGAGCGTGGATGGGATTTCACTTCTCGGCGTTCGCGCTCACGCCGTCCGCGTATCCACAAAACTGGGACTGGTATCACAACGAGTTCCTCGGCAGCGGCAGCTACGTGAGCAACACCTGGCGGCCGACTTCAGCCGTGCTCCGCGTCGAGACGCCGGATCACCCGGCGATGAAAGGACTGCCCGCGACATTTTCCTCGGCGCCCAACGAGTGGTACCGCTGGGAACGCGACCTGCGAAAGAATCCCGACATCCAGATCTTGCTCGCGATCGATCCGAGCAGCTTCCCCGTCGGCACGGGGCCGAAGCAGCACGAGATCTGGCACGAGGGCTACTATCCCGTCGTGTGGGCCAACCGGCACTATCGAATGATCTACGTGAACATGGGGCACAACGACATGGATTATGAGGGCAAGACCAACCGTGAGCTCTCACTCACGTTTGCGAACGAGACCGAGAGCAAGTTCATCCTGCAGTCGTTGCTTTGGCTGGGGGCAGGAAATAGATAGTCGGCGCGGCTTATAGCGTGACGCGCGGCCTCGACAGCCGCGGGGGAAATGTATTCGGTGGAAGGGTTCCCAGCTCGGTGTTTACCCGATTTGTGTGCCTTCGGCGAAGCGATGCGATGGCGCGAGTGTGCACTTATTCCCCGATTATTTTCCGAAAATGTCCGACGACGCTGAAATATTTCGGCGGCGTCCTTCTCTGTCCTGCGAGTCATCCCCAACTCATCTCACGCCATGGACCAGCACTACGACATCATCATCATCGGCAGCGGCGCCGGCGGCGGCACGCTCGCTTGGAAGCTCGCTCCGACCGGCAAGCGCATCCTGCTCATCGAGCGCGGACCCTACGTGCCGCGCGAGAAGGACAACTGGAGCACACGCGCCGTCAATGTCGAGGCACGCTACAACACCAAGGAGGAGTGGCTCACCGCCGATGGTCACAAACTCCATCCGCACACCAACTACTATGTTGGCGGCAACACCAAGTTCTACGGCGCTGCGCTCTTCCGCTTCCGCGAGCAGGATTTCGGCGAAATCCGCCACCACGGCGGCCTTTCGCCTGCCTGGCCGATCTCTTACGCGGACTTGGAGCCATACTACACCGCGGCGGAAAAACTCTACCACGTCCACGGTGCGCAGGGCGAAGACCCGACCGATCCGTGGCGCAGCGAGGCTTACCCGCACGCGGCGATCAGCCACGAGCCCCGTATCCAAAAACTCCACGACGATCTCACGCGGCTGGGTCACAAGCCGTTTCACACGCCGCTGGGGGTGAAGCTCAATGAGGGCAGCCCGCACCGCAGTGCATGCATCCGCTGCAACACGTGCGACGGCTTCCCGTGTTTGATCAACGGCAAGGCCGATGCCCAGGTCTGCGCCGTCGATCCAGCGCTCGAAGCGCCCAACGTGACGCTGATGCCCGAGGCGATGGTCACGCGCCTCGAAACCGACAGTACCGGCCGTAGCGTGAGCAAGGTCCACGTTTCTCGTCGCGGTCACGGAGATTTGACCGTGAGCGCGAGCGTCGTCGTCGTCGCCGCCGGCGCGATCAACTCGGCGGCACTCTTGCTCCGCAGCGCGAGCGACAAGCATCCACGCGGTCTCGCCAACGGCTCCGACATGGTCGGGCGGCACTACATGGGCCACATCAACTCCGTGATGCTCGCGATCTCGCGTGAGCCCAATCCGACGCAGTTCCAAAAGACGCTTTCGCTGAATGACTATTATCACGCGACGCCCGAATGGGAGTTTCCGATGGGGCACATCTCATTTGTCGGCAAGATGGACGGAGTGACGCTCTCCGCCGGCGCGCCGGCGATCGTCCCGGGCATGACGCTCGACGTGATGGCGAAGCACTCGCTCGATTTCTGGCTGACCTCGGAGGATCTGCCAGATCCGGACAATCGTGTTACCCTTAGCCGTGATGGCCAGATCACGCTCGCCTACACACCGAACAACGAGGAAGGCCACAAGCGCCTCATCGCGAAACTGAAGTCGCTCCTGCGCGAACTCGACTGCACGGCAATCGTACCCCGGCAATTGTGGGTCGGTCAGCGCATCCCACTCGCTGGCGTCGCCCATCAAAACGGCACGCTGCGCTTCGGCCACGACGCAAAGACGTCCGTGCTGGACGTGAATTGCCGCACGCACGAAGTCGACAATCTGTACGTCGTCGATGGGAGCTTTTTTCCGTCGAGCACTGCGGTAAATCCCGCCCTGACCATCATGGCCAATGCACTTCGAGTTGGCGACCACCTCATCAATCGGTTGAAGTGAGCGCATGGCCAAGCGCGTGGCGAAAAAGACTCCAGCCAAAATCGACGTCACGACGGCGCTCTCCGAGCTAAAGCGCCACGCGAGCAAGGCGACTCGCGACGGTCTCGCCCGCTACGGCATCCCGGCGGAGAATGCGCTCGGTGTGGCCATGCGCGCGATCCAGTTGCTCGCAAAAGAGTTGGGGCCGAATCACGACCTCGCAGTAGCGCTATGGGACTGCGGAGTGTACGAGGCGCGTTTGCTGGTTGCGTATGTGGGCGAGCCCGCGCGCCTGACGTCCGCTCAGATGGATCGCTGGGTGGCAGAGTGCGACAATTGGGCAGTGGTCGACACGCTGTGTTTCAGCCTCTTCAACCGCACGCCACTGGCTTGGGAAAAGATCGAGGCTTGGGCAGGGCGGTCAGAGGAGTTTGTTCGCCGCGCAGCGTTTGCGCTGCTGGCCTGCCTCGTGCGGAGCAAGGAGGCCGACGATGAAATGTTTAGGCGCACACTGCCGTTGATTGAGCGGGCCGCGACCGACGAGCGTAATTTCGTGAAGAAGGCGGTGAATTGGGCGCTGCGGATGATCGGCGAGCGTAGTGCTGGTTTGAATACGGCGGTCCTCAAGGTCGCGCAGCGGTTGGCAAAGTCGGAAAGTGCTGCCGCGCGCTGGGTGGGGCAGGATGCGATAAAGCAACTGGCGAAGCCGGCGGTGCTGCGTCGCTTGGCTGCGCGAGCCAAGAAGTGATCCAGCGCCCGAGTCGATTCTGATTGCCGCCCTAGGGTAGCATCGGCGAAGACATCGGCATGGGCGTAAAATATTTTCCCACGAATGGTGACCGCAAGCAGTCCGAACGTTTCTTCCGGAAGCAGGAGCAGACGACCAGGAAGGTGAAGGGGTCGAGCGTCGCGCCTGTCGCTGCCGTGAAAAAAACCAAGTCGAAATAGCGCGCGGCTTAAGCCGGAGCGCTCGATGTGGCCGGGAACGGCACCTTCGAATCGCCCTTTTCGTAGTCGGCGAGGATCGAAAAGCGGAACGTCGACCCTTCTCCGGGACGGCTTTCGACGGAGATCGAGCCGCCCATGTATTCGCAGAGACGCTTTGAGATAATCAGGCCGAGGCCCGTGCCACCGCGGCGGCGTTTCGAAGACGTGTCGACCTGGCTGAAAGGCTTGAAGAGCTGGGAGATTTTCTCTTGCGGGATGCCGATGCCCGTATCGGTCACGGCAAAGAACACGCGGACCGCGATGCGATTGGAGCCGGACTTCACCGGTTCACCGCGGGCGCATGTAACTTGAATCGTCACGCCGCCGCGCTCGGTGAACTTGAGCGCATTGCCGACGAGATTCGTGAGCACTTGGCGGATGCGAGCCTCGTCGCTGTTGATGATCGAGGGCACGCTCGCATCGATGCGGCAGTCGAGGGTGAGTGCCGAGTGCTTCGCCTGCTGCGCGAAAAAGGCGCAGAGGTCTTCCACGCATTTCGCCGGTGAAAAGGGCGCGTGATCGATCTCGATCTTACCGGCCTCGATCTTCGAGAGGTCGAGGATGTCGGCGATGAGCTTTTCGAGGGCAAAGCCGCTGGCTTGGATCATCTCGACCTGTTCGCGCTGGTCCTGCGTGAGTGGCGAGTCGCTCAGCATGCGGGCGAAGCCGACGACACCGTTGATCGGCGTGCGGATCTCGTGGCTGACGATGGCGAGAAATTCGCTCTTGGCGCGGTCGGCGGTCTCGGCGGCTTCCTTGGCGCGGAGCAGGGCGGCCTCGGCGTCCTTGCGCTCGCTGATGTCGTGGCCGACGGCCTGAAATTCGAGGATGTTGCCGCTGTCGTCCTTGATCGGACGCTGGGTCCAGAGCAGCCACGCGCGCCGGCCATCGGCGTATTCGAGCTCCCGTTCAAACGTGTACGGCTCGTCGGTGATCGCCGCGCCGGGCGTGAACAATGGGAACTGCTGCCCGACCAATTCGGAGCGTTTGCGGCCTTGGGAGCGGGCATACGCGGCGTTGGTGAAACTGAGTTTTCCGTCGGGCCGGTAGCGACAGATCAAGTCGACCTGATCCTCCACGATACCTCGGTAACTTGCTTCTACCTGCTGGAGCGAGCGGGCCATGCGCTCGATCTTGCGAGCGAGACCGATGATCTCGTCGTGGTCCTCTTCGCCGCCGGAGACATGATCATCCTGCCGACTCGCGGCCTGCGCAGTCTCGCGCAGCACTTTCATGCGCTGCACGAGCGTGTGGTCAGCCACATACCCGGCGAGCACGAGCAGAATGCAGGCGATGATCGCGAGGCTGACGAGCCAGTACGAATAGCCCATCCGGTCGCGCAGTTCCTCATCGGTGATGATGGCGATGAGCGCGACCACCAAGCTGCCGGAGAGTGCCAGGATGAAAATAATCTTCCGGTTCATGGGGTCGGAAACAAACGACATAGGGTTAATGCCGCGCACGCGCGGCAGTGTCTAACAAATTTGCCAGAGAGGTCATTCCGCGGGCTTGAGTTGATTGAGCGGAGGCAGTTTTCGCAGCGGAGGTATCGTCCCGGCAACCGTCGCGACCACCATCACTGTGCCGATACCGCCCCAGACGACCGCGGCGATCGGGCCGACCAGTGCGCCCATCAAGCCGGCGCGGAAGGAGCCGATCTCGTTGGAGGAGCCGATGAATATCTGGTTCACCGCAGTGACACGCCCGCGCACCGTCTCCGGCGTGAGCAATTGCACGAGCGACTGGCGGACTACGACGCTGACATTATCGAACGCGCCCGTGAGCAGCAGGGCGATCAGCGAGAGCCAGAACCAGTGCGACAGGCCGAAGACGATGATCGCTGCGCCAAAGCCTGCCACGGACCACAGCAGCGCCGTGCCGGGTCGCTCGAGCGGCGCACGATGCGCGAGCCACATGGCCATCGCGACCGCGCCGATCGACGGCGCAGCGCGCAGCCAGCCGAGACCGATGGGGCCCACATGCAGCACTTCATCGGCATACACCGGGAGCAAGGCGGTCGCGCCGCCGAGCAGCACGGCAAACAAGTCCAGCGTGCTCGCTCCGAGTATGACCTTTTGTTTCCAGATGAACTCCGCGCCGACCAGCATGTCGCGCCACGGGCGGCGGGCCGGGAAGGGCGGGGGCGTCTGCAGATAGTGTATCCGTCGCAGCAATACGGCGAAGACGCCGTCGAGTACCGCCGCCATCAAGTAGACCGAGGGGAAGCCGCCGAAGGCGATGATGAAGCCGCCGAGCGCGGGACCGGCGACGGTCGCGATTTCGAACGTGCTCGCGCTCCATGTGATCGCATTGCTGAGTGCGTGGAGTGGAAGCAGCAACGGCGTGATGCTCCCACGCGCGGGCCACGTGAGAATGCGTACGATGGCGATGAGCAGCAGCACGAGAAACAGAACCGGCAGCGCGGGTTCATCAAAATGCAGCGTCGCTGGGTCGACATGTCTCTCGAACAGCAGCGCGAACCATTTCAGCGCGCCATTGGCCCAGCGCAGCGGCGCGAGCGAGGGGATCAGATGATGGCCCCAGGAGAGTGCAGCGAGGACGAGACTCAGCACGCACGTCGCGATGGTCCCGCGCGCAATGATGGTCTTGCGGTCAAAGCGATCGGCAAGCGCGCCCGCGGGCAGCGAGAGCGCGAGCAGCGGGAGCATGTTGATGAGGCCCACGAGCCCCAGCGCGGTGGCGGAGTGCGTCCACTGGTAGATTTCCCACGTGACGGCGACGCTCACCGCCTGCCGCCCGAAGAGGGAAAGGAAACTGCCGACGAGATAGTCGCGATAGTTGGGTACGCGCAGCGACAGATAGGGATCGTGGCGCGGTGTTTCCATTCGACGGCGACCAAAGGTCAGGCGCTCTGGGCCACGGCTGCGGAGAGCTTGGCGGCGAGTTCGTCGGGCAGGAAAGGCTTGTGGAGAAACGCTGCAGGACCGACGTGGCGAAGCCGATCTAGCGTCTCGTCCTCGCCGAAGCCGCTCATGATGATCGCGCTCACGCCGGGTCGCACGGTGCGCATCGCGCCCAGCGCTTCGGCCCCATCGAGCCCGGGCATCGTGAGATCGAGCAGCACCGCGGCAAAGATATGCGGCTCGGCGCGGAAACGAGCCAGCGCCTCGTGCCCATCCGCTGCAAGCACGGGGGTGTAGCCGTAGTGACGGAGAATTGCGGCCGCGGTGTCGCGAACGGCTGATTCGTCATCGGCTACGAGGACCACGCCGGAGCCATGCAATGCAGCTCCGGATGTAGGCGTGACGGGCACCAAAGTCGGTGCGGGCGCGGCGGCAGATACTGGAAGGAAGAGACGGAAAACGGTGCCATGCCCCAAAGTGCTCTCGACCCGCAGGGCGCCTTTGTGCGTGCGGAAGATGCCGTGCACCACGGCGAGACCGAGGCCGCGGCCGGTGAATTTCGTCGTGTAGAAAGGATCGAAAATTTTCGCGAGCGTCTCAGCGCTCATGCCGCAGCCGTCGTCGGCCACATCGAGCGTGACGAAGCGTCCCGGCGAAGCGTCAGCGGCGTGCAGCATCGCTCCAAGTGCGGCCTCGTCGAGCTGAGTGTTGCCAGTGGTGATGCGGACATAGCCATCGCGGTCGCCGAGGGCTTCGGAGGCGTTGATCGAGAGATTCATCAACACCTGGCGTAGCTGCGTGGCGTCGGCCTCGATGGGCGGCAGGCCGTCGGCGAGGTCGAATTGCAGGCGGACTTTCTTGCTGATCGAGAGGCGGAGCAGTTGCTCGGTGTCGCGCACGAGCGCGCTGAGGTCGAGCGACGTGAGCGTGAGGCGGCTCTTGCCCGCATAGGCGAGCATGCGCTGGCAAAGATCGGCCGCGCGTCGGGCAGCGTCGCCGATCTGCTTGAGTCGCTGATCTAGGTCGGGCTGCTGCTGTGTCTGCAGCCGCGCAAATGACGCGTTGGCCAGGATGATCGTGAGGATGTTGTTGAAATCGTGGGCGATGCCGCCTGCGAGCACACCAAGACTCTCAAGCTTTTGCGCCTCGAGCATCTTGACCTGCAGACTCGCGCGCTCCTCGGTGGCCTTTGTCTGTTCGCTGATGTCTTGGAAAGAGCCGTAGAGCTTAATGACGCGACCATGGGCATCCCGCTCGGTGAAGCCAATGGTGCGGACGTGAATGTGGCGGCCGCGCGCCGTGACGAGGCCGACTTCGATATCGTAGGGCTCGGCGGTCGCGATCGCGCGCTCGACGGCGGTGCGGATGCGGGCGCGGCTGCTCTCGTCGTAAAACTGGATCGCGGTCTCGACGTCCGGCCGGTAGCTCTCCGGGTAGACTTCGTGGATCCGGTACGTTTCCTCGGTCCAGTAGAGCTGGTGTGTGAGGAGATCGAGCTCCCAGCCGCCGATCTGGGTGACACTTTGCGACTGCTCAAGCAATCGCTGACTACGGCGGAGGTTTTCTTCGGTGGCCTTACGCGCAGAGATATTGGTGACTGTACCGGCCGCGTGCAGCGCTCGTCCGTTTGCATCGCGGGTGGTGACGCGACCACGGCTGTGCATCCAGAGCCACTCGCCATCCTTGGTGCGGATCCGGTATTCGCAGTCGAGCTGGCCATCGCCGTTGATCATCTTGTCGTGCGCGGCGAGGGAAGCGCTACGATCGTCCGGGTGGATCAGCTCCCGGAAGATGTCTTCGGAGCGCGCCACGCTATCGGCGTAGATGGAGAGGTTGGTCCAATTCGCACTCCGGCGAAGGGTGCCGGCGATGACATCGTAGTCCCACGTGGCGTCGACGCTGCCCTCGAGCACGAGCGTGAGCCGTTCCTCGCTGCGCTTCAGCTGCTCGGCCTGCAGGGCGAGGCGCCGCATCAAGCGGTGCTGCCAGAGGTAGGCCAAGAAACCCGCGATGAAGACCAGCACGGCCGGCACTACGAAATACCACACATCGCGCCACCGCACGCGGTGCGGCTGGAGCGGCCCGATCCATTGCTCGTAGATTCGATCGTAAGTGCCGTTGGCCCGGATGTGGGCGAGTCCGTTGTTCAGTTGATAGAGCAGTGCCCGGTTGGCCGGAGCGACGCCCATGCGCAGCTCGTAGTGCAGCGGAAGATCGAAATCGCATTCGGCGATGTGCTGGAGTTTCTCCTCCTGGATGATGTGGCGCGCAATGATGCTGACCGCGATGACCACGTCGCACTCGCCGCGATCGAGCGCGATCAGCGCATCGCGCAGATGCGGATAGATCAGGGTGTTCGACCAGCCGCGGCTGCGGATGTACTCGTGCCCCAGGCTTTTTTCGGTGGTGCCGATACGGAGCGTGCCAAGATCCTCGGATCGCGCGGGAAGCTTGATCCGGCGATTGGCGAAAGCCTCCGACAACATGTCGATGTGCGGCGTGGTGAAGGCGATGGTGCCTTCGCGTTCAGGTGTGGCCCCGGCCGCCGCGATGATGTCGATCTTGCCGGCGCGGTAATCGGATAAAAGATCCGGCCAAGGCCGGCCGACGAATTGTACCTCAAGGTGCTGGTCGTCCGCCACGGCCTGGACGATCGAGACCGCAAACCCGCTGCTCGTACCGTCGGGCGCAACTTGCGACAACTGCTCGGCCAGCGGCTCTACACCCACACGCAGCGGCGCGGCCGCCAAGGCAGCCACGCCCAGCGTACATGCGAGAAAAAGCCGGATGCAGCAGACAGGCACGTAGTTTAGGTAGGGTTCACCTCCAGCAAGGCGGACGCCCGGAGAGGGCGCGATGCTTTTTTTGCTCCGCCCACCGTCAAAAACTACCTATTGCAAACTGCTTGGTGTGCAGACTCTAGCGCTTCGGCAGGCGCCGGTACTCGTCGCTGCGACGCAAGGCATCGCGCACCCGATCTTCGTCCCAGCCACGATCGAGCATGTTGCGCAAATGGCCCGCCAAACCCTCCGGGTCGGGGTCGCGCCGTAGGATTTCGCGATAGGCGCGGGTGATGGCCTGCCGAGCGGCAAACTCCCGGCCCTCGCGCGAGTGAGCGAGCTCGGCGCGGAGCTGACCCTCGCTCATGCCGCGTTGGAGTGCGCGGGTGTAAGTGGCGAGCCCGCTCGGGTCCACTTCGCGCCCCAGCGTTTCTTTGTAGGCACGCCGGATAATGGCTCCGACATCGCGATTGCGAAACTCGTCGCTATCGCGGATCGCGTCGCGCACCTGCTCCTCGCTCCAGCCGGCATCAAGCATGCGCCCACGGAAATAGCGCGCACCTTTGTCGTCCGGATCACGCCCGAGAATGTCGCGATAGGCTGCGCGCAGCGCGCGCTCGGCATCGCGCGGCTCCCAGACGAAGTAGGCAGCTGAGCCGCTCGCCTGAGGTTCCACGCGGAGGGAAGAGAGCACGCGATCCCAGGTCGCCGCGTCGCGCTGGCCAAGCGAAACTTCACCGAGGTCCGCAACACTGCGCGTGAGGATCAGCACCGCACCGCGGAAACGCGAATGCTCGAATAGCGAGATGCGCGCGGCACCCTCGACCTTGAGCGAGGCGATCCGCTCGTTGAAAGGCCGGCCTCGTGAGTCGCGGACCAGCTCCAGATTCTCGATCACCGTATCGACCGGCACTTCAAGGCACTCACCGCGAAAACGTGGCTCTGTATAAAGGAGCACGCGACCGGCAGGGGCTGGTTGCGCGCGAGCAATCGTCGCGGTAAACGCGAGCGCGAGGAGGGTAAGAAAGCGAAGCGAGTGGAAGCGGGCCTTCATGGTGGATGCCGATGAGACGCGCGCGGTGGTGAATTTATTCACCGCCCGGCTCGACTGAGCGGCGCAACTCAGCTCGCGAAGAAGGGATTGTGCTGCTTCTCTTGGGCGAGCGTGGTCAGCGGTCCGTGGCCGCAGGCAAGCACCGTATTGCGCGCGAGCGGGAGGATTTTCGTCATGTTGTTCCGATATTGCTCCTCGAAGTGCGTGGGGCTGCCGCCCATCGACGATGAGAAGACCGAGTCGCCGACAATCGCGAGCGGCCAGCTCAGGCCCGTGATGAAGAACGTCGTCTGACCGGGCGAGTGGCCGGAGGTGAGGAGCGTCTTGATCGCGATGCCCCCGAGATGGAAATGCGCGTTTTCCTTGAAGACCTGAGCGCCCGGGAAATCTACCGGCTCCAGCTCGCTGGCCCAGACCGCGGCTTTGGTTGCCGCGGCGAGCTGGGGCAGGGCGGCGATGTGATCGTCGTGCGTATGAGTGAGGAAAATATGGGTGATCCGGAGCTTTTCGGCATGGATCACATCGAGCATTGCTTCGCAATTAGCCCCCGTGTCGAAGGCCGCGCCGATCTTTTCGCGGACATCCCAGACGAGGTAACTGTTCACCGTCATGTCCTCGTGCGGGGTGTTGAACATGGCAAAGCCGTGGGGAAATTGCGGCGCTTCGGGATACCACGTCTTGTGCGCAAGCGCCTCGAGCGCATCGGGATTGAGCTTCAGGTGCCGGGCGACGCGCCGGATCACCGGGTCGATGGGGCGGCCGCCTTTCACCGCGGCGAGATCCTCGGCGGAAACGCCGGCGCGGTGCGCGAGGTCGGCGTCGGCGATCTTGAGGCCGCGTTGGGCCTTGTTGATGACGTCGTTGAAATTATCTTCCAGCGGGATGCGAGGCATGCCGGTTTTGTGCGCGGCGCGGCGAAACCGGGCAAGCGCAATGGGACGGGGTTTGCCATTGCATCCCGCGTCACGTGTCGCTTCTGCTGTATGTTTTCTCATGAGCACACCCTCGGAATATCTCGGTTCGATGTTTTCATTGAGTGGCAAGGTGGCCGTCGTCATCGGCGGCACCGGCGAACTCTGCGGCGCTATGGCCGAAGGCCTGGCGGGCGCGGGAGCCGAGGTCGTGCTCGTCGGGCGCAATGAGGAAAAGGCCAAGCCGCGCCTCGACCGCATCGCCGCGGCAGGCAGCAAAGGCTACTTCGTTTCGGCCGAGGCGAGCGAAAAGGCCCAGATTGAGCAGTTGCTCGCGACCGTGCTGAAGCGCTCGGGTCGCGTGGACATCGTGGTCAATGGCGCGGGCGTAAACTCCGCCACGCCGTTCCTCGATATCGCGGAAGACGAGTTCGACCGCATCGTGAAGATCAACCTCAAGGGCGTCTTCCTCGGTTCGCAGATCTTCGGCAAGTACCTCGTCGAGCGCGGCGAAGGCGGCTCCATCATCAACCTCGGCTCGATGTCGGGCATCGTGCCGCTGTCGCGCGTGTTCACCTATTCGGCGACCAAGGCTGCGGTGCACAATCTTTCGAAGAATCTCGCGCGCGAGTGGGCGCCGAAGCGCGTGCGGGTCAACACGCTGGTCCCGGGCTTTTTCCCCGCGGAGCAGAACCGCAAGATTCTCTCTCCCGAGCGCGTGGCCTCCATCATGGGCCATACCCCGATGAAGCGCTTCGGCGAAGCCCGGGAACTCGTGGGTGCCACGCTGCTCCTCGCGAGCGACGGCGCGGGCGGATTCATCACCGGTTCCGAGATCGTTGTAGACGGCGGCTACCACGCGATGACGATCTAAACGGCGGAAAGTTCCGTTTAATTTAGAGGTTATTTTTATCAATTATATCGTTATTGGGCTTGCGCCCGTAACGATATGGTGACACTGGGTTGGTTGCTATGGCATCGAACCCAATGAAAGAGTTAGAGGTGGCGCGTCAAAAACTCGCCGCCTTGGAAAAGGAAGTGGCAGCTCAGCAACACAAAGAGTTGGCGGGCCTTCCGGCAAAATACGGCTTCGACAGCGTGAAAGCGTTTGTCAAAGCCGTCAAAGCCGCCGCCAACGGTCGCCCCGTTGCGAAGTCCTCCTCCGGGACCATCGTGTCCAAGTCCGGCAAAGTGCGTAAAGCACGCGTGCCGATCACGGATGAGATTCGCACCGAGGTGAAGAAGCTAGTCGAGGCCGGGAAAACCGGCAGCGAGATCGCGAAGGCCGTCGGCATTTCCCTGCCGAGTGTCCAGAACGTCAAAAAGGCGCTCGGACTCGTCCGCAAGTAAGGCTAAGCAACCACGCTGATTCCTCACTCGAATAGAAAGCCCTCGCTTCGCGGCGAGGGCTTTTTTGTTGGCGTGCGGCGGCGTGCGCGGAAGCATGGCCGGCCATGTCTTACATCCAGGCCAATACCAACGGGCGCCTGCACTCCGCGGCCGAGCCCTCGATCGCTCCGCTTGATCGCGGGTTCCTGTACGGTGATGCGATCTACGAGGTCTGGCGCACGTATCATGGGGTCGTCTTCGCTTGGGAGGAGCATTGGACACGCCTACAGAAGTCCGCGAATGCTCTCTATTTCCCAGTATTTTGTGAGAAAAATGTGATGCTCGGCGAAATAAAGAAGACGGTAGAGGCTTTTTGTAAGGGAGGAGGTCCAACGGAACCGATCTACATACGCGCACAAATTACCCGCGGTGCGGGAGCGATCGGATTGGACACGGCGCTGGCCCAAAAAACGGACTACGTGCTGCTCGTACAGCCGTGTCCGGCCGCATCCTGCGAACAATTGCGCAACGGTTTGAGGCTCTCGCTCGCGACCGGCCTGCGTCGCAACCCCGCAGAAGCGCTCAATCCAGCGTGGAAGACCGGCAACTATCTCAACAATCTCCTCTGCCTGCGTGAGGCCAGGAGTCGCGGCGCAGACGAGGTGGTGATTCTCAATCTAGCCGGTGAGGTCACGGAGGCGGCGGTGTCCAACATCGCGTTCGTGCGCGATGGCCGCGTGCTCACACCGCCCCTGACTGCGGGCATCCTTCCGGGCATCACGCGTGGCTTGTTGCTGCAGGAGATCGCTCAGCGCGCCGGCGTATCCATGGCGGAGGCCACGATCCGCCCCGAGGACATTTCCGCGATGGAGGAGTGCTTCCTGATGTCGACGACGAAGGACGTGATGCCCGTGGCCGTGATCGATGGCGTGCGCTTCACCGTCGGCGAAAGCACCGTGACCACGAAATTGAAAGCTGCGTTCGCTGCTTACGCGCAGGAGTACGCCGCGCAGCACCCCGAACTAAGGGTGATTCAATAGCGCTTGATCGACGGATCGATTTCCTGCGCCCACGCATCGATGCCGCCGGCGACGTTGGTGACCGTGGTGTAGCCCTGCATGCGCAGGAACTGCGTCACACGCATGCTGCGGCCGCCATGGTGACACATGATGAGCAGGTGCTTGTCTTTGGGCAACGCGCCGACGTGCTCGGGTATTTGCCGCATCGGGATGGCTTCCGCTCCCGTGACTTTCGCGATATCGAGTTCGAATGGCTCGCGCACATCGATCAGCATCACGGCTTCGGGCGACGAAGCTAGGAGTCGGTGAGCCTCAGTGACGGAGATTTCGAGCGGGCAATCGGAAGGAGTCATGACGTGGAAACAGGCAGGCAGGGTGGCCGCCGGTCGCAAATGAAATTGCACCAGCTCGCGCGGCCCGGCGGAATCGTGCGATGCGTCTCATCGGGATAGACCTCGGCACTCGCCGCATCGGCCTCGCCTACGGCGACGAACTCGGTGTGGCCACGCCCTTGCCCGCACTCACGCAGGCGGATGCGGATCAACGCTGGGCCGGTTTGCTGGACGTGATCCGCCAACGCCGCGCCACCGCGCTGGTGCTCGGTCATCCGCTGAACATGGACGATACCGTCGGCCCGAAGGCCAAAGAGGCTGAGGCCGCCGCCGCAAAACTTCAGGCCACGCTCGGTCTCCCGGTGCACTTGATCGATGAGCGCCTAACCAGCTACGAAGCCGAGGCCACCATCGCGAAGTCCAAGCGCCGCGACATCCGCGCGAGTGGCATCATCGATTCCCGTGCTGCGACGCTGATCCTCCAGGACTACCTCGACCAAATCATGCCGCAAGAGATCGAGCCCAACGCTGACGAGAGCTAAGTTGAGAAACCACGAAACACACGAAAGGCACGAAATTTCGATCCGGTATTCTTTTCGTGTCCTTCGTGTGTTTCGTGGTTAAGTCAGCTGTCTGCGGTTAGCCCGAATTTCGCCGCGAGTTCTTCGAGGCTGTCGAAGACGTCTTCCGTGCACGCGCGCAAGCGCTCGACAGAGTGATTGCCGGTAGTGACGAGGGCGCTTTTGGCGCCGAGCGCGATGGCGACCTCGTGGTCGTGTACCGTGTCGCCGACGAGAAGGATTTCTCCCGGGGGGACGTCGAGGCGGGCGAGCAGAGCGCGACCGAGCTCAATTTTCCCGTGGGCGTGAATATCTCCGAGCCCGGAAATGTGAGTGAAGTGTTGAGCGATACCGTGGTGCTCCACGATTTGCACGAGCGTGGCGTGCGGGTACGCGGAGAGAATCGATTGGCCGAGCCCATTGCTGCGGATGGCAGGCAAGAGCGTCGGTACCGCGGAGTGGAGGCGGCATTCGAGACGTCGAGCGTTGTAGTTGCTGATGAACTCCTCGCTCACCCGCTCGAAGGAGTCACGCACCGCGTCGAAGCCGAGTCGTTCGTAGTACTTGCGCACGGGAAAATCGAAAAGCGCTCGGCACCGGGTCCGGTCGAGCAGTTGCAGGCCGCGCGCTCCGAGGATGCCGTTCATCACGCCGATCGTGTAGTCGAGATCGTCGAGCAGGGTGCCGTTCCAGTCCCAGATGATGTGGCGGTAGCGAGGGCGCGTCATGAATGAAAACACTTTGGACACTCACCGCCGCGCCGCGCAATCTCGGCGGCAATGCTTCCTGCTGAAACTGCCGCTCCCGCCGCCCAACGCTGGAAATGCGTGTGTGCGTACGACGGCACCGCGTTTGCCGGCTGGCAGAGTCAGACTGGTGGCACCGCGATCCAGGACGTGATCGAGCAGCGGCTCGCGCAGATGTTGGGTGGACTGATCCGTATCCACGCGAGCGGCCGCACCGATGCCGGAGTGCATGCGCGAGGGCAGGTTTTTCACTTCGACGCTCCGTGGCGGCACGGACCCGACAAACTGCTCGCCGCACTGCGCAGCGGCCTACCTGAGTCCATCCAGATCAAATCGACAAAGGCGGTCTCGACGAATTTTCACGCTCGGTTTTCGGCAACGGGAAAAATCTACCACTACTATCTCCATCTCGGCGACGCGGACCCATTTACTCGTCCGTGGAGTTGGCCGCTCTTCAAGCCACTCGATTTTCCCGCGATGGAGGCCGCAGCCGCAGTGCTGCAGGGCAAGCATGATTTCAAAGCCTTCTCTGCCGAGAACGGCACCGAGCGCGAGGACTCCGTGCGCGATTTGCGTCGCCTCGATATCGTGCGCCGCGGTCGCACGGTGCGCATCGCCGCCGAAGCGGACGGGTTCATGTACAAGATGGTCCGCAGTCTCGTTGGCACGCTGGTGACGGTGGGCGAGGGGAGGCTGACGCCGCAGCGGGTGGCAGAGATCCTCGCGTCGCGCGCGCGCACGCCGCTCGTGCACACGGCACCGGCGAAGGGACTGTTTCTCGAGCGGGTCTTTTATCGATGAGTGGTCTCAGCGAACTCGCACGCGGCATGGGCGACGTGGTGTTTCCGCCGACCTGTGTGCACTGCCGCGATCTGGTCGAGGGCGGCAGCTTTCGCCACATCTGCGTGACCTGCGAAAAGCAGATCAACTGGGTCAACCCGCCGCACTGCGCCACGTGCGGGCATCCGTTTTACGGCGAGATCGGCGCGAGTGACCGGCTGTGCGAGCATTGCGTCGGTCTTGAACCGGCGTACCGCGCGGGGTGCACGGCGGTATTGTTCAAAGGCCCGGTGCGGTCGCTGGTCATTGAGCTCAAGTACCACCGTGGCCGGCACGTGCTGGAGGACATGACAGAGATTTTTCGGCGCGCGCCGCATGTGCTCGATCACGTGCGCGACGGCGTCCTCGTGCCAGTGCCGTTGCACCCGCGCAAAGCTCGTGAGCGCGGCTTCAATCAGAGTGAACTCGTCGCCGAGATGCTGGTGCGTGCGGCGGGCGGAGCCACGCGGGTCGAGCACCTGTTAAAGCGCACGACGGACACCCAGACGCAAACGGCTTTCGACCGCCGGACGCGTCAGGAGAACCTGAAAAATGCCTTTGCACTCGCCCGCGGGGCCTCCCTAATCGCAGGCCAACACATAATCCTCGTCGATGACGTCTTCACCACTGGATCAACGCTCAACAGCTGTGCTCGCACGCTGCGCTGCGCCGGTGCGTTGAACCTCGACGTCGTCACGTTTGCCCACGGCTGATCGCCCGACTGTATGCATTTCGACAAACCGACCTACACGGTCCGCAAATCATCGAGCAGCAAGAAGAAGGGCGTCCCGCAGGGCGTCTACACGAAGGACCCGACTACCGGGGACATCCTCTTCGCCAAGGAGGTCGAGGACAACCAGATGGTGGTGCCGAAGAGCGGTCACCATTTCCCCATCGGCTCACGCGCCCGCATCGCGCGGCTGCTCGACGAAGGCACTTTTGTGGAGAGCGATGTCGCGGTCCGCTCCAGCGATCCGCTGAAGTTCGTCGATTCCCAACCCTACCCGGAGCGTATTAAGCGCTACGAAAAAGACAGCGGCTTGCCCGAGGCGGTCGTGTGTGGCACGGGCAAGATTCACGGGATCGAAGTCGCCGTGGCGGTGATGGACTTCCGTTTCTGTGGCGGCGCCATGGGTGCCGCGGCGGGTGAGAAAATCACCCGTACGATCGAAGCTGCGCTCAAGCTCAAGGCGCCGTGCATCATCTTCAGCGCCTCCGGTGGCGCGCGCATGCAGGAGGGCATCTACTCTCTCATGCAGATGGCCAAGACCAGCGCAGCGCTCGGTCGCCTGTCCCAAGCTGGACTGCCCTTCATCTCGGTGCTCACGCATCCGACGATGGGCGGAGTGACGGCCAGCTTCGCCACTCTCGGTGACGTGATCATTGCTGAGCCCGGTGCCCTCATCGGCTTCGCTGGCGCGCGCGTGATCAAGGACACGACGAAGCAGACGCTGCCCGCCGGTTTCCAAACCGCGGAGTTCCTGCTCAAGCGCGGCCTCATCGATCAGATCGTGAGCCGCCTAGAGCTGCGCGACCGCCTCGGCGAACTGCTCGCCGCGCTGCACCTCGGCAAGAAGCTCCCGGCGCCCGCGAGCGTTTGATCGCCCGCTGGGCAGCAAAATGAAGTTTTCCACCATCGCTCTGCTTGCGGGTGCATTGCTCACCGGCGGCTGCGTGTTCGTTCCCTCGCCGTATTCTGCGCAACTAAAGCCGATCGCGAAGCGCTATAATGCGATCGAAAACGGTACGCCGCGCTCCGGGGTGGAGACCCAACTCGGTAGTCCTAGTCGGACAGAGAAAGATGGATCGGTCGTCTGGGAGACGCGGGTTGACGAGTTGAACTACGCAATGGCCAAGGTGTGGTTCGACCGCGAAAACAAAGTCCAAAAAATCGAAGTCACCCAAGCTCACGGGGCCAATCATCCGGGTTTTTACGCGAGTGCAGTTGGCACCCAGACTAAATGAATCAAAGGTCTGCCAGGGCACTGATGCCAACCACCATGGTTGTGGTTCATTTTTGACGCCGGGATCGAGCATCGCGCGACCACGAAACGGCTCGGTCGCATGTCCGAACCTCCGCCCGCATGAGTTCTCCTTTTCATTCCGCTGAGTACGTCGCGGCGACGGAGTACCTCTTCAGCCTCAAGGCGCACGGCCCTCGCTTCGGCATCGACCGCATGCGCCTGCTCACAGCTGCCCTCGGTCATCCCGAGCGTGCCGTGCCCTTCGTGCATGTGGCGGGGACCAATGGCAAGGGCTCGGTCTCCGCGATGCTCGATGCGATTCTGCACGCCGCAGGTTGGCGCACCGGCCTCTACACCTCGCCGCATCTTGTGCATGTGGGTGAGCGGGTGCAGGTGGAGCGCCAGTCGCTGACTGATGACGAGATCGTCGCGTATGTGAAAGAACTGCGTCCGCTCGCCGAGCGCATCGGCGCACATGACGCAGACGACTATCCGGCGTTTTTCGAGCTGATGACCGCGATGGCGTTTCTCCAGTTTGCTCGGAAACGCTGCGACATCGCCGTGCTCGAGACCGGCCTCGGCGGCCGACTCGATGCGACCAACCTCGTCACGCCCGAGTTGAGTGTGATCACTTCGATCGGTCTCGATCACTGCGAAATCCTCGGCGGCACCGTCGAGAAGATCGCCGAAGAAAAAGCCGGTATCATCAAACCCGGAGTGCCGCTCGTCCTCGGTCGCGTGCCGGCTGAGGCCGAGCGCGTGATTCGGGCGATCGCCGCCCAGCGCGGTGCGCCAGTGCACAGTGTGCTCGCCGAGTTTGGTGAAGACGTGACGCGTTATCCCGAGACCAATCTCGAGGGTGACTACCAACGCTGGAACGCGGCCACCGCCACGCTAGCCGCGCGCGTGCTTGCCGCGAAGTGGCGCACCGATGCGGCTGCGGTGAAGCAGGGACTTACTCACGTCGACTGGCCCGGTCGCTGGCAGCGGGTGCGTCTTGGTGGCCGCCTTGCGATACTTGATGCCTCGCACAATCCCGACGGAGCTCGCGTACTCGATTCAAGCCTCGCGCATCTCACCGCCGAGACGGGTCGCGCGCCGGTCGTGATCACGGGCGTGCTCGGTGCCGCTCGTGCGCAGCCCTTGATCGAGACCATCGCACGCTACGCGCGGGAAATTCATTTCGTCGTGCCGAATCAGTCGCGCGCCTGCAGCCATGCTGAGCTGGAGGCGCTCGTACCGGCTTCGTTTCGTGGTCGAGTGATTCGAGCCCGCGTCGAGGAGCTGTTTCCTGAAGTGGGCGGCTGCACCGCGGGCGGCCCCGACGACGTCGTGGTCGTCACCGGGTCGATTTATCTTCTCGGTGAAGTGTTGGCGCGTTTGAGCGCGAACTGAGCAGCCTGCTTAGAACTGCAGCATCGCCTCACGCGGAGCGGATTTATGCGCGAGCTTGGGTGTCGCGAGGGCCGGCCGACGAAGGTTTTTAGAGTGAGACGGAGCGGCACTGGCCTTCGGCTTTTCCGCTACGATCACACGGTCACTGATCAAGCTGCGGAGTTCGACGACGGATTTCTGCATCGCGATGGCTTGCGCGCTGAGCTCCTCGGCTGCGGCGGCGCCTTCCTCTGCGCCCGCGGCATTGGACTGTGTGATCTTGTCCATCTGCGAGAGGGCTGTATTCACTTGGCTGATACCTTGGCTCTGCTCGGACGAAGCGGTGGCAATTTCGGCCACCAGCGTATCCACGCGGCGGGCTTTTTCCACGATATCGGTGAGCGCCTCAGCGACTTTGGCCGAGATGACGACGCCGTGCTCGCTCTTGCGGATAGCATCTTCGATCTTCGCGGTCGTTTCTCGGGCGGATTGCGCGGAGCGCTGCGCAAGGCTGCGGACTTCGTCCGCGACCACGGCAAAGCCCATGCCCGCGTCGCCAGCGCGCGCGGCCTCGACTGCGGCGTTGAGCGCGAGGACATTGGTTTGGAAAGCGATCTCGTCGATCGTCTTCACGATCTTGGCGATTTCGTCCGATGAGGCTTTGATGGCGGCCATCGCCTGACGCATCTCCTGCATGTGTTCGGCTCCGACATCGGCTGAGCGACGGGTGAGATTGGAAATTTCCTTCGCCTGCTGGGCGCCATCGGCATTGCGCTTGGTCATCGACGCCATCTCCTCGAGCGAGGCGCTCGTCTCCTCGAGGCCGGCAGCCTGTTCACTGGAGCCCTCGGCGAGCGACTGGCTCGCGGAGGCGACTTGGTTTGCCGCGGTACTGACGTGCTCGGACGTTTCGTTTAGTCCATCGGCCACGCGGGTCAGCACCCGGCTCGTGCCACGAATGATCGCGAACGCGATGACAACGCCGGTCACGAGTGCGACACCCGCACCGACGAGGATGGCCGAGCTAGAAATCGCCAGACGGGCATTGGACGAATCCGCTGCCTCGACGGTGCGCTTCATGCCCGTCGACGCCATGTCGTCGGCGAGGCCGAGCACGATGGTCGCGGCTTCGAGGCGCTGTTTTCCTATCTCTGAAAGAGCCACGCTGTCCTCCATCACGCCACTGACGCATTCACGGTAAGCGTACGCCTCCTTTTTCACGCGATTGAGTTCGTCGATGTCGGATTGAACTTTCAACAAACCGAAAAGCTCGGTGAAACGAGCGTCCATCGGTTCAAAGTTTTTTAAGCTTTCGCTGAAGATGGCATTGTCCCGTAGCGCCTGCGCCTTGAAGGCCGAGATGCGCGCCGCGTTCCCGAGGCCGCGAATTTCCTGCGCGAGCACGAGCTTGCGGACGCGCTGGTTGAGCGGGTTCGGCTCCTCACCTTGGTTGATCTCTTTCTGCAGCCTGGCTTTCTGGCTTTCGATCAGGAGATCGATGTTGGTGATGAAACCGGTGGCTGCGGTATCGAGGGCCTTCCGCTTGGTCGCGAGTGCGAGATTGCGCGCCTCAGTGGCATCGATTGCCCGCTCGTAAGCTTTGAACGATTCCTGGATTTTGCCGATATCGGCCCGGAGTTTCACCAGATTGGGATGCGCCTCGGCGAGTTTCTGCGCATCATCGATGTCCCGATGAGCAAGTTTGAGGCCCTTGCGAGCTTCCTCGAGGTAGGAGCGCTCGGCCGTGAAGCCGTAGCTGCGGATTGCGAGTTGAACGGCGTCGAGATCACGCTCGAGATTTCTCGAGACATCGACCTCCGGCACGAATTCGGTCGCGAGCGTGCGTGCGGCGCTTTGCACGAGGCGCATGCTGGAGACGGCGAATCCGCCTAGCAGGCCAGAGATCAAGACCAAGGCCGTGAAACCGTAGGCGATCTTGCGAGTGATGGTCAGACGTTTCATAGCCGGGGCGCGCGAAGCAGGTTAGAGGATTTCGACTCGGCCGGTCGCGAGTTCGTAGCGGGCCGACACGACCTTCACTTTACCGCTGTGGATCGCCTCGCCGAGCATCGGCTCGTCGTGGCAGACTTGATCAGCGGAGTGACGGGCGTTGGCGCGCACGGTATTATCGACCTTGTCGCCGGGCTGATCCTTTGCGGCTTCGATGGCGGGAGCGATCGACTCGACGATGCTGCCGATATGGCCAGGCACCTTGCCACCCGCGACCGTGGCGGCGACCGCGCCACATTTTTCGTGGCCGACGATCACGATGAGCGAGACATGCAGATGCTCGACGGCGTACTCGATGCTGCCGAGCACGTGATCGTCGATCACATTGCCTGCGTTGCGAATTACGAAGAGATCACCGAGCCCTTGATCAAAATACAATTCGGGCGAAACGCGCGAATCCGAGCACGTGACGACAACCGCGATGGGTGATTGGCCTTTTGCGAGCTCGATGCGGCGCGCGGCAGTCTGGTGTGGGTGAACGACTTCGCCGGACGTGAAGCGACGATTGCCCTCGACGAGCCGGGCCAACGCCTCGTCGGCGGTGAGGCTGGGTGTGGGCTCATCGGCCGACACGAAAGGCGCAACAACCGCGCCGAGAATGACCAGCAGGTGGGAGAAGCGGATACGCATGGGAACATCCTTCCTTCGTCTCGCTTGGCGTGTTCTGGACTCACAATGAACTCACATTTTCACGCAGTGCATTGGTGGATCACACCTTTCAACGCCTATACATTGGCGGCAAAACTCTTGCGCAGAATGACACCTCATTTCAATCTGACGGCAGGTTACATGAGTGCATCTCCGCCGATTCTTATCGTCGACGACGATCCTGCGCTCAGGAAATTATATAAACGCCTTTTGCGCGATGCAGGCTATGTAACCCTCGAATGCGGCGACGGCGAAACCGCCTTGGAGTTGTGCGGCACGCAACCGCCGGCCCTGATAGTGCTGGATGTTCGATTGCCTGGACTCGACGGATGGGAGGTGCTCGCGGCACTTCGGAGTCGAGGGCGGAGCCCGCTTGTGCTGATGCTCACGGACTTAAATTCGGTGGCCGAACGGGTGCGTGGCCTCGAAGGAGGGGCGGACGACTATCTCGGCAAGCCATGCGATCCTAGTGAATTCGTTGCGCGGGTGCGGGCCCTGTTGCGTCGGAATCCGGCACAGACCACCACCGAAAATCGGCGGCTTCGGTTCGGCGATTTGGTCGTCGATCTCGCACACAGGCAGGCCGCACAACGTGACCGAGCGGTCTCTTTGACCGCTACGGAATTTCGTCTGCTCGATTTGCTGAGCGCGCAACCGGGCAAGCCAGTCTCACGCGAGGACATTCTCGCGCGCATCTGGGAGAAGCGACAGGGGAGTTCGCAGGCGCTTGATACCTTGGTCTGGCGCTTGCGCCGCAAGCTCGGCGAACCCGAAGTAGGGCCGCGCTGGATTCAAAACCTGCCAGGGATTGGCTACCTGTTGCCGGTTTCGGTCGTGGTCACGAGCGCTCCGCAGGAATGATTAGCCGGTCGCTGCAAGAGGAGGCGCGAACAACTTCTCCAACCCGAGCACGCGTTCCACGATCTGGAGTTGCCGGCCGAGCGTGATACGCACCGCGAGCGATGCAGTAAAATCAGGCGGCGGCTGGAGCAATGAGAGTTGCCACGTGGCATCGGGGCTGACGGCGGGGTGAATTGTAAGCTGCACCTGCCGGGGATCGGTCCACGTGCAGGAAAATCGATGCAGCGGGAGGGCGAGGCCGGTGCCACGGGCTTTGAGATACGCCTCTTTGAGCGTCCAGTATTCGAGGAACCGCGTGTGCCGCGCGGCGGGAGTGGATTGGCTCGCATAGTCAGCGAATTCGCTCGGAGCAAAATGCTCTTCGGCGACTTCCGCATCGAGCGGATGCGCGCGGGAGTGCTCCACGTCGAGACCGACTTCGTGCCCATAGGCGATGGCCAAGGCGATCAGGCCGCCGGAGTGGGAAAGGTTGAATTGAAGCTTTGATCCACCGATCAACTCGGGGCGGCCGTATTGGTTGGGTTGAAAATGCAGCGACGCGGGCTCGACCGACAAATAACGGCCGAGCGTCCACCGCAGGAACGCTCGGCCGACCACAAACTCGAACTGTGACGGCCAGTGCGAAAACGCCGCGGCCCGACGCTGCTCCACCTCGTCGAGCAGAGGTTTGGCTACGGCGGCGTAACTCGCGTGGCTTGTTGGATGCGCGCGCAAATACCAGACGTGAACTTCATCGTCGGACAAAGTAAGACGGGGGGCGGAAAAGAGTGAGATCACGGCCGCCGGTATCGACCACCGCCGACGTTTTCGGTGCGACCGCAAAGTCACTTTCTCGCATATTCTCTGCAACGGACTGGGATGGGGTGAA
The DNA here is from genome assembly GCA_048498795.1 of Verrucomicrobiota bacterium. Taxonomy (GTDB): domain Bacteria; phylum Verrucomicrobiota; class Verrucomicrobiia; order Opitutales; family Opitutaceae; genus JBEHXH01. The sequence continues at coordinate 387,699 of JBEHXH010000003.1, forward strand.
GTCCCGCCGGGTTTGCGGGTATTTGATGCCCCGAAAAGCGCGGCCGTTTGGAGCGAAACGAGTCGGTGTGGGTCGGTTTCCGCATGGTGCTCTTGCTTCTCCGGTGCGATCAAACTTCAGCCTCGTGACGCCGCCCATGGTCGAACTCACAGATCGACGGGCCAATCTTTCCGACGCCAAGCGTGCGCTTTTGCAGTCGCGGCTCTCTGGACAGAAGAGGTCCGCCGAGCCAGCAGCCGGCGAGGCGGCCGGTTCGGTTGGTACGACCGAACCGGTGTTATCCTCGGCGCAGCGCCGCATGTGGTTCTTTCACGAGCTGCTGCCGGAGAGCGCGGTGTACAATGTGCCCTTTGCCGTGCGCATCTCCGGCGTGCTGAATTCGGTGGCTCTCGCCGCTGCAATCAAGGAAGTGATGATGCGCCATGAGGTACTGCGAACCTGCATCGAGGTGGTGCAAGGCGAACCGCGTCCGAGGCGGATCGCGATCGGCGCGGCGCCGCTGACGGAGACCGACCTGCGCACGGATGCTACCGCGGAAACCACGCTGCAAGCTCTCCTCAATGCAGAATGCAGGCGACCCTTCGACTTGGGGCGGGAGGTGATGCTGCGCGCTTCGCTGTATCGCCTGCGGGATGACGAGTATGTGCTCGCGGTGGTGCTGCACCACATCGCCTCAGACCTGTGGTCTTGGAGGATCTTTCGTCGCGAGCTGCAGGCGTTCTACATCGGTTTCACCACGGAGCAGGCCGCCGAGTTGCCGCCGCTGCGATTGCAATATGCGGACTACGCCCGCGCAGAGCAGTCGTCGTTGGTCGGCGCAGCAGTGGCGCGACAACTCGTCTACTGGAAACGCAAGCTGGCAGGCGCGTCCGTGCTGCTCGATTTGCCGACCGATTCGCCGCGACCTGAGACGATCAGTTTCCGCGGAGCACTGATGCGGCATCCGCTGCCGTCGGCACTCGTCGCCGCGGCGAAGGAGTTGGGCCAACGTGAAGACGCCACGCTCTTCATGACCCTGCTCGCGGTGTTTCAGGTGCTGCTGTCGCGGCTGACGCGGCAGTCAGACATCATCGTGGGTGTGCCCACCGCTGGTCGCGCGCAGCCGCAGACGGAGGAGCTGATTGGGCTGTTCGTCAATACGCTCGCCGTGCGCACGGACGTTTCCGCTGATCCGAGTTTCCAAATCCTTCTGGCGAGCGTCAAAGACACCGTGCTGGAGGCGCTCTCGAACCAGGACGTGCCGTTCGACAAGATCATCGAGGAACTCAAGCCCGCGCGCGCCGCCGGCTATCTGCCACTCGTGCAGGTGATGTTTACCTTACAGGCGGGCGCCAGTGACGGCATGGAGTTACCCGGCCTTAGGTTCACCTCGCTCGAAGTCGATCCCGGCACGGCGCGCTTCGACCTCACGCTCGTGGCCGAGCAGAAAGGCGACGGCATCGATCTCGTGATGGAGTATAGCACGGACCTCTTCGAGGCGGCCACGATTCGGCGGATGCTGGGAGAGTTTCAGACCCTGCTCGAAAGCGTCGTCGACGATGCGGCCAAGCCAGTGTCGCGCCTGCCGATTCTGACCACCGAAGAGCGGCGGCAACTGATCGTCGACTGGAACCGCACGCAGCAAGACTTCGCGATCGAAGGTGGACTGCACCGGCTGTTCGAAGCGCGAGCCGATCAACATCCGCAGCGCGAGGCGTTGGTCGCGGGCACGCGACGAATCAGTTACGGAGAGTTGAACGAGCGCGCCGACGCGCTCGCGCGACATCTGCGTAAGCTCGGCGTAAACCGCGAGACACGCGTGGCCGTCTTTCTCACACGAGATATCGAGATGATCGTCACGCTGCTCGCGATCCTCAAGGCGGGTGGCGCGTACGTGGCAATGGACCCGGCGTATCCCTTGGAGCGGCTGGCGTTCATCTTGCAAGACTCGGGAGCGGCCCTCGTGGCGACGCAGCGCAGCTTGCTGCCATCGTTGCCGCCGAGTTCGAGCAAGGTGGTCGTCGTGGACGAGCTTGCCGGTGCGGGACGCGAGTTGGATCCGCTGTTCTGGGTCCCAAAGGTGCAGAGCGGCGATCTCGCCTATGTGATTTACACGTCGGGCTCGACGGGCCGACCGAAGGGCGTGGCGATCGAGCACCGCAATGCGATCGCGTTCATTCGCTGGGCGGAGACAGTGTTCACGTCGCGCGAGTTGAGCGGCGTCCTCGCCGGTACTTCGATCTGCTTCGATCTTTCGGTTTTCGAGATTTTCGTGCCGCTGTGCACGGGTGGAAAAGTCATTCTCGCGGAAAATCCGCTTGCGCTGCCGGCGCTGCCCGCGGCCAACGAGGTGGTGCTTATCAACACTGTGCCCTCGGTGATGCGGCAGGTTCTGCAGCTCGGCTTGCCTCCATCGGTCGAAATCGTAAACCTCGCCGGGGAACCGCTGCCGGCCGATCTCGTGGATCAAATCTATGCGAAGCCCCATGTGCGGCACGTCTACGATTTGTATGGTCCGACGGAAACGACGACGTATTCGACCTTCACGCGGCGCGTGTCGGGCGCACGGGCGACGATTGGTCGGCCCATCGCCAACACCGAGCTGTACGTGCTCGATCGTCACCGCGAGCTGGTGCCCATCGGCGTCGCTGGCGAACTCTTCATCGGTGGAGCGGGCGTTGCGCGCGGCTATTTGGATCGGCCCACGCTGACCACCGAGCGCTTCGTGCCGCATCCTTTTTCGGCGCATCCGGAGGCACGGCTCTACCGCACCGGCGACCTTTGCCGCTATCGGAGCGACGGGAATCTCGAATACCTCGGCCGGGGCGACGAGCAGCTCAAGATCCGCGGCTTCCGCATCGAGCCGGCGGAGATCGAGTCAGTGCTGCGCGTGCACCCGGGCGTGCATGACGCCGTGGTGGTCGCGGTCGAGCGCGATGGCGATCGGCGGCTCGTCGCGTACATCGAGCCCAACGCCGGCATCCGGCGTGAGCGTGACATGGATTTTCGCGCCTTTCTCCGCCGGACGCTGCCGGAGCAGATGATTCCCTCGGCGTTCATCACCATCGCGGCGATCCCGCGGACGGCGAATGGGAAGATCGATCGCGGCGCGCTGGCGGCCGCGGAGCTCGTGGCGGCCGAAGGCTCGCGGGTGCACGTCGCTCCGCGCGACCTGCTCGAAGCTCAGCTTGCCGAGATTTGGGAACGGGTGCTCCACACTGCGCCGATCAGCGTGCATGATCGCTTCTTCGATCTCGGCGGACACTCGCTGCTCGCGGTGCGCCTTGTTTTGGAAATCGAAAAGGTGCTCGATTGTCAGCTGCCCGTCGCGGCGTTGTTTCAAGCGCCCTCGGTTGCCGAACTGGCCGCGCTCATGCGCGCGCAAGGAAAAGCCGCTCCCGCGACGCTCGTTGCGATCCAGCCAAAGGGATCGCGGCCTCCGCTGTTTCTCGCGCATGGTATGGGCGGCGGAAATCTTTGGGGCTACTCCAACCTCGCGGGCGAACTCGGAGACGACCAGCCGGTGTACGCCTTCAAGCCCTGCGAGCCGGAGCAGATCGCCGCGTTTCCCACGGTCGAGAGCATGGCGAAGCACTACGTCGAGGAGCTTCGCCGCATCCAACCGAATGGGCCTTACCGGCTCGGCGGCTACTGCTTCGGTGGCAACATCGCGTATGAAATGGCTTGCCAGCTCGAAGCCGCGGGCGAGCGCGTGTGCCTGCTTGCATTGATGGACGCGTGGCCGGCGAATCGCGGGCATGATCGCATTCACTGGTCGCCGCGCTCGGCGGTGAAGTTCATCGGCAATGTCGGCTTCTGGATCGGACGATGGTGGCGGTGGCCAGCGCGCACGCGTGTGCGTTTTGTGGTCTGGAAGGCGCAGACTGCGGCGAAAAAAATCCTTCATCTTCTCGGCCGAGAAACGCCGAAGCAGGGCCGCGAAGTCGAGCTGCTCGTGGACCTCAAGGACGTGTCAGCCGGCGAACGCCAACTGTGGCAAGCGCACCTGCGCGCCTTGAACAACTTTCACCCGCGTCCCTACCGCGGTCCGGTCGCGCTGCTCCGCACGAAGGGCTATCCGTTTTACTCCTCGTTTGATCACGCGCATGGATGGCGCGAACTCGCGGGCGAAAAGGTCGCAGTGCACTTCGTCCCGGGTATGCATGAAACCATCATGGTGGCGCCCTATGTGACGTCGCTCGCAGGAGAGTTGCGCAAGCAGCTAGCGGTGTGCGGCGCGCAGACGGAATAGATGTGACGCGCGGAGAAAGAAGCACCGCGAAATGCGGGCGGCTTACTTCGCCTGCTTTACCCAGGTTTCCCCGAGGATGCGCTCGTGCACCTGCGTGGTGCCCTCGATGATTTCCATGATCTTGCTCGCGCGAAAATAGCGCGCGATCGGCGAGGATTCGTGGCAGCCCGCCGCGCCGTGCACTTGGATCGCATCGGCGGCCGCGCGCACTGCGGCGCGGGAGGCAAAGTACTTCGCCGTCATCACCTGAGTGAAACTCTCGGGCGAATGTTCGTCCTCACTCCGGCATGCGGCCCAGCACAACAGGCGTGCGGCCTCGAGATCGGTGCCCATCCGAGCGATGAGAGTCTGAATCATGCCCATGTCACCGATTGCCCTACCACTGAGGGTCCGACGCGACGAGTAGGCGGTGCTTTCCTCGAAGCAGCCGCGCAACAAGCCGCAGGCCGAGCAGGCGGTGCTGATGCGGCCATAGTGGAGTCCTACAGGCGCGACGTGAGAAAAAGCGAAGCCCGGCTTGCCCACGAGTGCGGTGTCGGGCACGCGCACATCGCGGAAGCGTAGTTGCGCGAGACCCGCGGCGCGGAAGCCGAGCAGATCGGTAATGGGCTCGATCTCCAGGCTGACGGCATCGCGTGGGACGAGACACGCCAGGGGCAGGTCGCCGAGTTTGCCGAAAACGAGAAATATGTCGGCGAGTTGTCCACCGCTGATCCATTTCTTTTCGCCGCGGAGGGTGAGGCCATCGCTCGTGCGGATGAACTGCGTGTTCATCGCGGTGAGATCGCTGCCACCACCGGGCTCGGTGAGCGCGAAGGCACCGAGCTTTTCTCCGCGAGCGAGAGCTGGCAGCCACTCGCGCTTCTGATCCGTGGTGCCCCATTTCGCGAGCGTCATCGCGACCATCGCCTGCACCGTCACGTAATCGGTGAACGCGGAGTCGAAGCGGCCCAGCGACTCGTTGAGCAGGCCAAACGTAACGGCGTCCCATCCCTGGCCGCCGTGTTCGCGGGAGAGCGTGACGCCAAAATAGCCGGCGGCGCCAAGTGCAGCGAGCGCAGCACGCGGAATCGCCTGGGCGCGATCCCATGCCGCGGCCTGAGGCGCAACGTGCTGCGCTGCGAAAGCCTCGAATTCCGCGAAGCGCTGCGCTTGCGCGTCGTTGAGAGGACGGGACATGGGGGGGCGCTCGCGGGCTCAGGCGGCGCGGGCCTGCAGCTTGCGGGCGACGAAAGCGGCGGTTGAATCGATCGAGCGGAAGTTGGCGATGTCGAGATCATCGGCATCGACGACAATGCGATAGGTCCGCTCGAGGAAAGTCATCAGCTGAACCGCGAAGAGCGAGTTGACGATGCCGGACTCGAACAGATCGGCGTTGTTATCGAAGCCCTCGAGATTGATGGAGCGATTGATGAAGGCGCGGATTGCCTCCTTGTGTGCGTTGGTGTCGGTGGGGGTCATGAGACGCTGGCGGGTTGATGATTGGCCTCGGGATAGGGATAAAAGCCGCGACCGCTTTTCCGGCCGCATTCGCCGGAGGCGACTTTGCGACGCAGCAGATCGCAGCAGCGAAATTTCGGATCGCCGACCGATTCGTGCAGCACGTCGAGCGAGCGCATCACGGTATCGAGCCCGATGAGATCCGCAGTTTCGAGCGGGCCCATCTTGTGTCCGAAACATTTTTTGAAAATGGCGTCGATCTGCGCGGGCGTGGCAATGCCGTCCTGTAACACGGCGATGGCCTCGTTCATGAAGAGGTGAGAGATGCGATTGGAGACGAAGCCAGGGCCATCGTTCACGACGATGGCTTCCTTTTTCAATCGAGTGAACAACTGACCGACGATCGCGAGTGTGGCGTCGGATGTTTCCCCGCCGCGAATCACTTCGACCGCGGGTTTGAGGTGCACCGGGTTCATCAAGTGCATCCCGACGACTTTGTCTGGCCGCCGTGTGATACGAGCGAGCCGTGTGATCGCGATGCACGAGGTATTCACGCCGAGGCACACGTGGGCGGGTGCAATCTCGTCGAGACGGCGGTAGAGCGATGCCTTGATCTTCCAATCTTCGGTGACGTTTTCGATGATGAAGCCAGCCGCGGACACCGCGGTGAGATCGGTCGTAAAGGTGATGCGGGCGAGGGTGGCTTCCCGGGAAAGTTTCGGCGCCTCTTTGGCAAGCAGTGGGGCGAAACGCACCGCTTGCACGATCTCTTCGCGGGCCCGATCGAGCGCTGCGTCGTCGACATCGACCGCAATTGCATGGAGCCCATGCAACACGAGATCGGCCACCACGCTGGAGCCGATGTTGCCCACACCCACCACGGCGATCGTATCGAGGCTCATGCGAGTTTCCTTCCAGCGCGCTGGGCGCGGCGCGCGCCGCGCGCGAGAGCCGAGTTGGGCGTGACTGCGGCTGCTCGTTTGGGCGAGAGCTTCTCGCTAAGCAGGCGCACGGTCGGCGACTCGAAGAACTCGGCGATGGTCAGAGGCTGGTCGAATTCGCGGCGGATCGCCGCGACAATCGTCACGGCTGTCAGTGAAGAGCCGCCGGCCTGCATGAAGCGGTCGTCAAGGCCGAGTTGGGGATTGCGAAGGGCTTTTCGCCAGATCCGGAGCAGTTGTCCCGTCACGGTCTCGGGGCCGCCGACGGATTCGTTGACGGCGAAACCGGCGGCACGCAGGCGGTGCGCCTCAACCGCCTGGGCGAGTGCCGGGGCGCTGTCGAGTGCGGCAACCGTCTCGATCGTCTCGTCGAAAAGAGGTGTTGTGGCAGGGGATGTTGGAATTGACGTGTCAGCGCTCTCTGCGGCACGCGCTGTGTCCGGGGCGTATCTGAGGTGAGCCGCAATCGAGGATGCGATGCGATGCGTCGCGCTGAGGTCGGGGCGCGCGATTGGTTCGGCCTCGAGCGTTGCGACGAAATCGCGGGCGGGTTGATTGCGTTCTGTGGCGAAGAGCGAGAATTCGATACTCGCTTTATCGGCAGCCTGAGCGAGTTGGCCGATGCCGGCGAACATCCGATGTTCAACGCCGCGGCCTAGCACCCGGCAGCTTAGCAAAAACGTGTCGATGCGAATGTAGTCGCGGCCCTCTTCGACGAGAATGAGCCCGACTAGGCCGTAGTCGCCAAAGCGATCCGCGACGCGCACAGCGAGGGCACGATGGTTCGGCGTGCCGAGATAGTGGCGTAGTTCGCTCTCGGTGCGTCGGATCGTGGAGAAATTGAATTGGTTGGTCCGCTGCGTCAGTTGAGCAAGGCGCTCGAAGTCATCGGGCGTTGGGGCGAAGAGATCGACCTTCAGGTCAAGTCCGGCGATGAACGACTGCAGTGTGGGAGCTTCTTCGCGAAACTTCTCACGATGGGCATCCTCGGTCATGCGCTGCGCGCGTGCCTGGTCATCAGCGGTGATGTTTCCCTGATCGAAGGCCCAAACGTGCTCAAGATAGCGGGGGATAGCGTCGGGATCGGCCGGAAGCTGGACCACTGTGACCTCCGGACAATGCGCGCGCACTTCGGCGCACTCAGTCGGATTGTCGTCGAGGAAGAGAATGCTGTCGCTGGAGAGATGGAGTGCTTGGGCGAGTGAGCGGAGGTTGACCGACTTCGGCTCCCAGTTGATCCGAGCGGCCGTGATGTGCTCGCGACGGAGCACCATGTCCGGGTGGCGATCAAACACGGCCCAGACATTGGCGGCATCGTTCTTCGAACAGAGACAAAGCAGGATCCCGCGCTCGCGCTGACGGAGCATGAATTCTTGAAGCGCCCGATGCGGTGGCGTGACGGCCACGGCCATCGTACTGTCTTCGCCGCAGCCTCCGACCCAGAGGGTGTGATCGCAATCGAGCGCGATCACCTTGAGCGGGCGCCGATGCAGTGCGGCGAACCGCCGATATACTGCTGTGCCGATGGCCGCGAAGCCCTCTGGGGTGTACGCGATATGGCCCAATTGCTGGGCATCCGCCTGATGAAAATCGCGGGATGGGTAGCGCGCAGTGATTTCGCTGGGCGGAATCACGTGGATGCCGCGGATGTTTCTCGCGCGAGCGACGAGGTCGTCGGTGAGCGATGCAAATGCTTTCGCCACTTCGGGAGTGAGCGAGCGAGGATCGGTCGGGGTGATCGCGAGGATCGTCGGTGTAGTCGTCGCGTGGGCGAACGTGGTCAGTGCGGCGAGGAAGTCGTTGGCGGCACGGCGAATAGTCGCAAGCGGAGCGCTGGCGTCGGCGATTTCGGTTGCGACGAGTTTCGAGGATTCACGCGCGGCGTAGACATTGAAAAGTCCGGAGCCGGTGAGAAGTGCCTCTTCGACGACTGCGCAGTGAAACCCGTGTTTTGTGAGCTGCCCGACAACTCGGTCGAGGAGCTGACGCGTCCGGTCGTGTACCTCGATCACGACTTGGGCAATCAGCGGCCAATACGCTTCGTCGATCCCGCGCAGGATTTCTTCTTCGCATTTCTCGGCGTCGATTTTGAGGAGATCGATACGCTTCAACTGGTGGTCGCGGATGATATCGGAAACAGAAACGATCGGGCACGTGACCGTGCGCGCCTGCAGGCGATCGGTGAGCAACTCGTCGATGAGCGCGGGGTCGTTTTCTACGCCGCCAGTGGCTTCACGCGCGACGTTTTCGGCGACAGCACGGATCGCTTGGCCGTCCTCCACAGCATTGGCGTGGAAGCTCGAGAAGACCGAGGATTTTTCGTAACAGGTGAGGGTCGCTTCGCCGCGGCGCTCGCCCACGCCGGCGTTGATCGCGGTGAGATTCGGACCGTAGCCCGCGCAATTGGCCTGCAGGGCACGAAAGGCCGCCGGGCTTGGCTCGAAGGCGAAGACCGTCGCGTCAGGTGCCTCGCTGCGCACGAAAAGCGTGAAGAGGCCGATGTTGGCGCCGATGTCGATGACGGTGCCATTAGCCGGCAGGCGGATGCCGTGACGCAGGTAGCAGCGGTCCGTGAATATCTCACGATACACGTAGTCGGTCTCATACCGATTCAGGTGAGCGATCTCGAGACCGTTGGGCAGCGTCACGCGGTCGAGCCCGGAAAAATGCCGCTCTGCATCTGGGAATTTGGGCAGGGATAAAGAGGCTGCGGGAGCGACCCAATCGGCTGGGTTTACGAGCAGCACATTACAGCCGGTGCGATTTCGGCGGAGAAGACTTCGCGGATCGAGGAGCTGTTGAAAAACCTGCCCATAAGGTGCGAACGTCGTCCGCGTCTGTAGGGACGTCGTGTCGCTCCAAAAACGAAAGACCTCGGCAATCGGCTCGGCGGTGAACGTAGCGGCCACGGCAAATTCGCGAATGGGCGAGGTCGCGTGTGGCAAATCCTGCCGAACCCACGTGACGCCGCGCAGTTGGAGCCAGCAATCGCCCGTGTCGTCGCGAACTTCGATGTCGCCGATGAGCATGTTCGCCGTGACGCCGGCTGGGCGCGCTTTTGCGTGCACCCAGCTCTCGACGGAATGTGGAGCGCCGTGAAAAGTGATTTCCTCGATGGAGCGAAGGACGAGGGTTTGGGCGTGGTCGAGTGCAACCGCGGCCAGCGACTGCACCGCTGCATCGACTGCAAGTGGATCGAGGAGAAATTCCTCAAGGCCGCGAGTGAGGGCAAGACGCGCAAGCACTTCATCGTCTTTTCGCCACAGGCGTTGCAGGCCTTGGAAACAGGGGCCGTATTGGTTGCCGTGTTCGTTGAGCCGACGGTAAAATTCCTCCCGCTCCATCGGTGCACCAGCGGTGCGCTGGAACTCTTCTCGGGGGGACATTTGCGGGGGCGGAGCGATATCTTGTTCGAAGCCTCCCCGGATCTCGAATGTCACGTCGGGGCTGTCGCTTTCATCCGAAGTGCCCAGCTCGCGGAACGCGTAGCGCATGCAGTGTTCTGTGAGCGGCTTTGATTCGATCGTGATAGCGACCGGTTGGCGGCCAAGAATCACGGGACGACGGAATTCAATTTGGGCAAAGCGTACCACCGGTAGCCAGCGCGTGGCATTGTAGTCGCGCAGCGCGAGCGCAAGATAGAGGGCACCGGGAACGATGGTGGCACCCTGGACACCATGATCGGCGAGAAAGGGCATCGTCTCCTTCGCAAGCTGGACGGTCTTAGCGGGGGAGGACGCCGCCACGAGAGATTCGAGTGAAGCGGTCATGCGGACAGGGAGCTTTCCGCGGACTCAGGGAGGCTTTCGATCTCCGCGAGCACGGCAGCCTGCACCGCGGCGGCATTCCCCGCGATGGTTGGGTGCTCGAAGAATTGTCGCAGTGTGAAGTCGATGGCGTAGGTGGTGCGGAGCTGGCTCACGATGCGCATCGCCATCAGCGAGTGCCCGCCGAGATCGAGGAAACGTTCATGCACGCCGATGGGCGTGACATTCAGCGCTGACGTCCACATGGCTGCGATCGCGCGCTCGACCTCGTCCCTTGGCTCATCGACTGCCGCAGCGCGCACGTGGAGCTGGTTGGCCGGTAGTATATCGGCAGGTGCCGACGCATACGGTGAGGGAGTGGCGGCTAAGGGAGCGCCGGCCTCGGCGATGACGAACTCGAGATCGCGCGGGCTCACGATGACATGCGGGCTTTGCGGTGCAGTGATCAGGTGATGGAAAATCTCGACACCATCTTTCGCGAGGATCGCCCGCTGTTGGGCCGCGACGCGCCGGCTTTCGAGATCGGCGGATTTTTTGGCGGCAGTGAGAATGCCGACATCGCGCCACGCGGGCCAGCCGATCGAGACGGTCGGAAAATCGGAATGCGAATTGGCGTAGGACGCAAACGCATCGAGAAACGCATTGGCGGCCGCGTAGTCGCTCTGGCCGTGAAAACCGATCACGGACGAGGCGGACGAAAAAAGAACGAAGAAGTCCGGCTTCACGTCGCGAATGGCGTCGAACAAGCCGAGCGTGCCCTGCACCTTGGGGCGCAGTACTGCGTCGCTCGTCTCGAGCGACTTGAGCTCGATGACGCCTTCGCGCAGCAGGCCGGCCGTGTGAATTACGCCGTCCAACGAGCCGTGTTTTTCCACCGTGGCGTTCACGAGACGGCGCAAACGGGCGTGGTCGGTGACATCGGCCTCGTGCACCTCGATGACGGCGCCGATCGATTCGATTTCCTGGATCGCCTCGACGATACGTCGCTCCGAATCAGCTAACGAGCCGTCGGCGAGTCGCGTGGTCCATTCCTCCTTCGGCGGTAGCGGGGAGCGGCGCGTGAGAATGAGCCGCGCCTGACAAGCCTGCGCAAGATGGCGGGCGATCGTGAGACCGATGCCGCCGGTGCCGCCAGTGATGAGATATACGCCGCGGGGGCGAAGTGGCGTCGCGGGCGCGGAGGTGGGCGCGAGTTTTTCGGCGCGGAATGTCCGCGCCCAGCGAAACTTTCCGCGATAAGCGATCGTGGCGCGCGCGACCGGGTGATCGAACTCACGCAGCACATCCTCCGCAGTGGCCGAAGTGGGATTATTCGCAGCCAGATCGATGGTAAAACTTGCGATGTTGGGATGCTCGCGCGGGATTACGCCGCTGAGGCCGGCCAGCATGGCCCCGAGTGGATTCAAGGCTTCCTCGCCGGTGACTTCGTGGGCTTGTGCGGTGACGAGCCCGAGAGCAATTGGCATCGAGAGACGCAGCTCACCGATGGCTTGCACGAGCGTCATGGCACTGTGGAAGCCGAGTTCCTCGCGCAGCGGATCGTAGCCCGTGGCGGGTGTACGCAGGCGTGGTGAGAGAGCGCCGAGGTGAATCACATTCAGGCCTGAGGCGGCGCGGGTGCTGACAGCGGTGAGAAGCTGACGGTAGTCGTCGATCGAGGCAGGTGAGATTTCCCACGCGTCTTCGCTTTTGCGTGCATGTGCGGTGCTGAAGCGCGCGACCACGAAGTCGGCGTCGCGCTTGATGAGGTGTCCGCACAATTGCTCGGCGAAGGCGGGTTCGTCCGCGAGGATCAGCCAAAGAGGCGAAGGCTGTTTCTTATTCTCCGGGCGCTCAGTCGGGCAAGAGACTCGCGCCCATGATGGCACGTAGGTCCACCGGGACAGGTCGGTCTTGAATTCGCCTGCCTTTGCTGCGGTGGCAGCGGTCCGCGGCGGCAGCCAGTAGGATTGCCGCTCGAACGGGTAGGTAGGCAGCGTGATCTTTTGGTGGGCCGATTTAGGTTCGAACTGCTCACTGGCGAGCGGCGTCCCGGCGACCCAGAGCTTGCCGGCGCTTTGAAGGATGAGTTCGAGGTCGGATTGATTTTCGTACGAGTGCCGCAGCGACGCCACGCTCAAAGGCACACGGCTCCCGCGCGCGGGGTGCTGCATGGCAAGAAGGCCCAGCGTGCGCCCGGGGCCGATCTCAAGGAGCGTGTGCTCGGGCAATTGCCAGAGCTGCGCGAGAGCATCGCTGAACCGCGCCGTGGTGCAAAGATGCTCGGCCCAGTATCGCGGGCTGGTGGCTTGCACATCGGTGATCCACGTGCCGGTGACATTCGAAATGAATGGGATGGTGGGAGCCGACAGCGTCACCCGCGCAACCTCTTGCGCGAACGGTTCGACGATCGGCGCGAGCATCTGGGAGTGGAAGGCGTGACCGTTGCGCACGGGACGAAAGATCGCGGCGCGATCCTGCAAGCGGCGTTGAAACTCTTCCATTGGTGCGACGAGACCGGCGACGACGCAGAGCTTGGGCCCGTTGATCAACGCGAGCGAGACACCGGCGGGCAGGAGGGGAGTCAGCTCCGCTGCAGAGGCCATGACGGCAAGCATCGCGCCACGCGGAAAGTCGTTCACGAGCTTTGCCCGCACGGCGATGAGCCGCAGCGCATCCTCCAGAGAGAATACTCCGGCGAAGCACGCCGCGACGTACTCGCCCATGCTATGTCCGACGAGGCGGGCAGGCTGCACGCCCCAGTGCTGCCACAGGCGCGCGAGCGCATACTCCACGGCAAACAGCGCCGGCTGATTGTCGATGGCGCGATCGAGCGTCGCGCTCGCGACGGACGCGGGCTCGGCCTCGGAGCGGCCGAGCATTTTCTTGAAATCGAGACCACGCGAGGGCGCAGGCGTCGGCTCGGACCGGGCGGGATAGAGCGTCTGCCGGATATCCGTGCCGATCAACGGACGAAGAATTTCTGCGCAGCGATCGATCTCCGTACGGAAGATATCCGAGTTTTCGTAGAGTCCTCGGCCCATGCCTACGTACTGGTCGCCGACGCCCGGCAGGAGAAAGGCGACGGGTGGAGCTCCATCGCGGGAAACATTTCCCTTGGTGTGCTTCGGTGCTCGTGAGTCGCGCAGCGCTGCAACCGCTTGTTCACACGTCTCTGCGAGCACGAAGCGGCGATGCTCGAAAACGCGTCGGCCGGCCTGTAGCGTATGGGCCGTGCGAGCGAGGAGATCAGGGGTGCTGGTCGATTCGTCGAGGGAGGCAGCGAGATTCGCGGAGGCGGCTTCGAGCGCAGTGGACGTCTTTGCGGAGAGCAGCAGCACGTGCGGGCGCTTCGCTTCGAGGTGAGCCGTGCTCGAGGTGGGCGGTTCTTCGAGGACGACAAACGCGTTGGTGCCACCCATGCCAGTCGCCATCACACCGGCGCGGCGCACTGCCTCGCTCGACCAGTCGCGCAGAGAGGCGTTGACGACGAAAGGGGTGCGAGGGAAATCGATCTCCTCATTTGGGCGAGTGAAATTCAGGGTGGCGGGGAGCTTGCGGTGCTGAAGGGCGAGTACGGTCTTGATCAGCCCAGCCATACCGGCGGCGGCATCGAGATGGCCGACGTTGGTTTTCACCGAGCCGATGGCGCAGATGCCGTTACGCGGAGTGAATTCGCGAAATGCCTTGGTGAGCGCGCGCAGTTCGATGGGGTCACCGACGGGCGTGCCGGTGCCGTGGGCTTCGACGTAAGAGAGTTCCTCGGCGGAGACACCGGCATTGGCCAGAGCCTCGACTACCGCCGCGGCCTGACCGTCGACGCTGGGGGCGGTGTAACCAGCCTTGTCTGCGCCGTCGTTGTTGATCGCGGAGCCTTTGATCACGGCGTGAATCCGATCCCCATCAGCGAGTGCATCGCTGAGGCGTTTCAAAACGACCACGCCTGCGCCGCTGCCGAAGACCGTGCCATTGGCGTCGGCGTCGAACGTCCGGACATGGCCGTCACGCGACACGACGCCGCTGCCGTCATAAAGATACCCAGCGCGATGCGGTGCGCGGATCGACACGGCGCCGGCGAGGGCGAGATCAGTTTCCTCGCTGATCAGGCTCTGCCGCGCGAGGTGCAGCGCCACGAGCGAAGTCGAGCACGCGGTCTGGACGGCAAGGCTGGGGCCGCGAAGGCCGAGTTGGTAGGAGATGCGGGTCGCGAGGAAGTCCTTGTCGCTGGCGACGAGGGTGGGGATGTATGTCTCGGCGAGCGTCTCACCTAAGCCGCCGTAACCGAGATAGGTGTTCATCGCGCAGCCGACGTACACGCCGGCGTGACCCCGATAGCGCATGGGATCGCAGCCCGCGTCTTCGAGCGCGGCGTGGCTTAACTCGAGCAAGACGCGCTGCTGCGGATCGAGGGCGATTGCCTCGTGCGGGGCGTAGCCAAAGAAGGCCGCATCGAAGCGGTCGGGCCCGTCGATCACGGGCGATGCTTTCACGTAGTCGGGTCGCGCGATCAACTCGGGGGCCACGCCGGCTGCGAGCATCTCAGCATCAGTGAATCGAGTGATCGATTCGACACCTTGCTCAAGATTGCGCCAAAACTCGGCGGCACTGCGCGCGCCGGGGAAACGGCAGGCAAGGCCGACGATCGCGATGTCGGAGGCGTCGCTCATGCGCGAAGCGGAGCGCCGATCGCGAAAGGATTCTGGGTGGTGGCGGACGCCGGGCTCGGCACTTCCACGGTGCGGCAATGGGCGGATGGATCCGGAAGCGCTTTGCGGTCAGCCTTGCCGCTCGACGTGAGCGGAATCGCCGGGATTCGCTCAAAGCGATTCGGAATCATGTACTCGGGCAGCTGCTGGCGCAGATGGCGCTTGAGCGTATCGGCGTCGAGCGGTGCATCGGTCACGCAGTATGCGACGATGAGCACGATGCTTTCGGAGAACTGTTTCACGGCGACGACGCAATCGGCGATGCCGTGAATTCGCCGGAGTTGATTCTCGATCTCCTCGAGCTCAACGCGCAGACCGCGGATTTTTACCTGCGAGTCTTCGCGGCCGAGGTACTCGATGTTGCCGTCGGGCAACTGGCGGGCGAGATCGCCGGTGCGATAGACGCGCACACCGGGCAGGGCGGGATGCGAGCCAAATTTGGCTTGGGTGAGCTCGGGATTGTTCAGATAGCCGCGAGCGAGGCCGACGCCCGACAGGAGCAGTTCCCCGATCTCACCGGCATCGGCGAGCCGGTTCTCGTGCACGATGTGTGCCTCCATGTTTTGGATCGGCCGGCCGATGGGCACGCGGTCGAGGTCTTTGCCAGGCGGACAATCGAAATAGGTGGCGTCGACCGTGGCTTCGGTGGGCCCGTACAGATTGATCAGATGGCACCCGGTCACGCGGCCGATGATCGCGTTGAATTTCTGGACGTGCGCCGGGCTGAGCGCCTCGCCGCTCGTGAAAATACGCCGCACGGTACCGAGCGAATAGGCGACCTCTTCAGGACGGCCCGCGAGATGCTCGAGGAAGACGTTGAGCATCGACGGCACGAAATGCATTGCCGTCACCAAGTCGCGCCGCACGACCTCAAGGATTGTCTGCGGGACGCGCTCACCGCGCGGCGGCAGAATTGTGAGCTTCGAGCCTTCGAGCGCCCACCAGAACAACTCCCAGACGGAGACATCGAAGCAGTAAGGCGTCTTTTGCAGCAGTACGTCGTTTGCGCCGATTGGGTAGGCGTGTTGCATCCAGTGCAGGCGATTCACGACCGACCGGTGCTCGATCATGACGCCCTTGGGTCGGCCGGTGGAGCCGGATGTGTAGATCACATACGCCAAGTCATCGGGCTGGCAGGTACGCCCGAGGTTGGTCGCTGGTCCGCGGTACAGTTCGGAAGATTCGAGATCGAGCGCCGCGAAACCGGCGGGAGCCTTGGCCATGGTGGCGTGCTGCACGAGAAGCAGCTTGGCTTTGGCATCGCCGAGCACGTAGGCGAGCCGCTCCGTGGGATCATCGGGTGAAAGGGGCAGGTAAGCCGCGCCGGCCTTCAAGATGCCGAAGAGCCCGATCACCATCGCAAACGATCGCTCCACGAGCACGCCCACAATATCGCCGGGGCCGATGTCGAGATCGCGGAGACAGCGCGCGACCTGATTGGCCTTCTCGTTGAGCTCCCCAAACGTGAGGGTGTGCGTCACCCAAAATGGATCGTGCGCGCAGGAGACAGCCGCCCGGGTGGAATGAAACTCCACTTGACGCTCAAAGAGATCAGTCAGCGTCGCATCGGTGGGAAATTCCCGAGCGGTGCGATTGGACTCGAGCTTGGGATTCCATGACGGTGCGGCGACGGCTGGCATACCTGGGTGCTCTGGGTTGAAGGTGTGCCGACCTTGACCGATACGGCTTCCTTAAGTGTCCGACGGAAGACGTTTACAGCCGGGGAAGTGGGTGAATACCCCAAGCGGGGTACGAGTGATCAATCCGCTGCGCACGCCAACGTGAAGCGTTGGCGTGGAGCGGACTCGCGGCGGAGTTAAGCTCGCCCACTCGAGCGCTGCTCACACCGAGGGACTTTAGCGTAGGACCCTTTAGGCGATGCGCCGCCCCACAATAATCAGGTCGCGTGCGACACCGTCGAGGATGGCGATGCGCGGCAGGTGGCCCCAGCGCTCGAAGCCGAAGGAGGTGAAGAGGCGGAGGCTCGGCTCGTTGTGGCCGAAAATGTAGCCGATCAGCGAGTGCAGGCCGAGCGAGGGCGCGCGGGCGATGATCGTCGTCAACAGCGCGCGTCCGAGGCCGCGACCTCGGTGCGACTCGGCGAGGTAGATCGCGACCATCGCGGTGCCATCGTAGGCGGCGCGCGGGAAAAACGTGTCGAAGCTCACCCACGCGACGACTGTGCCGGCCTCATCCGTGAGCACCCAAATCGGGCGCTGCGGCGTCTGATGCGCGTCGAACCACGGGCGGCGCGCCTCGACGCTGACGGGCTCGAGGTCGGCCGTGACCATTCGGCCGGGGATGATGCTATTGTAGATCGCGACGATCGCGGGCAGATCGGCGACGGTCGCGGTGCACAGGGAGTAGCCGGGCGGGAATTCGGAGGCGGACATCGTTCAGGCCGGAGGTTTAGCGGCGGGCGGCACAAGGTCGATCTTCAGCTTTGCATTGAAGAGCAGGCCATCGATGCGCTGCACGATGTTGGACTTCGGATCGACGGTGAAGGTGACGTCGATCACGCCGGATTTTTGTTCGGGCGCGACGCCGCGGTAGCGATAGCGCAGCAGTCGAACATCGCCTTCATCGCGGGAGGTCTCGGGCGCACCGAGGAGCCCGGTCAACTCGGAGAGCTGCATCGGAGTGGTGTTCTTGCCGGGCTCGTTGACCTGCGCGGAGGCGGAACGATTGGCCTTGTCGACCTCGGCGTGACCGAAGGCGCGAATCATCGAGAGCAGCAGCGGTTTCGGCAGAAATGCGAAGAGCCGCTCGGGCATGGCCACGCGCTGGAGCTTGTGCTCCACAAAAGTGAAATCGGCGGTCAGTTCGTAGCGCTCGGGCGATTCGCCCGCGACTTTGTAGTCTTTCTGCCAGCGAAAGTGCCAGCGCTCGGCGAGGCCGAGCCGCTCGCGCGACTCGGGAGCAAGTTTGAAAAACGCGAGGTCCTCGTCGAGCAGCACGGGGTTCTTGAGCGTGAGCTTGAACCCGTCGGTGGTCTCGACGGCAAAATTGCGGTCGAAATCGGCGAGCTGCTTTTTCAACGCTAGCAGACGCAGGTACACGCAGCCACTGAGCAGCAGCAGGCTCGCGAGAAGCGAGAACGCGACGACGCGGCGCAACAAAGAAGACGACGCAGCGCTCACTTGCTCACGGCCGGCGGAGTGTCGGCTGGCACGAGGAACTGCATGCGCCCGACGATCCAGCGCAGCCGTTGAAGCAGCAGAGCATCTTCCTCCGCGGTAGTCTTGTGGTACGCGTGACCCTCCGTGGCTCGCTCGGCGAGTTCGGTGCTGAGGATGAAGACGCGGCCGCCGCGTAGGAAGAGGAGGTTGGCGCGCTTAGCGACTGGCGGATGGTCGTCGTCGGTGAAGTACAGACGATGGCCGAACATCGTCCCGCCGGGAATCAAGAGATACACGAGCACCGAGCCGCCGAGGGTGTCGGGTAGGTATTGCGCGCTTTCGATCTTCGTGTCGGGAAACGAGCGATTGAAATCGGCGAGCATGAACGAGCCGAAGAAGTAGGTGAGGTAGTCCTTCTTGCCGCGCGTCGCGAGTTCCTGGCGCTGCTTCGCGTCGGGCACGATGGCGGCGATGCTCACGTGCATCGTATACTCGTCCTGAAATGTGACGACGTTCTCCGTGTCGTTGATCGTGCCGCCGAGTTCCGGCAGGATCGGGATCGCGATCTTGAAGAGACCCGTGGGCGAAAAGTACATGCCGTCCTCGATGGCGCCAGTGGGCGCGTCGGCGCGGGCGGATGACAATGCGGCTAGGGCGAGGGCGAGACTGAGCAGCGAGCGGCGCATGGGCGACGGAGCGGAAACGAGTAACCGGCGAACCGGGTCTTTCAAGTCGGGGGTGGCACAAGCGCCCGCCAGAGGTCGACCGAGATCTCCTCTGGGCGGGCCTGAGCTGAGAGGCCCGCGGCGCGCAGATGTTCCAACCACGCGGCTCCGCCATCGGGCAAGCGACTGCGGAGGAGGGAGCCGATTTGCTTTCGGCGCTGCTGAAAACAGGAGCGAATCAAGGCGCGCGCCGCGGCCGGGAACACGTAGGGTGCGGGGCGGCGGGTGAGATTGAGGAGGTACGACTCGACGTCGGGCTTCGGATAAAAGCACTCCGCGCTGACCTTGTGGCCCGGAGCGATTTCGTAGACGGCCTGCAGGAAAATGGAAATCGCGCCGAAGGATTTGCTGCCGGGCTGCGCGGTGTAGCGCTGCGCGGCTTCCTGCTGGAGCATGAGCACGAGCCGCGTGGGCAGCGGACCCGACAGTATCTCGTCGAGCCACGGCGTGGCGATGGCGTAGGGGAGATTGGCGACGACCTTGAAGCCGGCGTGGGCGAGTTCGTCGGGCAACCCGGCGCGGGGACGCTCCACGCCGTCGCCCTCCAGCAAATGAAAGCGCGTGGGAAACTCGGCGGCGAGGGTGGCCTCGAGATTGGCGTGGAGTTGGCGGTCCTTTTCCACTGCCCAGACCTCGGCGCCCGCGGCGAGCAGCGCGGAGCTGAGCGTGCCGAGCCCGGGGCCGACCTCGACGACACGGTCGCCCGGGACGACCTGCGCGAGTTCGAGGGACTTGTGCACGATGTTGCCATCGACAAGGAAGTTTTGCCCGAGATAACGCTTCGGCTGGTGGGCAAGCGAGGCGAGCAGATCGCGGGTGGCGGAGGGCGACAAAGGCATCGGGGACAAGGGTGCGCGTGTCCCGGGGCCGGTCAATCCGCGGCTGCATGGCCGGAACATCGCCTCGGCGATGCTGACCGTGAATGACCCGAGCCAATGAATAACCTGCTCGACCGAACCGATCTTATCCAAGACTGGCTGGCCACCAACGGCCCGACTTACCTGCTGCGTTTCTGCGGTGCGGTACTTGTGTTCATCCTCGGGCGCTGGCTGGCGGGCCTGCTCTCGAAATGGTTCAGCGTGGCGATGCGCCGCTCGCACGTGGACGAGACGCTGGTGCGCTTTTTCGGCCACTGCGTCTACATTGTCGTGATTGTGGTGGTCGTGCTCGCGAGCCTCGACATGGTCGGCGTGCAAACGACCTCCATCGTGGCGATGATCGGCGCGGCAGGCCTCGCCATCGGTCTCGCGATGCAGGGCTCCCTGGCGAATTTCGCGGCGGGGGTGTTGATCATTTTCTTCCGGCCGTTTCGCGTGGGTGATTTCATCACGGCGGCAGACGCGAGCGGCGTGGTCGAGGAGATCGGCATATTCACTACCCAACTCCGCAACGCCGATGGCCGCACGATCATCGTGCCCAACTCGCGCGTGACCGGCGGCAACATCATCAACTACATGTCGCATGACGCGCGACGGCTCGAACTCACGGTGACCGTGAGCCTGACCGACGACCCGGGGGTAGCGAAGGCGGCGATCGAGCGCGCAGTGAAGGATGTGCCGCAGGTATTACCCGAGCCGAAGGCGATTGTCGGCATCAATCGTTTCGTCGACCTTGGGATGGAGTTCGCGATTTGCCCTTGGGTGAATTTCCGCGACGAGTACGCGGCGAAGTTTGCGCTCAACGAGGCGATCCTGCGCGAACTCGATGCCGCGGGCTGCACCGTTTCGAGCCCGGCGCTGACGTGGCTAAATGGCTTTGATCAAGCGAAGACGCTCAAGAAGGGGCGAGCGACCGGTCAGTCGTCCGCTTTGGCTTCGTCGGCGAGGTGAAACTTGTGCAGGAAGCGATGCACGATCGGCGAGAGAATCAAAGCGGTCGTGCTGAGGAGCGTGAGACCGCAGTAGAGGGCGTAGATGCCCGAGAAGATTTTGGCGGTCGACGAGTGCATCTGAGCGATGGGGCCCATGCCGGCCATGATCATCGAGGCCTCGAGAAAAGAGTCGACCCAACCGAGGTGGTTGAGCGCGTGGTAGCCCAGAATGCCAATCGCCAGCGACGCGGCGATCATGGCGCCGCCGGCGGCGGTGCTGCGACCGAGCCGCTTCAGATACTTGCGCCGGGGGAGGAGGGGCTGGGTGTAACGCTCATACACATCCCCGAAAGTCCGCGATGAGGGCCGCAGGTTCCGGGGATCGCATGAGGGCTTCACCTACCAGCACGGCATGAGCGCCCGCGGCGCGGACGCGCGCGGCGTCGGCGGCGGTGAAAATGCCGCTCTCGCTGACCGCGGTGACGTCTTTCGGGAAAAGCGGGATCAGGCGCTCGCTGAGGCCGAGGTCGGTCTTGAAGATGGCGAGGTCGCGGTTGTTGACGCCGATGATCGTGGCGCCATGGGCGACGGCCCGGGCGATCTCGGCCTCGGTGTGAATTTCGAACAACGCGTCGAGTCCCGCGGCGCGGGCGGCATTGGCTAGGGGCTTGATCTCCTCGTCGGTCAGCGCGCGAACGATGATGAGAATCGCGCTCGCGCCGGCGTCTCGGGCTTCGAGCACCTGCAGCGGGTGCACCATGAAGTCCTTGCGGATGCAGGGACGGGCGGGGGCGTTTTGGCGAAAGTGCGTCGTGACGCCGATGAGGTCATCGAGCGTGCCGCCGAAGAATTTCTCGTCGGTCAGAACGGAGAGGGCATCGGCTCCGGCGGCCTGGTAGCGCTTGGCTTGCTCCAGCGACGACGCGCCGGCCTTGATATCGCCGGCGGAAGGGGATCGGCGCTTGATCTCCGAAATGACGGCGAGTTTGCCGTCGGCACGGCGCAGCGCGCTTGCGAACGATGGCGGGCGCGGGAGGCGGGCGTCGAGCGCGGCTAGCTCGGCCTCGGACACGGGGCGGAGCCGCGGAGCGATCTCGTGCCGTTTCCAGGCCATGATCTCGGTGAGCTTGTCGGACATGAGGAGTCCACCAAACACACCCGCGGGCGGAAAACGAGACGAGAGTTTATCCGAGCGCGACCATGACACTTTCGCCAATTTTTCGTGTGTTTCCGGGCGCTTGTGGTTCTGCTTTTCCCATGAGCGCGATCGACGATCTCAAGACCACGATGGCCCGGCTGCGGGAGCCGGGCGGCTGTCCGTGGGACCAGGAACAGACGCATGCCACGCTGGTGCGCTGCCTCATCGACGAGGTGAGCGAGCTGATCGACACCATCGACCGCGGCGACTATCCGCACATGCGTGAGGAGCTGGGCGACGTGTTGATCCAGATCGTGTTTCACGCCCGCATCGCGGAGGAGAAGGGCATTTTCAATTTCGACGACGTAGCCCGTGAGATCAACGAGAAGCTCGTGCGTCGGCACCCGCATGTCTTCGGTACGGGAAAACTGGATACGTCCGAGGAAGTGCTCGCGCAGTGGGAGGTGATCAAGGCGAAGGAGAAGAAAAACGGCCCGGCGCAGACGAGTCGCGTCTTCAAGGATCTCCCGCCGCGCCTGCCCGCACTGATGTATGCCGAGGCCGTGTGGAAACAAATCGAGAAGAAAGACCTTCCGGCGGCGGGCATCGTCGACACAGCGCAAGTGAGCGCGCTTGGGCGGCAGCTCGACGACGCGACACTGGGGCGGATGCTTTTTGAACTCGCTGCGGCGGCGCGCGCCAAGGGCCTCGATCCCGAGGGTGCGCTGCGCCTGCATGCGGAAAAGGTGATGCACGATGTCGAGCAGCGCGTCCAAACCGCGGCCACCGCCCCTGCCTGAGCAGGTCGTCACCGAGTGGTGGCAGCCGGTGGAGAATCACCTCGGGCTCGAGCGTCGCTGCTCGCTCTACACGCTGCGCAACTACCGGCAGGCGTTTGAGGATTTCTATCGCTGGCTGGCCGATCCGGAGATCGACCTTTGGGACGCGGGCTTCGATGAGCTGGAATCGCGCGACATCCGCGACTTCGTGATCGAGGCGCAGGAGCGCTTCGACCGGAAGACCCTGCACAATCACGTCTCGGGCCTGCGGACGTTTTTCAAATACTGGCTCAAGCGCGGCAAGGTGAAGCGCAACCCGTTCCTCGGCGTGCCACTGCCGAAGCTGGAGCGACGCCTGCCGAAGTTTCTCACCGAGGAGCAGATGAAGCTCCTGCTTAACGGTCCGCAGCGCGCGCTGGCCAATGAGAGCCTCGACGCCTTCACCGCATGGCGCGATCGCCTCGCGATGGAGCTGCTCTACGGCGGTGGGCTGCGCGTAAGCGAACTCGTGGGGCTGAACTACGGCGACATCGATTTCTCCGGCGGGGTGGCCCGCGTGCTCGGTAAGGGCCGCAAGGAACGACTCTGCCCACTGGGGCGCGTGGCGATGGCCGTGCTGGTGAAGTTTCGCGATGAGTTTGCGCGCGATGTTTCGCCCACGGGTGCGGTGCTCGTAGAGCCGACTGGCCGCCGCATGACGACGGGAGCCGTGCAGAAAATGCTGAAGCGCTACCTCGCACTCGCCGGTCTGCCGCTCGACCTCACGCCGCACAAGCTGCGCCACTCGTACGCGACACATCTGCTCAACGCCGGCGCCGACCTGCGTCTCGTACAAGAGCTGCTCGGCCATGCGCAGCTCGCGACGACGCAAGTCTACACGCATGTGAGCGTGGCGCGGCTCAAGGCGATCTACGATCAGTCGCATCCACGGGCCTAAACCGGTTTGGACCTGACGCCGGGCATCAAATCTGCCAACCACGACCCGGCTATGACGTCCACCGCTTCCAAGTGCCCCACGTGCGGCGCGCCCGCCGAGCACCCGTACTGTCCGCATTGCGGCGAGAAGCGCATCGATCATCACGACCTCTCGCTGAAGCATTTCGCGGAACACACGGTCGAGGCCTTCACGCATGCGGACGGGAAAATCTTCGGCACGCTCCGCAGCCTCGTGGTGACTCCGGGGCAACTCACCGCCGACTACGTCAATGGCCGCCGAAAGCCGAATCTCGGGCCGCTCCAGCTTTTCCTGATCTGCAACGTTTTCTACTTCCTCGTCCATCCGCTGCTGCGGTGGGACTCGCTGTCGAGCACACTGTACACGAACATGAATCTCTCGTGGTTTCGCTCGATCGCGAAGCCGATGGTCGAGACAAAGCTCTCGGCGACACACGCAACGATCGAGGCCTATAGTGAGAAGTTCGATCACGAGTCCGTGCTGCACGGCAAATCGCTCGTGATCCTGCTCGTGCCGCTGTTCACGATCCTGTTTGCCGTGATGCTGTGGAAGCAACGCCGCCCGCTCGTGATGCACATCGTCTTCGCCCTGCATTTCGCCGCGTTTTTCCTGTTGGGGCTGATCGTGACGCACGCATGGCTGAATCTGATCCAGTACGCCTGCCGCGCGTTCGGCAGCCCGCTATCGAACAACGCGCTCGATATCGGCTCGGGCGTGACGGTGCTGCTGATTTACGCGTTCTACCTGCGCAGCGCGCTCAAGCGCGCCTATGGTCTCACGGGTGGCTCGCTGGCGGCGGGCGTGGTGGTCGCGACAGCGGCAACGCTGCCGATCATCACGATCTATCGCTTCGTGCTTTTCCTGATCACGCTGCGCTCGACCTGAGTGTTACCACGTCAGCCGACGGACGGTGGGATTCCCGGCGGCGTCGTAGAGGGTGACCTCGGCGGCAGTGGCACCGGCGGTGCGGGCAAGAGGGAGTTCGAGGACGAAGGTTTCTTCGCGGCCATCGCGAATGCCGTCGGCGGGCTGATCGACGACTTCGTGGACGCCGTTGTTGAGCGTGACCTCCATGCTATCGAGGAGCGAGAGCGCGTCGCGGCCATGGACGGAGATGACAAGTTTGCCAGCGGCCGGCTTGGCGGTGGCTTCGACGATGGTCGGCGGCGTGTGGTCGACGATCAGGTCGTCGGTCTCGAACGTGACGGAAAGGCGATCGGCCTCGGAGCGCGGTGCGGTCTCGGTGGCGACGAGGCGCGTGAAATACACGCCGTCAGGCAGGTGGCTCGTGTCGAACTGCACGTACGGGTCGCGCGTGGCGACGGTGAGGTCGGTCCACGTTTTCTCGGAGTCGCGGCGGATGGAGAAGGTGCAGACGACGTTGTCGCCATCGGGGTCGTTGACGGTCCAGAACGCGACCTGCGCGCCCGGGGAGGGCACGACCTGGCTGCTGGTGAAATTGCCCTTGTGCTTGGGCTCATCGTCCTTCGCGCCGCCGGAGAGGAGCTGGCTAAGGGAGACGCTCGACGGAGGCGGCGAATCGACCGCGGGGATGAGACCGAAGCCGGGCGTGATGAAACGAAACTCGGCGAGAGCGGGGCGGCGGTTCTGCGAAAGGTAGGCGAGCGAGGGCTTGTCGAGTTCGGTGGCGGCGGTCGTGTCGGCGGGCAGGCGCAGGCGAAGCTTCACATAGCGCCCACGAAGATTGGCCGCACGCCATGCGTCGTCGTCGGGCGCGAGCGGGGTCCAGGCGGACCAGCCTTCGAGGTCGTCGGTGCCGTTGCTGGTTTTCACCTCGAGGGTGAGCTTCTTCGTATCCAATTCACGGATACGATTGAAGCGCAGCGCACCGAGGAGCGCGGGCGGACCGAGGTCGAGGCGGCGCGTCTCGGCCTCGCGCGGCGCAGTGGCGGCGAAGTCGAGGACGGCGAAGCCAGGGGCGTTGTTGCGCAGGATCAGGAATTTGTCGGGCGAGCCGGGGACGGCGGCTAGACTGTTGAGCTGCGAAGAAGCGCTGCCGGAAAACGTGAGCGCGAGGCGGTTGACGAAATCGTAGCCGACGATCTCACCTTGTTCACCACCGGCGGCGACAAGCGTGTCGCCGTGGCGGGCGAGCCGGTAGAGGGAAGCGTTGGCGCGCGTGGCGAGGATCTCGGGGAAGCCGTTGGCGGGGAAAAGTGTCAG
Source organism: Verrucomicrobiota bacterium (assembly GCA_048498795.1). GTDB lineage: Bacteria > Verrucomicrobiota > Verrucomicrobiia > Opitutales > Opitutaceae > JBEHXH01. The sequence goes on from JBEHXH010000003.1 coordinate 413,473, forward strand.
CGTGCTGCGGCCGGAGAAGCGCTCGTTGGTCACGGGCGGCGGCAGCTCGAGGACGGCAAGGGCAGAGTCTTTGGGCGGCGCGCTGCTATTGGAGGACGAGGAACTCTTCGAGGACGACGAGCCCGCGGTGATGCGCGACTCGCCACCGGTGCTGGAGAAGACGACGCAGGCGATGAAGTCGCCGTTGGGCTGAGGCAGCAAATCGGTGACTTCGGCGTCGCGGTTTTCCTGGAGAATCACAGGCGCGCCACCTTCCGCGGCGAAGCCGTAAATGTTACCCTTGGGAGCAGAGCCGAGGACGATGCGGCCATCGGTGAGACGGGCGAGGCGACGGGCGTTGCGGTCGCGGATTTCGCCGAAGAGCGTGAGGCCGCGCTCGCCGAGAATCTTGGCGTCGGTGAGCTTGTCGGCGACGATGCCGGCAGCGGCGAGCTTGGTGAGATCTACTTTGTAGACGCGACCGGGATTGCCGGTGGCGATCAACGCGGTGCGGGAGTCGGGCAGCACGAGGATGTCGAAAATGGAGTCGACCGGCAGGCCGACGCGCGCGACGACCTTGCCCTCGCGGATGAGATAGAGTCCGCCCTTGGGCGACGTGCCAGCGAGGATCGTGCCATCGGAGAGGCGGGCGAGGGCGAAGACCTGCGGGTCGTCGAGCTTGAGCAGCTCGGTGGTGGCGTAGCTGTTCTTCGCGAGATCGAGCGTGGCTTCGAAAATACGTCCATCCGGGCCGGTGCCGAGGAGCCATTTGCCGTCGGCGCCGGGCGCGAGACACCAGAGCAGCTCGGCGGGAGCGGTGCCGGTGAGCTCATTGAGCGCGGGACCGGCGACGAGACGACCGTCAGCGCGCGTGGCGAGGCCCTTCAGATTTCGGCTCAAGACCTCGCGGTAGAAATCGATGTCGAATTTCTTCGAGAGCGGCTCGGCGCGGAGCGAGCAGGCGAGGCTGAGCGAGGCGAGGGCGGCGAGGGTGAGGGAGCGGAGTCGCACAGGGAAAATACGAGGTGACGGGAGGAACGAGGGCGGCGGAGATAGACCGCCATTACCGGGGGATGGTGCCGCGGCGCATCACTCGACGACGCGGAGCGGGCGGCGGACGGTGGCTTGGGTGACCTTGCCGTCGAGGATGTGCTTTTCCCAGAGGGGGAGCAGCGCGTCGTGTTTTTGGAAACGCGCCTCGTCGGCCGTGCGCGCGATGCGCTCGATGGAGCCGGGCGCGTCGGGCGTCGAAACGGTCTGGTCGGTGAAAAGAGCGGAGCGCTCGACGACCGCGAGGCACAGGCCGTCGGTCGGGCGGGTGTCGCGCATGGCATCGAGGTAGGCGTCGAAGCTGCGGAGCTGCGACGCGGACACGGAGCGCGGACGACCGGTGAGCTCATCGAGCGCGCGGCCCGGTGCGAGGACGACCTCGATCTGCCGGCCGATCCACGAAGAGTCGACGGGGATGTCGATGACCTCGCGGTGGGAGTCGCCTTGGAAATCGCGCCACGCCAGAGTGGCCTGCACGACATCGCCGGAGCGCGCGGCCGTGCGCGAAAGCTGGAAGAGCGAAACGGTGACCGAGGGATTTTCGTTCAGCGCCTCGATGTTGAACGTCACGCGCTGCGGGAACGTCTTCTCGTACGGATTCTGCAAGTCCTGCGCGAGCCCCTGCGTGAACTCGCCGAGTCCTTGGCTGAACGCCTGCGGACCGGCATAGAGCGTATTGGTGGCGAGCGATTGCGTGGAGGAGAAGCGCACGTCGCTCACGAGGCGGAAGCCATTGGTGAGTCCGGCGTCGTTGGAGCCGACGATTGCCTGCATGAGACCGGCAGAGATGATCGCGGGCGTGAGCTGCTGCTGGCGGGCGACGTTGAACTTCAAGGCGCGCGGCGGGCGGCCGGGCGAAGTGACGTCGATCTCGACGGGGATCATCGCAGGCGTGGGCCCGACGGTGCCGGAGATGGCGGAGAGGCGGTCCTGCGAAATGGTGCCGATCATCGGGCCGGTGTTGGCGACCTTGATCGAGGACATCGTGGACGGGAGGATGGTGACGATGTCGGCGGAGCACATCGGTAGATCGACCTCGCCGAGCGAGAGCATCGGGTGGCCGAAGGCGACGATCTTGTTGCCGTCGACGCTCGAAACGGTGCCGGTGCCCGCGAGCGTAATGTCGCCAGTCGAAAGGGCGACCGACACCGCGGAGCCGGGATGCAGCGCGGGCGGAGTCTTAGTGGCGTCGGCGGTGCCAGCGCTGCTGCCACCTAGGGCGGAGACGCTGAGACCGAGAGCGGTGAATTGCGATGCCATCACATCGGCGACGGCAGGACTGAGACCGCTGAGCGTGAAGACCGGACGCAGCGGAGAAAACGTGGAGTTGGCCGACGTGAGTGGCGCCGTGGCGGCGGGAGCAGAGTTGCCCGACTTGTCGACCTTGCTGCCGACCTCGGCGAGATCGGCGGCGGGAGTGAATCCCGCGTAGCGCACCGTCTCGAAGCGCTGGATCTGGTAGCTGAGTGCGCCGGCGAGCTTCCCGTCAACATAGAGCGGACTGCCGCTCATGCCGGCGACGGCGCCCATGTTTTGCACGCGCGGGTCGGTGAGCTGGCAGAGGATCAGGGATTTGCCGGGGCCGACGGCGTTGCGGACGATGCCGGTGACCTCGACGGTAAACGGCTCCGGCTCGGTGCCCTTGAAGACGGTCCAGACCTCGCCCTGCTGGCCGGGCTTGAGTTCGTCGACGGAGATGAGGGCGGGCGAGACAGGTTGCGACGGCGCGGCCAGCAATGCCGAGGCCGTGGCGAACAGGGAGAGGAACAGGCGGCGCATTCGATTTAGACTACGGTCACCTATGCCCAAAACTTAGTAATTTGCGAGTCGTCAAAGCGACTGAATCGCCTCGGTCATCACCTCACAGGCGCGTGCGATCGCCGGCCCCTCGTGTGCGGTGCTGAGGAAGCCCGCCTCGTAGGCACTCGGTGTGAGGTAGACCCCGCGGTCGAGGCAGCCGTGGAAAAAGCGCCCGAAGAGCTTGGCGTCGCCTGACAGCGCCGTGTCGTAGTCGCGCACCGGTTTTGCCGTGAAAAAGATACTGAACATCGAACCGCACTGCGGCACCTGAACGGGGATGCCCTTGGCCTTGCAGGCTGCAAGGACGGCGTCGCGGAGCTGGCGGCCCAGCGTGTCGAGGCGCGCGTAGGGGTTCTGTTCTTCGAGCAGGCGCAGCCCGGCGATACCGGCTGCCATCGCGAGCGGATTGCCGCTAAGGGTACCGGCCTGATAAACCGGACCGAGCGGGGCGAGGTGGTCCATGATGTCGGCGCGACCACCGAAAGCGCCGACCGGCAGACCGCCGCCGATGATCTTGCCGAGGGTGGTGAGATCGGGGGTGATTTTCTCCAGCTCCTGCACGCCGCCCTTCGCGAGGCGGAAGCCCGTCATGACCTCGTCGAAGATCAGCACCGTGCCGTGTTTCGCGGTGATCTCGCGCAAATACTGCAGGTAGCCCGCGTCGGGCATGATGAAGCCGACGTTGCCGCAATAGGCCTCGATGATCACGCCCGCGATCTGCCCGGGATTCGCGGCGAACGCGGCATCAAGCGCGGCGCGGTCGTTGTAGGGCAGCACCACGGTTTCCTGCGCGAACGAGGCAGGCACGCCGGCGCTGTCGGGATTGCCGTGCGTGAGCGCGCCGGAGCCGGCTTTGATCAGCAGCGAGTCCGAGTGTCCGTGGTAGCAGCCGGCGAACTTGATGATCTTGTCGCGCCGCGTGAAACCGCGCGCGAGACGGATCGCGGACATGGTGGCCTCGGTGCCGCTGTTGCACATGCGGACCTTCTGGATCGACGGGACGAACTTCACGATCAGCTCGGCCATCTCGACCTCGAGCGGATTGGGCGTGCCAAACGATGTCCCGCTTTCCAGTGCGGCGGCGATGGCGGCCTTGATGCGCGGGTGGTTGTGTCCGTGGATCGCCGGGCCCCACGTGCAGACGAAGTCGATTAACTCACGGTCGTCGGCCGTGACGAGCGTGGCGCCGCGTGCGGCCTTCACGAAAAACGGCGCGCCACCGACGGAGCGAAAGGCCCGCACCGGGGAATTGACGCCGCCGGGGATGAGCTGGCGGGCGCGCGCAAAGAGTTGATCGGAGACAGTGGTCGACATGGAAGAGTTATTTCAGGCCGCGATTGCCGATACTGAGATGGTTACCCTCGGGGTCCTTGCCATTACAAAAATCGGAGTTCGGCGTGAAGTGGATCGGGCCGAACTTCAGGCCGCGTTTTTCAAGCTGGGCCTTGGCGGCCATGACGTCCTTCACGCCGAAGGAAATCTTCGCGGCGGAGCGGCGATGATCGGCGGTGCGGGCTGCTTTATGGAAGGCGAGATTGCAGCCGCCCGCACCGAGTTCGATCCAGCCCGGCTCAGTCGAGACGACGGGCAGCTCGAAGATGCGCTGGTAAAACGCGGCGAGCTTTTCGGCGTCCTTGGCGTAGATGACAAGGCGGGTGACGGGAGCGAACATCGCCGCCGAGCTAAGCGGGCTGAGCGGCGTGAAACAACGCTTTTACGCGTGGGAAAAGGGCCGTGCACTGGTGCCAGTTGTAATGCTGATCTGGATACGCAGCCGCCTGCGGCTTTGCTGCAACAGACACGCCCATCTGATCTCCTAGATCGTTTGGATACGGTGTGGCGAGTTCGCCGATGACGGATCGACGCTGTATGCATCGTTGCAGGTAAATCTCGGGTGTGACGCGGAGAGAGAAGCAAGGGTGCCGCCAAGAGAGTTCGCGGTTGGGGAGAAATGCGTGCAGAAGCACAGTATACACGACCACCAGCCGCACGACACGGCACTTCTGTAGTGCTAGCGCCACTACACGCGTAGGTGAGGGTCTTACATTTGCGGTGCAGGCGTAAAAAATGCGTTTTACGTGCGAATGGGAGTAGCGGTTCTGGTAACCCGGACCGTCTGAATACCGTCACCAGACCACGATACTCCAACCGCATGTATAAGCGCACCTGTGGTAGCTTAATACGCAGTAATGTTTACTCGCAAAGAGTCACTGAGCGAGTGACGGAGGGCATTGCACGTGCTCCCTAGCGGTCATTCCATGGAGGCGCCATTTCGTTCATCGCACCGCGACGAACCTTTACGGATTTTGATTCTGGCCACCCCGAAGACGGGCAACGTCTGGCTGAAAAATCTCCTGTCACTGGCCTACGACCTGCCGCAGAAGGAGCTGCCTGCGGGTCTCACGGCAAAAGAACTCGATGCGCTCGGCGATCGCTGGGTGGTGCATCAGCATCTGCTCGCGACCTCCGCCACGCTGCAGCTGCTCCGCTCGCGTGGGGTGGTGGTGGTGACGCTCGTGCGGCATCCGGGCGATGTGCTCGTCTCGCTCAAGCATTTCGTGCCGCACTCGTCGACGACGGCAGACTACGATCATATTGCCGACGACATGCTGCGGGACGGTGGCGACTACGCCGAGCGGACCCGTGGTTATGTGAAACAGCATTTCCCGTCCTTGCTGAGCATCTCGCTTTGCTGGATGCGCTGCGGAGCGCATGTGATCCGGTACGAAGACCTGCTCTCGGATCCGATCGGAGAAATGACGCGACTCTCGTGGGCCATGAATCGCCCCGTGGAGGCGCGCCGCATCCCCGGAGCGGTTTTTCTCTCGTCGTTTGATCGTATGAAGCGCCGCGAAAAAGCGCGCCCCCATCACTTCCGCCAAGGCCGAAGCGGTGGCTGGCAAGGGGCGCTACCGCAGAGCGTGGTGGATATTTTCCGCACGCAGGCGCCGTTCCCCGCGCTTTTCTCGGCGCTGGGATATTCGTGCGACGCGGACGAAAACGAGCCAGTGCGACCATTCGACAGCGCGACGATCGACCCGTTTGGCGGCGCGACGTACTTCGAGAACGGCGTGCCCATCACGGATTTTCTGGTCGAGGCTTACCTGCTGCATGCCGGAGAAGTCGCCACGCGCTGGCTCGATCCAGTGGAGACCTCAGGCTCCGACACGTTTTTCACTTGGTTGAACCGTTCGTGCAACGAAGGCGCCAACCGCGACGCAGAAGAAGGGACCGTGACGAATCTCGCGCGGCTGGTCCACCGAACCCGAGCGGACCTGCAGGCGACGTATCCAGACCCGCTCGGCTGGGATCGGAGAGACTATCTCGCCTGGTTCAACCGTCACGGCCTGCACGAATACCATTTGGCTCCATGTTTCGCGGCACCATTGGCACAGACCGGCTCTGCGAGCGCTTCGCAAAGCCAAGTGAGGCGCTTCGACAACGGCATACCCGCAGGCGAAACCATTCGCGTGATCTACGAGGGCTTGGGTGCCACGGCGCGCTGTCGGTGGCCAAATCCGCTGGCCAGCGAATCGCCCGACAGTTTCTATTCTTGGTTGAATGGCCGATGCGATGACGACATCCGCGGGCAGGCGACGATCGGCACGATAACGAATCTGGCCCACTCGGTCCATCAAAGCCGCAGCGACCTCAAGTCCACCTATCCCGATCCGTTTGGCTGGGATCGCGACGAGTATCTCGCGTGGTTCAACCGCTACGGCCTGCAGGAACACATGCTGGCGGAGAGCTTCGCGGTGCCGCAGACGGATCGAGCGCCCGTGCACGCGTCGCCCGACGGCGTGTGTCGCTTCGACAACGGCGTGCGAGTGTGCGAGGTGATCCGCGAAATTTACACGCGGCACGGTGCCGAGGCGCGCGGTCGCTGGCCCAATCCGCTCGCGAGCGAGGCGCCCGAAAGTTTTTACCGCTGGTTGATCGCCCCTAGTGGCGAACATCGGGCCACCACAAGCGCGGTGTACGTGAGCAATCTCGCCCACGAGATCTATCTGATGCGGCCGGATGTGCAGGCAGCGTTCACGGCGCCGTTTGGCTGGCACCATCTGGAGTTTCGCGCGTGGTTCTCGATGCATGCGCGGCGCGAATATGGGCTCGATCCGGCTTTCGATCTGGGCTCGGTCGCGGCGATGATTGCGAACCCGCTGACGCGCGCGACGCACTTCGACAATGGCGTTCCCGTGAGCGAAATCGTACACCGGCTCTTTCCGTTGCTCGATGCCACGCTCGCAGCGAAGTGGCCGGATGCGACGCGGACTGGGGGCGATTCCTTTTATGCGTGGCTCAACGCGCCGGTTGAGGAGGCCGTGCAGGATGAGACCCCAATGCTCTGCGTGACCAATCTCGCCTACGAACTGTATAAGTTAAGGCCCGATCTGCAGCGTGCGTTCTCGGCGCCGCTCGGCCCGGATCGGCTAGACTTCCTGCAGTGGTTCACCGGTCGCGGCGCGCTGGAGTACGGCCTCGATGTTATGTTCACTGCGCCCGTGATAGAAGGCCTCGCGCGAGGCGACCGCCACGCCATGCTTGGCGCTACGCCGGAGCCAATGCCTTCCTGGACGCCTGGCGGCGACACGCCGCGGCCATTCGCGGCCTGAGGTCGGCTCAGCTCACGTAGCGCTGGACGATCGGGATGCGGCGGCCGACGCCGAAGGCGAGGGGCGTGATTTTTAGGCCGGGGGCGGCTTGCTTGCGCTTGTACTCGTTCAGGTCGACCTTGCGAACGATGTCGTTGACGACGGATTCGGCGAAGCCCTGCGCGACGAGGTCGCGGCGCGAAAGACCTTCCTCGACGTAGCCGTGCAGGATGGCGTCGAGCATCGCGTACGGCGGAAGGCTGTCCTGGTCGGTCTGGTTGGGACGCAGCTCGGCGCTGGGCGCCTTATCGATGGTGTTGTGCGGGATGATCTCGCGCTCGCGGTTGATCCAGCGGGCGAGGGCGTACACCTGCATCTTGAAGACATCGCTGATCACGGCGAGGCCGCCACACATGTCGCCGTAGAGCGTGCAGTATCCCACGGCCATCTCGCTCTTGTTTCCCGTGGTGAGGAGCAGCGAGCCGAACTTGTTGGAAAGTGCCATCATCAGTACGCCGCGCACACGGGCTTGGATGTTTTCTTCAGCGACGTCGCGCGGGCGGCCAGTGAAAAGCGGCGCGAGCGAGGTCTCGCACGCGGCCACGGCATCGGCGATGGCGATGGTCTCGAAACGGATGCCGAGATTTTCGGCAAGGATACGTGCGTCGTCGCGCGAGTGCTGCGAAGAGATGGAGGAGGGCAGCGAAACGCCGATGACGTTTTCCGGGCCGAAGGCCGCTGCGGCGATCACGCCAACGACGGCGGAGTCGATGCCGCCGGAGAGTGCGATGAGTGCGCGCTTGAAGCCGCTCTTCTGCGCGTAATCGCGCACGCCGAGGACGAGGGCTTCGTAAATGTCGCGGTTGATGGCCGCATCGTCGCTGGCGGCGAAGGCGGCGTTCTGAACATCGAACGTCGAACGCTGAACATCGAACTTTGAAGCCGAGCTACCGGAGGTCTTCGGCGGTTTGTCACTTCGAAGTTCGACGTTCGAAGTTCGACGTTCGATGTTCACTTCCACGACACGCAGCTCTTCACGAAACGCGGCGAGGGTCGCAACTTCGGAGCCGGTGGCGTCGCAGACGATCGTTCGGCCGTCGAAGATCAGTTCGTCGTTGCCGCCGATGGCGTTGACGTAGGCGACCGGGCAACCGAGTTCGCGCGCGACGTCGGCGACGAGCGTGAGGCGGACGTTTTCCTTGGCGCTGTGCCAGGGACTCGCGGAGAGGTTGACCATCAGATCGCAACGCTGCGCGGCGAGCTGCTTCACCGGATCAAGGCCGCTGTAGAGGCGGCGCGTGCTGATCATCGGGTGCGTCCAGATGTCCTCGCAAATCGTGACGCCGATGCGGTGGCCGGCATGTTCGATGACGACCGGCGCGGTGGCGGGCTCGAAGTAACGATCCTCGTCGAAAACATCGTAGGTCGGCAGCAGACATTTGTGCGCGGTGGTGACGACGCGGCCTCGATGGCAGAAGGCTGCACTATTATAGAAGGGGCGGCCCTGACCGGTAGTGTTAATTTCCACCGTTCCGACGAGCGCGGGTACATCGCCGATCCCGGCGGCGATCTGGGCCAGCGACTCGGCGACATCGGGGACGAAGCGGCGCTTAAACAGCAGGTCACGCGGAGGATAGCCGCAGACAATCAGCTCTGGAAACACCACGAGCTCGGCGCCGCGGGCCACGAGGTCCGTGTAGGCGGCGAGGATTTTTTGGCGATTGCCGGCGAGATCGCCGACCGTCGGGTTGAGCTGGGCGAGACCGAGGCGCATGAAAAGATCGTGGAACGTGAAGAGCTTTCACGCCTCTGACAACTCGCAAGGCTTGCGCTCCGCCGTCGGCCCGCGATTTGCTCACCCTAATCATGCGTTCCCGCCTGTGCACTGCTCTGGCCCTCCTCACCGCTGCGCTGACGACCACCGTTCGCGCGCAGGAAAACCGGCTCACGCTGGACGAGGCGATGCAGGCCGTGGAGAAGGCCAATCTCAATGTGCTCCTCGGCCGTGAAGCTGTCGCGCAATCCGTCGGCGCCGCGCAACAAGTGCGCGTGAACGTGCTGCCGAATGTCGCGGCCACGGCGCAGCAGCGTCGCACGCAGACGGTGAACATCGTCAGCGGCAACGCGGTGGATGGCACGCTGGCCAATCGCTTCGATGGCAAACTCACCGGCAACTACTTGGCGCTCAATCCGCAGCAGCTCTCCGCGTATCGCTCGGCCAAGGTCGGCGTGGATGTGTCGGAGGCCGATCTCAAGTCGACGATCCAGCTCTCGCAGGCGACGGTGGCGCAGACCTATTTCACGCATCTCCGGAATCTCCGCCGCATCGATGTGCTCGACGCCAATGTGAATCGTGCGCGCGATCTGCTGAAGCTCGCGCAGACTTTTTTTGACGCCGGCAGCAACACCCAGATCGACGTGACTCGTGCCGAGGCGCAGCTCGCTCAGGCGCAGTTTGCGCGGTTGCAGCAAGACACCGTGGTGCTGCAGAGCGCGCTGCAACTGGAGCGACTGCTCGATCTCGATCCGACAAAGGCGCTGAAGCTGGAAGTCTTCAACGTGCGCCGTGGGCCGGCGGGTGAAGTCGGCGCAATCCTTGGCAACAATCTCTTTGCGCAGCGTGCCGACTGGATTCGCGCAAACCTCGCGGTTGATCAGTCCAAGCTCGACGTGCGCACGGCGAAATTCGAGCGCCTGCCGAATCTCTCGCTCGGCGGCGAGTACGGTAAAGCCGCGGCGAATTTCGACGACGACGGCCAGCGCAACGCGTGGTTCCTTGGCGTGACGCTCTCCGTGCCGGTCTTCGATGGCCTCAAGAGCGGAGCCGACAAGCGCGTGGCGCTCTCGAAGCAGCGTTCGCAGGAATTCCGCCTGCACAATCTCGAGCAGCAGATCACCGCCGAGGTGCGCCTCGCGGTGCAGGATGCGAACTCCCGCGATTCGCAGATCAGCGTGGCGCAGAAGAGCCTCGAGCTTGCCGAGCAGCAGTTTCGCCTCGCGCAGAAACGTTTCCACGAAGGCGTCGCGGACAATCGCGAGGTCATCGAGGCGCAGAACGCACTTGCGGTCGCGAGCGATGGCATGGTCGACGCGGTGTATCAGTATCAGTTGAGCCGCCTCGAACTCGCCCGCGCCAAGGGCGAGGTGCGCGATATCCTCAAGGAAAAGGAGTGAGGCCGCGAATGCGGGCTTTGGTTGCTGTAGCGGCGGTCTATGACCGCCGACTCGACGCAGTGCACGGTCAGATTCTAATCGGCGGTCATAGACCGCCGCTACAGGAAATCCATTGAGCATGACTCCGCAGCCCCGACTCATCCTCGCCTCGGCGTCGCCGCGGCGGCGCGAGCTGTTGGCGCAATTGGGCATGCCGTTTGAGATCGTCGTCGCGGCCGTGACTGAGCACGAGGAGGCCACGACCGACCCGCGCGTGATGGTGGCGCACAATGCCGCGCTCAAGGCCGATTGGGTCGCCGCGCAACATCCCGAGGCGTGGGTGCTTGGCGCGGACACGACGGTCAGCATCGACTCGCTCGCGCTCAACAAGCCGCGCGATCTCGACGATGCGCGGGCGATGCTGCGTCGGTTGAGTGGGCGGACGCACTCGGTGTTTACTGGGTTGGCGCTCCGACGCGGCGCATCGGCCTGGCGCGCCGACGAGACGGTGGAGAGTAGGGTGACCTTCAAGCCTCTCGACGATGCAACCATCGAGGCCTATCTCGCGGAGGTTCCCGTGCTCGACAAGGCCGGAGCCTACGGCATCCAGAGCCGGGCGGACCTGATCATCGCGCAGGTGGACGGCTCGTTTTCGAGCATCGTCGGCCTTCCCGTAGAAGCGACGAAACAAATTTTGACGACTGCGGGTCTCCTAGGCTGAATATGCCGCCCTCCGCCGCATGAGCACCGCCTACGCCCCCACACCGCCCGCCACACCGGGCCGCGGTTTCTTCGCGCGCCAATGGGCCGATCCGGAGTCGCGCTCGGCGATCATCGGCCTTGGCGGCGTGCTGCTCGTGCACCTGCTGCTGCTGTTGCTCGCGCCGTATTTGCTGCGCCCCGAGCCCATCACACCGGGATCGCTGACGAGTCGCACTGCGGCCAAGCAGTTTAACATCGTGATGGACCCGAATACGTTCATCTCGAAACCCAAGCCGCCCCCGCCGCCACCCTTCAAGTTCGTCGAGGTCAACCCCGACGCGCCGGAGAACGTGCCGGACAAGACGAACAATTTCGGCGCGCAGAACCAGCAGGTAGCGCAGGAAAAGCCCGCAGAGAAAGAATCAGACACGGACCGCCCGGAGACCAAAGGTAAGAAGGACTTCGACGCGATCGTGACCGGCCAATTGACCAAGCTGGAGGAACGCATGACGGTCGCACCCGAGCCCGACGTGACCCCGCAGGAAGCTCAGCCTGTCGCGAAACCACGCGCCGAGCAGAATCCGCTCTCCGGCTTTGAGCAGAAGACCGGCGACAGCGCGACCGGCATCGGCACCAACATCGCGAAACGCAGCGAAAACGCGACGGCCGTCCCCGAAAAAGTCGAAGGCGCCAAGGATGTGAAGGACCCTGACGAAACGGCCAATCAGTTCGTGGTCGTCGATCCCACCCGTCCGCGCTCGCGGCCCACTCTAGCCAATCAAAAGCAGGTGCGTTCGGCTATTTTGGCGGAGAACCCTATTGGCACACGAAACATCGGCCCGATGTCCTACGATGCAAAATGGAGTAATTACGGACAGTATCTTCAGCGAATGATCGAGGCGATAGAGCTTAGTTGGAATAACATTTTACGCAGCAGCCGCGTTTACCCGCCGGGGGGGACAAGTGTTTTCGTCAAGTTTCGCATTAGCAGCGACGGAAAGATCACCGCAATTATCGACGTCGAGACTACGTCATCCGAGCAGGGCAAGGAGGCGGCCGTGACCGCTATTACGAGCCGTGCTCCTTACGGTAAATGGACCGATGACATGGTTGCGCTCCTCGGTGACTCGCAGGAGCTCACATTCCGTTTTTATTATGATCCGCCGTGAGTGGATTGATCGAAGGTAAATGGAGTACCTATCCGTTCGGCTCGGGAGTCTCCGTAGTGACGAGCGATGCTAACGGTCTTGGCGCGCTCAACAAACCTGCCGGCATCCTCTCGCATCCCAATGAAGCGGGTGATGAGAAATGGTCGCTGCTGCACGCGAGCTACGATCTCGAGCAAGAATGCTATCATTGGACGGCCGACGGCGCGATGCGCCGGCTTTGGCTGCTCAACCGCCTCGATGCGGCGACCTCGGGCGTAATCCTCGTTGCGGACAACGAACCGCTCGCGACGGAAATCCGCGCGCAGTTCAAGCGGAAGCAGGTGCGAAAAACGTATCTGGCCCTCGTCTTCGGCACTCCGCGCTCGTCGACTGAAATCTGGCGCGACCTCCTTGCCATCGACAAACGCGGCGGACATATCCGCGCCACGGCACTAAAGGGCAACGTTCCCGCCGAGTGCCGGATGACCGTGCTTCGGCGCGGGCAAAAACAGCCTCGCGTGGCTCTCCTGAAGCTTGAGCCGCGCACGGGGCGAAGCCACCAGTTGCGCGTACAGTGCGCAAAGCGGAACTTGCCAATTGTCGGCGACCAGAATTACGGGGATTTCGGCTCCAACCGCGAGTTCGCAAAAGCGACGAAGGAGAAGCGCATGTTTCTCCATTCGTGCGAAACACGATTTACTTACACATGGAAAGGGCGGACGTGCGATTTTGTAGCTCAAGTAATGCCATCGCTATTTGAGATACATTGCAAATGATTGACTCAGCGATATGACAATTAACGCGATTGATGGCGTGAATTCTTCGGTGTCCATTGTGGTGTGAAACGCCTACTTATTCTTATTATCTGCGCGATGGGAATTTGTCCTGTCGCTTTCTCTCAAAATAATTCCGTTAACATCGCGGTCTGGAATGACGGCGATCTTACTGCGACCGCGATGCAAGGTACTGCAGGCGTGGTGGGAACCCAATATGCGTCAATTACTTTCGCTCCGGTCAACACCCTTCAGAATGGTGACACGCAGTTTTCGATAAATGTTTCGTTTTCGGTAATTAACTCGTCGGGCTTTTTAGTGCCAACTGGAAATGCTACCATCGGGCACGCAATAGGTGACCCGAGTGCGGTTGCTTATTATGTATGCGCATTTGGGTTCAAAGGGAAATTCTTTAACTATGACGCCATGGCCGCCTTTTCGGTAAAGGCACCGCCTGCGAAGCGCCCAAGAAAGCTTGTGTTCGACGATACAGACGATGAGTTCGACATCGTCATCATGTCTCCGGACCTCGACGAAGACCATGACCTGCTAACGGACTAAGTTAGTTCGTTTGCCGCTTGCAAGGCCGCCAGAAAATGGCGGCCTTTTTGTTATGATCCTGCCCAAGTCCAACCGCCTGACCGATCCGCAGCTCGCCGAAGTCACCTCGATCCTTGCGGAGTTTGGGTGCAAGGTGCAGCCGATCGTCGGCGCCGTGCGGACCATCTACGCGATCGTCGGCGATGAGCGCGACGACCTGATGATCAACCGCATCGAGGGCCTGCCGTACATCGAACGGATCGATCGCATCCAGTCGCCCTTCAAGCTGATGGACCGCCGCTCCGACCTCGCCAACGGCCGGCTGGAGCTCGGCGGCGTGACGCTCGGCAAGGAACTCTTCGTGATCGCGGGCCCGTGCACGATCGATCCGAAGAATCCGAATTATTTCTACGAATCAGCGCAGGCCGTGAAGGAAGCCGGTGCGCACATGATCCGCGGCGGGGTGTGGAAGCCGCGTACGAATCCGTATTCGTTCCAAGGCGATGTGAAATCGATGGAGATTCTCCTCGAGGGTTCGCGCCGCACGGGCTTGCCCGTCGACACCGAGGTGATGGAGGAGGCGCACATCAAGATCGCCCTCGATGCGGGCGTGACACTCCTGCAGGTCGGCGCGCGCAATGCGCTCAACTACTCACTGCTCCGGGCCATCGGCAAAGCCATCGCCGACCGTCCGCAAAATGCGGTGCTGCTCAAGCGCAGCATCCACATGGGCCCGCTCAACGAGTTCATCTCCGCGGGAGAATACATCGCAGCCTTCGGCAATCCCAACGTGATCCTGTGCCCGCGCGGCACCACACCCGCGCTCGACGGCTACCGCAATCATCCCGACGAAAGCATCACGCCGCTGCTCAAGGAAAAAACCTGGGCCGCGGTGGTCGTCGATCCCTCGCACTCCGTCGGCAAGGCCAGCTACGTCCCGCAAGCCGCGCTCGCCGCGGTCGCGTACGGAGCTGACGGCCTCTGCATCGAGAGCCACGTCAGCCCGCAACATGGCATCGGTGACGACCCCAAGCAGGCGCTGCTGCCCGACCAACTCGCGAAGACGATCAAGCAGGCGAAGCAGCTCTGGGCGCTGCGGCGAGAATAGCGAAACGATCAGCCGTCACTGATATCCTCATGAACACAGCGTCGACTGATTGGACGGCAAGCTGACAGGCGGTGCGGCTTATCACTTAGCCGCGGACTTAAAGACAATCGGCAGGGTAATTTTGCAGCCAACGGGAACTCCGTTTTTGGATCCGGGTGAAAATTTCCAGCCGCTGATATCAGCACGCAATGCAGCGTCCAACTCGGCGGGCACCTCGACGAGGATTTCGACTTGGGTCACCGCCCCTTTTGCATCAACGAAGATACGAACGGGCACCTCGTCCGGCCCATGAACTTTTTCGAAAACCTTCCTCGTTCGAACCAGTGAGTCTCTTCCCTTAATCTTCGGCAGGACATCCTGTGCCGTTGCGGCGATACCGCTAAGCATAGCGAATACAAAGAAGACGCGAAGTAGTTTCATGGTCGATTAGCCTTTAGACGTGAGCCACATCGAACGCGACTACAGTAGATTAAGCTGCGAGTCATCGGGTGGGGCGACGGAGATTTTTTTCTTCGGCTTGGCTTGCGGGGCGGGGAGGGAGATCGAGGTGTCGTCGCTTTCGAGTTTCGCGAGGATCGTCTTGGCGCGATCAATCACGGTGAGGGGTAGGCCGGCGAGGCGGGCGACTTGGATGCCGTAGCTGCGGTCGGCGGCGCCGGCGATCACGCGGCGGACGAAGACGATTTCCTCGTTCCACTCTTTCACGGCGACGGAGAAGTTGCGCAGGCGGCTGAGGTGTTTGTCGAGCTGCGTCAGCTCCTGGTAGTGCGTGGCGAAGAGCGTGCGCGGGCCGCGGGCGGCATCGCGGTGCAGGTGCTCGACGACGGACCAGGCGATGGCGAGGCCGTCGTAGGTCGAGGTACCGCGGCCGATTTCGTCGAGGATGATGAGCGAGCGGTCGGTGGCGTTGTGAAGAATGTTGGCGGTCTCGTTCATCTCGACCATGAAAGTCGAGTTGCCGCGCGCGAGGTCGTCGCTCGCGCCGACGCGCGAGAAGATGCGATCGACGAGGCCGAGACGGCACGACTTCGCGGGGACCCAACAACCGATCTGCGCCATGAGAGCGATGAGCGCGACTTGGCGGATGTAGGTCGATTTGCCCGCCATGTTGGGGCCGGTGATGAGCGCGATCTGCGCCTCGTCGGACGAGAGCAGCGTGTCGTTGGGCACGAAGGCCGCGCTGCTGCCGCGCGCGAGCGCGGCGTCGGGCGACTTCAGCATCTGCTCCACGACGGGGTGGCGGCCCTCGACGATCTCGAAGGTGTCGCCGTCATCGAGGACCGGCGGACGGTAGTCCCACTCGCGCGCGAGCACGGCCCAGCCGGCGAGCACGTCGAGTTCGGACAAGGCCTCGGCGGTCTGCGCGAGCGCGACCGACTGATCGAGCACCGCGCTGACGAGTTGAGCGAACAACTCTTGCTCGCGGGCGAGCGCGTTTTCCTCGGCGTGGAAAATCTCCTTCTCCTTTTGTCGGAGCGACTCGGTGACGTAGCGCTCGCCACCGACCGTCGTCTGGCGGCGGATGTAGTCGGCGGGGACGAGGTGGAGGTTGGCCTTGGTGACCTCGATGTAGTAACCGAAATTATTCGTGAACCTGACCTTCAGGCTGCGGATGCCGGTGCGCTCCTGCTCGCCGCGCTCGAGATCGGAGAGCCACGTCTTGTTGCCGCTCGTGAGCAGGCGGAGTTCGTCGAGGCGCGCATCGTAGCCGGCGCGGATGAAATTGCCCTCGGCGAGATCGTTGGGGATTTCGTCGGCGAGCGCAGAGCTGAGGAGCTGGCGGAGTTCGGGTAGTTCTTGGAGCTGAGTGCTGAGCGTGGAGAGTTGAGAGCCAGAATCGGATTGCGCGATGGCGGCGAGTTCGGCGCGGAGGGCAGGGAGCTGCGCAAGCGTGTCGCGGATGCCGCCGAGTTCGCGGGGATTGCGCAGGCGGTTTTGCAGGCGTCCGAGGATCCGCGGGATGTCGCGGACGAGCGTCAGCGTTTCGCGCAGAGCGGCGAGGCGCGAAGGTTGCGCCATCAGCTCGCCGACGAGCGCGTGGCGGCGCTGAATCTCGGCGAGGTCGAGCGTGGGCGCGGCGAGCCAGCGCTCCAGCAGGCGCGCGCCGGCGGCGGTAGCGGTGCGATTGATCGCGGTGAGCAGGCAGGCGTCGCGCGTGCCGCGGGTGGACGCGAAGATCTCCAGATTGCGCAGCGTGGCGGGATCGAGGAGCAGCGTGGCGGCGCTGCGGTATTCCTGAAGGCCACGGAGATTCTCGGGCTTCGCGCAGAGATTTTCCGTGGCGTAGTAAACGAGCGCGCCCGCGGGACCGAGCGAAGGATGATCGGAGGCGAAGCCGAAGCCTTGGAGATTGAGCACGCCGAGCGTGTCCATGACCGTTTTCGCGCCGGTGGCGGTTTCGAAATGGTAGCCCGACAGCTCGGTGACGAGGCGCGCGGTGCAAAACGCGTGCAGCGCATGTAGGGCGGTCTGGTCGTGCGGGGCGGCCTGCCAGCGCGCGAGTTCGCCCTCGGTCACGAGCAGCTCCGCGGGGTCGAGCGCGGTGAGGACGGGAAGGAGATTTTCGATGCGCGCGTCGGTGGCGGCCTTGAACTCGCCGGTCGAGAGATCGAGCCACGCGGCGTGGAGGCCACGTTTGTCGGTCGTGAGCGCGCACAGGTAGTGATTGCGCGCGGCGTCGAGCTGGGCGGCCGCGAGCGTGGTGCCGGGCGAGAGGATGCGCGTGAGCGCGCGGCGGACGAGCTTGCCGGCCTTGGCGGGCTCGGCCTGGTCGCAGATACCGACCTTGCGGCCGGCGGCGAGGAGCTTGTTGACGTAGTTGTCGAGGGCGTGCGACGGCAGGCCGCACATCGGGTGGTCCTGCCGCTTCGTGAGCGTGAGGCCGAGCAGGCGCGAGGCGACGATGGCGTCGTCGAAGAACAGCTCGAAAAAATCGCCGAGGCGAAACAGCAGCAGCGTGTCGCGGGGCAGGCCCCGCTTCACTTCGAAATACTGCTGCATCATCGGCGTCATGAAGGGGTGAAAGTAGCGAGTAGGGGGTAGCGGGTAGCGAGGAGATTTTTGTGGGGAAAGACGGGGTGGATTTCTCCTCGCGGAGTCGCGCGGGGTGGGCGGTAGTGAGGGGATGCAACTTTTCCATCGCGATCTCGGTGGCGCGGGCAACCCGCCGCTCGTCGTGCTGCACGGGATGCTCGGCTCGTCGCGCAACTGGCAGACGGCCGGGCGCGATCTCGCGGCGCGGTGGCACGTGCTCGCGCCCGATATGCGCAACCACGGCAGCTCGCCGCACGACGACACGATGACCTACGAGGCGATGGCCGACGACGTGCGCGAATGGCTCGATGCGCAGGGGCTCGGGCGCGTCGCGCTGATGGGCCACAGCATGGGCGGGAAGGTCGCGATGATGCTCGCGTGCCGCCAGCCCGACCGCGTGGAGCGGCTCACGGTGGTGGACATCGCGCCGAAGGATTATTTCTGGTCGGGCCACCGCCAGAGCTTCGCCGCGATGAACGAACTCGACCTCGGCGTGCTGCGCTCTCGCGCGGAAGCCGAGCTGCGCTTCGAGGCACGCGTGCCAAGCTTCGGCCTGCGGAAATTTCTCGCGACGAATCTCGAGCGCAACGACGACGGCTCGTGGCGCTGGCAGATCAATCTGCCGGTGCTGACCGCGGCGCTGCCGGTGCTGGAGAAAAATCCGCTGGCGCCGGAGGATTGCTTTGAGGGACCAACGCTGTTTGTCGCAGGCGGGAAATCAACCTACGTGCAACCGGAGGACCATGCGGCGATACAGGCGCGGTTTCCGGCGGTGAAGTTCGTCACGATCGCCGAAGCGGGGCACAATCCGCACATGGAGACGCGGGAGGAGTTCGTGCGCGTGGTCAGCGAAGGATAAACGACGCGGCAGAGTGCGTTGGGTTCACTTTGCATCGCGGCCAGATTTCCGCGAGATTCGCACGCAGTCTTGCCACGCGCGCGGCAGGGCGAAACGGTGTCGGCTCTCGCATGCCGGCCGCGATCACCCCCTCGCTGAAGTCTATCGCCCAAGCTACCGGCGTCTCGTTGTCGACGGTGTCGCGAGCATTGCAGGGCAATCCGCGGTTGAAGCCTGAGACGATCGCCGCGGTGCGGGCGGCGGCGCAGGCGGCGGGCTATCGCGTGAATCCGTTTATCTCGGACACGATGCGGCGGGTCCGCACGCGGGGAAGGCTCGGGCATTTCGGCGCGATCGCCTATCTGACGTTTCACGACAGCGTGAATGGCTGGCAGCGAAATCCTACGTACCTGCGCTTTCACGAAGGGGCCGTGCGCCGCGCGCATGATCTCGGCTTCTCGCTCGATACGATCTGGGCGTGCGAGCCGCGGCTGCAGCCGCGGCGGCTGACCGCGATTCTCAAGGCCCGTGGCATCGCCGGGGTCGTAGTGGGACCGCGGCCGGTGCAGCCGGTGGCGGATGTGATCGATTGGACAAAGTTTCCGAGCGCCAGCGTCGGCGTGCCGCTGCCGCGGGTGCATTTGCATCAGGCGGGCAGCCACCACGCGCGCTTGATGGAGCAGATGCTCGTGGCGCTCGGTGAACGCGGCTACCGCCGACCGGGGCTGGTGCTGCTCGAAACGCAGATTTCCAAAACCGATCCCGGCTGGGTCACGACGTGGGTATATCGGCAGCAGGAAATGCCGGCAGCGCAGCGTGTGCCCCTGCTTGTAATGTCGGCGTTGCAGCCCAAGCGCATCGAGCAATGGGTGCAGCGTCACCGGCCCGATGTGGTGATCGGCGTGGAGGAAGAGATCGGGCGGATGCTCGCGGCCCGGGGATGGCGCGTACCGGAGGAGATCGGCTTCGCGCATCTCTCGCGGCCAGAGCGGGCCGATGCGCCCGCAGGCATGGACCAGCGACCGCGGGCAATCGGAGCGGCAGCCGTGGACTTGGTGGCGAACCAGATTTTCTCCGGTGAGCGTGGCCTCGCCGAGATACCTCGGGTGCTGCTGATTGAGGGGGAATGGATCGAAGGCTGGAGCGTGAGGAAAGCGTAGCTGCTCAGCATTGATCGGCGAGGAACGGTGGGCGCACGGCCTTGAAAAGAGCTCAATGTGCAAACGTTGCACACTCGGGCCGTGGCCTTGGGCGGCGAAGTGGCAAACGTCGCCTCACCCCCCAATCATGAATGCCTACCCCCGTCTGCGCATTTCGGTGGCTGCGTCTCTGCGCGCTACCCTTTTTCTCCTGCTCACCCCGGCGACAGCCCTATTCGCGACTACGAGACAGGTTTATAACGCGACCGATTTTGAGGCGCTGCCGACGCTGGCCGCAGGCGACATCGTGATTTGCCATAACGGCACGTACGCGAACGTGACGAAGACGCTTACCTCCAGCGGCACCGCAGCATCGCCGGTCGTCGTATACGCGGAGACAACGGGCGGCGTGGCGTTTTCCGGCGAGACGTCGATCACCGTGTCAGGAGCGTATCTGACTTTCGCGGGCTTCAAGTTCGACGGCAACACGGCGGCGGGCGGTTCGCCCGCGACGAACAAGTCGAGCATCCTCCAGCTCGCGAGCGGCTCGGATCACTGCCGCGTGACCAACTGCATGTTTCGCAACTTCGACGCCAATGCGGTCAGCGGGAACACCTACTACTGGTTCATGATTCGCGGCTACAACCACACGATCGAGTACAACAGCATCGAGGGAAAAACGACGATCGGCGCCTCGGTGGTCTTCGACATGCCGGAGGGCAGCGGGACGATGTCGACGCCCCGAAGCCATCTTTTCCATTTCAACTACATGGGGCCGCGGACGGTGATCGGCAGCAACGGCTACGAGGGCATTCGCGCGGGCGTAAGCGCCCAGCAGGACTACAACCTGGCCTCGGTTTTCGAGTTCAATTATTTCTACCGGACAATCTACGGCGCAGGCGAACCGGAGGCGGTCTCGAACAAATCGAGCAACAACGTCTATCGCTATAACACCTTTCGCGAAGTGCGCGGACAGATCGCGCTGCGCCACGGCGACGGCTGCACGGTCGAGGGAAATTTCTTTTTCGGCGGCGGCCTGAGCGACGCGGGCGGCGTGCGCGTGATCGGGCAAAACCATCTCGTACGAAACAACTATTTCCAAGACGTCGACGGCAGCGGCACGACCTCGGCGATCTCAATCTACAAAGGTGACTCCGACTGGCCTGCGACCGACGACGGTTCCGGTTACGAAGTGCCGAACAACGCGAAGGTTTTCCACAACACGTTCGTCAACTGCAACCAGCCGCTGAGCATCGGCGGCGGCAGCGGCACGGTGAATCCGACCGGCGTGCAGATCCGCAACAACGTGGTGCAGAGCGCGAGCACCGATGGCTCGGTGTTCGTGCTCGGCTACAGCGCCTCGTCGATCGCGTTCAGCGGCGACATCGTCTATCATGCGAGCGGCAACTATGGCGTCACGGGCATCTCGGGCGTGACCTATGGGACGAGTCCGAACCTCGCACTGGATTCGACGCTCGGCTACTGGATTCCCGGCAGCTCGAGCAACGTCGTGAACGCCGCGGGCAACACCGTGCCGGGCACGGGCCTCGACATCCGCGGACTCGGCCGGCCTTCGAGCACCAAGGATATCGGTTGCTACGAAGTGGAAGCGAGCGGCACCGGACTCGGGCCGTTTGACCGCGAGGACGTCGGGCCGTCGTATTACGGCGGACCGGCCGGGACGTTCACTCCGCCGGGCGTGGTGACGGCGAAGTTCACCATCGCGGGCAGCGCGGTGACCGCGAGCGACGACGACGGCAATGTGCCCGCGAACACCGTCGACGGCAGCCTCGCCACGCGCTGGTCGTCCAATGGCGACGGCAAATGGATCCGTTACGACCTCGGGAGCACCAAGACCGTGGAGTACGTGAAGATCGCGTGGCTCAACGGCGACTCGCGCGTCTACACCTTCGACCTGCAGAGCTCCGCCGACGGCACCACGTGGAGCACGATCGCCTCAGGCCTGACCAGCAGCGGCACCAGCACGGCGCTGCAGACCTTTAACATCACGGACACGGCGACGCGCTACGTGCGCTACGTCGGCCACGGCAGCTCGGCGAACCTGTGGAACAGCGTCACCGAGGTCGAGGTGTGGGGCCACTAAGCCAACCGACACCGCAATGGCGTTTTATTCCTTTCGAATTACCTCACCATGAAAGCACCCCAGTCAGTTTCATTTGCGCTCGCGGCCCTGATCGCCGCGAGCTTCGCGCCGGCCACGCTCCGGGCGCAAACCGCGAAGGATTCCGCCCCCGCGCCGAGCACCACCGAAGACGTGGTGACGCTCAAGGAGTTCAACGTCACCGGGCGCAACGACGGTAGTTACATGCCGGCGGAGTCGACGACCGGCTCGCGCGTCAATGCGCAGGTGAAAGACCTGCCGTACGCGGTGAGCACGCTCACGTCTGAATTCCTGCGCGACTTCTCGATCTTCGAGGCGACGGAGGAGTTGTCGTACATGAGCTCGGTGACCGGCGTCGATGACGGCGGCAACCTGAACCTCCGCGGCTTCAACGGCGGCACGAACAATCTCCGCAACGGTCTCGCCTCGAACGGCCTGATCGACAGCGCGAGCCTCGATCGCATCGAGGTCATCAAAGGACCAGCCGCGGCGATCTACGGTCAGACCGCGCCGAGCGGCGCGATGGTCGTGACGACGAAGAAGCCGAGTGCGACTCCACACCAGGGCATGAGCTTCACCGCGGGTAGCTACGACCTCGTGCAGGTGATGGCGAATGCGACCGGGCCGATCGGTCTGCGCAAGGAAAAGCCGAAACTGTTCTACCGTTTCGACGCGCAGTACTATCACCGGCTCTACGAGATCGAAGGCCTGTCGTCGTACACGCGCTCGGCCACGCTCGCGTTCACTTATCAGCCGAGCGCGAAGACCAACGTCACGGTCGACTCGGGCTATCTCCTGCGCTGGAACAACGCCGCGGGCGGACTCCCTTACAACTACGACAACACCGCGAAGCGCTACACGGGAGGCTATGCGTTTAATCTCATTAATAAGACAATTCTGAATCCCGTCGATGGAAAGCCCCGGTGGAATGCCGTCGGCTCAGTCACGGTGGAGCATCGTTTCAATTCGGTGCTCTCGGGCAAGATCGCGGCGAGCATCAATCACCGCCCGCTCGTGAACTACCAGTCGTTTGGCGGCAGCCAGTACGACCCGGTGCTGAACCGGATCGTCGACGGACGCACGAGCATCTCGTACGCGAAGGATGACTTCAACTATCGCAACGGCGCGATCGATCTCACCGCGGCCAACTACTCGTTGCTCGGCGGCAAGCAGCGCACGCTGCTGACGGTCGACTACTCGTTCCAAAACCGCATCGGCTTCAGCACGACCTCGACGTCGGCGTTCAACACCGCGAACCCCGGGCTCTCGCAGGCGCAGAAGCAGGTGGACACGAAATTCAACCTCATCCCGTACCAGCCCGTAAGCATACGGGAAGGGGGCGGACCGAACTTCAATCCACTGACATTCGTGCGCGACAACTCGATCCAGGCCGCGGGTGCTTTCATCCGCCAGGAGGCAACGTTCTTCGACAAGCTGATCGCCGTGGCCGGGTATCGCAGCGACCACATCCGCGCCGATCTGCGCGAGCCCACCTCCAAGCTCCAGCGCAAGCTCGACGACCAAAACGATTCGCTCCTCGTCGGGCTCACCTATCGCCTCACGCCCGGCCTCTCGCTGTATGTGAGCCGCAACGACTCGTTCTCCCCGCTCGCGATCACCACGTCGGCCAATCCGACTGCGGCCACCCCGCAGACGACGACAGGTGTCGGCTACGAGACCGGCATCAAGGGTGAGTTGCTCGAAGGCCGGCTGGGTTTCACGGCTGACGTCTACGACACGAAGCGCAAGAACGAGCAGGTGACGGAGCTCGACCCGACCACCGGCGTGCCGTTCACGAGCTATGTCGGAAATACGGCCACGCAGGGCGCAGAGTTCGACGCCAACTATCGTCTGACCGACAAGCTGCAGACGCTGGTGAGCTACGCCTACACCGATGCGCGCGCCGTGGGTCAAGGCCGCGACACCGATGCCGAAGGCCGCCCGACAAAAGGCAGTCCGCGCAATGCGCTGAGCGGAGCGCTCCGCTGGCAGGCGACGTCCGCCCTCAGCCTCACGCTCGGCGTGCGCTACACGGGAAAGTCACCCGCGTTCAACCCGACGGATGGCGGCACGTTCGCCTCGAACGGAAAATTTGTGAGCCAAAACGGTGCGCGCGACGTGATGGTCCCGTCGTCGACGATCTGGACGGCGGGCGCGAGCTATCACTGGCAATCCCAGCAGTACTTCCGCGCGCAGCACGTGGTGACGGTCACGGGAAAAAATCTCACTGACCAACTCTACATCGTGCCGGGCAACAATCGTGGCGTGGGCGACCGCTTCGGCGTCTACGTGACCTACGCGATCAACCACTGAGCGGCGCGAAGACGGCACACCCGGGGCGAGCATGCGTAAAATCGAATCACTGGTGGTCTGTCTGGCCCCGCGCGATCACGCGGAGTTCCTGCCGGACCCGGTCCTCGCCCAGTGCCGCGCGCTCGCGGCGTGCGCGCATGTGCGCGAGAGCGCGGCGGACGCGGAACTCGCGACGTTTCATCGCGAGCTCCGCGCGCTCGATCCAGAGGTCTTGATCGGCGGCTGGAGCACACCGGCCTTGCCGCGAGAGTTGCCGCCGCGGCTGCGCTATCTGTGTTACCTCACCGGCTCCGTGCGCCGCGTGGTGCAGCGGGAGCACATCGAGCGCGGGCTCGTCGTGAGCAACTGGGGCGCATCGATCAGCCGCACCGTGGCGGAGTGCGCCCTCATGCTCATCCTGAACGCGCTGCGCCGCGCCGGCCACTGGATCCCCGCCATGCACCGCGATGGTGCGTGGAAAACGCGTGAGACGGAAACGGCTTCGCTGTTCGGCCGGCGCGTGGGCCTGCACGGCTTCGGGCATGTCGCGCGCCAATTGATCCGGCTGCTCAATCCATTTGATGTCACGATCGAAGTGTCCGCACCCGAAACCGACCTCGCACTCTACGCTGTGCACGGCGTGACTCGCGCGACGTCGCTCGCGGCCCTGTTTGCCAACAACGATGTCGTCGTAGAACTCGCGCCTCTGCTGCCCGAGACCCGCGGTATCGTGACCGAAGAACTCCTGCGTGCCATCCGCCCCGGCGGCGTCTTCATCAACGTCGCCCGCGGCGCGATCGTGCAAGAGCCCGCACTGATCCGCGTAGCCCGCGAGGGAAATATCCACGTGGGCCTGGACGTCTACGCGTCCGAACCTCTCGCCCCTGATTCCCCCTTGCGCGGGCTGCCCAATGTGACGCTGCTCCCGCACCTCGCCGGTCCGACGACCGACCGCCGCCGCGACGCCGGGGAATTCGCGCTGCGAAACCTGCAAGCCTACGCGGCCGGCCACCCGCTCGAGTCGGTGATCTCGGCGGAAGATTTTGATCGAATCACCTAGTGAAGAACGTGGCGCACCTGCGCGCGACGAGACTGGACTTAATATCCTGCAGTCGGGATTCGCGCGGTCAGCGGAACGCGGAGCGCGTCAAAATTTTGCGACTTCGCGTCTTTGCGTTTAACGGGTCGAAACCTCAGCTCACCGACGGGACCAGATGCGAAGGGAGGCCAAGAAGAAATCCTCGAGGGCGGCGGACTCGTTCAAGTTTACGCGGAGGAGGCCGGCGGAGGATTCGAGTTTCTCGACGGCGGCGGAGAGGGCGCGACGCGTGGACTCGTCGCCGGCGGTGAGGCGCGGGAGGGCGAAGGCGCGCGTGGCGTGCTCGATGTCGGCGAAGAGGCGGACGCGCAGGCCGTTGGCGAGGCCGGTCTCGATGGCGATCTTCTCGTCGTCCTCCAGCTCGGTGGGCAGGGTGAGCTTTTGCTTTTCCCACGCGGCGGCGGTGGCCTGGTCGAGCACGATGCCGAAGCGCGCGATGAGGCCGTAGGCGCTGAGGATGTGGTCGGAAGCGGCGCGCTTGTCGGTGACGCCTTCGACGAGACGGCCGAGGAGCGCGCGGTAGTCGGCGAGCCAGTTGTCCCAGCCTTCGCGACCGGCGAGGTCGGCGTTGACGGCTTTCGGAAAACGGAAGTGCAGGGTGCGGCTGCGGATCGTGGGCAGCAGCGCGTACGGGTGCGTGGTGAGCAGGAGCAGCGTGGTGTTGGCGGGCGGCTCCTCGAGGGTTTTGAGAAACGCGTTGGCCGTGGGGACGTTCATGCGCTCGGCCTCGTAGATGATGCCGACCTTGCGCGTGCTCACGGCGGCGCTGACGGAGAGTTTCGCGATGAAGGCGCGCATCGTGCCGGTGTCGGAGGCGCTGTCGCCGATGCGAATCTGGCGGGCCTTGCCGCTCGGGCGGAGGTGAAAACAATCCGGATGCTCGGCGGGCGCGAAGTGCGACGCGGAACCGGGCGCGTGCAGCAGGCGGTCGGCGATAGCGTGGGCGACGGCGATCAACGTATCGTGATCATCGCCGTGCAGCAGAATGCTATGCGAGAGGCGCTGGCGCTCGATGGCGCGCTCGATGACCGCGACCGCAGGCGTGCCCGCGAGCGCGGGAGGCCAGAGGGAAGGGGCGGTCATTGCGGCAAGCAGGAGCTAGATGTCAGAAGTCAGAAATCAGACCACTGAGTTGGCTCACTTCAAACGGGCGCTGACTTCGGCCCAGATCTTTTTCTCGATGGCGTCCTGCGTCTTGGTGCCGTCGATGACGACGAAGCGCTCGGGCATGCCCTTGGCTAGGACGAGGTAGCCCTCGCGGATCTTGGTGTAGAAATCGACGTTCTCGCGCTCCATGCGGTCGGGGAGGTCGGAGGCGCGCTGCTTGAGGCGGGCGAGGCTGACCTCGGTGGGCACGTCGATCACGATGGTGAGATCGGGCATGACGTTGCCGACGGCGAAGTGATTGATCTGCGCGACGGGGTCGGCGGCGAGGTTGCGGCCGATGCCTTGGTAGACGGTCGAGGAGTCGAGATAGCGATCGCTCAACACGATCGTGCCGCGCTTGAGCGCCGGGACGATCACCTCGCGGACCAACTGCGCGCGGGCCGCGGTGAATAGGAGCAGCTCGGTCTCGGGGCACATCTCGTCGCCCTTGGAATTATGGACGATGATGTTGCGGATCTGCTCGCCGATCTCGGTGCCGCCGGGCTCGCGCGTGGAGATGACCTCGCGGCCGGCTTTCTGGAAATGCTCGGCGAGACGCGCGATCTGGGTGGACTTGCCGGAGCCTTCCGAACCTTCGAAGGAAATGAGGCGGCCGGTGGGTTTTTGAGTCTGAGCCATGGAGATACGATGGAGAGATTGGGCCCCGATGGCGAGAGGAAGGTTTGCCGGACGCCGAGGCGCGCCCGCCAAACCGATTTTCGCACGGGAAGCGTCAGCGAAAAAATCCGCCGCGCGGCGCGCAAACAGAATCGCGCGAGGAACACGGCAATTTCCATTGATCGGGCCGAACAAACGCTCCAACTCTTCCCGCACTCGACATGTCAGACCTGCTCTTTTCCGCCGCGCCACTCGCGATCGTCAATCCGATCACCGTCTTCCAAAACTGCGACGGTGTCGGCCAGCTCATCACCATCGGCCTCGCCATCGCGAGCATCATCGCGTGGGCCGTGATGATCGGGAAACGCAACGAGCTCATCGCGCTCCGCCGGCTCAACGCCGTCTTCGAGCACAAGCTCCGCACCGAGCGCCGCGTGATCGAGATGACCGACGCGCTGAAGCAGAATCGCGCGATCCCGTACGCCGACATGGTCAACGACGCGGTCGAGGCCTACTGGCGTGCCGCCGCCATCGGCAAGGAGAAGGGCACCGACAATCCGCGCTTCCGCCTCGAGCACGCGGAGAATGCGCTGCAGCGCGCGCTCGCCCGCCAGACGCTCCGCTACGAATCGAGCATGATCTTCCTCGCCAGTATTGTTTCGGGCGCGCCGTTCATGGGCCTGCTCGGCACGGTGTGGGGCGTCATGACGGTGTTCACCGATGTTTCGCAGCAGCAGACCGCGGGCCTGCAGGCCATCGCGCCCGGTGTCTCGGCCGCGCTGCTCACGACCATTGCGGGCCTGATCGTCGCGATCCCCTCCGTCTTCGGCTACAATCTGCTCCTCGCGCAGACGAAGACGATGATCACCGAGATCGAAAACTTCGCGAGCTCCATCGCGGACCGGATCGAGCTGGAGAGCAACTGAGGACGCGCCATGGCCCGCACCTTTCGCCGCCAGCGCCAGGCGCACCCGATCGCCGAGTTGAACATCACCAACCTCGTCGACCTCGGCTTCACGCTGCTCATCATCTTCATGATGACGGCGTCGATCATCAAGGATGAGCACAATATCCCCGTGAATCTCCCACAGAGCGGCAAGTCCGCGCAGCCCAACTCCAGCGACAAGGTCGAGACGAAGGCCATCTCGGTCGACGCACAGGGCCGATTCTACATCGGGGAAAAGAAAGAAGCCGTCTCGCTCGCCGAGCTGCGCTCGACCCTTCGCGGCTACGCCGCCATGCGCACGCCGCCCGTGATCCGCATCCGCGGTGACGGTGGCGCGACGTACGATAAGGTTTATCAGGTCATCGACGAGTGCCAGAGCGTGAACCTGACGAAGCTCAAATTGGATTCGCAGAAAACGAAATAACCCGCGACCATGGCGACGATGTCCGCGCAGAATTCCCACGCCTACTTCACGTCGGCGGCGCTGCACGCGCTGGTGGCGGGAGCGCTGGTCTTCTTCGCGTACGAATTTTCCAAGGACACACGCGAGGACACGAAGACCATCGAACTCGTGGCGGGTGACGGCACGAACTTTGGCGCGACGGTCGCACCGGCGAAAGGTTCAGCGATGGCGGGCGATGTGCCGCTGCCGAATTTCTCACGTCAGGTCCGCAACAAGATCGCCAATGCCGAGCGCCGTGCAGTCAACGAAGTCGCGAAGGAACGCGCCGCCGAGGAGAAAGCCGCAGCGGCGGCCGCCGCGGCAGAGAAGAAGAATCAGCAGGTCAGCTACGACGAGTGGGTGAAGACGCACCCGGGCCAGCCCCCACCGAAGACTCTTCCGCCAAACTACAAGCCGCTCGACACGAAAGGCATCGCGGGCGGCGTCGATGGCGGTTCGACGGCCAACACGACGGGTGGCGCTCACGGCAAGGCCCTCGTGAGCCAAGGTGCCGAGGGCATGGACGGCTATTTCGCGCTCCTGAAGAACATGCTCAAAGAAAACCACGAGCCGCCCGCGGGCGTGAGCGACCGCCTGAGCGCGCGCGTGGAGTTTTATCTCGGAGCCGACGGCTCGATCTCGCGGGTGCGGATCATCCGCAGCTCGGGCAACGCCGAGTTCGATCAGTCGGTGAAAGATGCCTTCGCGCGCACTCGCTCTGTAGGCATCCCGCGCCCCGACAAGCGCGGCTCGCTGCACGAGATCGAGTTCAGGATGCGGGATGATGATTGAAGGAGAAAACCGAGGTTTCATAGCTTCTCGGAGTCTACGACCCGCCAACTATCGCGTATCTCTGATTTTGAAGTGAAACGCACCATAACAGCCTCGATTCTCGCGGTGCTTATGGCAGGCGGGTGTGCCGCGCCATCCATTCATAGCCGCCATCACTCGTTGCGGAGCGCATCGGCGATTCGCGACGAGCAGATGATTGGCAGATTTTACAGCGGCGACGGATTGGGGATGAATCACACTTTCGTACTGAATGACGACAAGACCTTCACCCACCATCAGTTCTTTTGCACGGGACCGATGGATCCGGATGTAGGTGAGTCTTGGTTTGTCCGGGACGGCCATGAGTTAGTGTTGAAGTATCAAAAGAGCGGAGAAGCAGAACTTGTCTTCGTAATCGCTCGGATCGACGGGAAACTCGGCTTCTACGATCCAAAGTGGAAGGATGAGATCGCTGCAAAAGGCGCTCGGGACACCATCGTGTTCCAACGCCTCAAGGAGTAAGCTTCAACCCGGCTTAGAGGCAGACTGGACCTCGCGCACCTAGTGAGATGCCTTGGCGCGGCGGGTGAACAAGATCGATAACGCGGTGGGAAGCACGGGGAGTAACAGCCAGAGTAAACCGAGGCGGTCGTCGTCTCCGGTGGGGAAATTGAGGACGACGGTCACCAGCTGAAGGCTGAGGATGATGATCGTGGTCACCGCGCAGATGCGGGCGGCGCGTTTGGTGCGGGCGAAGAAGGAAAGCACCAGCGCGACCAAGGACACAGAGAGGGCCGCAATGAGGGAGCAATACAGCAGCATGAACACGGCTAGTTTGCCGAAATCCGAGGCGAAGAAGATGGGGAGCTTCATTTGGGCCGGCGGGGATGGCAGGCGACTTGAGCCATCCCGTGTCTAGCTAATCCGTGGCGCGAAAGCGCTTGGACTTAAACATCTTTCGCAAAGGTCTTCCGCGTGTCGCGGTAAGAATTGGTGGACCCGATCAGGTTCGAACTGACGACCTCCTCAATGCCATTGAGGCGCTCTTCCAACTGAGCTACGAGCCCGTGCCAATTAACGAGAGGTGAGGAAAATCAATTTTCCGAACCCGAACGCAAGGAGTTTTTTTACAGAATGGCGACTTCGGCCAGACATCAGAGGGAAACCACGAAATACACGAAAGGCACGAAAAGGGGACAAGCCTCGGAGCGCAGGGGCGGAGGCGGCTAGTTAATGAGGACCGGGGGCTCTTCGGTCGTGGGGTCGGTGACGTAGTAGCTGGCGTAGAGGGCGCGGGAGTGGGCTTCTTCGAGTTCGCGGCGGCGGGTGGCGCGGAGTTCGAGTTCGCCGACGGTGCCGATGAAGAGCAGCAGGGCGCTGGTGAAGCCGGCTTGGGCCCAAGGAATGTAGTGGAAAGTCGCGAGGCCGAGGACGGTGAGCAGGGCGAGGCAGGCGAGGACCTTGGCGACGGTGGCGGCCCAGAAGGTGGCGCTCAGGTAGGGCAGGCGCAGGGCGAGCAGGGCGCGGAAGATGCGGCCGCCGTCCATGGGGAAGATGGGGAGAAAATTGAAGCAGCCCATCACGAGGTTGGCCATGAAGAGGCTGGAGAGCAGGTCCCAGATGGAGACCGGCACCTCGGAAGGCACCCAGGTATCGGGCGTGTTCACGAGCATCCAGAGGAGGCCGGCGATGACGAAGTTTACCGCTGGACCGGCGAGCGTGATGAGGAGTTCGCGGACGGGTTGGCGCGGGAGGGAGTCGAACTCGGCCATGCCGCCGATGGGCATGAGCAGAATGCGGTTGACCGAGACGCCGAATCGGCGGGCGGTGAAGCAGTGGCCGAGCTCGTGCAGGACCACGCAGACGAAAAAGGCGCAGAGCGTCGCGGCGCTCCACAGCAGGCCGCGCCATCCCGCTCCCTGCCAGCCCTCGGACGCAACATACGCGAGCAGCAACGCGAAGCTCGCGTGCACCGACAGCATGATGCCGCGGATGCGGAACAAGTTGATTGACCACCGTTGCATGGGACGTACACAAAGCGCCCTTGCGGAATTCGCCAGCGCGTTCGCATGCGACCTGCTGCCTGACCGCTTAGTTCCAATGTCCGACACCGCCATCCGTCCGCCCACCGTGCTCGTCATCGATGACGATGCCGAGATCCGTTATTCGCTCGTGCGCGTGCTTTCGTCGCGCAAGTATCAGGTGAGCGAGGCACCGAGCGGCGAGCAGGGCGTGGCGCTCGTGAAAAAGGGTCCGCCGCCGGATCTCATTTTCCTGGATGTGCGCATGGGCGGCATGAGCGGCATCGAGGCGCTACAGCACATCCGCTCGGCCAATCCGAAGCAGCACGTGATCCTCATGACGGCCTTCGGCACGGCGCAGACCGCGATCGAGGCGATGAAGTACGGCGCGTTTGATTACGTGATGAAGCCCTTCGATCCGCAGAAGGTGCTCACGCTCGCGGAAAACGCCCTGCAGGCGCACGCCGACCTCCGCGCGATCCGCGACTACAAGCCGACGATCAACGCCGAGGATTACCGCGAGGGCATCGTGGGCGCGGCGCCGGCCATGCAGGAAGTTTTCAAGATCATCGGGCAGGTCACCGCCAGCGACGTGACGGTGATGATCACCGGCGAGAGCGGCACCGGCAAGGAGCTGGTCGCGCGCTCGATCTGGAAACACAGCCACCGCTCCAGCAAGCCGTTCATCGCGGTCAACTGCGCGGCCATTCCCGACAATCTGATCGAGAGCGAACTCTTCGGCCACGAGAAGGGCTCGTTCACCGGCGCGACGGGCCAGCGCATCGGCAAGTTTGAGCTGTGCGACGGTGGCACGATCTTCCTCGACGAAATCGGCGACATGGCGCTCGCGACGCAGACGAAGATCCTCCGCGTGCTGCAGGCCGGCGAAATCCAGCGCGTGGGCGGCACCGAGACGATCCGCGTCGACGTGCGCATCCTCGCGGCGACCAACAAGGATCTCGAGGCGATGGTGAAGGCGAAGACGTTTCGCGAGGATCTCTACTACCGCCTCAACGTCGTGCGCATCCGCATGCCCCCGCTCCGCGAGCGCAGCGAGGACATCCCGTCGATCGTCGACTTCTGCATCCAGAATCTGGTGAAGCAGAAAAAGGCGCGCGTCTCGAAGGTATCACCCGAGGCGATGGCGGTGCTCACGAAGCACACCTGGCCCGGCAACGTGCGCGAGCTGGAGAACCTCATCTACCGCAGTGCGGTCATCGCGCAAGGCGATGCGATCTTGCTCAAGGACCTGCCCGCCGAAGTGAAGCTCGCGGTCGGCGCGAGCGAGAGCAGCGTGCCGCCGTTTGACGCGACGCGTACGGAGGCGAAGCCCGCGGCGGCAGTGGAGACGGAATCGGCGCTGACACTGGAGAAGGCGTTGGATTTTGTCTTCAAGGAACTCGCGCAAAACGACGCGCCGATGCTGGAGCGGATCGAGCGCGAGCTCGGGACGCGTGCGATGGCGGCGGCGGAAGGCGATGAGGCCAAGGCGGCCAAGCAGCTGGGGGTGACGAAGGCGGCGCTGAAGAAGGCGCTTGGCGGCTGAGCGCGAGCGAGCGCGGAAGCTCCAAGGACCAACCTCCAAGCTCCAGAAAAGCACCAAGCTTCAAGAACTGGCGGCGCGGAGGATCGCGGCGACGCTGAGGTCGACGTCGGCTTCGGTGGTGCGCCAGGAGGAGACGCTGATGCGCATGGCGGTGCGGCCTTGCCACACGGTGATGCCGGCCCAGCAGGTGCCGTCGGCTTGGATCGTGGCGATCACGCGCTTCGTGCGCTCGGCGTCGCCGAAGGCGACAAGGACTTGGTTGAGCACGACGTCGGCGAGGATTTCGCAGCCACCGGCAGAGAGTTTTTCGGCGAAGCGGTGCGCGTGGGCGCAGTTGCGCGCGATCATGTCGGCGAGGCCGCGACGACCGAGCGAGTGCAGTGCGGCCCAAACCTCGACGCCGCGGGCGCGACGCGAGAGCTCGGGCGTGAAGTCGGCGGGGTTGCGCTGCGGGCTGTCGGTCGGGAGGTACTCGGCGGTGATCGCCATCGCAGCTTGGAGCGCGTGAGCGTCGCGCACGAACGCGAGGCCGGAGTCGTAGGGGACGTTGAGCCATTTATGGGCGTCGGTCGCCCACGAGTCGGCGTCGCCGATCCCGGCGACGAGATGCGCGAGCTCCGGTACGGCGGCGGCCCAGAGACCGAAGGCACCGTCGACGTGCACCCACGCGCCCTGCGGACGCACGCGGGCGATGATCTCGGCGATGGGATCGAAGGAGCCGGTGTTTACGTTGCCGGCCTGCGTGACGACAATGGTCGGACCAGAGATCGGCGGGATGGCGTCGACGCGCATGCGGCCTTGGTTGTCGACGGGGATTTTCACGACACGGCTGCGGCCGAGACCGAGCACGCCGAGCGATTTGGTGACCGACGGATGGACCTCGGCGCCGACCATCACGGTGATCGGCGGCGCACCGAAGAGGCCCTCGGCCTCGACGTTCCAACCATGGCGCTGGAGGACGGCGTGGCGCGCGGCGGCGAGCGCGCAGAGATTAGCGACGGTGGCACCCGTGACGAAGGCTGCACCGCACTCGCGCGGGAGCCGCAGTACGTCGAGCAGCCAGCGCAGCGCGACCTGTTCGAGATGCGCGACGGACGGCGTGGCGCGGTACATCGCGGCGTTTTGATCCCAAGCGCCCGCGAGCCAGTTGGCCGCGAGCGTGGCGGGGAGGGCGCCACCGATCACGAAGCCGTAGAAGCGCGGACCAGCCATGCCCATCGTGGCGGGCGAGCCGACCTCGTCGAGGAGTCGGAGCGTTTCCGCGGGGTCACCGGGTGACTCGGGAAGGGACGTGTCGAAGGCGCTGAGCTGCGCGACGGCCGCGGCGGTGGGCGCGACAGGACGGGACTGGATCGTATCGAGGTAGCGCGCGGCGCGCGTGGCGGCATCGGACAGGAGCGGATTCATGGGGAAGGCAGAAGTTGAGAGTTGAGGGCTGAGAGTTGAGTGATCGAGCGGACAAGCTTCGCGGTGCGGGAAGTTTCGTGTAGGAGACAGCGCGGAGGAAACTCCACAGGGCGGCACGATCGGAGAGAAATGGGCGAGTAGCGCGGGCCATGCTGACGAAAATAAAAAAGCGGTCGAGCCACAGGATGGCTCGACCGCTTGTGCTGGCGAAGATTGTGCGCGAGTGCGCCCGCCGGGTTACTCCAGCTTCTTGTTGTCGTAGGTGCGCGCGAGCCAGCTCTTCGGGACGGGGACGACGCAGATGTTCAGCGAGCGGCCGTTTTCCGAGAGCATGGCGGACTGGATTTCGATCTTGGTGCTGTCGGCGTTGAAGGTCGGGTGCTGGTGGTCCTGCGCGGTGGTCTTGTGGCCATTGTCGGAGAGCAGCGCCATCTCGCCGGTGTGGCGGTCGACGATCCAGAGGCGGTACTGGAAATCGTCGGCGACGGCCCAGCGGCCATCGGGCGAGCCGTTGACATGCCAGACCGAGCGGCCGGGATCAGCGGAAGGCACCTGACCGATGATGCGCATTTCGCGCGTGCGGAGATTGACGATGCCAAGGCCTGTGGGTTTTTCGAAACCGCCAGCGGGCCCCCAGTTGGCGGGCGTGGTGGTGGTGCCGCCGTTGGCGGCTACGGCGCTATTCGCCGGAGCAGCACCATTGGCTGGCGCGGGAACGGTGGCAGCGTTGGCATTGTTGCGCTGGCGGGAGAACGGCGTGCGGAGCTCGATCACGGCGATGGCGACTTCGTCCTTGGTGATGACGGCCTCGTGGGTGATCCACTCGTATTCGGCTTCCGGATACAACGGGCGGAGGCCGCTGCCGTCGGACAGCACGGTCCACGTGCGTTGCGGGGCCTTGCCGCCGGTTTCCCAGCAGAAAACGATCTCGCCGGGCTTCCACGGGTTGGTCTGCACGTGGCCGATCTGGAACGGGACCGAGACGATGTACTTAATCTCGCCGGTCTTCGTGTTCATGCTCGCGAGGCCCGTGGGACCAGCGCCCATGTTGCGCGGACCGAAGGGGCCTTCGATCTTCGTGTCAGCCGGGAGGTGCTGGCCCGCGACTTCGTGATTGCTCACACGGAAGTAGACGAAGTCCTCGGTCGGATCGAGGGCCACGTCGCCGACATTGCCCATCTCGGCGGGGACGGTTCCGAGCACGTGCTCGTATTCGGAGGCGGCCTTCATTTTGCCCGCGGCGCTGTCGGTGAAAAGTTTCTCGAGATCGACGCGCACGATCTCGGTGGGGGTGTTGCGACGCTGGCGACCGCCGCCGCCACCGCGATTGGCGGGCGTGGCGTTGTTAGCGCCGCCATTGTTGCCGGCAGTGGCGCTGGCCGCGTTTGCCTCGGGCGCAGCGTTGTTCGCAGCGGCTGCGCTGTCGGCGGGAATCATCTCGCCACCGCTCGCGGGAGCGCCGCCGGCGTCGGCGAGGATCATGCCGGGCGTGCGGGCGAAGTAGAGGTTCATCGAGTGATCGGCGAGGCACAGCATACCGGAGTAGCCGCCCTCGGTGACTTGCACGATGTCGCCCGTCTCCTCGTTGACGGCCATGGCCTGACCGCGCACGCGATTGGAGCGGAAGATCAGCCATTTTCCGTCGGAGGTCCACTGGTGGTGCGTCTGGTAAATCTTCGAGTCGCCGGCGGGCGTGCTCGTGAGAAACGTGAGCGGGACGCCCGTCACCGGATCGGGCACGATTTTCTTCTCTGAGGGAAAACGACGACCGATCTGCGCTAAGGCAGAGGTCGTCGCGAGGCTCGCGAGCGCGAGCAAACAACACGAAACGAGGCGAGGGGAGCGATTCATAGGGTAAAGAGGCGCGGGTCGACGCCGACGCCCGGCCAGACGCAGCGCCCTTGTGCGAGGCGCGCAGCCGGAGGCAGCCATTTTGCGGTCAGTCCGAGCCAAATGCATTAACGCATATGGATAACCGAAGAGATGTTCGCTTTTATCACATATTGCGCCGTGCTATTTGCGCGACAGAGTAGGGTGCCGTTTCTTGCAAATCCCGGGCAAAAGACTCCCTATCTAGGGGGCCTCCTAGGGTGTCGCCTAGGGTGTGGCCTCCACTGGGGGTCGATTTCGCATTGCATAAGATGTGCGAAATCAAGCGGATGGGGAGTCTCCTAAAGATTGGTCGTTTTTGAGTCGACTTCTAGGGTGCGCACCCTAGAGTCCTACCCAGAACAAGCCCCTAGTCCGAGCCCAACGTCTATGAAACTCACCTCGCTTAACCCAATCGGCAATAAACTGAGCCGCATTTGTGCGGTATTTATGCTGGCCCTCCTCGGCGTCGTCGCACGTGCGGGTGACGGCGGTTATTCGCTGTCGTACAATCCTTCGGTGTACAACGTGAATGGCCAGGCGCCGCTCAATGTTTGGCTGACGCCGAACAACAGTGGTGTTGGGCGCTCGATGACCGTGGTCGCCCCGGGTAACGTGACGACCGCGACTCCGATCACGATCACCGCGACGCCGACGAGCTATCCGGCGGGCGTCACGCTCTCGCAGGCGCTGTCCTACGTTACGCTCAGCGCGTCGCAGATCACGGTCGCTCCTGGCGGCTCGATCAGCTTCGACATCACGCTGAACATCCCGCAGACGGGTGCCGGCGACTACGTTTACCGGATCAACACCACGGGTTGGCCGTCGGACACGGAGCCTGATCAGGGTGTCTTCATCAATGCCCACGCTCCGCCCCCGCTGAGCCCGATCAAGCCGACGATCGCGATCTCCAGCCCCGCCAATCTTTCCGCTTGGTCTTACACCTTCCCCGGCTCGGTCACCGTTCCGATTAGCTCGGCTGGCATGGCCAACTCGGTCAGCCCGATCTCGCTGCTCGTCACGACCGTGACCGATCCGCAGGGCCAAAACGTCAACATCGACTCTTGGCGCCTCACGGGTATCGCTTCCAGTCTCGCGAGCGGCTCCGGTTCGGTCACGCTGAGCAAGCCCGGCATCTACACCGTCAACGCCAACACGGCCAACGTCGATCTCTTCGGTCTCCAGCTCGGCATTGCGGTCACGAGCATCCAGTTCACGGTTAACGAGAATGTAACGGCTCCCACGGTCGCGATCACCGCTCCGACGGTCACCAGCTACACGTATGAGAATGGTTCGCCGGCCCCGACGGTCGACTTCGGCTTTGTCGGCACGAGCTTCAAGGGTGGCATCACCGCTCTCAGCGCTACGCTCGATGGCGCGCCCTTCACCTTCACCGCCGCGGGCATCACCGCTGGCAATGTGGCGGGCAATGGCCCCTTCACCGCGACGGGCACCCGCACGGGCGTAACGGTCCCGGTGGTCGGCACCACCACGGATGGCTCCTCGGTTACCGAGACCCACCGCTTCGCGGTCACCGCGACGGACAGCTACGGCACCGCGGGCGTCTCCCCGATCGTCTATCAGGACTTCACGGTCACGAAGACCTACCCGGCCCCGACGCTGGTCATCACGAGCCCGGCTGCGGGCACGGTGGTCACCCGCACCTCGACCTCGACGCCGTTCTCGCTCTCCTACGCCTTCGACGCGGCGATCAAGACCGGCAACGCGATCAGCACGATCTCCGACACGATCAGCGGCCCGGCGACCATCACCCTCACCAAGACGGGTGAAGGCACGACGGCGGCCCACGGCAGCGGCGTCATCACTTCCTCCACGGCCGGTTTCTACACCCTCACGGCCACGACGACCGCCAACGGCTACGTCGTGACGAAGTCGGTGCAGGTCGAGTTCCGCGATCCGGTCTCGCTCCCGAAGCCCACGGTCAAGATCACCACGCTCGGCAACACGACCGGCGTCCTCACCCCGAGCTTCACGTACGTTTCCGGCAGCGGTTCCCTCAGCATCCCGTTCGCGCTCCTCGGCACCAGCCAGGCGACCGCGGGTATCACGAGCCTCGTCACGAAAGTTGACGGCGTTGCAGTGAGCGTCACCTACGCTGGCGGCACGGCGGTCGGCAAGACCAGCGCCCCCGGCACCGGCACGATCGTCTTCGCGGCCCCGACCTCGGGTTCGCACGTCATCTCGGCCGACATCGTTGACGCCAACGGCGCGGCGAGCGACTCCTTCACCTTCACGATCAACATCGTGACCCCGGTGCCGAAGCTCACGATCACCGCCCCCACGGACGGCTCGACCTACAATCACATCATCGGCGCCCCGGCCCTGCAGATTCCGTTCACGTTCGTGACCTCTGTCACGCCTTCGCCGGCGGTGATGAAAACCCACGCCGCGACGATCGCCTTCAACGGTGGCACCGCGACGACCCTCACGCTCACCAACACGAACCTGAACACGGCGAACGCCTCCGGCGCTTCGACGCTCAGCCTCACGGCGGCGGGCACCTACGTCATCACTGCGACGGGCACGACAAACTACGGTCAAGTCGTCACTGGCAAGGTCACGATCAAGGTCACCGAGTCGCAGCCCGCTCCGGCCTGCACGACGACCGCCAGCTACGCCGGCGAAATCGCCTGCGGCACCGTGATCGACATCAACACCTCCTGCAACCGCAACGTCGACTTCTCCTTCCAGCTGAAGACCTGCTGCACCACGACCACCAACACGAGCAGCAACTGCTACCGCTCGAGCTGCGGTGATCGCGACACCCGCCGCGGCGATTGCTATCGCTACAGCAACTGCAGCAAGAACGATGGCTACCGTGACGACGATGACGACGATGACGGTGGCTCGTGCGGCAGCAGCACCTCCAATGGCTGCACCACGACTAAGACCTGCGTCAACGTGTGCGACAAGAGCGTCAAGGTGCTGATCTCCGAGGTTTACTCAAACGGTACGCTGTCCTCGCCGCTGATCCTCAGCTACGGCTCCTGCACCAGCACGAGCAACTACTCGATCGACTACAACAAGAACTACAAGATCAGCTACCGTCCGTACGACACCGGCTGCCACCGCTACCGTATGTCGATCTACATGTACGCTGCGGGCTCCAACACCCCGACGCTCGTCGGCACGAAGGACTTCGCGACGAAGTAAGCAGCAGAGTAGTTCCTAGATCACTCTTCGAGAGGCGCCGTCACACCGACGGCGCCTCTTTGCTTTTGGGCGTGGGCAAGGGCGCAAGCGGTAGAAACAGAGCCTAGACGAAGAAAAACCCGCAATACAGTTCATGGAGTCAATGGAGCGTTTGGCGGAATGGGGCGGAACTGGTATTATCAGGACGAAGCCACGGCAACGATCGATGAATCGCGAGTAAGCCGTGGAGCGTTCATTGACAGATCCGTGAGATGGCAAAGAAGGGGCGGCTGCGGGCTGAAGGGAAGCTGCAGAGGCCAACGCTGCAATCTACCGCTTTGTCCCGGCTAGTCCCGGCTATTGTCGCTTATTTTCGCGTGGGCACGTTGGGGCTCGTGGGGGCTCCAAACCGGATTTACACGAAGGCCGCCAAGGCCGCCAAGGCCGCGAAGAATCTTGGGGTCTTCGCGATCTTGGCGACCTTCGTGTGAAAGGATTTCCCCTCTATTTACCGGCTATGACCGCGTGCACCCGCGATGTATCGGCGTTTGTCGCGGACGGGGCCACGGCGGCCTAGGGATAGGCCGCCCTACCTTAATTGAGCGCCTTCTTGATCAGTGCCTCGGTCGTCGCTTTGGCGCCGAGGGCGAGGGCGGCGCGGCGAACGGCTTGGTCGGCGTCGGCGGCTTTGTAGCCGAGGGCCATGAGGGCCGAGATGGCGTCGCGGTGAGCGGAGGATTCGGAAAGGGCGGGTGAATCGCCGGGTACAGCCGGGGCAGCGGTGGTGGGCGCACCGACCTTGGCTTTCAATTCCACCACGAGGCGCTCGGCGGTCTTTTTGCCGATGCCGGGGGTCTTGGAGAGCATCCCGATATCGCCGAGGCGGATGGCGCTTTCGAGCATGGGCAGCGAGACGTTGCTCATGATCGTGAGCGCGGACTTCGGGCCGATGCCGGTAACGTTTTCGATCATCAGCCGGAAGAAGTCGCGCTCGGCGATGGAGGCGAAGCCGTAGAGCGTCTGCGAGTCCTCGCGGTAGATCGCGAGCGTGTGCAGCTTCACCTGCGCGCCGACCGCGGGAAGTTTCTCCGCGGCGGTGACGGGGATGTGGACTTCGTAGCCGAAGCCATGCGTCTCGATGATCGCATGGAGGGGCGTCGCGGAAACCAGCGTGCCCTGGATCGAAGTGATCATTTCAGGCCGAGCACGTCCTGCATGTCGTACACACCGGCGGGCTGGGAAACGACCCATTGCGCAGCGCGGACGGCACCGCGGGCGAAGATGCCGCGGTCGCTGGCCTTGTGCGTGAGCTCCACGCGCTCGCCGAGCGCGGCAAACATGACCGTGTGATCGCCAACGACATCGCCGCCACGCAGCGCGTGGATGCCGACCTCGGTCGCCGTGCGCTCGCCGGTGATGCCCTCGCGGCCGTGACGCAGCGCGTCGGCGGTGAGTTTGCGCTCCTCGAGGATGATCTCAAGCAGGCGCGCAGCGGTGCCACTGGGGGCGTCTTTCTTGAAGCGATGGTGCATCTCGATCACCTCGGCATCGTAGTCGGAGCCGAGGACCGCGGAGGCGCGGCGGGTGAGGGCGAAGAGCAGGTTGACGCCCACGGAAAAATTGCCGGCCCACACGCACGGGACCTTGGCGGCGAGCGCGAGCAGATGCTTTTTCTCCTCGGCGGCGTGGCCGGTGGTGCCGATCACGATGGGTTTCTTCGCGGCGACGGCGAGCTCGAGCAGCGGCTTCGTCGCGGCGTGGCCGCTGAAGTCGATGACGACATCGCAGCCGGCGAGATGCGCGGCGGCGTTATCGCCGACGTCGATGCCCGCGGAGATCGTGTGACCGAGCTCGCGCGCGGCGGCGGAGATCGCCTGGCCCATGCGGCCCTTGGCGCCATTGAGGAGGATTTTGACGGCCATGTGCGGACCTCGATTACTTCTTGCCGACGGCGGCGAGCGCCTTGACGAGCGTGTCGAGATTGGCGCCGCCCATTTCGCAGAGTGGGGAGCGCACCTCGGTCGAGCTGATGATGCCGGCGCGCTGGAGCGCGACCTTGATCGGCACGGGATTGGGCTCGATGAAGATGGTCTTGAAGATCGGATACAGTTTCCGGTGAAGCTTGCGGGCCTTCAGGAAGTCGCCGCCGGCCGCGAGGTCGACGAGCTGGCCGACCTCTTTGACGAAGAGATTGGACGCCACGCTAATCACGCCCTCGGCACCGACGGACATGAAGGGTAAGGTGAGGGAGTCGTCGCCGCTGAGGACCGTGAGATCGTCGCCGAGCGCCTGCTTGAGCTGGTCGACGCGGTCGACGCTGCCGCCGGCCTCCTTGATCCAACGCACGTGTGAGTACTTCGCGCGGAGCCGCTCGACCACCGGTACGCCAATCTCGATGCCGCAACGGCCCGGGATGGAGTAGAGAATGATCGGACGGTCGGTCGCCTCGGCGACGGCGCTGAAATGGCGGAAGAGCCCCTCGGGGCTCGGCTTGTTGTAGTACGGCGCGACCACGAGCATGGCATCGGCGCCGGCCTCGTGGGAGTGCTGCGTAAGCTCGACGGCCTCGACGGTGGAGTTGGAGCCGGTCCCCGCGATGACGGGCACGCGCTTGCGGGCCGTGGCGATCACCGCGCGGATGACCTCCATGTGCTCCTCGTGCGAAAGCGTGGGCGATTCGCCGGTGGTGCCGACCGGCACGAGGCCATCGATCCCGCCTTTGATCTGAAACTCCACGAGTTTCTTGAGGTCGTCGTAAGCGACCGCGCCGTCGCGAAACGGCGTGACGAGTGCAGTGATGGTGCCGGTGAGCTGTCGGGCTTTCATTCGTGTGGGCAAAGTTGCCTTGATGGACAGAGCAGGGCGAATTAGAGAATCCGCAACGCTTTTTTCCCAATGCCCGCCGTCACACCTCATACTGAAATATTCAACGACCTGCTCAAACTCGCGGTGGACAGCGGCGCGAGTGACATCGTGATCAAGTCCAACAAGCCCGGCTACGTCCGCCTCGGCGGCCGTCTCAAGCCCGTGGATATGGACCCGATCACGTGCCCCGAAGCGCAGGCCTTCGTCGACGAGCATGTGCCGAAGGTCTTCAAGGGCCGCTGGGACGACGAGGGGCAGGTCGACTACGCGTATGCGGCGGAGGGCGTGGGGCGTTTCCGCGTGAATGCTTTTCACCAGCGCGGGCTCGTGAGCATCGTGATGCGGCACATCAAGAGCCGCGTGCCGACGTTCACTGATCTAGGTCTCGGTCAAACGGAGCAGTCGCTCATCCGCCTCTCACAGGCCAAGGACGGCATCCTGCTCGTCTGCGGCGCGACCGGCTCGGGCAAGAGCTCGACGATGGCGGCGATGCTCAACTGGATTAACCAGAATCTCGACAAGCACATCGTCACCATCGAGGACCCGATCGAGTACACGTTTCAGGACGACAAGTCGCTCTTCCAGCAGCGCGAGATCGGCCTCGATGTCCCGAGCTTCGAGCACGCGATCAAGGCCGTGCTCCGTCAGAATCCCGATATCATCCTCATCGGCGAAATGCGCGACAAGGAGACCTTCGAGACCGCGATCTCCGCGGCCGAGACGGGCCACTTGGTGTTCTCCACGATGCATGCGGCGACGGTCGCGCAGTCGTTGACGCGCCTCTTCGAGTTCTTCCCGCCCGAGCAGATCGCGCAGGCCCGCCGCCAGATCGCGGGCTCGATCCGCGGCTTCATCTGCCAGAAGCTCATCCCGAAGATGGAAGGCACCGGCCGCGCGCCCGTGAACGAAATCCTCAGCGCCGATGCCACGGTGAAGAACCTCATCCTCGAGGGCCACTTCGACAAAATCCAAGGCATCCTCGAGGCGGGCGTGGACTCGAACAGCTTCTCCTTCAACCGCGACATCTACCGCCTCATCAAAGCCGGCGTGATCACGCGCGACGACGGCCTGCGCTTTTCGCCGAACCCGCAGCAGCTCGACATGAACCTGAAGGGCATCTTCATCAAAGCGGGCGTCTGAGCCGCGCGAAATATCCGATGTACCTGCGCGGTCTCGTCCTTGGTCTCGTGTGCGGAGCGGCCCTCGCGGCCGACGCGCCCGCGCCGACGACGAGCGCCGCGCCCGAGTCGATCGAGACGGCGAAGCG
Organism: Verrucomicrobiota bacterium; assembly: GCA_048498795.1. Lineage (GTDB taxonomy): Bacteria > Verrucomicrobiota > Verrucomicrobiia > Opitutales > Opitutaceae > JBEHXH01. The sequence continues at coordinate 456,892 of JBEHXH010000003.1, forward strand.
CGATTTCAGCGCGCTAAAAAACGCCAAGTCCGCTCTGCCCGAAAAAACCGAGCTGCCGCGGATGAGCACACCCGAGCTGAATCTCCCCGCGACGCCGCTACCGACGCTCGGTGGTGACTCGCAGAAGTCGAAGAGCGATCCAAAGGCCGCCGCGAAGAACAAGAACTGGCTCGTCGACGCGATGATGAAGCCGAAGGTCGACCCGAAAGATCCGCGCGGATCATCCTCGGTGCCCGGCCTCGACTCGAGCGACGACAAACTCGCGAGCGTACTCACGCCGGGCGAGGCTGCGGTACGCGCGGCTGCGACCACGGAAACGGGCGACTCCGCGGACGCAAACGGCAAAACGCGCCCGAGCGGTTCGAGTACGACCAAGCTCGATAATCCGCTCAACCAGTACATGGCCGGATGGATGACACCGAGCGATTTTGCGACGCTGCAGCAGGTTATGAATGATGGGGCGAAGGGCGTGGACGCAGGCGCTGGTTTTTCACCGCGTGGCGGAGCGCCGACCACCGCGAATATCGATTTATCGACGCTGCGCGAAGGTCCGGTTGATCTCGGTGCATCGAGCCGCAGCGGTCGTGGTGGTGCGATAACACCGATCGACAATCCTTTCCTCAAGGGCCTCGACTCCGTGCCTCTCGTGCTCGACTCCGCCACCTCGGCCCCGAGTGGCCCCACGGCACCCGCGTGGACACCGACGGCGCTGCCAGCGGCCGTCGAACCGAAGCCAACGCCGCAAACGGCGATCCCGGATTTCGCGAAGCCGTCCGAGGACGCCAAATATTTCAAGCAGTTGAAGCGTTTTTAGGGCTTGGATTCGAGGGGCGCGGGCGATTCTCTCGACGGTTCTCATTATGGCATTGGCACTTTTATTTGCAGGACAGGGCGCCCAAAAGGTCGGCATGGGCAAATCGCTCTACGAGGGCTCGGCCGCGGCGCGCGCCCTTTACGACGAGGCCAACCGTGTCCTCGGGTGGGATCTCGCAAAGATCAGCTTCGAAGGGCCGGAGGCGGAGCTCACGCAGACGAAGGTCTGCCAGCCCGCGCTGTTCGTGCACGGTCTCGCCTTGCTGGCGGCCCGGCAGGAGCAGGGCAAACTTCCGGCGGTTAGCTACGCGCTCGGCCTCAGCCTCGGCGAAGTGACGGCGTACACGGCGGCGGGGGTGTTTGATTTTGCAACCGGCCTGAAGGTCGTCGCGGAGCGTGGTCGCTTGATGCAGCAGGCGTGCGAGCAGACGGTCGGCGGCATGGCCGCGATCATCGGCGAGGAGCGCGCGAAGGTTTACGAGCTCTGCAAGGAGTTCGATATTGAGGCAGCGAATTTCAACTGTCCCGGCCAGATCGTTGTTTCCGGCGAGAAAGCGAAGATCGAAGCTGCCGTCACTGGAGCAAAATCGCGTGGTTTCAAGATGGTCAAACCGCTGGTCGTCGCCGGTGCATACCACTCGCGGCTCATGGAGCCGGCGCGCGCGGCGTTCTCGGCGTATCTCGACACGGTCACTTTCAACGCGCCGACGTTCACGGTGCTGACCAACACCACGGGGCAGATCGTCAGCGATCCGGCCGCGATCAAGGCCGCACTGGTGAAGCAGGTCGTCTCGTCGGTGCTCTGGGAAGACTGCATGCGCAATGTCGCCGCCGCGGGCGCCACGGAGTTTTGGGAGTTCGGCCCGGGCGGCGTCCTCGCCGGTCTCGCGCGCCGCACCGACAAGACGTGGCCCGTCCGCAGCTTCTCCGAATTTTCTGACGTCAGCGCCTGATCTTGATGCAATCCCTCGACACCCGGAATTTCTGCATCATCGCCCACGTCGACCACGGCAAGACGACGTTGTCCGACCGCCTGCTCGAATACACCAACACGGTGGAGCAGCGCGTGATGACCGACCAGCATCTCGACGCGATGGACCTCGAGAAGGAGCGCGGCATCACGATCAAGTCGCACCCGGTGACGATGACGTACCACGCCAAGGACGGAAAGGCGTACAAGCTTAACCTCATGGACACGCCGGGCCACGTGGACTTCTCTTACGAAGTCTCGCGCAGCCTCGCCGCGTGCGAGGGCGCGGTGCTCCTCATCGATGCGGCGCAGGGCGTCGAAGCGCAGACCGTGGCCAACGCGCACCTCGCGTTTAGCCAGAAGCTCAAGGTCATCCCGGTCATCAACAAGATCGACCTGCCGAGCGCCAATCTCGATCTCTGCCTCAAGCAGCTCGAGGACATCCTCACGATCCCCGCCGAGGAAGCGATCCTCGCGAGCGGCAAGGCCGGCATCGGCATTCAGGACATTCTCGAAGCGGTCGTGCAGCGTGTGCCGCCGCCGCGCTGGACGGATTATCCGCAGACGCGCGCGCTGGTCTTCGATTCGCTCTACGATTCGTACCGCGGTGTGATCTCGTACGTGCGTGTGTTCTCCGGTGCCGTGAAGGCCGGCGAGTACATGCTCCTGATGAGCAACAACGCGAAGTCCGAGGTTAAGGAAGTGGGCGTCTTCATGCCCAAGATGGAGAAGCGTTCCAACCTCGCCGCGGGTGACGTCGGCTACGTTGTCTCGAACATCAAGGACCCGTCCGAGATCAAGATCGGCGATACGCTCACCCTCTCCGCCAAGCCCGCTGCCGAGATGCTGCCCGGCTACAAGGAAGTGCGCCCGATGGTGTTTTGCGGACTCTATCCCGTCGAGACCTCCGACTACGAAAAGCTCAAGGCCGCGCTCGGCCGCTTGCGGCTCAATGACGCGGCGTTCGTGTACGCGTCGGAGAGCTCGGTCGCGCTGGGCTTCGGTTTCCGCTGCGGCTTCCTCGGGCTCCTGCACATGGAGATCATCCAGGAGCGCGTGCGCCGCGAGCACGACGTCGACATCATCTCCACGTATCCGAGCGTCGTGTACAAGGTCGTGAAGCACGGCGACATCGTCCTCGAAGTCGACAATCCCGTGAATCTCCCGGACCCCGGCGAGATCCTCGAGATCCGCGAGCCCACGATCAAAGCCGCCATCCACATCCCCAACGATGCGATGGGCGACATCCTCGCGCTCATCATGGAAAAGCGCGGCTCCGTCGATCACACCGACACGCTCGACGCCAATCGCGTGATGCTCACCTGCATGCTCCCGCTCAATGAAATCCTCGTCGATTTCAACGACCGCCTGAAGAGCATCACCCACGGCTACGGCTCGATGGATTACGAGCTCGGCGAGTACCGCGCCGCGGACCTCGTGAAGATGGAAATCCTCGTCAACGCCGATCCGGTCGACGCGTTTGCCAGCATCGTCCACCGCGAGAAGGCCGAAGGCAAAGGCCGCGAACTTTGCGAGAAGCTCGCCGACATCATCCCTCCGCAGATGTTCAAGGTCGCGATCCAGGCTGCCATCGGCGGCAAGATCATCGCGCGCGACAACGTGAAGGAGATGCGCAAGGACGTCACCGCGAAGTGCTATGGCGGTGACATCAGCCGCAAGCGCAAGCTCCTCGACAAGCAGAAGGAGGGCAAAAAGAAGATGAAACAATTCGGCCGCGTTTCGATCCCTTCAGATGCCTTCATCAAGGTGCTGAAAACCAACTGAGCTGATTTCCTCTGTGAGCAACAAAGTCTCCTTCTTCCCCTGGATCGGACAAAAGCTGCTCGGTTTCATCGGCCTCGCCGGCCCGGAGGAAAAAGCGCGCGAGAACGCCGCCAACTGGCTCGAACTCGCGGACAAGGTCTATCACTTCCGTCGCGATCTGCTGACTGCGGCGCAGCTCGGCGAACTGCAGGCCGGCTCTGCGACGCTGCGCGCCTTGCTCAAGGAGCGCGCCGGCGCCGAGAAGCTGAAGCTCGGCATCGAGTCGCTTGAAGAGGTCCTGAAGCGTACGGGTGGAGCGATCTACCCGAAGAGCGCGCTCGTGGAGAACGTCGAATTCTTTCTCGTCGCGGCCCTCGTGATCCTCGGCATCCGCACGTACTTCGTGCAGCCGTTCAAAATCCCGACGAACTCGATGTGGCCGACGTACTACGGCATGAAGGGCGAGAATCTTCCGCCCGAGGGCGAGGCACCCGGGCTCGTCTCGCGCACCTTCCGCCTGCTCGCGTTTGGTGCCCAGCGGTACACAGTCACCGCTCCGCGCAGCGGCGAAGTCTCGGCGTATTTCTTCGAAGGCGGTGCGCTCGCGTATGAAGTGAAACCCGGCCGCACGTGGCTCGTGATTCCTACGCAGGTCAAAGAGTACACCTTCTTGGTGGATGGCACGCCGGCGAAGATAACCGTGCCGCTGGATTTTAACGATTTTGACGAGATGGTGGGACAAACTTATCCCGATCTGGGAAATTCATATTGGGCTGCAAGACGTAAGATCGAAACCACAAAGGATACTTCGAGCGTCTTGTTTTTGCCGAATCCGTTTCGTCCAAGCGATCGTCGAGTGGCGGCATTTCCTGTAAATCTCGGCCGCACAGTTAAAGCAGGTGAGTCCATTCTTCGCTTCGACCTTCTCACCGGGGACCAATTGTTTGTAGATCGTGTCAGCTATCATTTTATGCAACCGCGGATCGGACAGGGTTTTGTCTTCCGCACGGAGAATATCCACAGTCCCGAAATGCAGGACGGGGCAGGCCAGCAGGTCGAGAGCTACTACATCAAACGTCTCGTTGGCGTACCGGGTGACACGCTCGAAGTCCATGGTTCGGTCCTTTATCGCAACAGCCAACCGATCACTGGCGCCGACGCTTTTGAAGCGAATGCGCAACGCAAAGCTCCCTATACGGGCTATGTCGCAATCATGAGTTTGGCCCCGGGCAAGAGCATCACTGTCCCGAACAAATCTTTCTTTGCGATGGGAGACAATTCCAGCAACAGCAAGGACAGCCGCTACTGGGGCTTCGTCCCGGCCAAGGATGCGGTGGGTCGCCCGTTGTTTATCTATTATCCGTTCACGAAGCGCTGGGGGCCGTCGCGTTGACCTGATCTGCCATCGGGGAATTTCCCGATAGTGTTGTAGGGAGTTATCGCCTGCTTGCACTGTGAGACTCGGTGTAGGTTACTGACCCGAATGGCGTTACTCGCGCAGCTCAAGGACCAGACCGCGGACTGCCATGTCGCGCTGGAAAAGAGCATGGATGTGTTCCGCCGGGTGCAGAGCCGCGACGACTACGTCGAGCTTCTCCGGCGCTTCTACACACTTTACGAGCCACTAGAGGCAAGACTCACCAACGCCACCGACTGGTCGGCGACTGGCTGGGATTTTGCCGCGACGCAGAAGACCGCATGGTTGCGGGAGGATTTACAGGCCCTCGGCGTGAGCGCCGAGGAGATGGCAGAGTGGAGTAGGGCAGAGCGCCTGCCACCGCTTGAGGACTTCGGCGAAGTCGCGGGCTGCTTGTACGTGCTCGAAGGCTCCACGCTCGGCGGGCAGGTCATCTCGCGGCAGTTCGCGGACAAGCTCGGCATCACCCCGGAGACGGGTGGGAAATTTTTCCGCGGCTATGGCGAAGCTACCGGCCGCCACTGGCGCGCGTTTGGCCAGTGGGCCGAGGCTCAAGCCGCCGCGCAGCCGATCGAGACCGCTGCCGTACGCGGCGCGCGCGACACATTCAACAGCTTTGCTCACTGGATGAGTCAATGACCGCGCCCGCTCTTTCATCTCCGGTCGATCTGACCAACTGCGACCGCGAGCCGATCCACATCCCGGGCTCGATCCAGCCGCACGCGGCGATGCTGGTCGTGCAGGAGCCAGATTTGACCATCCAGCAGGTCAGTGCCAACGCGGAGGAGATGTTTGGCCAGACTCCGCAGCGTCTGCTCGGTACGCCACTCGCGTCGCTACTCGTGCAGAAAGACCATGCCTATCTGCGCGATCAGATTCTGACGAAGTCGCTCGACGCCAGCCCGCATTATCTGCCGCCGATGCACGTGGGGAGTTCCTCGATTGTATTCGAAGCACAGGTGCACCGCTACAAAGGCTCACTGATCTTCGAGTTCGAGCACTGGCCGTCGCGTTCGCAGCTGATCGAGCAGGAGGTCTTTTCCTCGCTCAAAACCACGCTGGCGGAGATTCAAACCGCGAAGACCGTCGTCGAGTTTTGCCAACTCGCCGCTGATCGCGTGCGCGAGTTCATCGGTTTCGACCGCGTGATGGTGTATCGCTTCGACCCGGATCTTTCGGGCAACGTCATCGCGGAGGCCCGTCGCGCCGATCTCGAATCGTATCTCGGACTACATTATCCGGCCTCGGATATTCCAAAGCAGGCGCGCGAGTTGTTTCGTCGCTCGAAGCTTCGCCTGATGCCCGATCTGCGCTACGCGCCCGTGCCGATGCTGAGCGATGCTGAGCGCGAGCCGCTCGACATGAGCTACTGCGTGACGCGCTCGGTGTCGCCGATCCACGTCGAGTACCTGCAGAACATGGGCGTCGACGCCTCCATGTCGATTTCGGTGGTGATCGACGATAAGCTCTGGGGCCTTTTCGCGTGCCACCATTACTCGCCGCGCTACGTGCCGCACACGCTGCGCATGGCCTGCGATTTCCTCGCGCACACGCTGTCGTTTCTCGTGGGCGGCCGCGAGGAGGCCGAGGCGCACGACTACACGCTGAAGATTCACCTGCAGCAGCGGCGCCTCGATGAAGCGATGGCCAACGCCACGGATTTCAGCTCCGCCGTGAAAGAAGTGGGTGGGGCGACACTGGTCGGCGTCGATGCCGATGGCGCGGCGGTCGTTTCCGGCGACGACGTCGTGCTCCTCGGCAAGACGCCCGACGCCACGAGCGTGCAGCGGGTGGCTCGCGAACTCACTGAGGGCACACCTGAAGATGCGTGGGCCTCGGACCGACTCGGCGAAGCCCGTCCGGAGATCGCGCGCCACATCCCCTCCGCCAGCGGACTGATGACGACCTGCTTCTCCCGCGAGCACCGGGCGTACGCCTTTTGGTTTCGCGGCGAGGTCCTGCAAACGGTCAACTGGGCCGGCGATCCGACCAAGCCGGTCACAGCGGGCCCGCTCGGCGACCGTCTGACCCCGCGAAAGTCCTTCGCGCTCTGGCAGCAGGAAGTGCGCGGCCGTTCGCGCCACTGGAGCCGAGTGGAACTCGAAGCCGCCCACGCGCTGCGTCACGCCTACAACGAACTCTACGCCCAGCGCGCACAAGAGCTGGCCAAGCTCAACGCCCTGCTCGCCGACCGCAACCGGCAGCTCGACGCCTTCGCCTACATCGCTTCACACGACCTGAAAGAGCCGTTGCGCGGCATCAGCAACTTCTCGCAGTTCGTCCTCGAAGACTGTGCCAAGCAGCTCGACACCGAATCTGTGGCGAACCTCCAGACCGTGGTCCGTCTCAGCAAGCGCATGGAGTCGCTGCTCGATGCGCTGCTGAAATACTCGCGACTGAGCCGGTCCGAAATCGCGTTAACGGACATCGATCTCAACTCGGCTTTGGAGGACGCCTTGGATCTGCTCGTCGGCCTCAAGAAAAAGCGGCCCGCGGAAATCCGCATCCCGCGTCCCCTGCCAGTCGTGCGGGCGGACCGTACGCTCGTCTCCGAGATTTTCGCCAATCTCGTAAGCAACGCGCTCAAATATAACGACAAGGCGGATCGCTGGGTGGAAATCGGTTACTGCGATGGCGCCGATCAAAGGCCCGTGTTTTACGTCGCTGACAATGGCATCGGCATCGCGCCCGAGCACCACGTGCACATCTTTCGCATCTTCAAGCGTCTGCATGAGCGCGACGACTACGGTGGCGGCACCGGTGCAGGTCTCACCATCGTGCGCCGGCTCGTCGAGCGCCACGGCGGGGAAGTGCGCGTCGAATCGGAACCGGGGCGGGGTTCTCGCTTTCTATTTACTCTGAGCCCGAAACTCGTATCGCCATGACCGCCGAACAAATCATTCCCGAGATTCTCGTCGTCGAAGACAGCGACGAGGACTACACGGCGATGGAGCGTATCCTACGCCGTTCCGCTGGCACCGTAGGTCTGCGCCGTTGCACTGGCGCCGATGAAACCCTCAGCCTGCTCGAGGAGATGCAGCTAAACTCACGTCCGGCTGCGCGTGCTCCAGCGCTGATCGTGCTCGATCTCAATCTACCCGGTCGCGATGGACGTTTCGTTCTGAGCATGATGCGGGCCCGAGAGATTTTCAAAAAGATCCCCGTCGTGATCTTTTCCACGTCGAGCGACCCGCAGGACATCACGTGGTGTTACGAGAATGGGGCCAATTCCTACCATGTGAAGGACATGGATTATGCTTCCTTCAAAAGCGCAGTGGAGCAGTTGAGTTCCTATTGGCTCAAGTCGGCGCGACTGCCCGGCGGTATCGAAAAATTTTCTCCGTCCTAAGGCCCCTACATGTCGCTTCCGCCCGAGACGGGCCCAGCCCCGCTCATCCTGATTGTCGATGATGTACCGGAAGACCGCCAAGTCTTCCGGAGGTACCTTACGCGCGACTGCAATCCGCCTTATCGGCTCGCGGAAGCGCACAATCTGATGCGCGCGCTAGAGCTCGCGAAGTCTGAGCACCCCGATTGCCTGCTGCTCGATTACAATCTCACTGATGGGAACGGCCTCGATCTCCTTCGTCGCTTGGTTGCGCAACACGGCGCGCATGCCTTTGGTATTATCATGCTCACGGGCAGCGGCGAAGCATCCATCGCCGTCGAAGCGATGAAGTGCGGCGCGCACGACTACGTCGAAAAGCACGTGCTCACCGCCGGCGGATTGCGCCGCGCCGTCACCAACGCGATTGAGAAAGCCGCGATCCAGCGTCAGCTCGCGGCCCAGACGCGCGAACTCGCCGTCAAGAACGAGGAACTCGCGACGCACGTGACGAATCTCCAGCACGAGGTCGTCGAGCGCACTCGCGCTCAAGAGGCACTGACGCAGAGCGAGGCGTTCCTGCAGAGCGTGATCGGCGCCAACACCGACTGCGTGAAAGTCCTTAATCTTGACGGCCACATCTCGTGGATGAACGAGAACGGCAAAGTCATGATGGAGATCACGGATTTCACCGACATCTGCGATCGCCCTTGGACGGACCTTTGGCCCGAAGGTGAGATGCGCCGTGAGGTACAAAAAGCATTCGCCGCTGCACTCGCGGGTCGGATTGGGCGTTTCAGCGGCGCTTGTCCGACGGCGAAGGGCACGGCCAAATGGTGGGACGTGATCGTTACACCCATCTTCGGCGCAGGGCGGAAGCCGGAGAAAATTCTCAGCGTTTCGCGTGACATCACGAAAGCCCGCCAGGCCGAAAAAGCTGTTCATGAAACCGCCGCGCAACTTCGTGCGATCACGGCGCACCTGCCGCTCAACGTGGCGCAAATTGACCGGCATCTTCGCTTCCGTTTTGCCAACGAACATCTCAGTCGACGGTTCGGATTCACGCCCGAAGAGATGGTCGGCAAAGAACTAGCAAGTGTCATCGGTCCGACGCAGTTCGCTCAGCTTCAGGGCTACATCGAGCGCACGCTCGTGGGCGAGCGGATCAATTTCGAGATGACCGTCAAGATCGAGGGGCAGGATTTCTGGTACCGCGTGAACTACATCCCCGAGCGCGACGGAGCCGGCGAGGTGATCGGCTTCATCGGCGTCAGCACCGACATAACCGAACGAAAAAAATCCGAAATCGAAATCGCCCGTGCCCGCGACGAGGCGGTCGACGCCGCGAAAGCACGCGATAATTTTCTCGCCGCGCTCTCGCACGAGCTGCGCACACCGCTCAATCCCGTGTTGCTGGTCGCTAGCGAGGCCGCTGAAAATCCCGGCCTGCCGCCCGCCGTGCGCGACGACTTCAGCGCGATCCGCGATCACGTGGAATTGGAAGCGCGCCTGATCGACGACCTGCTGGACCTCTCGCGCATTTCCCACGGCAAGCTGAAGCTCGACCGCCGCCGCCTTGGCCTGCACAGCACGCTGCAAAATGCTATTTCCACGGTGGAGCCCGAGATCGAGGCCAAGGAGATCAAACTCAAGGTGACACTCGCGCCCGAAGAGCCGGTCGTAAACGCCGACTCGGTCCGCCTCCAGCAAGTCATCTGGAATGTGCTGAAGAACGCCGTGAAGTTCACGCCCGCCGGCGGAAAGATTTTTTTGGAGACGTCGGTTGATGCCGCTCGGCGCTTGACGCGCATTCGCATCAGCGACTCCGGCATCGGCCTCACGCCCGGCGAACTACCGCGCATCTTCGACGCATTTTCCCAAGGCGATCACGCGCAGAGTGGGGCGCCCCAACGCTTCGGCGGCTTGGGCCTCGGCCTCGCCATCACCCGAATGCTGGTCGAGGCCCATGAGGGCAAGATTGCGGCGGAAAGCGCTGGTCCGAATCAAGGCTCAACCTTCACGATCGAATTGCCCCTCGCACAGCCGATTACATCTGCGCACGCCTCCAACGGTCATCATCCGTCCAACGGCAAATCCGAGCCCGCGCCCGCGGCTCGCGTCAACGGACAACGCGGCCGCGTGCTCTTGATCGAAGACCACGCCTCGACGCGCGCCAGCCTCAGCGCCGTCCTCGGTCGTCGCGGCTACCAAGTGGTCGCGGCCGCCACGGTCGCAGAAGCCCAGTCGTTGGCCCGCCAGCACGAACTCGACATGGTGATCTCCGACATCGGTCTGCCCGACGGCGACGGATATTCCTGCATGCAGCAGCTCCAGAAGATTCGCCCTGGTCTCGCTGGCATCGCGCTAAGCGGCTACGGCATGGAAGAAGACTTGGCCAAATCCCGCCAAGTCGGCTTCACCGAGCACCTGATCAAGCCGGTAAACGTCCAAGCCTTGGATCACGCGATGGCGCGAGCGCTGCACAAACGGTAACGAAAATCGGCGGTCGCAAAATTTGAGTCATGGCGGGTCCAGTGGGACCCATTCGAAGAGTGACTGACCCGGCGATGCCGAAGGGTACGCCACATACGTACCGCGGACGGCGACATGATGGCGCGGAGCAAAGCCGATAGGTGGGCCAAAACCACTCCGGAAATCACGGAGCGCTTCAAGCATCGCGGTGAGTTTCTCTCGATCGATTTCTCGGCCTGCATTCTCGAGTGCGGTGATGAGTACGCGCGTGGTCGCGAGCAGTTCGAGTTGGTGCAGTTGATCTGGTTTCTCTTTTCCGGAATGGTCGGCGACCCGGCGATATTCCAACAAAGCCTCGGGGGAGACATCCGACGGTCGCACGGCAACTAGGCTCACTACTCTGCGGCCAACCGCTCCGACGGATGGTGGGTCAGGTGAGAGGAACAGGGGATCCCACCCGGCGTGCGGTGAACGCTGGATGATCTCATCGCGAACGCTCGCTGAGCAAATAAGCAATGCGTGGGTCGCTCCGGCTTCGCGAAGGGAAATCAGCGGCTGGTCCAACGAGGACTTCAGCACTTGGACGGGCTTCACCGAACACAGCGGCGCGATGGACGATACTATCGAGTCAACCATCGCGGGCGAAATGGAAGATTCCTGGTAGATCAGAGCAACTGAAGGTGTGGCCGATTCGCTGTGCGTGGCAGCGTAGCGCACGAGAGCGCGGGCTTGCTCCGCTTGGCTGGGAAAAATCGCGAAACTGTAGTGGCTCGTCGCAGTGGATTGGCCGGCGGTCACGCGTAGCGTCGGGATCCCCGCGGTCTCCCAAGCGGAATCCCGTGGCTCCATCGGCGCGCTACCGACCAGCACGACAAGCACTTCAGCGGGGTGGGCTGGATCGATCTCAATCAATTCCAGTCGACGACGGAATATTCCGCCTTGGCGGTTGAGTTCATCGAAGCGCGCCGCAAGGAGTCGGCGATCCGATTGCGCACTAGCCGACATGGCAGAAGTGTCGGACAATACTAGGCCGATCCGAATCGTGTCCGTCGTCACGCCCTCATCGGTCGAAGAAGCGGGCTGCTGCAGGTAGGCGCTCAGATCGGCGGCCTCGGCAGCGGACAGGTGATATCGCGGCATCGTGGGATCGAGGAGCCGATCGCTCGAGTCAGTGCCTTCGGTCAAGGCGCGGAAGAAACGCGCGGCGTCGTAGGGCGCCCGGTGACGACCATCGTCGCGCAGGATATCGTAAGGCTTGGAGAGAGTTTCCCAGCGGATGTCGCTTACAATCGCACCGCCTTCCGTTTTGCCGCGCGCATCGTAGCCGTGGCAGTTGATGCAGGCGACGAAAGCGGGCGGCAGTGCAGTGCCGGATTGGTTGGTCGCTGTTGTCACTGGACTACCGTCGGCACGCATGCCCGTGCGATAGAGTCGGCGACCGCGCTCGGCGGCACCGTTAACCTGCGCGGTCGCGTCGAGTAAGCAGGCGAGAAAGACCGCGAGGACCGCGTGAAAGCGAGGCGCAGAGACGGGCACGGAGCGAAGTTACCCGCGATCGTTCATCACGCTCTCGACAACGCGTGCAATATCGTCGGGCGGAGCGAGGCCAAAGGCTTTTTTCCACAGGCCAGTCGGCTCATTGCCGATGATAACGATGTTGGAATGCACATCGCGCGACTCGACATACTGGCCGAGTTTCCGGAGCACGGCCTCGACATTACTCTTCTCGCCCGTGAGGAACTGCCAGCCGGGTTTCGCACCGGCGCGCTCAGCGTAACCGCGCAGTTTCTCTGGTGTATCGGTGGCCGGATCGACCGTGATGGAGTAGAGAAATACATCGCGGCCCACGCGATCGCCGAGACGGGCCTGAAGCTTCGCAAAACGTTCCACGGTGATCGGGCAGGCGGCATTGCAGTCGGTGAAAATCGTATTGATGACGACGATGCGGCCGCGCACGAGATCGGTGTAGAAGCGATGGGATTTGCCGTTTTGATCGACCAGCGGCACATCGGGAAAATAACGAGCCGAGGGTGATTCGGCGGCTGGTGCCGGTGGCGGAGCATTCGAGCCGGCGAGCTCACGCATCGTGCCGGCTAACTGGGCGGGCGTTGCGGTGGCCGCGACTCGGCGCCATTCGCCAGTAGTGGTATTCCCCAGCAGGAAATTGCCGCTATGGAGGTTTTTGTCGGCAGTGTAGACCTGAAACGCGCGCAGGAGCGTGTCGATATTTCGACGCCCGCCGGTCACGAGAGTCCAGCCGGGGGCATCGCCAAAGTTGGCACTCCACTCGCGAAGACGCTCGGGAGTGTCGGCACCGGGATCGAAACTGATCGAGATCACCCGAAAGCGATCGTCGGGATGCTGGGCGAGCAGACGCGTGAGCGCTGCGGAACTCGCGCCGAGTTGAGGGCAGACAGTCGAGCAACTGGTGAAAAGAAAATTGATCGCGACGATCTTGCCCTGAATCAGATCGCGTTGGAAATGAAGCGCGCGGCCGGCTTGATCCTGCACCTCGACGTCAGGGATGGCATTGAGGCTAGAGCGCTCGAGCGTTTCAGCCGCCCGAGCAGGAATGGAGGCGCCGCCGGCCACGACGAAAAACGTGAATATCCGGAGCACAGGTAAAGTGAAGCGGAGGGAATTCATTTTGCGTCCGCCGTGGGCGAAGGAGCCGCGCGCAGGACCAGACAAAACGACTGGTTGGCGGTGATCCGAAGCGAGGGCGATTCGGGATAGAAATAATAGACGCCGGGCAAAGGTGGAGTGAATTCGAGGCTGAAGCCTGCTTTGCCGCGAGTAAGCGATGGACGCGTCCGCCAGGTGCCAGGCACCAGCACGACAAGCATGGAAAGGTCGTCGGGCACGGCGCGCGGAGGGGAGTCCGATGAGGCGGAGAGAGTAAACGTCAGATGGGCTGCAGTACCCGCGACGAGCGGTGGTGCGGATTGAGCCACGATTCGAACATCGTCTCGCGGGTTCGCAGGTGCCGCGAGATCGGGGAGGATCTTTGCAGGAAAGCAGTGCACGACCTTCGGTGCATCGAGGAAGAACACCGCATCATAGTCACCCGCAGAGGGCAGTGAGGCAGCACTCTCATAGACTCCGGGTGCCGCTTCATGCAGGCTGCGGTCGATGACCATCACCGCGCGCGGTTGCCGATTGTAGTTGCTGAGCGAGCCCATGGGGGCGGCCATGCCGGCCATGTAATAGTAGATCGAGTGGTCCTTTGCATTGGCCACGACGACCGCGCTCTCGCCGGGTACCGGGACAATGGCGTCAGCGAGGCTGGTGCGCGCGCCGAACGCGGCCTCGCCGCCAGTGAACTCCGCGAGAGGCAGGGCCGCACCATCGCGGCCAATTTCCTTGAGCGGAATGGTACCGACGGCCGAGGAGTCGCGCCGGCGGACGAATGCGAGGTCGCCGGAAAACGCGAATTGTTCTGGTGCGCCTGAAACATTCGCGCGCTGCACGATGCGGTTCGACGCGGCATCGATCACCAGAATGAGATTGCGCCCGGGCACAGCGACGAGGGCAAAGCGATCGCCGGGCGAGAAACGGATTTGGTCGAGGCCCGGCTCCCCTGCGACCCGTGCGACCACCTCATGCTTCACGGCATCGACGACGGCAATGTTGCCGGCAGGATCGGTGAGGTACACCGCTTGGCTCTGTGAAGAATACGCGGCGGAAGCGGGTCGGAAAGCGAGTGGCACATCGCGGATCTTTTTCAACGTGCGCACATCGATCACCGAAAGAAAATCATCACCGGCATGGGTGACGAACGCCCAGTGGCTATCGGCCGAGAAGACGATATCCCGCGCGTCTCGGCCGGTCGCAAGGTGCGCGGCCACGACGTCGTGATCGATATCAACGACGGTCGCGCCGGTGGTGTCTACGCTCCACGCGTAGTGCCCATCGGGCTGCACGACCACGCGACCGGGAACTGCGGCGGTGGCGAGGAGCGCGACAGTGCGCCACGTGGCCGTATCAATGATCGCGACCTGCCTTGTTGACGGCACGGACACGAGAAGCCGGGAGCCATTGGCGCAGAGCGCCCAGTCGGCGCCGGGGCCGGGCAGAGTGACCAGCGCGAGCAGGCGGGAGCCGCCGAAGCTAAAACGCGGATCGACTACGGTTACGGTCGCATCCTCGTTGAGCGCGAGAACTTGGAAACTATTCAGATCGAGATCGGCCCGAGAGAAGACACTGCCGCCGAGAAATTCCTGCACTTTTTCCTCGCAGGATCGCGGCTGTCCCACGGCCGCAGCGACCCGACGGCTGAGCCAAGCGGCAGGCCGCAGACCGCGCAGCGGCTGCTTCGTGGTCGTATCGGTGATGGCAAAACGTACCACTGCGGGTGCTCCCGCGCGCGGCTCACCACTGGCGGTGGCGAGCGAGAAATCCACGGCTATCCCATCGTGCTCGAAATGGGTCGGAGTCGGCGCAGCCCGTGCCTGCTCTGCACCGAGAAGGAATGCCGCCGTCCACAGGAAGAGCACGTACTTTACTCGGCGAGGTCTTCCGTGGAGGCACGAGAGTACGGCGCGCAGTACAGCCGGCGGCATAGGTCAGGACTTGGCTGCTGCAGTCGTGGTGACCGCAGGCTTGGGTGCCTTGGTCGGTGGACGGAGCCGACGGATGGGGCTGGGATTGACCGGCCCCGTTGGCGTAGCCTTGGTCGAGTTAGGAGTGATCAATGTTGGAGCAGTCGGGTTGGCCGCGACGCGGAAGATGCCCCAGACACCATTGGTCATATCGCCGTTCAAAGTTGAGCGATAGAGATAGTCGCCGGGGACCTGATTGGTGCCGCCGGCACTCGGCAGAATTACCTCGAAGCGGTCGCGCGCACCGTGGCCGCCGCGGGTGCCGAAAGACTGCGACAGCACATTATTGCCGATGGCCGTGCTGTTGTTGATGAACGGCTCTTCTTGGAAGACATGGCCGTCGATCGTGAGGGTTTCCCCATCGTCGCCAGTGCCGCCAGCCGGCCGCAGCATATGGAAATGCACTTCACTGCCCGGCGTCGCAAAAAAGATCGGGGTTTGCGGATCGCCGCCGACCAGTGAATCCGCGGTGGCCTGCGTCGTATCCGTGGGGAACGGCGGTGCCGCCGGAGGGAACGGAGTATTCGCATAACGATAATTCATCGGCTCGGCGCCGTAGTTGACCGTTTGCGTCGATCCCAAATTTGTCGGCTGCAATGGCACGTCGTCTTGTGTGAGGAGCACGAAATCGCGGTACGTGGTGCCGTCGGTACGGGTAACCGTGGCAGCCGCCCGCGTCAGGTTGGATCCCGGCGTCGGTGTGCCAGATGCGGGCAGCATGTTGTAGTCCTCCTGCCAAGTTGCTCCTGAAGGTTCGATGATGAGGGCACCGATAAGGCCCTGCGTGTGCTGAAGCAGAGGATCGGCGGGATTGAGATTGATGCCGCCAAACTCAATGGGCGTGCCGACCCACTGGCCGTTTGAGACCGCAAGCGTACCCGCGTACCAATAGAACGTAATCTGATTGGGCTTGGCCGGAGTCGGGGGCGGCGTTGGCAGCGCGGCCACGGTGGCACTGCCGATGGGATTGAAGCCAACATTCATGCCATTGGCGGTGGTGATGTCGTAGCCGACTACTTGAGGACTGAGGCCGACCGTCGATGACAGATTCATCGCGATGCCGGGGATCGGATTGTTGCCGCTAGGCGCGGTCGCCGTGGCACCATAGGGAGTAGAAGCGGCAACCGCGGCTTTGAACTGCGGCTGACTTTGGTCGATCGCATTGATCAGTGTGATTTGGATCCACTCGCCGGCGCAGGCCCGGAGGATCAGGGGTTCGACCGCGTGGCCGGGCAACAAGGTGCCATTCAGATCCGGCGACGAAAGATCGCCCGCTTGGAAGTACAAGACGGCATTCGGATTGTTGATCAAAGGTGACCCCGGGGTCCCGCCGGCTTGGCCGCGATTGTTGTAAATCAGTCCGTTTGCGCCGAGGGCCTGCGCGGCGGTGGTGGCAACGATGGTATAGGAGCGGACAGTCGCGCCGGTGGGCGGGACGATCGGCGGAGTCGGAGCGCTCGCGGGAGGCGGGTTGTTGGGCAGCGCGACCAGCGTGGGCGTGGCTTGCTTGAACGCGCGGAGAAGGCCCCATGCTCCACCCGTGACGCCGTCGACTCCGGCGTCGCCGTTATACAGATAGTCGGCAAACGGCTGAGGCGTAGCGGCAGTCGCCGCGGGGACTTGGAACTGCATTTCGAAATGCTCGGAAATGCCCATCGGTTGATTGTTGCGATAACCGGAATTGGGCGAACCCGGTTCATAGAGCCATTTCACTCCATCCATGCTGAAGAAGTGGGGATTGCTCTGTGAGCCGACCAAGGTGCGGACCTGGACATTGTCGCCCACGTAGGCGTTAAGGATCGGAGTGTAGGGATCGGTGGGCTGGGGGGCGACGGCGCCGGTCGCATTGGGTGTCAGACTCGGTGGATATAGAAATCCACCCGAGCCATTGGCGGTGCCGGCGGGTTGCACGTTAAGCAAGGGATCCGAGCGCGTGATCGACGCGTAGGCAAAAGCGAGGTCACCCTGTTGCCCAGTGGCGGGGCTCGATGAGGCGGGATTCCATACGCGCGCGGGAAGAGGTTCGCCGCGGTAGTTCAGCACGAAGGTGCCGTTCGGACTCAGCATCTGCGGGTAGGGCGCGCCGCTGTTTTTGTTCACCGGGTCGACGCCGGGCGGATTGATTGCAAAATTGGGCGAGGCCCACCCGGGAGCAGCCGATAGCGGGAAAACCTGCCAGCCGATAACCTGGCTGTTCTTGATCACCGGAGCGATTTTGTAGTCGTCCGTCGTACCAGTGGAGCCGATCGGATTGTGGAGAATGAAATAGGCCGAAAGCTGGCCGAAGTTGCCGCCGACGGCAATCGTGGCTCCGGGGTATAGCGTCACGCCATTGATCTGGAAAGCGTAGCTGACGGGTGCAGGCACGGGTCCGTTTACAACCTGATAGGTGGTAGTCGTGTAGGGAAGTGGCGGCGGTGTGGGTGCGCCCGGCGGCAGCGGGAACGTCGTGGTAAACAGAGGCGCGGCCGGCAGGCCTTTGGCCGGGGTGCTGCCATTGGTGTAGACGAGCTGCGAGTCGCCAAACTCGAGGGCGAACTCGCGATAGCTCTGTGTCGGCGATGTCGTGGTGGTGATGATGTTGGCCTGCCAGTTGGTCGGGCCGCCATCCGTGCGCGTGGTCGAAACACCGAGCTGCGTGTTGGAGTTGGGATCGAACCACGTGGAGCCCGTCGGCTCGACGAGCAGGCCGCCATACAGGCCGATCTGTTGGTGCGTCGAAGGACCGAAATGATCGTGCGTGAAGACGGTGCGGAGCGTGCGATCCACGCCCGCATTATTGGTCACGGGATCGACGCCCCAGAGTTGGATGGTGGTCTGCGCTCCAAGCCAGTTTTGTCCAGCGGGGGCAGTGCCGAGGCCCAAGGAGGTAGGCAGGGCCTTGGCCGTGAGCGTTTGCTGAGTGGTGCCCTGAAACTGATTGGCGGAGTTGTCGAAACTGTACAGGCCATTGGCGCGGTTGATGGCATCGATGCGCCCGCGGACTTCGTCGGGACTGAAGCTGCCATCCTCGTAGTTCCAGCCGTTGCCGGCGCCATCGGAGGCGAGCACGTCGAACTTCACGAGATGGATGTGCTGACCGATGATATCGGTCGGCGTGCGGACTTGGAAATCGTCGAGCTCGTAGTAGTCCGGCACGAGGTTCGTGTGCCAGAACTGCACCGTGTCACCGGAGTTGGCGCGGATGAAGAAGGGCTGCGGCGCGCGTGCGCCGGTCAGCGTCGCCTGCACGTCGCCCCAGAGGCTGATCATGCGTTGCTGCGGATAGTGCCAGCCCTGCTTGGTGAACGCGACGTCCGTTTGGATCGCTGCAGCCTGATATACGCGAGGAGAAGCGTTCGCATTGAGCGTGGGGTTGGCGAAGGGAGCGCCACTGACTGCCGGTTGACCGTTGAGGACAAAGTTGCCCGACGTCCCTGCCGGAGTGAACGTCGGATTGTTCCGCACCGAGTGAGCAGCCATGGCGGCCTGCTCGACGGCGGTGCCCGCCTCCGGCAGCTGAAAGGCGAGCAGGCTGCCCGCGACCGGATTGTTATTCGAATCGTAAGCAATAAAGTCCTTCGTGAAGTCCCAGCGTGTGTGCAGCTCGCGGGCCACGGTGCCGCCGAGGACCAGGTGCCGGGGAAGACCGCCATCGAGATTCTGTCCTTTGCTTGAGACGTCGGGCGCGAAGTCCATCGGCGGATGGGGAGCGCGATGACCCGAAACGCCGGGAATGAAGAAGGGATAGCCGGGATTCGTATAGGTGAGAGGATTGGTGGTCGCGGGAGTCACGATCGCACGTGAACCACCTTGCTGCACCTTGGCGATCGTTACGGCGGCCGGGATAGGCGCCATGCCGAGAGTCGGCAGGGGAACGATCGCTGGAATGGGCGTGCCCGCGGCAATCTCGGCATCGGGCAAGGCACGGTTGGGCACGTTAGTGACGGGGATGCCGCTGCCGTCGAGCTGGGTGCCAGTCTCGAAAACGTCGTGTACGCGCCAAAGCCCCCACATGCCCGCGGCGAAGTGCGGATAGAAATGGCAGTGGAAAATCGAGTCGCCCACCGTCTCGTTGAGATTACCGCTGCCATCGTGCGCGATCTCCATCGTATAGGTGGAGCCCGGGGCGATCATCTGGCTGTCGAGGTAAGCGGAATTTTCGTCGTTGGGCGTGCGCAGCCATTGATGCGCGTGGAGATGGTGGACGTGCGTCACCTGCGTGCCGGTGTGGAGCACGCGCATCGTGACGTGGTCTCCCATGTAGCTGTGATAGACGTTGGCCGGATCGTCGGGATAAAATGCCTTGGTGGCGGTGCCGTTTGCGTTGGCGGGCACATCGACGATCATGGCCGGGTCGCCATTCGCCCATGAGCTGAGGAAGAATTCCTCGAATTTCAGATCGACCGATTGCTTGCCGCCCATCGGACCGACGCCCAGGCGATTGGCGAGCACTTCGGCGCCGATGCCGGCCGCGCCATAGTTGATCGCAAAGGCATCACCGCCGGCCAAGAGTACATTGCCCAGCGGTCCTGAAGCGGCAAACTGAGGAAAGGCCTGCTGCGCGGTGAATATCTCGTGGTACATCAGCGCAAACTCACGGAACGGCTGCGTGCGGTTCGGGTACGTTGGATTCGGCAGATAGTCGGGACTGCTCGTGGCGGTAAAAAGGCCGGCGTTCGGTCCGGTGATAATAGCGGTCAAATCTGACGACAGGAGATCAACGTCGCCGGGGCCACCGCCTGAGTGCGGCTGCGTCATGCGTAGAACGGGCTGACCTTGGCGGGGACCGCTGGAATAGGTCGCCTGATAATTGATCGTGGGCAGGGTATTGGCGCCATTGGGATAACTAGCAACCGCGGCGAGATCGGTGGCGGTGATCTGGCTGCGATACCACTCGGAAGTGGCGGGCTCGACGATGATCGTGCCGAACAGGCCTGCGGCAGTCTGCCCGTTCCAATCGGCGGCGTTGCTATAGGCGTAAAAAGCTCCTTCGGAGCGGGCGAAGTACGTATAGGTGGTCGTCGCCCCGGGCGCGGCGTAAGCATTGCCATTGTTGCCGGTCCACGTCGCGTCGTTGTTGATGCCGGGAGTGGGAGCGCCCGCGAGCTCCAGCCCTGCCACGTGAAAGCCTGCATTGCGGGTCGCGACTTGGTCAGGTTGCGGCGTGGCCGCGGGCTGTAGCAGATTGATAAAGGTGATCTGCAGGTTTTGTCCCATGTTGACGCGAAGCACGATGGGACGGGGCCGCTTCGTCGAGCGGAGCGAAACCAAGCCGGCGAGATTCGCGGCGTTGGCGGGGTTGATCGGCTGGCCGGTGGACGTGACGACCACGTCGCCTGCAAGGGCGAAGATCATACCGCCAGGCTGAGCTGCACCGAGACGATTATAGAAATAAGGCTGATCGAGAGCAACGACCGTAGCGTATACGGTGCTGGGCGTGGCGGTCGGCGCGGCGGCGACCAGCCGTGAAGCGAGCGAGGATGCGGCGACAAGTGCGCACAGCAGAAGACTGCCGGAATAACGGGGTCGGGAGATCATGGCGGGGAAACGAGTTGAACGGGGACTCTTCGAATCCGCATGCGCGTGAGCGCTGTCGAATTCACCAATGCAAGGGCGGCTGATGGCGAGCCGTCCTCATATAACCGACTTTACCAGTCCGTTAGTGAAGCCGGGAGAAAGTTATAGCAAGCCCGTTTATGCAGAGATGGTGACAAATATTTCCATGCTGCTTCACAGCGGCCTTTCATTTTGCACTATTGAAGCCTCGCCGGGCATCTTCGCGCTATCGCAAGAAAAAACCATAATTGACCGCGCGCGGGATAGGTAATGCTTCGCGCGGAGCTCTCGTCGCGAAATCGCGGAAATCGGGGCAAAGTGATTCGGAGTGACTCGCCTCCATGCTGTCACGACAGGGGATCATTCTTGGGAGAGTATGCGCCCGTCTACGTCGCGAAGTCGTAAAGTGACTGACGCGTTGTTTGGGCCGGACGATCAGCTTGGCTGAAAATTGTTCGCTACTTGACGGACCAAGGCGGGGAGAAAACCCTCCCGTAGTCACAGTTTCATGATAGTCACAGCGATCCGATGTTTCTGGCGCCTCACACCGGACGTCACGGGGCGAAGCTTTGACTGCACGCCGTGAACACGGCAAATGCATCGCGACCCACCGTATAATGAATCAACCTACACCTTCGTCCCCAGCGGAATTTGAGCGGGTGCTTCGGCCACGCCGTGGATTGCTGGCGCTCGACTGGCGGCGGTTGCTGCAATATCGCGACCTGCTTTGGATTTTGGTGCGGCGGGATTTCGTCGCTCGCTATCAGCAGACGATTCTCGGCCCCGCGTGGTTCGTGCTGAATCCGCTCATCGCTACCGCTGCTTTCACGTTGATATTTGGCCACGGCTTGCGGACGTCGACGGATGGATTGCCCCCCTTTCTCTTCTATCAGTGCGGCATGCTCGCTTGGGGATTGTTCTCGAACATCCTGAGCACCGGTGGAAATACGTTTCAGGCCAATGCGCCTGTCTTCACCAAGGTGTACTTTCCGCGCCTGATCGTGCCTCTGTCCATTATCATTGGAAGCATTGCGCCGTTTGTTATCCAGTTGGTGGTCTTCCTCGTAGCGTTCTACGTTCCCGCGTTGCTCTCGGGATCGACTTGGCACCCCGACCTTCTGTGTCTGGCGCTTCTTCCTCTGGCCGTGATCCAGATCGCGCTATTCGGGCTTGGCGTATCGCTGTTCACCTCGGGCCTGTCGGCGAAATATCGCGACCTGCAGCATGCTCTGCCGTTCCTCATTCAAATGGGTTTGTTTGTGACGCCGGTGATTTACCCCCTTTCCCAACTCGGGCCGCGGGTGCGCTGGCTGGCGGCGTTGAATCCGCTCACGGCGGATGTGGAGTTCTTTCGTCGCGCGTTCTTCGGCGTCGGCTCGGTGAGCACGGAATTGCTGGCCATCTCGCTCGGCGGGACCGTGCTGGCACTCGGCCTCGGGCTGCTATGGTTCCAACGCGCCGAACGCACGTTTGCCGACACCGTTTGATCGCTACGCATGAGCCGACCCGTCATAGAAGTTAACCAGCTCTCGAAATGCTACCGTCTCGGCGGCATCGGCTTTACCAGCATGCGCTCAGAGGTCGAGCGGTGGTGGGCTCAGCTTCGCGGCCGCGGAACGCGAGATGCCGAGCATGAGTTCTGGGCGCTGCGCGACGTATCCTTCACGGTGGAACCGGGCGAGGTGGTGGGCATCATCGGACGCAATGGGGCAGGCAAGAGCACGCTGCTGAAGATCCTGAGCGAGATTACGGAGCCTAGCAGTGGTGAGGTCCGCTTGCGCGGTCACGTCGCCAGCCTGCTCGAGGTCGGGACGGGATTTCACCCGGAGTTGAGTGGACGAGAAAACATTTACCTAAATGGCGCCACGCTCGGGATGAAGCGCGCGGAAATCCGGCGAAAATTCGACGAGATCGTGGCCTTTTCGGAAGTGGAGAAATTTTTGGAGACGCCCGTGAAGCGCTATTCGAGCGGCATGTATGTGCGCCTCGCGTTTGCCATCGCGGCACATCTCGAGCCGGAAATTCTTATCGTCGATGAAGTGCTCGCGGTTGGCGATCACTCGTTCCAGCAAAAGTGCCTCGGCAAGATGCAGGATGTATCGCGCGATGAAGGCCGTACCGTGCTCTTTGTGAGTCACAATATGGCGGCGGTCTCGCGGCTCTGCCATCATGCGATCCATCTCGATGGCGGCCGGGTGGCGTCGATGGGACCCGCCGCTGAA
Source organism: Verrucomicrobiota bacterium (assembly GCA_048498795.1). Taxonomy (GTDB): domain Bacteria; phylum Verrucomicrobiota; class Verrucomicrobiia; order Opitutales; family Opitutaceae; genus JBEHXH01. The sequence goes on from JBEHXH010000003.1 coordinate 480,014, forward strand.
GTCGTGGAGCGATACCTCGCGCAGTCCGCGGCAGTGCGGAGTCAGTGGGTCCGGCCGGTTGACCGACCGGTTGGCGGCAAGGTCGCGTTTACCAGCGCCTCGGTGCTGGATCCGCGCGGGGATCCCGCGAATGTACTGCCCTTCACGAGTTCGATCTCTCTTGCGGTCGAATGTCGCGAAGTGGCGACGACCACTGCCTGGGTGCTGCGGCTGTCGGTCTACGACCGGCAGGGCCACGAACTGATCAGCACGCATGACGCGGAGGCCACGGGCGGACGCACTCCGCGGCCAGGCGAGACCCTGCGGGCGGTCTGCCGCATCCCCGGCGGGCTCCTGCGGCCCGGCGCGTATTCGGTGGGTGTCGCCGCTCATGAGTTGGGCGGAGAAACGTTGCACGCATTGTACGAGGAGATCGAACCGCTGCTGTCATTTGAAATTTCCGTGCAGGGCTACACCGGCCAATCGAGCCGAGGACTCGTCGCCCCACGCGTCGACTGGAATTTCGATTTTGCGCGGGATTGAGGCCGCGGTTGTGCCGTGCTGGACGGTTTCGTCACGTCGCCAAACAAACTCACCTGCGATCAGTGAAGGTTATGTTTTCAGTTCACCCCGGTGTCCGCTTCGACAAGTAAGTCCCCCGAACTCTCCGGCCGCCTGCAGACATGGCAACGGCGGGCGACGATAGCGCTGGGCGTGGTTGTCGCGCTGAACATCGCCGCGTTTCTGATCCGCGCCGGTTTCGTCATGCTGGCGGGACCGTATGCCTCGACGACAGGGTTTGAGGAATTCTGCCTCTACAACATTTGGAAGGCAGCGCACGGCTTTCCCGTCTACGAGTGGCCGCAACGCGACCAGTACATGATGAGCTTTTATAACGTAGGTTTTTATTACACCTACGCTGGGTGGGCGAAGCTCTGGCATGCCTCGGGACCTGAACTGGTTGCCGCTACGCGACTCTTGTCGCCGATCTTCGCCGTATTCGGGATGTGGATACAAGTGCGCTTGCTGCGACGCCTGCTGCCGCAGCGTGACCGGGGGACCGAAGCATGGATCTGGAGACTATCGTTTCTCGTCTGGTTCGGCACTGCGTTCAACGCGTGGACGACACTCTCGGCGAGGCCCGACGTGCCGGCCGTCGCTTGTGCCTTGGCGGGGTTTGCGTTGGCCTTGCACGCTCAGGAATCCGGCAGATCGTGGCATTGGATCGCCAGCTCGCTGGTGTTTTCGGCGGCGTGGAGTTTCAAGCAATCGGCCGTCTGGATCTTGGTCGGTACAGTGCTGCATTTGCTCATTGCGCGAGCTGGCTGGCGGGCGCTGTTGGCTCTTTGCGGTCCCTTCGTGGTGCTGGCGGCAGCATGCTTTGCCCTGGGCAGTGCGGAGTATCGGTACAACCTCACGCAGGTGCCGCGAATCCTCGCTTGGTTGCCGGCGCAAAGCGCACCGCTCTTCGCTCAAGCACTGGTGCTGAATTTTTTCTTTTTCGCTTTTGCCCTGAAGGGCTGGCTGCAGCTGGCACGAGGGTGGTCCGCGCAGCCGCAGTCGTGGCGAGCAATGGCAGTCGCGAGCGTGCCTCCTCTGGTAATGGGATTCGCGCAACTCGCGCTCCGCGGATCGAGCACCAACAACATGCTCGAGGGATTCGTGATGGTATCGCTGCTGGGCAGCGCATGCTGGTTACGCGCGGAAACGTCAGAAGCGAACATGAACCACCTGCGCTGGATCGCGCTCGGCGCATGCTCGCTCGCCGCCATGGCTCCACTGCCGGCAGTGCAACTCGCGAATGCGGCTCGTGGCATCACCTACGTGCGAGTGCAAAACGTGAGCATCGGCAATGTGATCAAACTCAATCGCGATCAACTAGCGCGGCGCGAGCGCTTCGCGGAATGGCTCAAGACCTTGCCGAAGCCGCTGTGGACGCGCGACGCGATGTTTGAGATGCCTTGGTTTGCGACCGATGATCAGTACCCGGCCTTTGTGCTGAATTTCCAATTCGAGGACGACGCCAAGGAAAAGCACGTGATGGTCGGCGAAGGTTTCGCCGAATGGATTCTAAAGCGGCACTTCGCGTGTCTGCTCTTGCCCGAGAGCGATTCGCTGGCAGGCGCGGCCCAGCGTGCGGGATACGTTTCTTCGACCATACCGACCGAATTCGCGTCCTTACCGAGTGAGTTCGGGAGCGACGGACCTGCTCCGCTGTTGTGGAGTCGGCCGCCTATTGTCCCACGTTGAGATGACGAGCGAGAGTCAGCCTGCGCCGAGAGATACGAGCATCGATCTAGCGCGAGGCGTTGCCGTATTCGGGGTGATTCTTATCCATTGCGCGCCCGGTACTCCCGCGGCGGCGTGGATTTCGGATTTTTTTCTGAATGTCTGCGTGCCGTTCTTTCTGCTGACTTCGCTGTATTTCTTTTGGCGCGAAGTCGATCGCACGGGGAATCCCACCGAGGCATTGTTCCGTCGCCTGCCGCGCTTGCTCGTGCCCTATGCGGCTTGGACTGCAATCTATGTTCTGGCGCGGGTAGCAAAACTACTCTTGCGCCATGGTTCGGTCGCCGAGCTTTTCACTCCAGCCTCGCTCACGGCGATCATCGGCTCCGGGGGAGCCGCACTGCAGCTCTACTTTTTGCCCTGCCTCATGCTCGCACTGGTGATTGCGTGGGCTGTTTCGCTCTTGCTGCAACAAAGTGAAAAGGCGCAGCGATTCTGGCTCGGCGGGCTTTTGCTGCTCACAGCTCCCAGTCTTTTTCTGCGATTCGATGGATACATCCAGCCCGATTGGTCTCCAGTCGCAAAGCTGGGTCTGACGTATCTTGACTGGGCCATTTGGACTCTGCCGATTGGGTTGGTCGGCGCTGCGTTTGTAGTATTTCGGCGGAGGCGGGTCACGGCGGTCACAGCGAGATTGGGTTGGTGGTTGCTGGGAGTAGCGGCCTTGCTCGACGTCGCCATCGTATCGCGGATTACTCCGTATTTGTGGCGTGTGCACAGCCTGCTTCTTGCCGCGCTCGTGCTCGGAGGATGCCTGCTCATCGGTGTGTCCGCGGGTTTCAGCGAGCGATTTGGTCGAGTGGCGAAAGTGTCGTTCGGCATATTTTTGGTGCACCATCTTTTCATCGAGCTGATCGAATTGCTCGATGCCACGCACGGCGCCACGATGACGCGGCCCTACACCGTGGTGTCACTCTTAAGTGTCGGCGTGGTCGTGTTGGCGCTTTCGGCTGCTTTCTCTCTCTGGGTGCGGCGGTCGGCCTGGCTGTCGCGAATTCTGTTCGGATCCTGAACGATCAGACATGGACTCAACGGCTGCACTATGGTCTGTCATCATTCCGACCTGCAATCGGCCCGCTCTGCTCGCAGCGTGCTTGCGCCAGCTTGCACCCGGCCGGCCGGGAGTGAGTGACATCCATTTCGAAGTGATCGTGTCGGATGACAGTACGGGCCAGGCCACGCACGAACTTGTCGGGCGAGATTTTCCTTGGGTGCGGTGGATCGAGGGGCCGCGGCGAGGCGCCGCCGCCAATCGCAATCGCGCGGCCGCCTCGGCTTGCGGTGCGTGGTTGTTGTTCACGGACGATGATTGTCTGCCAACTGCAACCTGGCTCGCAGAGTATGCCGCAGCCGCGAAGGTATCGCCGAATGTTGCGGTGTGGGAGGGGCGCACGCTCAGTGATCGGCCACTCGCCGGGCCCTTCGAGCATGCGCCGATCAATGAAGGCGGTGGGCTACTGTGGTCCTGTAACTTTGCGATTCGGGCCGAAGCATTTCGTGCGCTGGGTGGCTTCGACGAACAGTATGGGTCGTATCTCGAAGATGTGGACTTCCGCACTCGCGTGGAACGAGCGAGGCTGCCCATGCAGTTTCTCCCTGCCGCGCTGGTGATTCATCCCCCGCGGCCGGTGCGGCGGGTGGTGCGCCAAGCCCTCGATCATCGCTCGTATTTTCTTTTCGCGCGCAAGTACGGCGTGTCAGTGCGCGAAGCGGGATTCAGCGCGCATGCCTACGCTCGCTGGCGTTGGATGATGTGGCGCAGCTGCCGCTCGATGGGCGAATCCTTGCGCTTCGCTCTGCGCTGCATGATCGAAGCCGCGCTGCTTGGGCCGCTTTGTTTTTGGTGGATGCTCCAGATCCGTAAAACGTCATCCGCTAAATGAGCATTGTCGTCGTCAATTCGACACTGGCGCCGGCGCTGCTCAACAAAAACGACTCTGATTTTGGCCCGCTCCATTTTTGGGGGTATCGGCCACGGCGCGAGGACGTGTTCCTGACCCATCGCTTGAATCGCGTGGGAATCACGCTTCGCGCGAAGCTTGGCGGGTTGGACCCGATCATTTTCCTTCGGACGTGCTGGCATTTGATGCGCGGCGCGCGCGGCGTGTACCTAGTGACGCAACCGGACCTCTGGCAGGCGCTGCCGCTCTTGCGGCGCATGTTTCCGCAACGACGGTTTGTGACGTGGGCGTGGATGGACTGGGAAGTCGATCGCCACCTGTCGCAACTGCGCGCGTGCGATCATGTGCTGTGTCTGACGGAAGGGGCCAAGTGCCGGTTGGATGCGGCTGGGTTAGAAGCACGCTCTTCGCTGGCGATCTGGGGCGGTGATCCCGGCCACTATCGCGATACGCGTTGCACGCCCGCAGATACCGACGTACTGGTCTGCGGCCGGACTGGCCGTGATGCTGCACTAGCGGCCGAGGTCATTTCGCTCGGCCGTTATTCAATTAAGATGTCGAGGGGTGCGGCGATGCCAGCGGGATTCCGATCAGACCTTCCGCCGCGGGTCGCAATGATCGATCTCAATTCTGAAAACGCGATGGTCGCCGCCTATCATCAATGTCGTGTGAGTTGGATTCCGCTGTTGGCCGGAGATCGGTATCCGTCCGGATACACCAATCTGGTCGAAAGCCTGCTCTGTGGCACGGCCACTGTCATCGGCGATACGTCACGGATCCCCGAGCAGGCGCTTTCACTGCCGGGCGTTTTTCGTTACCGCACGGGATCACGGGAAGATTTCATCCGAAAAACCGACGATGCCCTGGCCTTTGCGCAGAATGAAGGCGGCCGGGAAAAAATCGCCCGCGCGGCAGGCCGCCTGCTAAACGGTGAAGCGCTCGCGCAGACGGTCCATCGAGCCTTCGGCTTGGCCTGAAGAACAATCAGCTCCGCCTTGGTTGACCTACGGGATGGCAAATACCGCAGCACAAACTAACTCACCCGAGGCGAAGAGCTCGATGGGAAGGCTGCGTTTCATCGATGGGCTGCGAGGAGTTGCAGCCTTGGCTGTGGCGCTGCTGCATATTTTTGGTACCTCCCCCGTACGCCCATTCATGCCAAGGGCAATCGGCGCTGTCTTGCTGCATGGCTATCTAGGGGTGGCGATATTTTTTGTGCTGAGCGGTTTTGTGATCGCTTGGTCGCTGGACGGATGGCGCGTCTCCGGCGCGCTCTTCGGCCGATTCATGGCGCGGCGGTTGATGCGACTACACCCGCCGTATGTGGCGTCGATGGGGTTGGCGATTTTAGTCGTCGCGTTGAGCAACTGGCTGCTGCGGGATCGGGTACTGCCTTATCCTTCGGCCGGAGCGATCTCGGCGCATTTCTTCTATCTCGAGGACATCCTCGGATTCCCAAAGATGAACGACGTCTACTGGACACTTTGTCTGGAGATTCAGTTCTATCTGCTGTTCGTCGGTTTGCTGTTCGTCGCGCAGCGCGCACGTGCGAGGGAAGGGAAGCGTCGCCTACTGAGCAGCCTGCAGTGGTGGGTATTTGGCCCTGTAACTGTTTACGGATTTGCGCTGATCGCGGGCTTCGCGGCAGAGCCTCTGCGCGGATTGTGCTTTTCGAGCTGGCCGCTCTTTTTTGGCGGCGTGCTGCTTTGCTGGCTGGTGAGAGGCGGAGTCACAGCCGGCTCAGTCGCAGCCTACGGCGTCCTCTTGGCCGTTAGTGCGTTGTGGCGGCCGGACCTGATGGTACTCGTGGGTGTGGCGACCATCGGTTACGTCTGGCTTTGCCTCCGACGACCGTCCTATGGCCGATGGCTGGAAAGTGAACCGCTGCAATACCTCGGGCGAATTTCCTACAGCCTCTATTTGGTGCATCCATTTTTCGGGCAACGAGTGACGAATTTGGGCAGTCGCTTACTCGGCTCTTCTGAAGGTGCTTCGTGGATTTTGTTTTTTTTCGCCATCGGATGCGCGATTGCGGGAGCGCATCTCTTCTGGCGCTTCGTGGAAGTCCCGTGCATCGCATGGAGTCGCAAGATCGGGCTGGTCAAGAATGGGGAGTTCGCCGCTACCGATACGCGTGTGGCGACGAACGTTTCGGACTGAAAGAATGCGTATCCTCACTGTCAGTAACGTTCCACTGGAGAACCATCTCGGTTCGGGGTATGTGATTTCTGGATACGTCGAGCACCTGCGACAACGTGGACACGATGTCGTGACGCTGGAGCCGCGGGACTTTGAGTGGATACCGCGGCTGCGGACGGCGAAGCGGCTTCGGATGTTGGCCGGATACACCTCGGCAACTCTGCGGACACTTCGGCGAGGCCGCTTTGATCTCGTGGAACTCTGGGGGGGCGAGTCTGCCTGGGCCATGAAACGTTTGTCCCACCGAACGCGACGGCCCTTGCTGATCAGCCGCTCCAATGGGTTGGAGCCTGACCGATCAAAAGTACTCGCGGCCCATGGACTGGCGGAGAATCCGGGTATTCTGGGCCGATGGCTCAATCGCGTACATCGGGTGGAAAACGCTTTCCGATGTGCGGATGGGCTGACCACTGTCAGTCTAGAAGAGGGGCGTCTCGCCTCAGCTAAAGGGTACGTCGCGCGCGATCGTTTGCTCACGCTCGAAAATCCTTTGCCCGACCATTGGCTTAGGCGCCCCCCTGCGGAAGCGAAACAAAGAATACTCAGCTTCGTCGGCTCGTGGCTGCCATGGAAGGGGAGTGCTTTGCTCGAAGCCATGCTGCCGGACGTGCTGCGGAAGCACCCAGCTTGGCGAGCGCGTCTGGTCGGCGTCGGTGACTTGGATACTCAGCGGATTTTTCCGCCCGACATCGTGTCACGCGTGGAGGTGGTGCCGTTTGTCAGCGATCGCTCAACCCTGCAGCGGCTTTACGACGAAAGCGCTGTACTCGTGATGCCTTCGCTCTCGGAGAGTTTCGGATTGGTCGCCGCTGAGGCGATGGCGAGCGGCTGTGCCCTCGTCGCGAGCCAGGTGGGATTCGCTGCTGACCTTCGGCCGGACGAAGAAGCAGTGATCGTCCCCGATTACGCACCTGAGCGCTGGATCGCGGTACTCGATGCGTTGCTCGCTAATGAATCGCGGCGGAAGAGAGTCGCGCTCGGCGGACATGCGCGCGTGCAGTCTCTGCGCTGGAGTGATGCGATCGAGCGTCTCTTGAAATTCTACGCCTACATCGCACAGGCTGAGGGTCGGAAAATCTAAATGCGGATTCTGGTCAGCAGCCATCGCTACGCCCCCGACGTGGGCGGGATCGAGACGTCATCGGCGCAACTCGTCGCCCAGTGGCGGAAGCTGGGGCACGAGGTCCAAATCGTGACCGCCACCGCCGGACCGGATGAGCCCCAGGTGCATCGTCGACCTTCGCGCGCAACCCTATGGCGGTTGGTGTGTTGGGCTGAAGTCTACTGGCACAACAATATCAGTCTCCAAACCGCGTGGCCTCTGCTTTTTGTTCGACGTCCATGGGTCGTTACCACGCAAACGTGGTTGCACGATACAAACGGCCACGTTGGGTGGAGTGCTCGACTCAAGCGAACGTTGCTCCGTCGCGCGCAGAATATCTACATCAGCTCCAGTGTGGCTCAGCACGTAGGCCAGCCGGGTGAGATCGTGCCAAACCCGTACGACGATACCGTGTTTCGACTTCGGCCGGAAATCTCCCGTGACCGCGAATTGGTTTTTCTGGGACGATTGGTCAGCGACAAAGGCGTCGATGTTTTGATCCGAGCGCTCCATCGCCTGGTGCCTCAACTGCGACCACGTCTGACGCTGATTGGCCGCGGACCGGAGGAAAACTCCCTGCGCAAACTCAGCCAAGAACTCGGCGTAGCCGATCAAGTGACCTTTGCCGGAGGATTGTCCGGCGATCCGCTCGCGGCCATGCTCAATGCACATCGCGTACTTGTAGTGCCGTCGGTGTGGAACGAACCATTTGGTATCGTCGCGCTGGAAGGCATGGCGTGCGGCTGCACGGTCGTCGCGTCGCGTAATGGTGGACTCCCAGAGGCAACCGGAGCCGGTGGAATCACTTTTACGACGGGAAGCGTCGAAGGCCTCGCAGCGGCGCTGCGCAGGGTGCTGGAGAGCGGCACACCGGATGAAGCGCATCGCGAGCGCATCCGTGCCCATCTCAATGCCCATCGGGCGGAGACAGTGGCTGCGCGATATCTCCGAATCTTCGAGTCGGCCAGGGACAAGAGCGCATGAGGATCGCTTTCATCACAGGTTGCCTCGAGCCGGGGCGCGACGGAGTGGGTGACTATGTGCGCACCTTGGCGGCCGAATGCGAGCGCCGCGGTCACGCGGTGACGCTGCTCTCGCTCACTGAGCGCTCTGCCGTTGATCCATCACAGGAAGAGGGCTCTTCGGTGCTGCGCTTGTCGGCGGCGGAGTGCGAAGCAGATGGCGGGGAGGCGGCTCGGCAGTGGCTTGATCGTTTCCAGCCAGATTGGGCGAGTCTGCATTTCGTGCCGTACAGTTATCATCCGCGCGGTTTTTTTGACCCTTGGATAGCACGACTGAAATTCATGCTGAGTGGAGCGCCGCGGCGGCATATTTTCTTTCACGAAATCTGGATAGGCTTTTCTGCCGATGCGCGCTGGCGAGAGCGCGCGACCGGTTGGTGGCAAAGACGCATGGTCGGACGTCTCGTGGATCAACTGGCGCCTACTGTGGTGCATACGAGCACCGGTTGTTATCGGGCGCTGCTCGGAACGCGCGGAATCAATGCCGGCATTTTGCCCATGATTGGCAGCGTACCGCGGTCCGCCGAAGTGCGCACTGGAGTTCCAGGTGCGCTCAAAGCTGTAGCACCCGATGCCTTGGTTTGCGGCATGTTCGGCACGATCCATCCGAATTGGGAAGCGGAGACATTCCTGCACGACTTCGCTGTGCTCGCGGCAGCGCAGAAGCGGCCGGCCGTACTGCTGGCCGCAGGCGCTCTGAGATACGGAACGAAATTCTTCGAGCAGTTGCGTGAGCGATGGAAGGGCCGAGTGGCATTGGGGGCGCTGGGGGAGTTGCCGACGTCCGAACTACCGGCGGTGTTTGCCCGTTTCGACTTTGCCGTGTCGACCATGCCATGGGTCCTGATCGGCAAGAGCAGTTCGGCTGCCGCGCTGCGCGAGCACGGCCTTCGCGTAGTGGTGACCTTTGCCGGCTCGCCCCCACGAGCGGTGAATGAGGCAAATATCCTTGAACCCGCAGATGCCGGGTTCGTGCCCTTCTTCCGCAACCGCGACCTATTGCCGACCGCGCTGCAAAAGACTTTGCCCACCGCTGGAGTGACTACCATGGCGGAGCAATTCATCAGCGATTTGACTGCAGCATCTTCGGGCCCATGAGCATCTCCACCAATCGGCAAGTCGTGGTGGCGCATCCTTCGGGAAATCAGTTTTTCCGGCACCTCGTCGCCGCACTGCACCGCGCGGGATTACTCGCGGAGGCATGCACGAGCATCGATTGGAATCCACGGTCGGCACTTGCACGCGTGCTCCCGCAAAAGATCGCAGCCGAATTAAGTCGGAGAAGCTTTTCGGCCGAGCTTGGGTTTCCAGTGGCACAGCATCCATTGCGCGAAGTGGGTCGACTGCTGGCAGGTCGCCTCGGCTGGACGACGCTGACCCGACATGAGATAGGACCACTATCACCGGACGCGGTTTACCGGAATTTCGGCGAATGGGTGGCGCGACGACTGCCGCGATTGAACACTGCAGGCGCAGTGTACGCCTATGAAGACGCCGCGGAGGCAGCGTTTCTCACAGCGACCAAATTGGGCTGGGAACGGATCTACGATCTCCCCATCGCGCATTGGGCGACGAGTCGGCGATTGCTGGATGAGGAAGCACAGCGTTGGCCGACGTGGGAACCCACGCTGATCGGCACGCGCGATTCATCGCGAAAAAATGAGCGCAAGTCGCGCGAACTGGCGCTCGCCGACGTGGTGGTGTGCCCGAGCCGATTTGTGGCCGAATCGCTGCCGTCTGCTGAAGGCCGAAACCGGCGGATAGTAATCGCACCTTTTGGCTCTCCGCCTCCGATTGGAATCACCCCGCGTGTCCCGAAAGAGCGACGTTTGCGGGTGCTCTTTGCCGGGGCCATGACGCAGCGCAAAGGTCTCGCGGATTTATTTGCCGCCATGCGCTCGCTGCGGCGAAGCGACATCGAGCTTGTTGTCCTCGGATCGCCCGTGGTGGACCTGAGTTTTTATCGGCGAGAGTATGGTGATTTCACTTACGAACCTCCGCGCCCGCATGCCGAGGTCCTGAACTTCATGGCTACGTGCGACGTGTTTTGCCTGCCCTCCATTGTCGAAGGACGAGCCTTGGTGGTACAGGAAGCCATGAGCGCGGGGCTGCCGATCATTGTGACGCCCAACACCGGGACCGACGACATGGTCGAAGAAGGTCGAAACGGATTTGTCGTTCCGATTCGTTCGCCCGAAGTCATCGCCGAGAAACTGACGTGGTTCGCGGACAACCGAACAGAATTGGCTGAATTTGGCGCCGCCGCGCGCGCTGCGGCGACACGAGTCACTTGGGAGAGCTACGCCGCGCAGATCATCGCAGCGTTGCGCAAGTAGTCGATCGCGCCGTTGACTGACGAGTCATGAACCCGCTGAAGCCCGTCAAAGCCGCCATCTGGCTGTATTTCTGGCTGCTCCTAGTGGAAGGCGCGCTGCGCAAATGGATCTTTCCGGAATGGAGCGATGTGCTCTTTGTCGTGCGCGATCCGGTGGTGATCGTGATCTATCTGCTCGCTTGGCGAGGCGGAGTCTTTCCACGGCGGCCGGCGTTGGTGGTCGTGTGGTGCCTCATTGCGCTGTCGCTGTCGTTTTCATTCGCCAACGCCACGCCCTTCATCGTCACGGCTTTCGGACTGCGCACGAACTATCTCCACTTGCCGCTGGTCTTCGTGATGGCACAGGTGCTGGACCGAGACGATCTGCTTGCCTTCGGCCGATGGTTGATGATTTGCGCGGTGCCGATCGCAGGATTGATGTTTGCGCAATTCGGCGCGCCGCGCGACCACTGGTTGAACAACGGCGCGGCGGGCGCCGTCGGTGGTCAGATCGATGGTGCGATGGGACACATCCGCGCACCCGGGCCGTTCAGCTTTATCAGCGGTGTGGTCAGTTATGTCGGGCTGACGGCGGCCTTCGTGCTTTCCGGATGGATTCAAGAGCGTGCCCGTGGACTTCTCCTCCTGATTGTGGCCACCGTGGCGATCACCGTGATGGTGCCGGTGTCAGTCAGTCGGGCACTCTTGCTGACACTGATGGCCGTGGCGGCGTTTGGACTTGTGGCCGCATTCCGCGATGCACGGCGCCTTCCTGCTTACTTAGCACCGATTGCTGTGGCACTTGCCCTGATGGCAGTCGCATCGGATTCCGCGTACGTTGCGACTTTCCGCGCCCGTTGGGAAGATGGACTCAGGATCGGTGGCGGCGACTTCAATAGCAGTATTGTGGATCGAGTCGTCGGCGATTTGCTGCGGCCGATCGAAGTGGCAGCGGACGCCCCGTTTTTTGGCCATGGAATTGGGACAGGGACGGTCGCGGGATCGCGCCTCACCACAGGGAAATTTATTTTCGCTGAAACAGAATCCGCACGGCTGATCGAGGAGCTCGGCCCCGTGCTCGGGTTTGCATTTCTCGGTTGGCGTATCTGGCTGTCGGGACTGATCGCGTGGAAGTCTTGGCGGAGTTTGCGGAAACGGGGCGACACTCTTCCGTGGATGCTGACGGCCGGGACTATTCTTCTGATAATCTTCGGCCAATGGGGCCAGGCCACCCAATTGGGTTTCGCGGTCTTCAGCGCCGGCTTGGCTCTTGCTGCGATCAAGGAACGAACCGACGCCGAGGACGAAGAAACGGTCGAAGAGGAAGATTCCGAGACCGAAGCGCTGGCGAAGCCACTCGCATGAAGCTTTTGCTGGTGACCAACTATGCGCCCGACGCCCAGCAAAGCATGCTGCGCTTCGGCGCATTGCTCGAAAGGCACTGCACCGCGCGAGGCTGGCAGGTTTCAACGATCGCACCGGAAAAAAGCCGGCTGACTTCAGCACTCGGAAATGTCGCGCGCGGACGCGGGGCGAAATGGCTGGCTTACATTGACAAGTATGTTCGCTTTCCAGCTCGGCTGACTCGTTGGGTGCGGGCCGAGACCGCCGAGAGCGATGCGGTCGTGCATATCGTGGATCATTCCAACGCGGTCTACGTCCCCCGGCACATTACTCTGCCCTGGGTCGTCACATGCCATGATTTGCTCGCGGTGAGAGGTGCGCTAGGCGAGGACACAGATTGCCCGGCGTCTGCGCTCGGCCGGCAATTGCAGCGAGCCATCGTGCGCGGCTTGGGCCGGGCCAGCGCGATTGTCGCGGACTCCACGAGTACGTTGCATGATGTCGAGCGCTTGGTCCCGACGAGTCGAAGTCAGGTCAGGCAAGTGGTGCCTCTCGGGCTCAATCACCCGTACCGCAAAGTTTCGCCGTCCGAAGCTCACGAGCGCCTGCGGGCGTTTGCCGACATTTCTTGGGACAGACCATTTCTCGTGCACGTCGGATCGAATCTGCGACGCAAAAACAAATCGGGCGTCCTTCGCGTTTTTGCGCGCACGGCCACTCGGTGGTCTGGCAATCTTGTGTTTTGTGGTGCGGAGCTACCTGCGGACTTGCGGGCGGAAGCCGCAGCGCTCGGCGTCGCCGATCGTGTTTTTTGTGCGCGGACGCCCGACAACGCGCAACTCGAGGCGATCTACAGTCTAGCGCATGCGCTGCTGTTTCCCTCTCGTTGCGAGGGTTTCGGGTGGCCCGTGATCGAAGCTCAGGCGTGTGGTTGTCCGGTGATTTGCAGCGACCGTACATCGTTGCCCGAAGTGGGCGGTGACGCGGCGCTCGTTCACGCCCTTGAGGACGAAGCCGGGATGGCGGAGTCGGTGGTGAAACTTACTCGGACATCGCTTCACGCCAGCGTGGTCGCCCGCGGATATGTGAACCTAAAGCGCTTCGAAACTGAGCGGATGATTGACGCCTACGCCGCCGTTTACGAAGAGCTTCTCACCAAGTCTGGCGCTCGATGAAGTCACTTTTCCGCCTTTGCGTTGTGTTGCTGCCGTGGGTGCTCAGGCGCCACGTGTTGAAAAACTTTTACGGCTACCAGATTCACCCGAGTGCACGGATCGGTTGGTCTTGGATTTTTCCGGAGCAGCTCATCATGGGCGAAGGGGCGCGCATCGGAAACCTAAACGTCGCCATTCATCTCGCACGCCTCGAACTCGGGCCGCATGCACTGGTCGAGCGTCGCAATTGGATCACGGGATTTCCCGCCGGCGATGCTCGCCACTTCAGTCATCGCACCGACCGCGATCCGGCGCTCGTGCTCGGTGCGCATGGCGCGATCACGAAAAACCACCACTTTGACTGCACGGACCGGATCGAGATCGGGGCGTTCACCACCATCGCGGGCTATGCCTCGCAGTTCATGACTCACTCCATCGACGTAACGCAAAATCGCCAAGACGCGTCGCCGATTGCGATCGGCGAATATTGTTTTGTTGGCACCGCTGTCGTCGTGTTGGGCGGAGCCCGACTCCCAGCGCGTTGCGTGCTCGGAGCCAAAGCGCTGCTCAACAAGTCGCACATCGAGGCTGGTTGGTTGTACGCGGGAGTTCCGGCCGCGCCCATCAAGCAGTTGCCGGCGGATGCGGCTTACTTCCGACGGACAACCGGATTCGTGGCGTGAGTCTGCGAGTTCTCCATATTGTTCGGAGCCTCCGCCGGGAAACCGGTGGCTTGGCCGAAGTGGTGCGTCAGCTGGTGCCGGCTATGCGAGAGCGCGGCTGTAACATTTCAGTGGCCTCGCTGGATCCAGCCGATGCTCACGAAGAATTGGACGATCGCAGTAAGGTCGTGGTGCTGGGCACCAAGTCCCATGGCTACGGCTATGCGCCCGACTACGTGCCTTGGATGCGGGCTAAGCGACACGAGTTCGACATGGTGGTCGTCCACGGACTGTGGCAGTATCCGAGCTTCGGTGCGTGGCGGGCCCTGCATAAAACATCCACGCCGTACATCGTGTATCCCCACGGGATGCTCGATCCTTGGTTCAAGCAGGCGCATCCGGCCAAACATGCTAAAAAATGGCTCTACTGGCCATGGGCGGAATATCGCGTGCTGCGCGACGCCGCTGCCGTGTGTTTCACGGCGGAAGATGAGCAACGGCGCGCCCGGGAGAGCTTCTGGCTTTATCGCGCGCGCGAGCGTGTTGCACCAATCGGGATCGCTGCACCTCCCACAGACGCAGCAAAGCAGCGCGAAGCTTTTTTTGCTTCATATCCGGAGATGCGCGGGCGCAGGTTCATCCTGTTCCTCGGTCGTATTCATCCGAAAAAGGCGATCGAACTCATCCTCTCGGGTTACGCTGCGGCTTGGCCCGACCGGCGCCGAGCGCCTCGGCTCGTCATTGCCGGGCCGAGCGATGAAGCGTTGTACGAAAGGAATCTTCGGGCCGAAGTGCAAAGGCTCGGGCTCATGGAAATGGTAGTATGGCTGCCAATGCTCTCAGGGGAGGTGAAGTGGGGCGCGATTCGCGCGTGTGAGGCTTTCGCACTGTTTTCGCACCAGGAGAATTTCGGCGTGGCGGTCGTTGAAGCGTTGGCCTGCGGGCGGCCGGTGTTGATCAGCGACCGTATCGCCATTCATCAGGAAATATCGAAAGATGGAGCAGGGGTGGTTGGCGCCGACACGACAGCTGGAGCGGCTGAGGCACTAACACGTTGGCGCGATCTCGATGAAACCGAACGTGCCGCGATGAGCACGTCGGCGGAGCGGTGTTTTCGAAATCGCTTCGAGATCGGTCATGCCGCTGCGCAGCTGGTTGCATTGATAAAGGAACGCGCGGCGAAATGATCGCGCGTGATCAGGCGCGATGGTTAAAGTGGACGGCGATCGGGTCGCTTTAGGCGATGGTACCGCTTCGTGCGGCAAGTGAGGTTTCTAGTTTGGCACGACAACCTCTACGCGACGTGCGTGCTCGCGCGGTGGATATAGTGGCCGAAAAGAGATAGAGCGCCTCACGTGTGCAGCCGCACTTCGGTCGCGCAGTTATTTTGTCGATCCTGGGGTGGATTCATTCGATCTCGTCAGCGACAGCGAGTTCCTGAAAGTTGGCTGGCAATTCGTATGAGTCCCATGCCGCTGCGACAGAGACAAGTCTCAGGCCAGACCTCACCGTGGACGGCGGGGGAACGTGCACGCATGCTGATCTGGGAAATTGCTTGGAGCTCGTTGTGCAGTTGGACACCGAAGCCGGCGAACGCTTGGCGACTGATTATCCTGCGAGCATTCGGTGCGCAAATCGAGGGGCGTCCTTTTGTCCACCAGCGGGCTCGGATCTCGATTCCGTGGAATGTCACCTTGCGCGACCGCGCATGCGTCGGCGATCGAGCAAACTTAAATTCTCTGGATCATATCACTCTCGAAGCCGAAGCCGTGGTGGCGCAGGAGGCGTACCTCTGCTGTGGTACGCATGACTTTGCTTCGGCCGAATTGCCTTTGCTGACTGCTCCAATCGTCGTTGGCGCACGAGCCTTTGTGGGAGCGCGCGCTTTTCTTTTGCCGGGCGTAACGATTGGGGCGGGCGCCGTCGTCGGCGCGTGCAGCGTAGTCACCAAAGATGTCGCGAGCGGAGCGACCGTGAAAGGCAACCCGGCCCGGTGACTGGGTCCGAGACGTAGTGCTGCTAGACAGCCCAATGGAACATGGATTTATAAGCCTACCCCGTCGTCGCAGGCCGGAGTGGGAAATGGCTGCCGTATTTTTGTTCAGCCTGTTGCTCGCCTCGATCAGGGTGCTGTTGTCCGTGCCTGCGGTGAATGAAGGCATGAAGCCTGCGCTAGACTACCTGGGCGGGCGGTCCGATGTAAGCGAGGACTACAATCGGGATCGAAGCAGCGATGAGGAGTATTTTTACGTCCCGGCGATCCGGCAAAGTTATCGTCAGTGGCCGAAGGCAGATTTGGAACTGGACGCCCGGACTCACAAGCCTCCGGGGTATCCATTTCTCATGGCGACGGCAGCCCGGATCATGGGGCTGAATTTCACTCGACTGCGGGTCCTGCAGATGTTGTTGAGTGCAGCCATCCCCGCGCTGCTCTATCGGTGGCTCCGGACACAGCGATCGGCATTAACCGCGACAGCCATTGTGGCTCCCCTCGTTTGCTCGAGCTTTTTCATCAAGAGTTCGGCTTACTTGACGACGGACAACGTAGCCTTCCTGTGCGTGGCGGCTGCGTTGTATTTTCTGGTTCAGGCGCGCTGGACCGCTTGGTCGGCGACCGCATTGGCTCTCTTGAATTCGGCCGCGGTCTGCGTTCGTCAAGATACGGTGTGGTTGGTTGGGCCAGCGTCCATTTTACTCGCTCTCCAAGTGTGGCGCGGGAGACGCACTGGGCAAGCGGCTCGGACTGAATTCAGCATTTGGCGATGCTTGATTCTGGTCGGGGCAATCATTGGGCCAATCGTCATCCTGGTCCGGCTCTGGTGGACTTGGCACGGATTTGTGCCACCGGGCTACTACACCGGATTGCTTCGGACTGGGCCAAGCTTAGCGCCGGTGGCCTATATCTTGGCGCTGGTGGCAATTTTCTGGTGGCCTTACCTGATAGCCGCTCATGGCTTTCGGGCCGCAGCTAAATTAGCGATCGAGAAAGCCGCACTCGGGTGGGCCTTGGGCGGACTGGCACTCGTGCTCACAATCGAAACGACTTACAAATACGGAGCCGGCCGCTGGGGCGGATACCTGTGGCTGTTGGCCTCGATCGTGCCGGCGGTTGGCGGGAGGTCTCTGGTTTTCTTGTTCCTGGCTCCGCTGGGCGCGCTCGCTCTCGGAATTACGCTGCGGAAAATGTACTCGTTGCAGCCAACCGCCGCCGTGGTGTTCGGGGTCAGTTTCGCCGCTTGGGCGAGCTCAAGCACGCTGAATCCTTATGTCTTTCACCGCTACTACGAGCCGGGAGTGCTGCTGTTTCTGATTGCAGCCTCGGCAATGACCCAGGCGCAGAAGGCAAGCGCCTCGTTGACCACCTACGTGCCGCTGGTCGTCGTAAGCGGAGTGCAATTGGCGATCAGCGTGACGACGCTGTATTTCTCGATGTTCTTTGAGCTTCGGCGCTAGAGACCGCGACCCAACTCGGCCTAGCGCGATCGGATCAACTGATATTTTTCGTGTTGCGCACGTGGTCGATCACCCGGCGATCGAGCGAGTCCGTTGCGGTTGAGAGTTCGCGGCTCAAGATTGCCTTCACGTCGCTGACTTTTACTTGGGCGTCGGCCCCCAGCTTATCCAGCTCGTCTTTGAAATTACCGACTCCCTGCGCGACGTTGTGAATCGTGTTTTTGCTCGCGACACCGAAGAAAGACATCATCGCGGGAAACATGGAGACGATATGCCCGATCAGTGAACCGATGATCGGGATGAGCGCAGGAAAGGCGATGATAAGCGCTCCAACAAGCACGAGGCCGAGCGGCGTTTTCAGGTAGGCCCAGATTTTCTCCCAAGTGAGTTGACGCCGTAGTGCGGACAATTCGCCGTTTGTGCCCTGAAGCTGGCGATTCGAGTCGGAAAGACTGGCGCTGGTTGTGGCTAGATTGTCCTGCAGGCCACTGAGCTTGGTTTGGGCTGCAACGAGATCGGTGTGGGCCTGCGTATATGTTGCCAGGTCGACACCGACGGCCGTTTGCACCGCAGGCAAGCTGATCTCGCCCGTGGCGATCTGACTCGCATCCACCCGGTCGGCACCCAGGTAAACGCCGCCCGACTCGGTTTGGGCAGCAGTGGCATAGGCGAGCGCACCGGCGAGCGCAGCGGTCGCTCGCGGCGGCAGACCGGTGGCCGGCACAGCGCGCAACAAGTCTACCACGGCGGTCACATCCTTCTGCAGCACGCCCTGAGTCTTGGCGGTGGCGCCCTGAATGGTTTGCTGAGTGCTCTGGATATTGGTGATGAGCTGCTGTTGATTATCGATGAGCGTCTTTTGACTGTTGATGGTCGAAGAGAACTGAGTGCTGATCGTGCCCAGCTGGTTGTTTATCTGACCGATTTGCGTGCCGATCGACGAACAGCCAGTTACTGACAAAAGTGCGAATATGGCAGCAAGGGCAACCGTGACCCGGACCGAAAGACGCGAGGCGGGCAAGGGAAGGCGAAGTGAATGGAGTTTCATTGGAGCAGGAGGGGAGGTGTTTAGCGCTGGAGATAGCGGCCACGTATAGCTTCTTTGTTTCACCACGATGTTCAATCTCCGATCTGCGCTATGCTCGGAGATATAGGAGCGAAGTGGAGATTCCTCCTGTCTTGGATTGCCCAATGAACGTTCAGCTTCATCGTCACGCAAATGAGTCAGGCCGAGATTCCTCTAGCTGCGGCGACTGATGTCGGTGCGCTTGGCGTATATCAGCTCAAACGCCTCTGGTCGCGCGCCCACGCCGCCCGCCAAGGTCGAGTCCGGCCGCATTTCACCGAGGCGCATCTGGATCATCTCGTGCTCGACGCACTCGGGCTTGGCTACGAACAAGCGCTCGGCCATTTATTTCAGGACGCTCCTTCATTCTCCGATTTTGAGAATTGGATCCTCCGGACGACTGGGAATATCGATTCCCGCCAAATCCAGCGCATAAATGCGACGATCGACGGCACCGACATGCCCGCCGAAATTCGTGCCGCGCACGCCGTCATCGATGCGATGGCGCCGGTATTATCCGCCGAGGAACTCGCCCATTGGGCCGAGCACGGTTATGTGATACTCCACGACGCAGTCGCCGAGTCAGGACGTCGCGATGCCGAAAATGCGATTTGGAATTATCTGGGCGCGCGACCCGACGATCCCGATTCATGGTACATCGAGAACAGCCATGGTATCATGGTGCAGTTCTTCCAGCATGCAGCGTTCTCGGCCAATCGGCGCTCGCCAAGAATCCACAAGGCCTTTGCCCAACTATGGGGCACATCCGATCTCTGGGTGTCGACCGATCGAGTTGGGTTCAATGTACCCGAGCGTCCGGGCTGGCTGTTTCGCGGTCCCGACATGCACTGGGATGTCAGTCTGACTCAACCGATCCCATTCGGGACGCAGGGAATACTCTATCTCACTGACACACCGGCAGGGCAGGGTGCGTTCACCTGCGTACCGGGATTTCATCGAAGAATCGACGAATGGCTTGATCAACTTCCACCCGGCGCCGATCCACGACGGGAGGATTTACATGCACTGGGCTCGAAGCCAATCGCGGGCCGCGCAGGGGACCTTGTGATCTGGGATCACAAACTGCCCCACGGCAGCCGACCAAATCGCGGCAGTCGTCCTCGAATCGTGCAGTATATCAACATGTATCCGACTCGCTGTGACAAACAGGAGATCTGGCGATGAGTGACGAAAGAGCGCAAAACGCCGAGCGTTCACACGCCGCGACATTCGTTCTTTCGACCGGTCGCTGCGGGACGCAATGGCTCACGACCGCCTTGGCCGCAGCCGCGGGAGCGAGTGCCCGAGTTGAGCACGAGCCGCTTCACAACGATTATGCACCGCGCCGAATGCTGGCGGCAGTCGACCCGAGCGAACTCGATCCACGTCGCGCCACGGCGATTCGCGAGCACGTCAACGGCATCGAGCGCACGCTGGAAGTGCGTGACTACGTCGAGACCGGGCATCCGTGCTGGAGCAGTATTCGCTGGCTTGCGGATCGGTTTCGCGGACAGGTGCGCGTGGTGCATTTGATCCGCCACCCGGTGCCCACCGCCTGTTCCTGGTTGTCGCACGGCGCATTCGTTCCGCCTTTTCTGCCTCATCTGCCGAAGAAAGAACTGATCACCCCATTTGATGCTGGAGTCTTGTTTCCGGAGTACCGCGAAGTCTGGAACGAACTTACGCCATTCGAACAATGCCTCTACTACTGGGCTGAGGTGAATGCTTTCGGACTTCGACTCGAGCGCGAAGGCCGCCTCCCTTGGCACCGGGTGCGCTACGAAGATCTCTTCGATCCAAAGAAAGATGCGCTTATCGATTTGGGACAATTTCTCGGATTGTCTGCGACATCTATGGCCAAAATGGATCGAGGCTCCCAGGTGGACCGGCATCGTTTCGCTCTGGGCCAATGGCCCGAGCCGGAGCGAATTGCCCGACATCCCCGAATAGCCGCAGTCGCGGAGGAGCTCGGTTATCGGGCCGACGAATTCGTACCTGAGCAACTGGCGGCCCGATTCCTCTAGCAATGGAATCTTCGATAGACACTTTTCGCCGATGGACGGATTGCTTATGCGATTCAACCAAGGCACCCCGCGACCACTGGGAAGCGGCGCACGAATGGTGCTCTTGGGGGCTAAAGCTGCTCGGAGTCGACGAGAGCTACAGCCATGCGACCGCTGACGATTTTTTCGCCGACAGCATCCTGTCGACGGGCAAGGCGATCTCGCCACTCGGCGCCGCTCGGTGCGTGCGGGAGTACCGGCGCACGGCAGTTTTTCTCCAAGCGATGGATGCTGCGATTCGCGCCGCGCGTGTACGG
Source organism: Verrucomicrobiota bacterium (assembly GCA_048498795.1). Lineage (GTDB taxonomy): Bacteria > Verrucomicrobiota > Verrucomicrobiia > Opitutales > Opitutaceae > JBEHXH01. Next base: position 500,819 of record JBEHXH010000003.1, read on the forward strand.
TTTCCCGGGGAAACGATTCACGTGCTTGAGGCGGGTTGCGGACCGCTCGCACCACTGGCACTACCGTTTGCGCTCCGCTATGCCCCGGAAGAAGTAAGCTTCACGCTGCTCGATCTTCATCCGCGGGCGATGAACGGCGCTAGGAAAGTCGCGTCCGAGTTGGGCTTGAGTGCCTCGGTGCGAAACTGGCTCGTCGCGGACGCCACGACCATCCGCTTTAAAGAGGCCGATCGTCCGCACGTCATCGCATGCGAAGTGCTATTGCGCGCGCTGAAGCGAGAGCCACAGGTCGCCGTGACAATGAACCTCGCTCCGCAACTGCGTGAGGGCGGTTTTTTTCTACCGGAGCGAATTGATGTGGATGCGTGCCTGTTCGACTCGGGCGAATATTTTCGGCCGCGACCCGAAGCGCTGGAATTGGCGGCACTGCGCGCGGCGAGTATCAGCGAACTTGGACGGGTCTTTCGATTGGAGGCGGAATCGGTGGCGCAATTACAGCCCTGCGGTGTCGGGCGCCTAGCGGCGGAAGCTGTCGTTGTGCCGCCGCATTGCAGGCGACGTTTGCCGCTGCACCTCTTCACCCGTATCAAAGTGTTTTGCGATCATGTGCTCGGAGATTTTGAGAGCAGCTTGAATTTGCCGGAGCGGGTTTGTGGCGCGGAATGTCTATCTGAGCGCGGCGGCGTGGCGCGTTTCGTTTATGAAATCGCCCGCGATCCGGGTTTGCGGTTGCTTGCGTGATGGTGCGAAATCTCGGGCAATGACTCCGGTGGTCACTCACGTTTACCATGCGTTTGGACTGTGTATCCGCACAGGTTTGCCGCTGCCGGAATTGCAATCGGCACTGCCCGGCACCGCTGCAGAGGTCGAAATTACCGAAGGCGTGGTGCCGTCCGAGTTGCCTGGCGTATTGGCGCGAGGAGTACGCTATCAGTCGGCTCCCTCGGCCTTGCGCCTGCAAGTAGACGGAGTCGCGACGTTCCTCGTCAGCGATGGCCGCATGATTACGATCCAGCGCGATCCGGCCGCGAGCGACGATGACGTGCGAGTATTCCTGCTGGGTTCGGTCTTCGGCGCGCTACTGCACCAGCGGCGCGACTTGGTGTTGCACGGCAGTGCGATCCAGTGGAAAGGGGAGAGCGTGGTTTTCCTCGGCGCTTCGGGTGTGGGGAAATCGACGCTGGCGTCAGCCTTCCGAAAGAAAGGGCATGCGGTGCTAACCGACGATCTCTGCGTGATTCGCCCGGGAGTAGATGGACGGATGATGGCGCATCCGGGATTTCCCCAGACCAAGCTCTGGCTCGATTCACTCAAAGAACTTGATGTTTCCGCCGAGGGACTGCGGCGAATCCGCAACAAACTTGAGAAGCGCGCAGTGCCGCTGGACGACGATTTTGGCGCGGAGCCAATGGCGGTGAGAAAACTTTATGTCCTTCGTCCGCAGAATCGGGACGAACTCTCGCTCACGGCGGTGCAAGGACCAGAGAAATTTCAACTGATCAAACACCAGACTTACCGCTTCGGATTCTTGGCGGGAGTCGAGGGCAAGGCCGGGCATTTCGCGCCCGCCATGAAGCTCGCGCAGCAGGCCGCGCTGGCGATCATCGTCCGCCCCAGCGGAGCGTTTCGTCTCGATGAGTTGGTCGCGCTGATCGAAAGCGATCTCGGGCAATGAAGGGAATAGTCTGGCTGGCGTCGTATCCCAAGTCGGGAAACACTTGGTTCCGTACCTTCCTCACCAACTACCTTCGCAACGGCGATACGCCGGCGAGCATCAACGATCTCGCGGACGGACCGATCGCCAGTTCGCGGTACGCGTTCGATGAAGCGGTGGGGTACGATTCCGGTGAAATGACCTTCGAGGAAATCGATCGGTTGCGGCCCGAGGTTTATCTGCATCGGGCGCGCAACGCGCCCGAAACCATCTACTGCAAGATTCACGATGCATACACTCTGCTCGACGATGGTCGACCGATGATCCCGTTGAGTGCGACCCGATGTGTGCTGTATTTTGTGCGCAACCCGCTCGATGTCGCCGTCTCGTTTGCTCATCACGCCGGGCATGGTAGTTGCGACGCGATGGTGCGGAAAATGGGCGAAGAGGAGAACTCCTTTTGCGAAACCGATGCCAAGGAGCCCAATCAACTGCGGCAGAAACTGCTCTCTTGGAGCAGCCATGTCACGAGCTGGGTAGACGCTCCGGGGCTTCGGTTGCTCGTCTTGCGATACGAGGACATGAAGCAACATCCCGAGGCGACATTTGGGAACGCGATTCGGTTCTTCGATTTGGCATTGGATTCGGAACGAATTCGGAAGGCCATCGAATTCAGTCGATTCGATGAGGTAAGGAAGCAGGAGGTGGCGTCGGGTTTCCGTGAAAAAATGCCGACAGCGAAATCCTTCTTTCGGAAAGGTGAGGTCGGCTCGTGGCGTGAGGTTCTGAACTCAGACCAAGTCGCCAAGCTATGCGTCGAGCACAGCACCGTGATGCGCCGGTTTGGCTACCTGGACGCTGATGAAAAACCGGTGTTTTAATTGCGGGAACCACTAGCAACGTGACTTGGTACTTGGAGAGTATTGGGTCCTCGTCAGAATAACCCACGATGAGTTTCAACGCAGAGCTGTCTCGGCAGGCCGTAGTTGTCCGCAGTCCCGACCAATTGTCGGGCGATCTCGATGGTCGCGTCGTTCTCCTATCGATCGAGAATGGGGAATACTACAATATGAACGAAGTCGGCAGCCGCATCTGGGCCTTGCTGGAGCAGCCGATCACGGTGACAGCTCTGATTGAGCGCTTGCTGGAGGAATTCGATGTGGAGCGCGCGATCTGCGAGAAAGAAGCGCTCGACTTTCTCGCCCAACTTCAGCGCGACCGCTTACTGCGCGTCGGGTCGAAGGAAGCCTAACTGGCCGCGAACCGAGCGGCCGCATGCTGGTTTAACTGTTCGCGTAGCTCCTCTAGCGTCGGCCGCCAATCGCACAGCGCGGCCTTGCGGAAAAGGCGCATGGTTGGGTACCACGGGCTATCGGTACGATCCACGAGCCAACGCCAGTCGGAATTGTAAGGCACCAGCACCCACACCGGCACGCCGAGCGCGCCAGCGAGGTGAGCTATCGCGGTATCGACGGTGATCACCAAATCGAGTTGGACGATAAGCGCAGCGGTGTCGGCCAAGTCTCCCAGTCGGTCGGTGAAATCCTCGATATGTCGCAGATCAGCCAGCAGGGCGGCATCGGTTGGACGGGGATTCTTTTGGAGGGAAATGTAGCGACACGAGCGAGCATCGCGCGTGACGGTCGAAAAGTCGGCCAATGTAAGAGAGCGGTGGCGATCGTTGTGGTGTTCGGGATTTCCAGACCAGACCAAGCCGACCTTGGGACCGGGGCCGAGCAGAGCTCGCCACTCAGCTATTTTGGTGGGTGGTGCCAAAAGATAGGGCACTGCGGACGGAATGGTTTCGAGGCGAGTACCAAACGCCCGAGGCAAGCTGAGAAGTGCGCAGTGCAAATCTACGACCGGCAACGGCTCACCAATCGCGATGATTTTGTGCACGCCGGTCAGCGAAGCGCAGAGCGACTGGATCTCGGCTTGCACCGCGAGATAGACAAGCGCGCCGGCTGCCGCCACGAGAGGCACGTACCGCAAGGACTGGATGGTGTCGCCGAGGCCTTGTTCGCAATGGAGTAAAATGGTGCGCCCCTGCAGCGAAATATCGCCTTCCCAATACGGTGCCGCCACCTGGCGGATCGCGCGGCCTTGGCCAAGGATGCTACGAGAATCGTAGCTCGCCCAGCCGGCGGCGAAATCTCCCGTAGCGAGTTGAACCAAGCTGCGATTGTAGCTCAATTCCCCGGAATTGGGATAGCGGGCGCCAGCTTCGGCAAATACAGCCAGCGACTCGGCGTAGCGGTGCTGGGCGGCGAGCCCGTTGGCGAGGTTGCAGTAAGCGGGCAGATACCCGGGGGACACTTCGATGGCGCGACGAAAACACGCCATGGCCGCTTCTTGCCGATCGGCCCGGTCGTGCAAGTTTCCCAGCGCGACATGCGGTGCCGGCCGATCAGGATGGAGCGCGATTGCTTTCTCGCAGAGCGCGGTGGCCTCTTGTCTTGGACCGATTTCGGCTAGAACGATCGCGTAGAGCCCGAGCGCATCGGGGTGCTCGGGAGCGGCTTCGTAGGCCATGCGCAGTACGTTGGCCGCTGAGGGATAGTCTCGCAGCTCGATCAGCGCTCCGCCAAGGGCGCAGCGAGCTTCGAGGTACGAGGGCCGGAGGTTGAGTGCGTTGTGAAACGCGGCTATCGCTTGCGTGAGATACCCCTGACCTCGGTAGATCGAACCAAGAGCAAAATGCGCCTCGGCAAATCGCGGCCGGAGAAACAACGCTTGCTGAAACTCTCCGGAGGCTTCGGCGATTTTTCCTTGGGCTTGATAAACGAGGCCGAGATCATAGCGCACCGCTGCTTCCCTGGGAGCGAGAATGACACAACGCTCCAGAGGGGCGAGTGCCGCGTCGAATTCACGGGCCGTGAGATGCAGCGAAGCGAGTCGGTGGAGGGCCTCAGCGTGATTTGGCGAGACGGTTAGCACGCGTTGGTATCCAGCGCGCGCTTCGTCGAATCGGCTGGCAGCTTGGGCGGCCACCGCGGCCGTGAATTCATCGGGGAGTGCAATCATCGGCCAAAGAAGGTCAGCGCGATCACAAGGATAATGTCAATGGGAAGGGACTCGCTATAGTGCGCAATGAACTGGCGCGCGTTCGGGCTTGGACTCCGAGGAGGTATTTCCTTGCATGCAGTCCGATGGTGTATCCACGACGAGAAAGCTCCGATTTGAACGGCCAATGAGTGCGATTGCCGGGATTGTCCGTTGGGACGGCGTCCCTCTGCCCCATGCGGCGTTGGATCGCGCCATGAGCGCGCTGGCGCACTACGGGGAAAATGGGGGGCGAATCTCGCGCGATGGTCATCATCTCATCTTTGGTCATCATTTAATGGCTTACACCCCGGAATCTGCCGGTGAACACCAGCCGCTGGTGCGCGGCAAGTTAGCCATCACGGCCGACGTGCGACTCGACAATCGGAGCGACTTGGCTGGTGCCTTCGCCCTGTCCCCGGCTGTAGCGGCCCGGTGGTCGGATAGCGAATTCATCCTCGAGGCCTATCGCAAATGGGGCGAGGAATGCGCCGGTCATTTGCTGGGGGACTTCGCTTTTGCGCTCTGGGATGGTGACCGGCAACGGCTGTACGCCGCCCGCGATCACATCGGGGCGCGGCCGTTTTATTATTGGGGAGACTCCGGCGGGATCGCTTTTTCGAGCGAGATCGGCGGCGTGCTGGCGTGTGACGGCGTTCGCCGAGAGATCGACGAAGCGGAGGTAGCGCGGCTGTTGCTCTGTCCTTACCCGTATTTGGAAAGTGAATACACGTTTTTTCGTGGACTCAGGAAGCTGCCGTTCGGCCATTGGTTGAGCCGCGACGCGCGAGGCACGCGGGTTCACCGACATTGGTACCCGGAAAATGCCCCTGAAGTCCGGATGCGCACCCTCGACGACTATGCGGAACGGCTGCGCGAATTGCTTACGACGGCAGTAAGCGATCGCCTCAGGACTCGACTGACTGTCGGAGCTCATCTCAGCGGCGGGCTGGATTCATCTTCAGTTGCAGTGACCGCCGCTCGATTGCTGCGAGCCCGCGGTGCCGCGGCGCCGGCGATGTTTTCCCATTCACCGCCACCCGCCGCTACTGCGGCGGAAGAGCACGAACGGATCGGGCGCGTTTGCGAGCAGGAGAGCCTCGCAGCGATTTACATCGATCCCGCGATCGACACCGACAGCTATATCCGCGGGACCGACATCAGCCTAGTGCCGGTGAAAACCATGGAGCGCGAGCAATGGGTGCAACGGGCGGCAGCGGCTCGAGGTGTCGGAGTCATTTTGACCGGATGGGGCGGAGACGAAGGCGTGAGTTTCAACGGACGCGGACTGGGCTTCGGATCGCTCGTCTCCGGCCAATGGTCGGAATTGGCCGGGTTTCTGGAACTGTCCGATCTCGTTCGTGAACCCAAACGGTGGCGAACCGTGGTCCGACGGTTTTATCGGCAGGTGGCCCGTCCGATACCGAAGGCAATTTTCCCCTCGCTCTGGGGCCCGGCGTTTGAACGGGAGCGAGGTTTCATCCTGCCGGAATTTGCCCGCCGGATTCGCTCCACGCTGCGCCCGTTTGATCCGCCACCGCGCGAGTCGGCAGGAGCGCGAGCGTATCGGCTCGCCTTACTCCAGCATGGCCATCTCTCAGCGCGCATGGAGTCGTGGACCGCGTTTGGCGCAAAGCATCGGATAACCTACGTGCACCCCCTGGCTGATCGGCGTTTGCTGGAGTTCAGCTTGGGCGTTCCAACCAATCTCCACTTTCGAGATGACTACGGGCGCTATCTCTTCCGCTACGCGATGCAGCCTGTGCTGCCGAAGGGAATGACATGGACGAGAGTGAAACTCGATCCTGCGCTGGAGAAACGAACGGAGGAGCTTCAGGCCGGGGAGTGGCGCCGCTTGCGTGAGCTTCTGGCCCACACCGGTGAGTCGCGATCCTCTCGTTGGGTCGATCTATCACGGCTCAGACAAAAAATTGGAGCGATCGAATCAGGTCGAACGCGGCCCTCGGGGGCGCTATTCAATGCGCTAGCCTGCCTGCCCATGAATGATGGCTATATACGCAGCGAAAAAACTTGCGAGAAGCACTCGAATTCGTGATCCTCATGGTCAGCAAACATGAGTGATCAGCCATCCACCTTCCATTCGGTCAGCGAAGCGCAGGAAAGCGTCGCGAACGCAGGAAAGCGTCCATGGCAGACTCCCACGATTCAGAATCTTTCGGTATCTTCCGATACGTGCGCCAAGGCTTTTAACCCGAGCGAATATAACGGCACTATCGGGCCGTCGGCTAGTTGATCTTGGAGAGAGTGCCAACGCTCCTGCGGATTTTGGCAGCACGAGCGTTGTTGCGGATGAAGATGGGACCCTGAACTGGACTCGCGCCTTTGGCTTCAGACAGCCATGATTGATTTGCTTCGCCGAAATCAAAAAAGCGGGAGTCTTTTGACTCCCGCGAATTGAGGGCCACGCGAACCCCGAAGCTAGTTAAACGTTGGGTAGACGCCGGTCAGCGCGATGCAATAATTGAACGTTTGGAAGGGCTGGCGGTTTTCATGTGGGTCGGCGAGACCGCTGGCATTGCCGCAAGCCGGGCCGAGGGCAGCTTGGCTGAGCTGAACGTCGGGTGCGACGGTTGTATAGGGCCGGACGGCAACGTTGCCGGTCGACTGCTTCGCAATGGCAAACATCTGAGTTGAACTCGGCGTGGAACTCGTGGCGGGGGTCACGACCACATTCATACCGTGAGTGTGGACGGGGATTTGCGCGATGGAGGTAAGCGAGGCGCTCGTGTTGCCCACTGTGGTGCCACAAGTAAAAGGTAGTCCCGCACCTAACCGTGAAGCCTGACCAGTCCCAACGGGAATTTGGCCCAGTAGGTTGGGTACCTTGAAATTCTGCTGCGCGGTGCCGCCATAGGTGTTTCCGATTAAGGAATAGAGCGCTGGGTTTTGCGCGACGTTGAGCTGGGTGCCGTTGCAGTAGGCCCAGCCCTGGGGATTGTAAGTGCAACCCCAGATTCTAATTTCTCCGATAAATGGTTCTGACATGATTAAATTCTCCGGTTAAGTGTGATGTTAATTGCGAGTTGGGTAGAGCCCGTTGGTCGCGATCATGAAGAACACGCCGAATGAGGGCATGTAATTGTTGTGGGCGGCGTTTGCTCCCATGGGGCTCATGATATTCGGGCCCATAGCGGAAGCGGTGACCGTTCCCGGGGTAGCGAAGGCCAAGAATGAAGGCGCTGCTATTTGTTGGGTCGGACCGGGCGTGGCGCTGGTTGCCGTGGCAGTCAGGGCATTGAACGCGTGGGTGTGCGCCGGCATATTGGCTTCAGCGACCGTCCCAGCGTCACTGCCAAAGGTTTGGCCAAGCGATCGAGGGGTTAGTGACGTGCCGGTACCCATGCCGACGGGCGCGCATCCGGACAAATAGGGAATGCCAAAGGTGGAAACTCCATCGCCGCCGTAAGTAGTGCCGATGAGTGAGAAAAGCAGTTGGTACGTTTGGACGGATAAAAGCCGGCCATCACAAATGACCCAGTTCGTGGGTGCTTTTGCAAAGGCAACCATCCGAATTTCGCCGACATATGGTTCTGACATGGTAAGATCTCCGATGGGGTTAGTGAGATTAGTTCCGGGTGGGATAGATGCCTACGAGGCACATGCAGAAGTTGGTCACAGAGGAGGGTTGCATGTTGTTATGGGCCGCAGAACCACCGGCTGTGGAAACCGTGGCTGCGGCCAAGGGGACAGGCGTGCCGGTCGCAAGGGCGTAGAATTGCTGGTCACCGACCGTGGGGGTGGTACCGAGCGAGGGCTCGCTCAAATAGCGTCCGACACCACCCGGAACCGCGCCAACCGTGGTTGACGCATAGGGGGTATGGTTGTGGGCGGGGATCTGGTTGCTGGTCAGCGCGACTCCTTCCACGCCGCCTACGACACCGGCGGTAACACCGAGGTTGGGCCTACACATCGGAACTCGGCCTCGTAGATCGGGGAGGTTGAAGGCGGTTGTATTGCCGCCGAATTGATTTCCGAGCAGCGAGTAGAGGGCTTGGTTTTGGGTGACCGTGAGCGACCGACCGTCGCAGAACGCCCAGCCTCTCGGGGCGAAGTTAAAACTGAACATACGGATTTCACTGAGGAACGGCTCTGACATGGGATGCTCCTATTTTTGGATGGTTGAACGTGGGAAAATTCGGAAGGTGAGGTCTATTTCAGGAGGTTAAAGGTGGCCTCGTAGGTAACGGCGTCGGCACTTTGCCGAATTGGGACGAGAAACAACTCCAGGTTGCCCAACCGCTCATGGGAAAACGCGTAGGTCTGTTGCGGGTGAGCAGGCGGTGGGGCCGTAAAAAGCAGCGAATAAACCAACTGCCTGGGCGTATCGGCGACTACCGTGGCCGAGGTGAGAACGAAGTCGATTGGAGTCGGAGCCTCGAGGAGGCGAAACGACGTCCCAATTGAATTCTGATATTCGGAAAAGGAAGTGATGACGGCCATGAAAAATTCAATTTAAGACGGAGGAGAGTGTTGCGCCCTGATTGGCGGGACGCTCCATCAGAAGGTAAACACCAGCGTCTCGCGCCGGGAGGAAGCCGAGCCTGGTGTAAAGATTCTTCGCTCGATTCTGGTACTCGACGTGAATGGAAACCTTCCAACCTGACGCGTCGGCCTCGGCAAAGAGTTCGCCAAAAATGCGAGTGGCCACGCCGTGGCCGCGAACCGCTGGGAGCAGGGCAATGTCGACGACGCGAATATCCCGTTGGGCCAGACGTCGGTCCGTATACAGCCGGCCGACGGGTTTCTCGCCGATCGAGACGATATCGCGCCGGAGAGTCTCGTAATTCCGAGCCCAGTCTTTGCTCTGAAACTCAAACTGCTGCAGCAGAAAGGACCGCTTTTGCGCATCGGGCCACGCACTGACGGAGAGCTCTTCCCAGCGGGTGCTGATGTAGACTTCGGCGAGAAACGGCTCGTCGGACGAAATAACCGGGCGAAGGGTATAAGAAAAATCCGTCACGACGACAGGGAGGTGAAGGCTGAAGGAGGGGGCTAGGCCGGACCAGACGCTTGCGAGATATAGAAAGCGATTTATGCGCCGACGTAAAGCATCAACTGCAAATTTTCGACTATATTGGTAGATTTTCTTACTTAACTATCGGGCACACGCCTGCGTGCGCTTCTTTCCAAAGCAGAAAATACATTGCCGGGGCATCAGTTCGCGACCGACACGCCGGCCGTCGTGTCAGATTCAACTCTAGCCAACGCGCGATTCTCCGCGCCCACGACGTTCGTCGATTACTCAGCTGCGGCGCGCGGACTTCACCCTGTTACAGAAATCAGCGTAAGCCGGTGCGGTCCGCCGCGCCACCGCCTCGATCACAGCCGGGCTTGCTGCACGACGCTTTTCCTCTGCGTCAGGAACAAAGCTCTGAGTGGGATCCTTGGCATGCTGTGGGATTGGGCGCTGGAGCGTCTCGCGCTCCTCTTGCAACCACCCGCAACCCGGGAAATGCGAGACGACAAACGGCGCGATGTCAGGGTAGGCTACAGAAACGAGGCTCGAGTGATGGGCAAGGGCGGTGCGAAAGAACGCACCTAAGACGCTTGCCGCGTAGTCTTCAAAAGAGAGAGCCAGGGTTTCTTCGCTGGTCAGGCCGAGTTGATCCGGCGTGACGGTCCCACGGACGAGAGTGAAGCTCGGGGAGCGTCCGAGAGAGACGAGCACCTCCACTGGGTCGCGATACACAAAGATTTTCGGTACGCCGGGGAAGGCCCGCTCAATCAGGGGAAGCTCAAAGATCAGCCACGAGTCGAACTTCACAAATAGTCTCTTACCGGCACCACGGGCGCGAGCGTACGCCGCGAACGCCCCGCGCAGCCAAGCGATGCGGTCTTCGTCGGTGATGCTCGGGATTGCACGGCTCACGCGCAAAATGTCGTCGGCTACTTGCGGCTCGGATACCACAATGTTGCGGTCCAGTTGCGCGAGCATCTGGGCCAGCAGCGTGGAACCACAGCGCGAAATGTGAAAGATGAGTCCGGCCGGGGCCGAATCCGCCGAGACGCCTGCGAGATCATGGACCGACGTACGCGGGTGGTTGGCGTGAGAATTCTCCGGCAGGCGGCGAAATCGTAGCTGAGTTTGTCGGAAGAATGATTCGGTGAAGGCTTCGCCGTCGGAGTACAGCCACTCGACCGTAGGGGCATTTTTCTCGAAGCGAACTCGCGTCGGGACGGGCGGAAAGGTCATGGGACTACGATTGGGAAACGACCACTCCCGGAAGTGTTCTTTGCAGACATTCTAGAACGCCATCGAAGTTGCCACGTCGGTGGTGATCGGGATCTGGCGACGATTCCAACTCGAGGCGCATTTGCGCACCGTCGCTGGCGAGGCGGAGGCGTACCTGCCAGGCGAGTCCGCCGCCCCACTGTAGAACGAATACGTTGCGCTCCGATAGGAAGCGGACTCGGTTCTCTTTGGTCGTCAATTCCGCCGCGCAGCCGTTGAGGGCTTCGAAAAGCACAGACGGCTCCACATTGGCCGGTAGGCGCAGTATCGACGAGTGAAAGTCCGGAGCGCGCGGGGGCTGCGACTCAAACAGCTTTCGCAACCAGTCGTTTACCCCGCAATCTATCACCAGGTGAATGCGGTCGATCGGGCTGCGGTTCTCGACGCTATGGGGCAGGTTGACATTGGTGTACCAACACTCGCCGGGCGCCATGATCAGGCGGGAACCGTCGAGAAAGAACTTCACCTCTTCGTGGGTGATTATGGGAATATGGATCCGCACCTCACCATCCTCGAAATCGAGCGCGCGATCGACATGCTCAGCAATGCTGGAGCCCGCGTACAGCCGCAGAAGCCGCACCGCGCGCTGCGGGCACTCAAAGGTGGCGAGCACCTCCTGAAAATAGGCACACCTCTGAAGTATCGGAGTTGCCTGAAACATCGACGGATCGTCCGCTTCCGGGATGATATTGGCGGGATTCCCCCCGATCGCCCGCAGGGGAGCGCCGCTCCATTGGCCATCGTAGTGCTTGCGCTGAATATGCGGAATCCATTCATCGGGTCGGACTCGCGCCAAGTCGGTGCGGAGTTTTTCGGGATCGAACCTGAAGGGGAGTTCGAGGCAGCGCATGGACATAGCGGTGTGTAGTGGCAAGGACTACCGAGTCCAGCTTGCTATGAAACAATTCGTTGTGTGTCTATGTCTACTCCCCGAAGGCCGCTAGTTCGAGATGGCGAATTGCTTCAGCCTCCCCAGTAACCATTTTATCACCGACCCGCAACCAGGCGTGAGCGGTCATGCTCTCGTGACCGTTATGGTTAGGCGCCACGCCGAGATATAACGTACTAGGTACGCCCCGACGTCGCAGCATCCACTTGGCTGCGATGGCTTGAGGGAGGCATACGAAACCGCCAGGGAGGTGACGCGCTCCGGCCTGCACGGCCCACGAAATTTCCCGAGCCACCAACTGTTCGGTTGAAGAAACGCGAACCGGGGTGGGCACATTGGACCCCAATCGGCAGGCGACCCACCGAAAGGGGGTAAGGAAAAGCAGCAATTTCGCCCAAGCGAGTGCAAGGGCCGCTTCGATGAACAATTGCCGGTCGTGGCTCGGCCGACGAAGAAATTTTTGCAGCCGCGTCATGGCAATTGGTGCGATGAAAGCCGCGCGGGAACCAAGGTTTGGCAAGGGGAATATGGCTGCTTAGTCCCGCACTCAGAAACGGGAGTAGGGGCGGAACGAATATTTCCGTGATTGCCGGAGGATGAATAATCCACGAAACGAGCGCGGTGTTGTTGGATCGCATCAAGACTCGTTCGCGCGACTTTCGTCTCTACCGGGCGCTGCGCTTCGTCTGGCACTTCGCATCCGATGGAGTTTTTCGACACGATCAAATCCGTCGCTGGAGGAAGCCGCGGGGACAGTTTCAGTATCGGAGCCTCACCAAGGCCGACCGATATCCGCGCATTTTCACGTTTCTCCAGGCGGAATTAGCCGCACACGAAAATCCGCGTCTACTGTCGTTTGGCTGCGCGACCGGCGAGGAGGTCTTTTCCCTGCGCCGATATTTACCGCGGGCCGTGATCAAAGGCATCGACATCAATCCTCACAACATCGAGGTGGGCCAAGCGCGATTGAAGGGCGAAGGCGATATTCGGTCTTTTTTTCAATGCGCATCGTCGGTCGAGGCTGAATCCACGGCGAGCTATGATGCCGTGCTGTGCATGGCGGTGTTTCAGCATTCGGCGCTGAAAGATCCCGTTATTGTGTCTTGCGCGAACTACATCCGCTTCGAGGACTTTGAACGCACGCTGGCCGACATCGCACGCATCCTCAAACCAGGCGGGTTACTGGCGATCCGGCACGCCAATTTTGATTTTTGCGACACCGTCGTGAGCGCCGGCTTCGGCAGCGTATTTCGGATAGAGCCGGACGGACACCCGCAGCCCCGGTTTGGCCGCGATAATCGCCGGCGACCAGCGGCGCCCGATACGGATGTGGTGTATCGGAAAAAGTGATACACGCTTGGGTGTGGTCGAAATCAGCCCACGGATGTGTTTTCAGCGCGCGCCGGGCGGCGAATGCGCCGATAGAGCCACAAGAAAGGCGTCGCGAAATAATAGAGCAAGAACCAGCGGTCGGGGAGAGGCCACATGCGCCAGCTTTCCGGGGAAAAAAGGTGAGGCGCGAGCACGGCGAATTTCTTCCGCACGCCCCGAGGCAGGCGCGTCCGGTAAATGGTCTGGCGAGTCCATTCGGCGATCGGCTCTGTGGTGTGCGACGCGCGCGTGATTTGTCGCTCGGCTTCCACAACCAGTCGGTCGATCGCGCTTATTTCGCTCTTGTGTGGACGCAGGGCGGGGGGAGTGACGAGACCCAATAGTTTCGCCGCCAATTCTGCGCCCTGGAGCAGCGGCCGCTCGATTCCGCGCTGGCGTGCATCGCGCATAACCCGCGGCCAGTCGATGCGGGCGTGCTGCAGCAGCACTGCGATGTCGACTAGCCAGAATAGTCGAAACCAGCCGTGCCGCGCCCCATGTTGAAAAAGGTAGATCGCATTTTGCGCGGGGCCAAGCGTCGTCGTCCGGTCCCCAGCGAGCGAAATCGTGATGGCGTCGGTCCAATTCGATTGTTCGTCCGGCAATCCTTCGAGCCGCCAGAGGAGTTCTATTCGTTGCTGCGTGTCGGCAGCGAAATATTCGAACTCCGGCTTAATGCGGAGATATTCCGCAAACTGCCGCGGCGTGAGCGCAAAGTCTGGACGGGTTCGCCGCAGGCCAGCGGATTGCAGCACTGCATCAGCACGGGCGACATCCGCGCTCCGTACGACCAGATCGATGTCGCCTACGAAGCGCCGGCCGATGCCGCCGTGGAGCTCTTGCGCGAGGACGAGTCCCTTAACCGAAATCGTTTCGATTCCCTCCAATTGGAGCGCTCTATTTAAGCGTCTCAATTCGGATGCTTGCGCGAGTGCGCGCTGGGTCTGCGCCAAAGTGTTTGCGGCAAAATGCCGCTGCATGGCGGCAGGACTCACGCCAGCGAGCTCCGCCGCGATACGGGGTTGCAGCCAAGCGCCAAGTCGATGCCGATCGACCAATCGGCGGAATTCGGGCCATTGCACAGCGTCAAGTGGCGCCACCACTGATTCGCCGGAACCGAGTTCGCGGCGCACAAGCGAAAGCAGCAGGCGGTATTCCGTCGCGTGTGCCGACACGTGTTTCATGCGCCACCGGCTGCTACCAGTCGCCTGAACGGACCATCGACTTTACCGTTTAGCTCCGACCAGGTGCCGATTTCAGCAATCCGACCTTTTTCAATGACCACGATTTGATCGGCCACCTGTACCGTCGAAAGGCGATGCGCGATGAGCACGATGGTAAGTTTGCCCTGCAAGCGCTCGATTGCCTGCTGCACGATCCGTTCGTTGGGCGTGTCGAGCGCACTGGTCGCTTCATCCAGCACGAGCAGCGTTGGATTGCGAAGCAATGCGCGCGCGAGCGCGATGCGCTGCCGCTCGCCACCCGAGAGACGAAGTCCGCGGTCACCCACGATGGTATCGAGGCCCTCCGGGAGCCGGTCGACGAAGTCGCTTGCAGCCGAAGCGGCCAAGACCGCACGCACGTCCGATTCAGATGCGTCGGGCCTAGCCCAGAGCAGATTGGCGCGCACCGTATCGTGAAACAGAAAGCTCTCCTGCGGAACGTAGCCGACCGACTCTCGCCAATCGTGCAGGCAACCGGTGAGATCCGCGCCATCGATCAAGACTCGGCCTTGCGTGGGCGGGAGCAATCCAAGTAGGACGTCGGCCAGCGTGCTCTTGCCCGCACCTGAGGGGCCGCAAACTGCGGTGATTTTACAGGCAGGGATCGAGAGATCGAGCTGTGCTAGCGCTGGGGCGCTTCCTGCGGTGGAACCATACTGAAATGAGACGGCGTCGAAGCGTACCTCCCGACGCAGGACAATTGTCCTCACGGTGTCTCCGCTTTTTCGTTCTGCGGCTGCTTCGAGGCCAGCCCGCATCTGCTCGGTGGCCGCAAATGCGGGCAAGCCGCGCGTGAAATGCTGCCAGGCTACCTGAATACTGGAGACGTGGCTCAGCAGACGCGTGAAAATGAACGCAAGCAGCATTAGCTCGGTGGCGTTGACGTGACGCACGCCCACGGCGAGGTATACGAACACGGACAAAGCAACGGCGCTCAATAGTTCGGTCCAGAATTGCGAAAGCGATTGCAGGCGCTGCGCAATAAGCGAGTCTGCCGCGAGGGATTTCATCGCGCGACGAAAATGTGCGACATGATGTGCCCCCCGTCCTTGGCTTTTGGCCAATTTCATGCCGGCGAGATGTTCACCAACGATGGCCGCGACTTCGGCGTTTTTGGCCCGATTAGCCACTCGAAGGGCAAACAACCGCTTTCGAAAGCGATGCAAGGCGTAGACCACGGCGCCACCCGTGGCCACCGCCACGAGCGTCAGTACGGGTGAAACAGCTGCGGCCACCGCCACTTGCACGACCGCAACGGCTCCGATGCTGAGGAGCAGCAAAAGATGATAAGTCGCCATCCCCGCCTCCGGAATCTCCGTGACCAGAGCGTGACTGAAATCGGTGGAGCGACGCCGCGAAATGAAAAGCCAGTCAGCCTTCGCCAGAGCATCATGGAAGTTCTCCCGAAGTGCAGTCACGAATTGCGTCTGAATCTTGGCATTGAGTGAGCCTGACCACGCGCGCAGTGCCGCTTGCGTGGACTTGAGTACGACGAAGATTGCGAGCACACTGCCGAGTGTGATCGGAATGCCGAGAGATCGAAACACGGCCACGGCCGATCCACCCGGCCCCTGGATCTGCCCAGCACTACCCACTCCGACGGCTTGAAGCATCGGCACCATGACAAGCAGTCCGCCACCTTCAAGGACGCCGACCGCAATCAGCAGACAAACCGCAAGCCAGAGACTGGCACCTGTTTCGCGAGCCAAGCCCCGCCAATAGGCGACAAAGAGGGTGGGTACGCTATGGGTAACAGATGTCTCAGTCACGCTTTGGGCACTCTGCGTGAGTCAAACCAAAGGAGTCAGCATGATTTTTCCGAACATTGGAGGGCGTAGTTTCCCCGGGGTGAAGCAGGCACTATTTTATCGACAAACCGCCGGTTTGAGGTCGCATCATACCATACAGCAACGTGGTGCGCTGTGTACACCATATCAGTTGGGTTCTTGAGGCATTCAACCTTACATTCCAAATTCAAATGCGCTCGACTACACGGTCGCAAATTTCATTCCTGACCGCGGGGTTTCTTCTCGTGCTAGCCGATGCTTCGGCGGTGACGACGATCGGTCACGGCCGCCTCTTGGGCTCGGCTGCTGTCAGAGCGGATTACGACTCCAATATCTTTGTCAGCAATTCCGAGGTCTCTGATACCGTTGGCACATTCTCCGGCGCCGTTCGCTATGTGCGCAACGCGAGCGAAGTTTCGCTAGATACCGCGGTCTCGCTCGATGCCTATGCGTTCGCGGATCACAATAACCTGAACTCGGCCGATCCGGCCCTGACCGCAGCGCTCGGGTACAATCCGTCGGACAAGACTGACCTGCGCGCTAATTTTGACTGGCGCCGGAGTTCCATGGCGAATGAGGCGGTCAACGATCGCACCGAGTCCAATAATTTTGTCTTTTCCAGTTCGGCCGAACAGCTCTTCAGCGAAAAACTGGGACTGCGCGCCAATGCCGGCTACAATAAGAACTCCAATTTGACGCAGGGCTACAGTGACGTGCTGAACTACAGCCTGGGGCTCGATGGAGTCTATGTGTACTCGCCAAAATTGAAACTCCTCGCGGGCTTCACCACCGTAGAATCGTGGACGACCGACCGTCCGAAAGGGCGTCGGAGTCCCAGCAACATGGACCAGCGCTACACGGTGGGAGCCGAAGGGGAATTGGCTCCAAAAGTGACGGGGGAATTGTCGGTCGGTGTCGTGCAGCGGGAATTTGATGGCGCAGGATTTAACCGTTCGAACGCACTCTATCTGTCGAGTCGGCTAAGCTGGGCGGCCACGGAAAAGACCACATGGACGCTGCTCGCCGATCAAAACCTCAGCTTGAGCGCGGCCGATCAGTCCGTGAAGGCATTCAGTGCTTCGCTCGGAGTTTCGCAGGCGCTGTCCGAAAAGCTGAGCGTCGATGGCAGCATTGGATTCGATCATTCGAACTACTCCGCATTTGGCGGCGTCGGCAATCGCACCGACGATGGTTACATCATTCGCGCCCGGTTTAACTACGTGATCAAGGACAACGTCACCGTGGACGCTTCGGCTGGCTATCGCGACAATCGCTCGACTCTGGCGTTTTCGACTTACGACCGGATCAACTTTGGCGCGGGTATCACGATTAAATTCTAGTCGTCGGCGGATTTTGCTGGCCGGATTCGACCCACGGCGGTCGTGTCGGTGTCGCATTGTATGAAACTTCTCCGGATTTGTCTGCTGTTCGTCGCCGCTATCGGTGCGTCGTTGGGCGCCGAAGAATCTGCGGCGAGCACTCAGGCTCAAAGCGCCGCAAAAACACGCTACCGCCTTTTTGCGCGCGACCTCCTGCATCTCGCGGTTCATGGCGAGCCAGACATGTCAGTCGACCGCCGCGTGGATGGTCTGGGCGAGATCAATGTGCCGCTGCTCGGCCAGGTAAAGGTGCTGGGACTCACGATCGCCGAAGTCCAGGCGCTTTTGGCAAAGCGGTTCGTGGATGAAGAGATTTTTGTCCGCCCCGGAGTGGTGGTGAGCGTGATCGAGTACAGTCCCAAGGAAATCATGGTGCTCGGGCAGGTGGGCAAGCAGGGCAAGCAAGTCCTGCCGCCCGAAGCCGCGGCAGTGTCCATCGTCGAGGCGATCACTTCGGCGGGTGGATTCACTCGCATTGCGAAAGGCGACGCCGTACGGGTGACGCGGACGGATGCCCGCGAGGGAGACCAGACGTTCACGCTGAATGTCGAACGGATGATCGATGGGAGAGCTTCCGCGGCGGAGATGTTTCAGTTGCAGCCGGGCGACGTGGTGTTTGTTCCGGAGCGTGTTTTCTAAGCGCATCATGGCCTCCGCTAAATCTCCGGTCGCGTCGTCGAAAGCCCGTTCCGGGGCCAATATTCTCGCGCCGTCCACGTTCGATTTGCGGCAACCCTTGGTGGTACTGCGTGCCCACTTTCCGGTCGCATGTGCGCTGGCTTTGGTCGCTTGCTCGCTCTTCGCGTGGCAGCAAATGCGCTTGCCGCGCCTATTCATCGCCACCGCGACGCTAATGGTCGACAACAGCGAGCGCATTGCGACGCAATGGGACGAGCGCGATACGAGCGAGAATGCGCGGGAAATGACGATGGCGACGCGTCTGCAGCAACTGCGCGGCCTCGAGCTTCAGAAGCAAACCATCGCCTCGCTTACAAAGGAAGAACGCGACCTCATCCTCAGTACTTCGCCCGAAAGCCTCACGCGCGCCGATAAGGATTTGGCCCTGACAGAGATTGTGCGGTCGGCGGTGACATTTGGCCGGGTACCGGAGACCATGCTGATTTCGATCAGCGCCGTGCACCGGAATGCGGCCGTGACTGCATTATTGGCGAATCGCTTTGCCGAGCGGGCGGCGCCCTACATGTCCACTCGCAACAATGCCAGCACGGCTGCTTCGCTCACTTTCCTGCGGGACCAAGCAGAAGACGTGCGCAAGAAGGTCGAGGAGGCGGAACGCCAGCTCCAAGAATATCGCCAGAAGTACAACCTCGTTTCACTCGAAGCCAATCAGAACATCATCGTAGACAACCTGAAGTCCCTGAATGCCAGCGCCACAGCAGCGCGCGTGGCCAGAGTCGCAATTGAAGCGCGGCTCGAGCAGGCGGAGGTCGTGATGAAACGAGGTGGCGATGCGGCACAGCTGGCACCAATCACGGGCTTCGCCGGTCTGGCTGACGTCGCGGCTCGCCTGTCGGAACTCCAAGGCAAACGCGCCGTACTGGCGGAACGCTACGGCCGCCGGCATCCCTTGATGCAGGAAAATCAACGCGCGATTGAGGCCGTTGAAAAACTTCGGGACGAGCAGGCCGCAACGGCGCTGTCGAATCTTCGCGATCAACGCGCTCGAGCGCTTGCCGAAGAGCGGCAGCTCGCGGAGCAGCGAACCTCGGCCGAGAAAGCCGCGCTCGAACTTGATCGGCTGGGCGTCGAGTACAATATCCTGCGCCGTACCGTCGAGAGCCACAAAGAGACATACACGGTGCTGCTCAACCGGCTCAACAATGCCACGATCTCGGGTCAGTTGCGCGGCGTGAACATGAAGATCTCGCAGCTGGCCTACACTCCCGAAGAGCCATTCATGCCCAATGTCCGCCGGACGATCATGCTGAGTGTCACCCTCGCGATCGTCATCCTGCTGGGGTATCCGTTTTCGGCCGAGATGTTCTTTGGGCGGATCCGCAGCGCGGGCGATGTGGAAGTTCACCTCGACGCGACGGTGTTGGGCGAGGTGGGCTCCGTTCGCCGGGTGCTCGAAAAGGACCGGCCCACGCTCGTCCACTCCGAGAAGGACGAAACCGTGGTGGAGCAGTTTCGCGCGCTCTACAGCCAGCTGACGCTCACGTCGAAAATCGATCCACCCAAAGCGATTCTCGTCACGAGCACCGTGCCCGGCGAAGGGAAGAGCTTTGTCGCGGCCAACCTCGCTGAGTGCTTTGTCGCGCACAATCGCCGGACCTTGCTCATCGACGCCGACCTGCGTCGTCCTGCACAGCACCGCCAATTTGGCTTGGACAACAAGGCCGGCATTCTGCGCTGGCTTGAAGAAGGCGGTGCGCTTGAAGGCGACATTTTACGTGATCCGAAACTGGGAATCGTCGAAATCTTCTCTGGCATGTATCTGCTACGCGCGGGTGGCAGCAGCCGGCGCGCGACCGAGTTGGTGGATGGCGATCGATTGGTTTCCCTGCTCACGACGCTGCAGCGGCATTTTGATATCATGATTCTGGATACACCGCCGGCAGGCGTGTTTCCGGACGCCGTAGCGTTTGGCCGCGTTTGTCAGGAGTTCATCTACATCTGCCGATTCAACACGCCATCGCGGCAAGCAGTGCGTGATGTCTTGGAGCGTTTGCGCCAGACAGGCCTGGAGTTTCCCGGAGTCGTGCTCAACGCGATGCCGACCGGGCTCGGTGGTTCCTATTATTACAAGGGCTACGGCTACCACCACGCGAAGACTTACGCCAAACACTACGGTCCGGCGAAGGAGTGACGCACTCAGTTCGGCACATGCGCAGGCGGAGCTAGCCGATGTGCGGTCGTCAAAAGTATCGTCCAGAGCAAAAGCACGGCTGGCTGATGAAAGGGAAAATCCAGCCACGCATACGCCGCGATGGCCGCGCAAACGGCGAGTGCTGCGCGGCCAGCGCGACTAGCTCGCGGCCAAGCTCGAGTAGCCGCGAAACCGGCAGGTATGACCAGTAACAGCGTGCCAACCCATCCGGTCTCGGCCAGTTGCTGCATCCAGTCATCGTGTGCGAATTCAAACCGGGCGACCGGGCCGTGATCGGGACCACGCAGATATTCGCCTTGGTAAATTGGAAAAACAATTTCGAAACATCCCGGACCCCATCCGAAAAAAGGCCGAGCCTGCGCCATCCGCCAGGTGTCGCGCGTAACCAGCAAGCGGAGATCAATCGCCGCGCCGTCCGCTCCCTGCATCACCTGGCGGTGCGTGCGCTCAAGATCCGAGCGCGCGCGCTGAGCATAGGCATTGACGCCAAATACGAGAATGCAGGTGCCAAGCACCGCGCCAACCAAAGGCAGCCATCGTGCGGAACGTCGAACCGCCGAGCGACTTTTCCACCAGATTTGTCCGGCCAAGACGCCAAATCCGATCACGATTATTGCAGCGAGCAGCGCTCCCGCGCGCGAACCGGGCAAGGGGAGTGTAACAAGCGTCAACAACCCCGCGCTCCCAAAAAGAAGTGCCCGGCCTTTCGCCGAATGCTCTTCGTTCAGCGCAGCAGGCAGTGCCTCCAGCGCGAGGGCCAATGCCGCGGCTCCGGAGAGGGCGCCATAAGCGGCCCAGTGGTTTTTGTAATAAAATGTCGCAAAAAAATAAGAGGGTTCCGGCACGGGAAAGACGCCCAGCATCCGGTCCGCCCCAGCAAAGCGAAACAAGGCGCCGACGATCGCGAGCGCGGCTCCATTGAGCGCGACGATCATCCACACGACCCGCACTGCACGAGCCTCGCGTAAGAGCACCCAAGCCGCAGCCCCTTCCGTCAAGGCGATCAGCCATAGCGCACCGTCTTGCTGCGTGTGACTTCGATCCACGGTAGCCGGGAGCCAGCGTATCCAATCGACTCGGGGAAGCCATCCACCAGATGGTGCGAGCGTATGACTGGGGTTCAGCCACGCGATCACGACGAAACCAAACCAGAGAAAAACTGGCACGAACGGACCGATCGCAACCGGAGGACGTTCCCGTCGGCGTAGCGCAAGCAGTGGCACCGCCAATCCGACTATGCAGGCGACCCATTGCTGACTCCATTCGCTTGTCGCGCTGAGCGCCCACGCGGAAAAAATTACGAGACCGGCCGCCTGAGCGACAAACCACCCCTCAGACGGCGCAAGCGGTTCATGAATGGCGCGACGCTGAGATGCGGAGCGGGAGAGGGGCACAGTATGCAGCAAGCAGGCGGCCGCGCAGGGCGGCGGCAAGATGAAATCGCGCTTGCATGTGATGGGCGACCTCGCCGCCGGGCTGTTGCAGTCCCGCTTGCGTCGAAAGGCGCGGACCGATTCATCGTTACGCTATCCGATGGAATCTACACCCTCCGCCACACGATTCGAGGTGACGGATGGTCGTGGCCGACGGACACGGATTTTACATCTCATTCCACTGCTGCTCATGCTCGGGGTCGTTTGCTATTTGGAATTGAAGCCACGGCCCTCATTGGCCGGCGTGCCACGAGTCCCCATGGTGTTCAGGCGTTTTGCCAATGATCATGATTTTCTCAACAACGTGATCGCATTTGGGGTGCTCGCGGCGACGCTGCATCTCGCGCAGGCCGGGTGGCGCACGCAACCGGGTCGAATGGTTGCCCGTCGGGCAATGGTGGTGGCGCTTTTTGTCGTGGTGCTGGAATTGCTGCAACTCGCATTGCCGGCCCGCAGCTGTGACTGGCACGATGTGCTGGCAGGTTGGGTCGGCATCACAATCACCAGCATGCCGTGGGTTCGCGGCCGACCTTCTCTCTATGGCCGTTGACCATCTCAAAATTCCGCTGGCGATTGTCATACCGGCCAAGAACGAAGCCGAGAATCTCCCGCGCTGCCTGTCGAGCGTGCAGTGGGCCGCGGAAGTGTGGGTCGTGGATTCACACAGCACCGACGCCACCGTGCAGATCGCTGAGGCGCACGGTGCGCGGGTCGTGCAGTTCGACTTCAACGGCACATGGCCGAAGAAGAAGAACTGGGCGTTGGCCAACGTACCCTTTGCCTACCCTTGGGTTTTTCTTCTCGACGCGGACGAGGTGATGCCGCCCGAAGCGGAGGCGGAAATCCGAAAAATCGTTACGACTGACGATGCGGCCGTGAACGGCTACTGGATCAACCGCCGGTTTTATTTCATGGGGCAGTGGCTACGACACGCGTACTACCCGAATTGGAATCTCCGGTTGTTTCGTCACGCGCTCGGCCGTTTCGAAAAGATCGCGGAGGGTCAGACGGCGAGCGGCGATAACGAAGTCCACGAGCATGTGGTCGTGCAGGGCGCGACTGCGCGACTGCAGTGCGAGATGGATCACTACGCTTTTCCCTCGATCGAGGTTTTCGTGGAGAAGCACAATCGGTACTCAAACTGGGAAGCGCGTTTTGCTGTCAATGGTAGTGCAGATACCGATCTTCAACTTGGCACGGTAAGACGGCGAAGGCTGATCAAGCGTCTTATTCGGCGTCTGCCATTCCGTCCTTGGCTGAGATTCGCCTACGTATATTTCTGGCAGACAGGATTTCTCGATGGGCGTGCGGGATTTTATTTTGCACGGCTCCACGCAATGTACGAAGAACTCTCCATCATGAAGACTTACGAACTGCGCCGTTCACTGCTGCCGAGGAAAGGCAATGGCTGACACCACGCAGCCGACGGTGGCTATTCGAACGACGCCGGTGCTGGGCACGAAATTCTTTACCGGGTCGTTGGGAGAGGCCTGCGATGTAGCCGCTCGCGGGGGGCTGCTGACTGCACCGTCAGGTCCCGGACTCGGATTTGATTTGGTGCGATCGTCTGCCTACCGCCGTGCATTGGAAGCGAGCGATATCGTGCTGACCGATTCCGCCTTCATGGTGATCTTGTGGCGCATGCGCACTGGAACACGACTGCCACGCAATTCCGGACTGGCATTTCTGCGCATCTGGCTGAATCGCGATATCATGCGCCAGGATAGCGCGACATTTTGGGTGATGCCAAATGCCGAGGAAGCGCAGCGGACTCGCGGATGGCTGAGAGCGCAGGGCTATCCGGCTTCGGAGGAAGATTTCTATGTCGCTCCCATGTATCAGGCAGGACCGATTGTGGACGCAGCACTGCGCGATCGAATCGATCAGCGACGCCCCAAGGTCATCTATGTCGGAATCGGCGGGGGCGTTCAGGAGCGGCTGGGGCACTATTTGCGCGACAATCTCTCGTATCGGCCCGTGATCCTGTGCCTTGGTGCTGCCATGGCTTTTGTCACCGGAGCCCAGGTGAAAATTCCCGTGTGGGTGGATCGCTGGGGCTTGGGCTGGTTGTGGCGCGTCGTGTCTGATCCGAGCCGATTCGCCCAACGCTATCTCCGGGCAACCTCGTTGTTCTGGTTAATATTTAGATTTGGCGAGAACGCACCGCCCTTTGCGCGATCCGCGCGCCCCGAAGCCGCGAAGCTATCCTGACTGTGCTATCGTGCAGGGCGCCAGGGAGGCGGTAGGTAGAAATTTCTCTTTTCCAATGGACGGCAGCGCCATATGCCCATGGCCGTTTTCTTATATTTGCTGTGATCGATCGACGTAGTTCCGGTATTATCAGTCTGCATTCCATCCTACTGGCCGCCGAAGCGGTGGGACTGTGGCTGGCCTTGGTTGCAGCGGTCCCGTTGGTGCGCTCCTTTTCCTTTACGACATTGCTGCCGCTTTCGGCGTATCCATTGGCGCTCGCACTGGGCATCATGGTGGCGATGGGATCAATTGCCCGGTCTGAGACCGTTCTCGTAGCGCCCGGATGGACCAATGCGATGCGCCTCGCCTTTCGGCAGACCTTCGCGATGGCCTGTGCTGTTTTCGCTCTCGCCGTCGGATTGAAGGACCCCGGTATCAGTCGAGCATTTGTGCTCGTTTATTTCGGCTTAGCGGGACCGGCATTCGTGATCCTGAATCGTTTTCAACCGGGTTGGCTGCTTCAGGTTCTTTTCAAGGGAGAAGCGCGTCTTCCTACGCTCCTCCTCGGTGAGGCAGACTTATTTCCGGAACTCGACTCGTGGCTGCAGTTGCGGGAAAAATTTGGTCTCTGGCCGGTGGGGTTGGTTTCCTACCACGGCGCAGTGCCGAAGCTGCCGGGCTTGCGCACCGTCGGCGAATTCCAAGGGTTGAAATCGGCCATTTCGGCGAGTGGGGCGCGGCAGGTACTGATGCTGAGCTTGCCGAAAACAGCGGAGGACGCCGAGCACCTCGCGCGAGTCTGTGCGAGCTGCGGCTGCCGTTTGTTGATTCATAACAACGTTACATTTCGCCTGAGCTATCCACTCAGAGTGCTGATGCAGGATGGCTACAGCTTCCTGGCATTTCAGGATGAGCCGTTGGAGGACCCGTTTAACCGCGGCGTCAAACGCCTGCTCGACGTGCTCATTTCTTTGCCCGTCGTTCTATTCGTGCTACCGCCGTTGACCGGTATTGTTTGGTTGATCCAACGCTTTCAGTCTCGTGGGCCAGTTCTCTTCAGCCAACTGCGCTCCGGACGTGCGGGACAAACTTTCCGCATTCTGAAATTTCGGACCATGCAATGCGATACCGAGGGGGACGCTCGGCAGACGGCGCTCGATGACGAGCGAGTATACGCCTTTGGGCGATTGCTGCGCCGCACCAGTTTCGACGAACTGCCGCAGTTTTTGAATGTACTCATGGGCCATATGAGCGTCGTGGGCCCGCGCCCGCATTTTATCCGGCACGACGATTTGTTTGCTGACGCTGTAAATGAGTACCGGGTGAGATTCTTCGTGAAACCGGGGATCACCGGCTTGGCCCAGTCGCGGGGCCTACGGGGCGAGATGCACACCGCAGAGTCCATCCAGCAGCGCCTGCAATTGGATCTGCTGTATATTCACACGTGGTCCGTCTGGTTGGACATTGCGATCATCGCCCGCACTGCGCGGCAGGTATTCAGTCCTCCGCCCAATGCCCGCTGATTCTCGCAGTTGCGTCTTGTGCCGGGACATCAAAACGGCCATATGCAGAGGCCTCGATTCTCGCACCATTTTCCTTTCGGTCTCATGAATATTATCCGCTATCTCATTGTTGGTTGCGCACTCCTTTCGGTGGTGGCCCTGCGCGCTGAAACCTCGGGCCAAGAAGGCACGGTCGTTGCGGTCAAAGGCTCAGTGACCGTGTCTGGCGCCGGCGGAGCGAGTGGCAATGCCCGGACGGGATCCAAAGTGGTGCAGGGCACACGCTTTGTCTCCGGTGCCGGCTCCGAGGCAACCATTCGATTTTTCGACGGCACCGTGGCGGTCATCCAAGCGGACAGCGAAGTGATCGTCGAAGCGCTGACGCGTACGACCGATACTGGCCGAGTGACCAAAGAGACCGTCACGCTAGATCTCAAAAAAGGCGGTACCGTAGCGACTCTCGATCCCGCCAAGAAGGACGTGAACGACTATCGCGTGCGTACCCCGAAAGGCGTCGCCGTCGCAAGGGGCACCGTTTTCGCGGTACGCGTGACGCAAGATCAGTCCAATGCCACGCTGACTACGATGAGTGGCACCGTCACGTTTGTCACTGAGCGAGGGGAGGTGACCGTCAGTATCGGACAGACTTCCTCAGGTAGCGGTGTGATGTCCGTGGCCCAGGCCGTTGCAGCGAATCCCGAGCTAGCGCAGTCCTTTGTGGAGGCCGCGACGTCCATTGCGGCAGCAGTCGGCGCTGGTACGGTCAACAACTCGTCGGGGACCCCGAATAACGTAAATACAGTCCTCGCTGCGTTGGTTGATGTAGCCGCTCAAGCCGCACCCGGCCAAGCTGCGGATATCGCACGAAGCGTATTTGCAGCGGCTGCGCCCGGCTTGGGGGCCAACGGTGCGGCGACTGCATTGTTGATTACGCAGGCCGCGGTTGGAGGCGCCGCAAAAGTCGATCCGACCAATTCGCAAGCTCGGTCCACGCAGGTGGCGGAGGCGGTAGCGTCAGCGGCCAACTCGGCATCGATTTCGGTGGACGCGAAAGTCCTCGCTGGAGCAGCCCAAGGCGGCGCTGGCGAGGTCACTGCTGAGACCCCCATTCTTCCGCCTTTGGATCAAACTCAAGTGGTGGTAAGCCCGTCCCGTCCCTAATAGCGAGCTCCTCGTCCGGGCAACGATCAGGCGCGTGTGGCGGTCGTGATCAGTCGGCGTCTCGCCGAAATGCACGGCGACCAGATGTGGGTGGAGAGCGCCATCGGCGTGGGCTCGCGTTTTGCGTAACAACGGGCACACTTTTGCTCATCTTTTGAGCAAATCGCTTCGGTCGCGAATTGGGTGTACGAATGTCATTCGTTCCCGCCAGTTCACGGTCCTCTCGAGATTGTTGAATGAATTTGGTGCCGATGAAGAAAAACGGCGACAAAACTGATTCGTTCACGCTCAGCCCCGAACTTTTCTCATCGGACCACGTGCTCCTATCGAATCAGTCTAGAGCAGTCTCAAGCACGAGTCTGTCTTCGGCCGCCGCCTTGGGTGCCGCTGTCGCTTTCGTGCTGTAGAATCGCCACTCATGGCTTCTGCGGCCTCGGGTAGACAGTGCACTCATTTCTTCATCGATGATTATTTTGGGACAGTCATCTCGTCGAGCAAAGCTCGGCGGTCGGAAGCGAGTAGCAATGGGGATTGCACCGCATAAGCGAGCGCGGCGGCTGGGTCGTGCGTGGACCATTCGCGCACGACAGATGCCAGCGTACTCGATTTCAGGTCGGCGCGCGTGATACTCTCGGCCCACTCCACAGCGAGCGCGGGCCGCACAGCGACGACAGTGGGCTGCGTTGCGATCGCAGCGGCACCAGCGTCGATCTCAGGCAGCGAGTCGAAGCGATTCATCCACGCTGTGGCCGCCTTAGGATTGGCCCGCACCCACTCACGCAAGGCGGTTTCGAGGAGGCGTGTGCGGTCGGCGACGTCAGGCAATTTCGTGGCGACGTCCGCCAGTTGAGCTGGGTTGGCATATGCCCAGCCGTCCGCAATTGCTTCAAGGGCCGACTGCCTAGCCGGCGCATCAACGAGACGCTGCGCTGCGTCGAGTGCGCGCTCCGGTTGGGAACGCGCCCAATATTGCCACGCTGTGGCGGCCGCTTCCGTCCTTTGGTCGAGCGGAAGCGTCGCGGTAAAAGCGATGCCCGCCTCAAACGTCCCGCGATCACTAAGCACGCGCAAGAGCTGGTTGGCATGCAGGCGCGCGTTCGCGGGGTTCTGCTGGATCCACTGCTCGGCTAGGGCGACAGCGTGATCAGGGCCAGCGGTCAGTGCGCCCTCCATCACCGCACTTTCGGCATTTTCACGATCCAACGTGCGATGCGCGTCGATCCACGCCGCTGCTGCGCACGGCGCGCGCGCGGCCCACCCGCACAGCGCAGCGTGCAGCCAGAGCGCCCGGCGATCGCGATTCGTTTCGTCCAACGCCAGAGTGAGAGCGCGCTGAGGGTCGGTGGCGGCCAGCACGCCGAGCAATTCGGCCATCGTGCGGTCGCTGGCGGGACAACGTGGCAGAGCTGAAAGCTCCTCCCAAGTCGTCAACGCACCCACCGTTCGAGCGGAGACCGCCAACTCACGCTGAGCGGCAAAGGATGACCGTGCTGTGCGCAGAGTTGAAGGTAACGGCACTGCAGCGTTCGACAACGACGCAGATGGAATCATCCGCCCCGCGGTGAAGCCGAGCGCGACCAATGACACCGCTGCGCCGAAGCGAAGTACTCTGATGAAAAGTGGTTTCATGACGGGGAAAATTGAGAGCGCGCGGCGCGCAGACGCACGCGCCCCCAGATAAGCTCAGTTCGGATTCCATCCACCGAGCACATTGCTCTTCGTATACGTGGCGGCCTCAGCGGCGGTCAGGCGCTTGACCCACGATGCGCGGCTCGACGGGCAGGGATACTCGGCGAAGCGGCACGTGGCGGAGTTGTTGGTGCCACTCCACTCGATATAGCCAACCGCGGCGATGACGCTGCCGATGTTGCAGTTGATGTAGGCGAGCTCGCCATACGCGCCCCACGGGCGGCCGAGATAGGTGGAGCCGCTGGTCGCGGTGCCGCCGGAGGTGATGGTACAGTTGGAAAACACGAGTCCAAAGTTCTGGCCGTTGGCCGTGGCGGGCGCGCCGATCGTGGCTCCGTTGCCGCGAAGTTCGCGGATCGTGGAATTGGTGATGAACGCGCGGCCGTGCCCGTATACGAAATCGACGGAGCCCTGGATTTCGCTGCCCGTGACGTAGCACGAGGAACTGGCGCCCTTGATGTAGAGGGTATCCTCTCGGCCGTTGAGATAGGAGGAACGTACGGCGCATCGCGCGGCCTGAACGACGAGCACGTGGTTGGTGTTGGTGTCGCCGGTGTAGGTATTCTGGAGCTTGATGTTCTGGATGGTTACGTCGGTGGCCTGCACCGTGAGCGTCGTCTGGTTTTGGCCCGATGTGAGGATGGTACCCGTGTTGCTCGCGCCGGAGATCACGATACTGCTCTTAGTGCTCGGGATGGTGAACTGGCCAGTATAGGTGCCATTGGCGATCGCGATGGTGTCACCGGCGGCAGCGGCATTGATGGCGGCCTGCACAGTGGAGTATTGCGAGGGCACGCTGCGGGTGGAGGCAAGCAGAGCCGGGGCTAGCACGGCAGCGAGGACGAGGGTAGACACGAGTTTCATTTTGGCGGGGGTTGGGGGTTCCTAAACAAAAGCGCTGGCAATCAAGGCGCGCGCGACGCGGCGACCGAGGAGAGGAGTTCCTTGAGTCCGGGGAAATCGGGTGTCAGTCGGAGAGCTTCACGCCACTCGCGCACAGCGTCGTCACTCCGACCGGCGCGTAGCAAAGTCTGACCTAGGCTGTAGTGCGCAGCGGCATGGGCCGGCATGAGGCCGACAGCTGTGCGCCCGTCGCGAATTGCGTCGGCCATCTGGCCTTCAGCGGCCTCCGCCAAACCCAGCCCGACAAACGCTTCCCCGAATGACGGCTGCGCCGCGGTAGCCGCGCGAAAGTGCGCGGCAGCCTCGGCTGCGCGTTCCTGCGCAAGAAGCAGCACGCCGAGGTTATAATGCGCTTCTGCGTGCGTCGGAGAAAGACGCAGGGTGGCCTCGTAGCCAGCGATCGCGTCGCTGCCGCGGCCGACCTGCTCGAAGGCCGAGGCGAGTCCGTAGGCCGCGTCCGGATCAGTCGGGTCGAGGTTCGCGGCCGCACGATAGTGGAGGACAGCCAGCGCCGGCTGCCCGTGGCGCAGAAGCGAGTTTGCGTAGTTGTAGTGGGTAAGCGGATACCGTGGACGGGCGTGGAGCGCCGCTTCGTAGTGAAACCAGGCGGCCTCGGGGTCGTGGTTGGCGTCGAGAAGATTGGCGAAAGCCGCGTGGGCCTCCGCGTAGTTCGGCCGAAGTGCAATGGTCGACGAAAAAGCGGAAGCCGCGTCTGAAGGGCAGTTGAGGTGCACGAGGGCGAGCGCGCGACCGAGCGCAGCCGCCGGAGCGTCGGACCGAATGCGTAGGGCGAGATCAAATTCGGCCAGAGCTTCGTCAAAACGCTGCGCATGAAGCAGGACCGTGCCGAGGCGCTCGTGCGCCGGCGCAAAACGAGGTGCGAGCCGCGCTGCCGTCTTGTAGCGCGCGACGGCCGCAGCGGAGTGACCGGCGGATTCTTCGAGAGCACCTGCGACGAGCAATGCGGGGACATAGTCGGGCATTGCCTCGAGTGCGCGCGCCACATGCCATGCGGCTTCGGCCGTGCGACCTGAATTCATCAGTGTCGTGGCGCGACCTGCGAGGGCGATGTAGTTGTTGGGTGCGACGGCGAGTGCGTGGGTGAAAAGCGCGGTGGAATCTGACCACACCGGCAGCTGTTGGCGCGTGCGCACGCCGGCAAAAACGAGCACGGCGATTCCGACAGCTGCTCCAGTCCATCGCAGCAATGGCCGGGATGGAATGGCCAGCAGCGCTGCGATCGCGACTAGTTCGAGACCAAGACTCGGGAGGTAGGTGTAGCGATCCGCCCGAGCCTGCGCTCCCACCTGCAGCACACCGAGCACGGGCAGGAGCATGATCACGAACCAGCACCAGCCAGCCATGGCCCACGGATGACGCGCCGCAAGCCGGAGGACGACAAGCGAAACGAGAGCGAGAAGACCGAACGCCGCGATAAGAGACGTGAATAAGATTGAGCGATCATGCGGGTAGCCGATCGCTAACTTGGTCGGCCAGACAAAGTCACCGAGATAGCGCGGAATCGTGAGCAGCGCATTGGCGAGACGATGTGACAGAGGGAACGCATCGCTGGTCGCACCGGCGGCGTGTTGGATCTGGAATGTGATCGCGGCTGAGCCAAACGCGAGAATACCAAACGGTATCAGAAAAGACACTACACGGCGTGGCGTGATCAAAGCCGTCGAAACACCGCGGGTATTTTGTACCGTAAGACTGACAAGAAACAAAATCGCAGGCAACGTCACGAGCATGGCCTTGCAGAGGAGGCCGAGTGCGTAGGCGACGAGAGCGGCGACGTACCACCTTCGGAACCTGTGGTCGGACTCGCATGCCTTCAGCGCGCGGGCCCAAGCGTAAAGCGTGAGCAAGCCGAAGAAGACGCTCATGACATCCTTGCGCTCGGCGATCCACGCCACAGATTCGACGCGCAGTGGGTGCCACGCAAAAAGCGCAGCCGCCCAGAAACTCAGCAGCGGCGCCCCCGTAAGCTCACACAGTAGAAGAAAGGCGAGGGCCGCGCTAGCACTGTGCCAGAGGATATTCGTAAGATGAAAGCCCGCGGGACTTTCTCCCCAGAGCTGCGCGTCGAGCATGAGCGACAACCACGCGAGCGGCTGCCAGTTCGCGGCATTGCCGCCCGAGGCGAAGGCCCAGCGCACACTACCAAGAGAGAATCCATTTAGAACATCGGGATTTTCGGTGACAAAATCGGGGTCGTCGTAGTCGACGAAGCCGAAGCCAAGCGCGGGGCGGTAGAGCGCGAGCGTGGCGGCGAAGAGCAACGCGCACAGCAGTGCGAGTCTAAGCGGCTCACGGACATTTTTCACGCCCGTACCTCCCGTCGCGAAACGAAGTGCGACAAGAAAACCCACGCGATGGTTGCGCGGAAAAGCTCAACGTGCCGCGAAAACGTTTTGTCGCGCGGAAAAAAATCTATCAGTGACATCGCCGCACGCGGCGAAGCACCGGTGCCAACCCTATGAAAAAACTCTGCGCGGCGATCTTGATGGGCCTCTGGCTGGGCGTAGCATTCGGTGCGGAAATACCGCGCGCTAAACTGATGGAGGCGTGGGGCTGTAACGTCGCTGATGATGCGACAATCGTGGGCGCAGAATTGCCCGACGCCGACATGGAGCGCTTCCTGCACGGAGTCACGACGCAGCTGGAGGGTCGTGTAGCGCCGGTGGACTTGGCGCGCGCGGCAGGCGACATCGAACGACTTGAAACCGCGCGCATGACAAAAACGCGCGCGGCGAATAAGGCGCGCGCGCTGGCGGCGGCCGGGGAGTTTTTCGCGCAGCTGGCGAAAAACCCGCGCGTGAGCCGGTTGCCGAGCGGACTCGCCTACGACATTCTCGAAGTCGGCCGTGGACCGAATGCGCGACCCGAGCAAACTGTGACCGTGAACTACTTTGGCCGGTTGATCGACGGCACCGAGTTTGTCCGGATGGAGAAATACGAGTTGGTGCTGGTGCCAAACCGGGTCACGCGCTCCCTTTACGAGGGGATCCAGCAGGTGGCGCCCGCCGGAAAAATCAGGATCTTCGCGCCACCGCAGCTGCTCGCTGGCGATGAGGCGAAACTCGGCGTGCCACTCGGGGCCGCAGCGATTTTCGAACTCGAACTTATCGAGGCCAAGCAGACCGCGCCGGACGATCTCGTCAACAGCCTGCTGCCTGCCGCGCCTGAGCCGCCCGCGCCGCCGCCCTCCGGCTTCAGTCAGGAGCAGTTGCTTGAAGTGTGGGGCTGGACGATCGGACGCCAAGCGCATGCCGCGGGTTTTGACCTGAGCGGCGACGACATCGCGGCATTCACGCACGGCCTGCGTCTTGCACTCCGGGGCGAGCGCGGTGCGGGAGAAACTGAGGCCGAGCAGCGAGCCGCACGAGGCTTCGTCGCGGCTGAGCGTAAGCGGGTGGTGCGCGCGCGAAACGAGAAGCAACTCGAGGCGGCGGCGGCGCTGTTTAACGAGCTGAATAAGAATCTCAGGATTGTTACACTGCCGAGCGGACTGCGGTACGAGATCCTCGCTCCTGGGCTGGGCGACTATCCCAAGCTCCGCGACGAGGTGATCGTGACCTACACCGGGAAGCTGTCCGACGGCACGGTCTTCGACCGGACCGACAACGAGCCCCTCCACATCGAGGTCGGCTCCGTCGTCGCAGGCTGGAATGAAGGTATTCAGAAAATCAATACGGGTGGGCGAATCCGGTTGTACATTCCACCCCACCTGGGCTACGGCGAGGAAGACACGTCCGGCGTGCTCACTCGCATCCCCGCAAACTCGACGCTGATCTACGAAATCTCGCTCCTTGCGATTGTGCCGGCGAAACCGACGGAGAGAACAGTCGGCAATTCCAACTGAGGCCGAAGGTAAATCGGGAACTGAAGAAATCACGGCTGGCCGTGCGCCGCGATCGGGGCGCCGTTGAGCGTGGCGATCAACTGCTCGACCTCTTGCCGATCATCGGGGGTGAGCGCCGAAGTTGAATCGAGATAGCGTTGAACGGCTGCGACATCGCTCGTGGCCCAGCGGCGCAAGACGGTCGTGAGCGTCTCCGAGCAGAGCGCAGGGTTAACGACACTCTCGGCCCAGCTAATAGCGACATCGGGCTTCATGTAGTCCTGCGTGGCAACCGCAGCCACCCCTTGGTCCATTGCCGCCCCGAGTTCATGCGTGTTGATCCAGTGCGAGGCGGCCTTCGCGTCGGTCTTCGACCAGCGCAGGAGCGACTGACCCAATAAGGCACTTTTTGTGGCCTCATCGTCCGGGAGGGCAGTGGTAAAATCGACCGCAGCCGCCGGATCGGCCTCGGACCAGCCGCCCACGACGCCACGCAGCGCTGACACGCGTTCAGCGGGATCGGCAATCGCTAGCGCTGCCGTCGACGCGCGATCTGGCTGAAACAAAGCCCAGCGCGCGTAGGTCTCGCCGGCGAGCCCGTTGCGGTCAGGAACCGCGTCGATCGTCGCCACGAGGCGTGCCGCGGTCTCGAACTGGCCAGAGGTGCAGAGTGCGGCGACAAGTTTATTGCCGCAACCCGCGGCAGCGGACGCGGGGTCGACAAGGAGCGCACGACCTGCCCGAACGGCAGCATCGGGATTGGCCGCGACTGCACCGGAAAACACCGCGGTCAGAGCCGCTTCACGAAAATCAGGATTCGCGGAGAGAGCCCAGTGGCCCGCGCCCAGCGGATCTACGGTAGCCCAACCGCGAAGCACGGATTGAAGAAGCTGGCAACGGAGTACGCGGTTAGTCTCGCTCTGAGCGCAATGGAGTGCCCGTGCGGGATCGCGCACCGCCAGTGCCTCGAGCATGGATGCCAATTGAGCGTCGCGGCGCGGAGAGGCGATTTCGGCGTGGGCCGCAGACCAAGAGGCCTCGTCCCACCCGCCTGGCGTGGTGACAGATGAAGCAATCATCACCGGGCCGAGGCCGACCGAAGGCGCGACGTGAGAAAGTGGCCGAGTGCCCGCAGGTGCCGCAAGCTGGGACGGGATGCACGACGCAGAACGCAACCACCAGCCAGCACAGAAAGCGACGAGCGCGACGAGGGTGAGGAAACCGAGCGCAGGCCGCGAGCGCACAGGCGCGACAGAGGGGAGGGAGGCCATGACAAAATGGCTGCCGGGCGCGAGGGTGTGCGACCGGCAGTCGAGGTGCTGCGGACCACGGGAGCGCGGTCCGCAGCAAGAGCTAATTTACTGCAACGTGCAGTTCGTGATCACCGAGTTACCGAGGTCGTCCGCGTTCTTGTTGGCGTACGTGTGGCAGGTGGAGATCTGGATCTTGCCGGTATTGTGATTCGCAGCGATGCCATGGGCGGAATCACCCTTGGTGTTATCGTGCGCGTTAGAGCCGGTGAGGATGTGGGCGACGTTGTCGCCCGAGATGCCGAGCTTGAAGCCGTTGCCATTGCCGGTGAGGCCGGCGTAGTTGCCGTTGTTGTACGACGTGCAACCGCTAATGGTCACAGGCGAGGAGGATTTTTCGAGGTCCCATCCGTCGTCCGAGTTCTGGTGGGCGTCGCAGTTGGTGAACTTGTTGCCCGTACTGGTCCCCTGCTTGGCGGCGAAACCGTCGGCGTTGCCGCCGCTGGCGGCGGTGTCGGCGTTCTGTTTGCTAATGCAATTGTTCACGGTGTTGTTCTTCGCCGCACTGCCGATGAGTTCGATCCCCGTGTTCTGGTTGGCGTAGGCGGTGCAGGATTGGATGCTATTGGAGTAGCCGTAAACCATGATACCATGATTGGCACCGGTGACGCTGAGGCTCTGGAGTGTGACGTTGTGATTTGCGGCGGGAATATAGAATCCGTCCGCGGATGCCCCGGTGGTAAAGACGAACGTTGCCGGACCCTTCACGGTGACGCCGCTGGGTACGACAATACGGGTGGTGATGCCCGAATAGGTGCCAGAGACATTGACGGTCGTGCCGGAGGCCGCGTTTTGGATCGTGGCGACGATGGCGTTGTTGGCGTAGGCCGCGCCGGCCAGCAGGAGAGCGGCGCCGGCAAGGCCGAGGCCACGGAGGACTTGTGTACGGGAGGGGATCATTGTCTGTGTGGGTTTTCTTGATCGTTCTGCGGAATTGCAGAGCGAAAGGGGGTTCGAATACTCGGTGCAGTCGGGCACCTAGATGGGGAAAATCTAACGAGTGAGTACGCCGGTGTGGGGCAGAAACGACACGTGTCGTCCATGGAGCGACACGTGTCTTAATTTATCTGATCGTCAAGTGGACAAGACGTATTACGGACCGTGGAAACGAATGCCGATGAACAATAATCAGTTGCGCTGTTTTTGATCGCGTAAATTAATAGTTAATTCATGACACTATAGATCACGTGCGGACCGCAGGCTACACTCCGCCTGGCGCAGTTTTTGGTATCTCCTCAGTTCCGCAAGGACAAGGACAGCAAGTTCATCTAGTCTGGCTTCGGCAAAAACATGCGCGTCCTCAAATGGGTCTTCGACCGCGTGCGCGCTGGTGGCCGCGCGAATGAGACGCCCATCGGCTGGGTGTCGCGCTACAAGGACATCGACTGGACGGGCTTGGAGTTTCCCCGCAGCGAAGTTCGACGAACTTCAAGCCTTCGACCGCGCCTCCTGGCGCACCGAGGTGCTCGGCCACGAGGAGCTCTTTATCGATCTGTACGCCGCGTTGGCCAAGGAGTTCGTGTACGAGCGCGAGTTGCTGATCTGCCGCATGTGATGGCTAAGCCGAAGTGCAGATCAAACCTAGGTTGGGACTTTTCCGTCAGTAGTTCACACGGAACGTTGGCGAGTTCTCCACCTTCACGACTCGCTTGTCGTAGATACGAGTAGTCGAAATCGATGCATGACCCAACCACTCCTGCACCGCCGCAATGTCCGCTCCATGCTCGAGCGCATTGGCGCCAGCGGCAGCGCGGAGCGAGTGTGGTCCAAACCCCGCGACCTCAATGCCGGCGCTTTGGCGCGTACTTCATGATGATCCTCCAAAGCGAGTCGCCGGAAATTGCGCTGCGCAGACCAGTCGACGAAGAAAAATTCCTTAGCGGCCGAAAGAGCGGCCCATCTGGGTCGGCACCGTACCCGGCCGCTGCGAGATACTCTTTAACGGCCGCAATAGCTACAGGGTGGGAAGGCACAAACCGGATTTTCCGTGCCAGTCTTTGGGGCCTCGAGTAGTCGCATGGCCTGGTGATCGCTGATCGCAGGCGTCTTTCCTTGATTCGCGCCCTCTTTGGGTCGCGCACCACCCGATACCGGGTTGATCAACACCGCGTTTTTTTCGCGGAGGTAGTCGAAGAGCGAGGACACTGCGGCGAGTTTACGCTGAACGGTGGCAGCGGAACCGTGGCCGATTTGCTTACGCCAGGCGAGGACGTGAGCTCGGGTGACCTCACGGAGGCGTTCGGGCCACTCTATGCCCAGGAACGCAAGGAAAGCGCGGATGTCGCACTTATACGCGCGCCGGGTGTTGGGATTGGTCAGGTTGGCGAACCATTCCTCTTCTACCGCGCGTCGGTGTAGAGCTGGCCGATCCAGTTCCGGAGGAATGCTGGCTGATACCGAAACCGCAACCGATACATGTGGCCTGCGATTTTTCGGGCGTGGGGTATTCCTTTGGTGTATTCCTGCCCAGCTGTTTCGTCTGTGTGGATCGAGTGGTGTGAGTGTGGTCCTCTCCTGACGAGAGGCTGGGACTGTTTGAAGAGGCGTTGCAAGTGAAGCCCTGAAGGCGAGCGTCTAACCGCGAGCTGAGTTCATCGAGTCGTGCGTATGTGATAAATTTGTTTTTCGCTTGCTGCATGGGATTGCATTCATTCCATCCGCGGCGCGCCTCGAACCGGCGTCATAGGATGTGGAGCACCCACCCATCCGCCCTTATTTTCAGCTAAGAAACTGAGTCCGCCATCGTCAGCTCTGGTGGCTCCATTGTCCGGTTCGCATCACTGCAAGGCTTCCCTTCTTTCCCCGAGGCGAGGCCATGCAGTGCTTCTTTCCTGATTCGTTATCCTTCCGGTCGGCGCTTTCGTGTCTACCTGGGTCCGCGGTTGTCTCAGCCCCTAAACTATCGTCCAGCGACATCCAGCATCACGTTCATTTATGTGCAACGCGCGCGAAAATCGAAGAGCTGACCCTGCACCTGATCGCGCATAAAGATAGCTGTGCGCACAACACCAAGAAATTCATCGGCTGTGTTCAAAAGCTGATTGACCACTTTCAAACATGAAACTCATGAACAAAAACTCCATCGCTTTAATCGGATTCGTCCTCGGAATTCTCGCCGCGCCAGCCATTGCCCAAACGCTTTTTCTACCGAGCGGCAGTTCAGGTATAGGTTCGGTGCTCTCAGGCGGGGATGTCGGGATTGGCACCAATGCGCCGGCGGCGACATTTCACGTCAAGCGTAGCGGGGGCGGTCCCGTGGCGCGCTTCGAATCGACGATCAACAACGACGGTCAAAGCTACGTCTACAATCGAACCGCAAATACTGTTTCGATCTGGGGTGCGTTCGACTACGGCTATCGTTACGCGTATGTTGGCACCGAAAGCAGCGATCCCTTTGTGATCATTACTGACAACGCCGCACGCATGTGGATTGACAGTGGCGGCAACGTGGGCGTCGGTACGAGCAGCCCGGGAGCCAAGCTCGACTTGGCGTATAGTTCGGCGGTGGTCGATGGACTGCGGTTTCAGGACACTGCTTCTGGCGGTGTAACTTGGAGAATCGGCTCGGGCGTCGGCGGGACGGGATTGTTTGGGTTTTACAACGAGACCGCTGCCGCGATGAGAGTGGCGATCACTAGCTCTGGCAATGTCGGCATTGGTACCACGAGCCCCGGTTCGTACAAACTTGCGGTGAACGGTGCGATCCATGCCAAGCAGGTCGTTGTCGAATCGGGCTGGTCCGACTATGTATTCGAGCCCGACTATCGACTTGCGCCGCTGAGCGAGATTGAGGCGCATATCAAGGCAGAGAAGCATCTGCCCGGCATTCCCTCCGCGCGTGAGGTCGCCGAGCATGGCGTCGATGTCGGGGACATGCAGTCGAAGCTCCTCGCTAAAGTCGAAGAGCTGACGCTCCACCTGATCCGCATGGAGAAGGAAAACGCCGAGATGCGGCGCGAACTCGACACGCTTAAGGTTTCGGGCGGGCACAATTCCCAGCCATGAGTCATTCCCTTTCACGTCCGCTTGCGATCGTGATAGTGATCGCTTTAGCCGGAATGCTGCGTGCGGCCGATGATGTCATCATCCACGATCAAGTTTATTATCCGAGTGCCCCGGTCATTGTGGAGGCAGGCAATACGATCACGACGACTTCGAGCGTGACCATCAACACGGGCGCGATGGTGCTTTTCAGCGCCGGTTCGAAGATCGAGCTC
Source organism: Verrucomicrobiota bacterium (assembly GCA_048498795.1). Taxonomy (GTDB): domain Bacteria; phylum Verrucomicrobiota; class Verrucomicrobiia; order Opitutales; family Opitutaceae; genus JBEHXH01. The sequence goes on from JBEHXH010000003.1 coordinate 539,520, forward strand.
AACCCGGGATTCTCCATTGCCGATGGCGGCATGTTTTACGGTGCCGCCGGGCAGTTTCTTCCGTACTCGGCAGATTTCGAATCTTCTGAGGGCTATGCGCTGGGCACCCTTCAAGCGCAACAGGGGTGGGGGATCTCCACGGGTGCCGCGACCGTAGATTCATCGGTCGCCAATACGGGATCGGCTGGCCTGAAACTTTCGGTGGGCAGTCTCGTGGTACAGGGTTTCCAGCCGGGAAGTGCCACCGTGAACTTCGCTGATTTGTACGTGAAGCCCGTCGCGGCCACCACGACCACGTCGACGATCGTAGAAACTGAGAGCATTGCGGTGAGCTTCGTGGCTGGCAGCAGCACCGCTGAGGTCTGGGTGCGCTATGGCGGCGGAGTGAATGTCTGGATCCCCACGGGGGCGACTTTCGCGGTCGACAGCGCGAAGCGCGCCACGAGCTGGCAGCGGATCACGATCCGGTCCGACTACACGCGCAAGACCTGCGATCTCTATGTGAACGGCGTGCTGGTCGCCTACGATCTCGCGTTCGCCGATGCGAGTGCGACGTATTTCAATCTCCTGCGTTTCCGTGGGCTTTCTTCATCGGTGGTCACGACCGAGAGTTATGTGGACACCATCCACATCACGACCAGCAACCCGCTCGGCACAGATAGCGATGGAGACGGTATTCCGGACGCTTGGGAAACGGCCAACGGCACCAACGCCTCTTCCGACGATCGCAACTCGGCCTTTGGGTCCACCGGCCGCACCGTCATCGAGCAATATTACCTCAGTCTTCAACCGAGCAATGCCGACACCACCCCGCCCTCGGCTCCGACGGCGTTTGTCGCCACCTCCAATTCCACGACCTCGCTTGGATTTGCCTGGAGCGGCGCCACTGACACGGGTTCCGGCACGCCCGGTGTGGCCGGCTATTACGTGTTTCGTAACGGTACGAAGATAAACTCTTCCTTGCTGCCGACCATGAGCTTCGTCGACACCGGCCTCTCGGCCGGCACCAGCTACACTTACACCGTCAAGGCGGTGGACTTGGCCGGCAATGTCTCTGCCGCCTCCAGCGGCTTCACCCTCTCTACCGCTGCGGCTTCGACCAGCGGCGGTTTCGAGGTCTTCACCCCGCTCTGAACTCTTTCCCGCTTCCTTCCATGAAACGCTTTTCATCCTTCCTTCTTCTCGCGGTGCTCGTGGCCGCGCCCTTGGCGGCTCAGACCGACGCCAAAACAAACAAGGCTGCAGACGACAGCAAGGTGGGCGCGACTGCGAAACCCGCACCGAGCAAAATTATCGGAAGCTCCAAGGATGTTCAGATTCCGGTGCCGGCGGGTTTCGCGCGTCTGAGCGACGATGAAAAAGTCGCGCTCCGCAAACGCTGCGACGCCCTGCGCATCGAGATCCTCGATGGCCGAAATGAGGCCCGCAAAGCCGACGACAAGGCCGCCGCGAAGAATCAATCGGCAGATAAAAGCAAACCCACCGAGCAGGAGAAGTCTTCCGAACTGGCCAAGTCGTGGCGTACGGAAAAAGCCAAGCGCGACGAACTCCTGCTGCTTGAGAAGCAGTTGCTGGCCGGACTGCGCCCGGTTGATCAGGCCAACGACAAGCGTTGATCTCCATGCGCCACTTTTTTTCCGTCTGCCGCGGTGCAGTCCTGCTGCTCGCGATCGTCGCGCTGCCTCAGCTATTCGGGCAGGCCAAGCCCTTTCAGCCCGCCGAGGTCCAAGTTGGTGTGCGTTACAAAGTGCATAATTCGACCGCGTTCTACGCCCGCGTGAACAAGATGGGCGGGAGCGACAACGGTCAGGCCGTGCTGGATGTGGCCTATTTTCCCGGCAGCACGCCTAATCCCGCGCTATCCGACGACCTGGCTTTTGCGATGCGCCCCGGGCGGGGCTACGCCCACCTCTTCAGCGCTGCCGGTTATGATTGGGCCGATGTGCAGTTCGATGTTCCTGCAGGCTACGTCCTGCTCGTCGACGGCCGGCCGCGGAATTCGTTTCGAATTCGCAACACCTACAACGAAACCGCCATCCTCCGGCTCAATCCCATCGATAATTCCGGCGCTCCCTTGCCGGGCTACGGGCAAGCGCCCGTCATGGCGCCGAAGCTCAACTGGGCCGTCAGCATGGGCGGCCTGCCCGATGGCGGCTGGGCGGGCGCGGTCCGCTGGTGGCAGGCTGAATTTGGCTCGGCGCTCCTAGCGAATACCTCGCTCACGTTCGACACCTCGGGCGTCAACGGTGTGCTCGCCAACTACTACACCGACGGCTCCCTGAAATTCGTGGACGCGCTCAACTGCGAGATGACCGTCGACCGCCGCTCGGGTGCCAATTCCGGCTTCATCGTAAAGATTTTCAACAACAAGCACGCGTGGGGCCTTTACCGCGATGACTCCGACAATCCCGTGCAGATGGGTGTCGATCCCGATATCACCTACGAGATCAACAACCCTACCGGCACGACCACGTGGAGCGATTCGGAGGGCGTGGAGGTGAAGCGCATCCAGCGCTACTGGGACGAAAGCGAAACGGTCCAGTATCGCACGGACACGTGGCGGATCAAAAAGGTCGACGAGAAAATTGTCATTTCGCAGGCCGACGGCACCCGGGTTACGACCACTGAATACACCCCTGAGGTGAGCAGCGAATGGACTGAAACCACCACGGTGAGCACTGGCACTACGATCTTGCGCAAGGTCCGGCGCAGTTTCCATCGCTACGCGTGGGGGCCGGAGATCCTGGCGGAAACGATTGATCCCGATGGGATCGCGCTCACGACCACTTACGATTACTACACTGGGACCTTTTCTCAATCGACCAGTCCCGTGTATTCCCTTTTTGGCGATGCCACCGTCGGCAAGTTGAAGAAGGTCAGCCGGCCCGATGGCTCGTGGGAATACTATACATACTACACCGATCCGGAGCGCTACGGCCAGCTCAAGGAGATCGTTCGCCCGTGGAAGGACGCCGCCAACGAAAGCGCGACGACGGTTCAGACCACGCTCTTCGGCTATACCTCTGAGGGCGCGATCAGTGGCTACACTGCATCCCCGTTAATGCCCGCCTCGGCCGAAACATTTCTCAGCACGTCAGCGGGCTCCGTCACGACCGTGGGCTCTACGGTGATCGCACGGTCTTACTCGGCCGTGCCGACCAGCACGATGGATTCGAGCGTGAGCAGTCGCCTCCCTGTTTTTCAGCCGATCCCTGAGGAGTTGCTCAACAACAACGGCTCCTGGCCCTATATGGATGGCACGATCCGCACGTATTCACTCCGCACTTACACGGCGAGCGGCGCGTACGTTTCCTCCACGCGCAAGGCCATGCCTTCTTGGACGAGCCCGGCCATGGCCGGCCGACTCTATTCCCAGACGAATGCGGACGGCACGAAGGTCTCAGCGAGCTACCTCAACGGCTATCTCACCGATTCCACCGATACCAGTTCCTATGCCTCGTCGGGCTTTACGTTTGACGTCAATGGCACCGACCGGTGCGAGGTCACGATCAGTGGTTTGGATCATTCCGTTACCGGCGCCGTGCAGTACACCAACGACGGCATTTTCACCACCGGCAGCGGCATCGACCCCGTCTGGGTTGTAGCCGGGAAGTCCATGCGCACGCTGGTCATGCGCAATCACCTCAATCAGCTCATCCTTACCCTCAATCAGGTCTTCGACGGCACGGGGTTCACGACGATCGGGTGGGAGCGCCGTACCTATGACGACGCCACCGGTGAACTCCGCACCCGCCGAAACGAGAAGGGCGAACTCTGGTCGGCCACCTATGCCGGTGGCCGCCTCAAGTCCGAGACTCAGGCCGATGGCACCAAGACCACCAATACCTACAATGATCTCAACCAGATCACGCAGACGGATCGCGACGGCATGGCCGGCGAAACTCCGACTTGGCCCGCTCAGGCCGCCATCGCTACCTACTACGACGTCGACCTTCTCGGTCGCGTGACCGGCACCCATGTCCTGCCGGCTGGAGCGCTAGAACTCGACACGGGCAAGGTCTACGACGCGGTTGGCCGAGTCTCCTCCGAAACCGGCGCAGACGGCACGACCACTTCCTACACCTACACGAACGGCGGACGCACCTTGACCACGACGCTGCCCACCACTGCGACAATTGTCACTGACAACTGGCTCGACGGCACGCCCAAAACAAAGAGCGGCACCGCCACGACGCATGCGTATTTCGATGCCACCGTGAATACCGATGGCACGATTACTCGCACCGCGTTTGCCCTATCGTCCGCCGACGACACGGCGCTGGCCGGAGCCACCTCGACCACGCTCGCCTCGGTGCTCGCGGCGATCCCGCGCTGGACTCGCACCACGACCGACTGGGCCGGTCGCACGATTCGCGAGGAGAAGCCGACGACCAACAGCAGTGTCACCTTCAATAAGGTTTATCACTTCAACAGCTCCGGTCAGCTTTCTAGCACTGAGGAAACCAATCTCGCCGACACCCTCTATACTTACAATGCCTTCGGCGAACTCGAGGCCACCGGCCTCGATCTCAATCACGACGGGGCGCTTGACCCCACCCACGACCGCCTCTCCCTCACGACGAGCCTGATCATTCCTCAAGACGGCGCGTGGTGGAAGCAGACCCAGTCCTACGTCTATCCCGAGGGCGCCACGGACAAGGTTCTCCAGTCCGAGACGCTCTTGAAGCTCGTGCCGCATCCCTACACCGGCACCGACTACACCGTCGGCAAGGCCTACAGCGAGGCGCGGGCCTACGACCATTTCCGCAATCTCACTACCACGGTCACGGTGACTGACCGCGCCCACCGCCTGGTGACGACGACGACTCATCATCCCGACTCGTCCATCGATGAAATCACCTGGACGCGCAATGGCGACGTGCTGAAGAAACAGACGGCGCAAAACCTTACTTTCACCTATGGATACGATGGTTTGCGCCGGCAGATCCAAGTGTCCGATCCGCGCACCGGCACCAGTTCGATCGCTTACAATGGCTATACTGCCGCGGTTGGCACGATGCAGCAGGTGGCCTCACGCACGGATGCCGCGGGCCAGACCACCAGCTTCACGTACGACAGCGCCGGCCGACTGACCATTGAGACGAACCCTCTCGGCAAGGCCACGCGGTACAGCTACACGGCGCGCGGCGAGACCGAGCGAGTTTGGGGCGCGGCCACATATCCGGTGCAGTACGGCTTCGATTCCTACGGACAGAAGCACACGATGGACACCTACCGTGGTGGCATCGGCTGGGACGGCAGCACGTGGCCGACATCGCCCGGAACGGCAGACACCACCACTTGGGACTACGATGCCGCCAGTGGCGTGCTCCTGAGCAAAACCGACGCCGCGGGCAAGCACGTCGACTACGCCTACACCGCGCGCGGGCGGCTGGCTCGTCGCCGCTGGTCGCGGCACCAGGATCCGACCGATCCGAGCACGCCCTACGTAGCGACGTTCTACACTTACAGTGCACTGACCGGCGAGCAGACCAACATCGACTACAAGTACCTGCCGGTGAGTTCCACGGCGATGGTGCCGACCGGCCTCACCAACGAAGGTACT
>JBEHXH010000004.1:0-497055 GCA_048498795.1 Verrucomicrobiota bacterium
CAACTGGTAATATTTATCTGTGTTAACGATCCCTCCTCTGTCGAAACTGCGCTCCATCGACTCGCTGGCGCTCGTCGCCACCCAAAAATACAACGCCGCTAGGCGCGCACGCTCACGTAGGGTTCCTCCTGCAGCTCCGGCACCTTCTCCCCTGCCACGATGCGCCACCAGACGCGCGCATTGGCGATGACGACGATCGCGACGAGCACGAGAAACGCACCCGTCACCGCCGCGTTCACGTGCGCGTTGAAGATACGTCGCTCCAGCACGGCGGCATCGGTCGGCGTCGCAGTGGCGAGTTTCACGGTGAGATCTTTCGCCGCGGCGAGAAAACCGAGTCTCGGATCGGCGCTGAAGATTTTCATCGTGCCGGCGGTCATCGTCACGGCGAGCAGCCACGCGAGCGGACCGAGGGTGACCCATGCGTAGCGTTTGCGACCCATCTTGAGCAGCACGGTCGTGCCGAGCGCGAGGGCGAGCACCGCGAGGAGCTGGTTCGCGATGCCGAAGATCGGCCAGAGCGAGTTGATGCCGCCGAGCGGGTCGATCACACCTTGGTAGAGAAACCAGCCCCACATCCCGACAAATACCGCCGTCGCGAACGCACTGGCCCAGAATGATTTCACGTTGGCCAGCGGCTTCGCGGCGAGGCCGAGCAGGTCCTGCATCATGAAGCGGCCCACGCGCGTGCCTGCGTCGATCGTCGTGAGGATGAAGAGCGCCTCGAACATGATCGCGAAGTGATACCAGATTTTCATCGCACGCTCGCCGCTCACGAGGCCGTGGAAGATCTGCGCCATGCCCACCGCAAAGGTCGGCGCGCCGCCCACGCGGCCCACCATCGTCTTTTCACCCACGCTCGCGGCGAGCGCCTGCATGTCGGCGGGTGTGACGGCGTAGCCGAGTGCGGTGACTTTGGCCGTCACAGCCTCGGCGGTGCCGGTCATATTGATCGCGAAATACTGGCCTGGCTGCATCGCACACGCGGCGATGAGCGCCATGATGCCCACGCACATCTCCGTCACCATCGCGCCGTAGCCGACGACGCGGATGTCGGTCTCGCGCATGAGGAGCTTCGGCGTCGTGCCGCTCGACACGAGCGAGTGGAAGCCCGACACCGCTGCGCACGCGATCGTGATGAAGCAGAAGGGAAACACCGGCCCCGCAAACACCGGCCCGGTCCCGTCGATGAACTTTGTCAGCGCCGGCATCTTCAGCGTCGGCGCGAGCGCGATCACCGCCACACCGAGCGCCGCCACCGTGCCGATCTTCATGAACGTACTGAGATAATCGCGTGGCGCGAGCAGCAGCCACACCGGCAACACCGACGCCAACAAGCCGTAGCCCATGATCCAGCCCGCGAGCGTCGTGCCGCGCAGCGTGAGAAATTTTTCGAGCGAGGTTCCCGGGAGATATTGCCCGCCCCACACCGCCGCCAGCAGCGCAATAACTCCAGCGATGCTGATCCACATCAGCCCGCGTCCGCCCGAACCCACCGCGCGCATGCCGAGCCCCATCGCCAGTGCGATCGGCATCGTCGCCGCAATGGTGAAGAGTCCCCACGGGCTCTCGGCGAGCGCGTTGACCACTACGAGCCCGAGCACCGCGAGCAGGATCGTCATGATCGCCACGATGCTCACTTGCGCTGCGATGCCCGCGACCGGACCGACCTCTTCGCGCACCATGCGCCCAAGGGATTTTCCGCCGCGCCGCACCGAGCAAAAAAGAATCACGCAGTCATGCACCGCGCCGCCGAGCGTCGCGCCCACGAGCATCCAGATCATGCCGGGCAGAAAGCCAAACTGCGCCGCCAGCACCGGCCCGACCAGCGGCCCCGGCCCTGCGATCGCCGCGAAGTGATGGCCGAAAACCACCCAGCGATTGGTCCGCACAAAATCATGTCCGTCCTCGTGCACCTGCGCCGGTGTCGCGCGGAGTTCGTCGAGCGTGAGCACCTTGGCCAGCAGCCACGCCGAGTGAAAACGATAGCTGACCGCAAACACACACAGCGCCGCCACCACCATCCAGAGCGCGTTGACCGGCTCACCACGCGACCACGCCAGCACGCCGAAGCACGTCGTGCCGAGCGCCACCACGGCGCCCCAGCCAAGCAGGCGCAGTCCATTTTTCTTCACGGGGGCAGCAGCGTCATCACTCATGCGATGGGGTAAGGGAAAACCGGCGCCACGTTGAGCTGCCCCGCCGCCGCAAGCAAGCGCCGCGAGGCTTGCCGCGTCCACGTCGCGCGTCCACGCTCCGCCCGCACGAATCCGGCTCTCTTGCGCTTCGTCGCTCTCCTCCTCCCGTGACCTCGCCCGCCGTTCCCGCCGTCGCCTCGCCGAAACCGTCCTTCTTTCAGCGCCGCGTCGTCGGCCCGATCAAGGCCCAGCTCACGCAGGGCGTTACGCCCGAAAAGATCGCGTACACGCTCGGCGTCGGCACCGCGTGCAGCCTGCTGCCGTTTCTCGGATTCACGTCGCTGCTCAATCTCGGCGTCGGTCTCTGGCTCAAGCTCAACCAGCCGATCCTCCAGATCCTCAACCAACTCCTCGGCCCGCTCCAGTTGGTGCTCATCCTCGTCTATGTGCGCATCGGCGAAAAAATCTGGCAGGCCCCGCCGATGCCGCTCTCCGTCGGCACCATCGTGAGCTCCTTCAAGGCCGACCCGTGGGCCTTTCTCCAGCGCTTCGGCTGGACCGGCGTGCACGCCGCCACCGCGTGGTTGATCAGCGTGCCGTTCATCGTAGCCGCAATCACCTACGGACTGCGGCCCGCGCTGCGCCGCCTCGCGAAGAAATAACATGGCATCGCCCGGCTCCCAGTTTCGCGCCGCCCTCACCGCCGAGCGCCCCCTCCAGATCGCCGGCGCGATCAACGCCTACTCGGCCCTCCTCGCGCAGCGCGCCGGCTTCCGCGCGCTCTACCTCTCCGGCGCCGGCGTCGCCAACCACTCCTACGGCATCCCCGACAACGGCACCACCACACTCGCCGACGTCGCCATTGATGTCCGCCGCATCGCCGGTCGCGTGCCGCTGCCATTGCTCGTCGACATCGACACCGGCTGGGACGACGCCACCGTCGCCGTCCGCGAAATCGCCGCCGCCGGTGCCGCCGCCGTCCATATCGAGGACCAGGTCCCCGCCAAACTCTGCGGCCATCTCCCCGGCAAGCATCTCGTTTCCTCCGAGGAAATGTGCGCCCGCGTCCGCGCCGCTGTCGCGGGCAAGCCCGACCCCGACTTCGTCGTCATGGCCCGCACCGATGCCGCTGGCGTCGAGGGTCTGCCCGCCGCCATCGCCCGCGCTCAAGCCTACGTCGCCGCCGGTGCCGACATGATCTTCGCCGAAGCACTGCGCACGCTCCACGACTACCGCGCCTTCACCGCCGCCGTTCGCGCACCCGTCCTCGCGAATCTCACCGAGTTCGGCCAGACGCCTTACTTCACGCTCGAAGAACTCCGCGCCGCCGGCGTCTCTCTTATTCTCTATCCACTCAGCGCCTCCCGCGCCGCCGCCGCCGCCTCGCGCGACATCTACAACGCCATCCGCCGCGATGGCACCCAGCAGGCCGTCACTGCCCAGATGCAGACGCGCGCCGAGCTGTATGATATTCTCGGATACAAGCCGAAGTGATGCCCTCCCTCGCCAGCTCCTGAGCCCCGCCCTCGGCGTCGCTCATCTCACCACCAAAAAGGAAAACTCATGAGCGCTCCCGATTCTCAGCCCGCTCTCGTCCGCCCCGCCAAGAAATCCGTCGCGCTCTCCGGCGTCGCCGCGGGCAGCACCGCCCTCTGCACTGTCGGCCACTCGGGCAACGACCTCCACTACCGCGGCTACGACATCGCCGACCTCGCGCGCGACGCGACCTACGAGGAGGTCGCTCACCTCCTCATCCACGAGCGCCTGCCCACGCGTGCCGAGCTCGATGCCTATCGCGCCAAGCTCATTTCCCTCCGCGGTCTCAGTGCGCCTGTGCGCACCATCCTCGAGCAACTTCCCGCTTCCTCGCACCCGATGGGCGTGCTGCGCACCGGCTGCTCCGCGCTCGGCGCGATCGACACCGAGCCATCCAAGCCCGGCAGCGCCGGCCCCATCGACCCTGTCGTTGCCCACGCCATTGCCGACAAGCTCATCGCGAGCCTCCCCTCGATGCTGATGTACTGGCACCACTTCGCCACCACCGGCAAACGCATCGAGGTCGAGACCGACGATCCCTCCATCGCCGCGCACACGTTGCGGCTCCTTCACCAAAAGCCGCCGTCCGCCCTCCACACGCGCGCCCTCGACCGCTCGCTGATCCTCTACGCCGAGCACGAGTTCAACGCCTCCACGTTCACCGCCCGTGTCATCGCCGGCACCGGCTCGGGCATGTACTCGTGCATCACCGGCGCCATCGGCGCGCTGCGCGGCCCCAAGCACGGCGGCGCCAACGAGGTCGCGCACGAGATCCAGCTCCGCTACCGCACGCCCGACGAAGCCGAGGCCGACATCCGCGCCCGCGTCGCTCGCAAGGAGATCGTCATCGGCTTCGGCCACCCCGTTTACACGATCAGCGATCCGCGCAGCGCGATTATCAAAGAGATCGCCCGCGAACTCTGCGCCGCCGCCGGCAACGAAAACTTCTTCCTCATCTGCGAGCGCATCGAAACCGTCATGTGGGAGCTGAAGAAAATGTTTCCCAACCTCGATTGGTTCAGCGCCCCCGCGTACGACATGATGGGCGTGCCCACCTCGATGTTCACGCCGCTCTTCGTCATCGCCCGCACCGCCGGCTGGGCCGCCCACGTGATCGAGCAGCGGCAGGACGGAAAAATCATCCGCCCCTCCGCGAACTACACCGGCCCCGCTGACCGCCCCTTCGTACCGCTGGACGCGCGTTAGAAAAAGCGCGCCCCGCGCTCACTCGATCTTCGGCGTATCGATCCCGAGCGCGTCCGCCAGATCCGTGAGGTGCTCCTGCTCCTGCGTGATGATCTCACGCAGCTCTTCGCCCAGGGCGTACTCACCAAGTTCTTCCGCCTGCTTGATGCGCTCACGGTAGTTCTTGATCGTCACGCGCTCGTTCTCGAGGTCGAACTGCAGCATCTCCTTCGGGTCGTCCGACTGCTTGACCGGCTTTGGCACGACCACTGGCGTCCCATTGAGATAATCAATCTGCTTCGCGATGCGGATCGCGTGGTCCAGTTCCTCGCTCGCATGTTTTTCGAGTTCCTTGGCGATGTGGAGATAAGCCGCGCCCTTGATCGTCTGGCTGTAGACGATGTAGGCGATCACAGCCTGATATTCACGCGAAAGGTCTTCGTTGAGCAGCCGCACGAGTTCGTCGCGGGTGATAGAGGAGGAGGATGAGGTGGAGGTTTTTTTCATGGAGAAACTTGCCGCGTGGACAGGATCGCCCGCCGGCTGCAATCTACCGACCCATCTTTCGACCGACGGTTCTCGCCGCACCGCGCATTTCGCCCGGCCTCGCCTCCTCCGATGCATCACACCACCGCCCGCCTCCGCCTCCGGCCACTCGTCGCTGAGGATGACGCGTTCATCCTCGAGCTGCTCAATGAGCCGGCGTGGCACCAGTTCATCGGCGACCGCGGCGTGCGCACCCTCGACGCCGCCCGCGCCTACATCGGCCACGGCCCGGTCGCGATGTACGCGCGTTGCGGCTTCGGCCTGCTCGCCGTCGAGCGCCAATCCGACCGCATGCCGCTCGGCATCTGCGGACTCATCCAGCGCGACTCGCTCGCCGACATCGATCTCGGCTTCGCCTTTCTCGCACGCCACTGGGGTCAGGGCTACGCCTACGAGGCCGCCTCCGTCGTGCTCGACCACGCGCACACTACCCTCGGCCGCAAACGCATCGTCGCCCTCACCGCGCTCGAAAACCCCGCCTCGATCCGCCTGCTCGGCAAGCTCGGCTTCCGTTTCGACCGACTCCTCCGCCTGCCCGAGCACCGCGTCGATAGCCGGTTCTTCGTCCACGAAGTTGACAACGCGCCCGGCGTGTCTGGCGTCGTGGGATGAACGTCACGCGCGCCCCCGAGACGAAGACGAAACGCGGCCCCGCCGAATATTTCACCGGCACGGTCTGGCTCGATGAGATCGCCTCCGGTGCCGCCGGCTCCAGCGTGCGCGCCTTGCGCGTCACCTTCGAGCCCGGTGCCCGCACCGCGTGGCACACACATCCCAATGGCCAGACGATCCACATCCTCGCCGGCATCGGCCGCGTGCAACGCGCGGGCGGTCCCGTGATCGAGGTCCGTCCCGGCGACACCGTGTGGTTCGAGCCGGGCGAGCGTCACTGGCACGGCGCCGCGCCCGATCATCTCATGGCCCATCTCGCGATCCAGCAGACCGACGCCGCCGGCACTTCCGCCACGTGGCAGGAGCAAGTCAGCGACGCCGACTACCGCAGCCCCGCCTCGGGCGCATGAAACTCTTCCGCGTCTCACTCGCCGTCAGCGCCGCAGCGCTCTCCGCCGTCTCGCTTCGCGCGGCCAACACGTGGTCGCTCGACCGCATGCCGGCCATGCCGCCACCCGCCGCACCGGGCAGCAAGGTCGCCGCCGATCCGAAAACCGCGCCCGAGATCAAACTCGATTTCCCCATCGCCGACGGTCCTTTCGAGCCCACGTGGGAATCGATCAAGGCCCACTACCCCGGTGCGCCCGCGTGGTTCAACGACGCCAAATTCGGCGTCTTCGTCCACTGGGGTCCGCAGGCCTCCGGCCGCAGCGGCGACTGGTACGCGCGCAATCTCTACCGCGAGGGTACCGAGGCGTATCGTAACCACCTCAAAAATTTCGGCCACCCGTCCGAGGTCGGCTACAAGGACGTGCTTCACGCGTGGACCGCGCCAAAGTGGGACCCTGTTGCGCTCACCGACGCGTTCGCCGATGCCGGCATGCGCTTCATGATGGTCGTCGGCGTGCACCACGACAACTTCGACCTCTGGGACTCGAAGTACCAGCCGTGGAATTCCACCCGCGTCGGCCCGAAGAAGGACATGATCGGCGCGTGGGCCGCCGAGGCGCGCAGGCACGCGATGCGTTTCGGCATCACGTTTCACCACGAGTATACGTGGTGGTGGTGGGCCCACGCTTTCAGCTCCGACAAATCCGGTCCCAAGACCGGCGTACCCTACGACGGCCACCTCACGCTCGCCGACGGCAAGGGCAAATGGTGGGAAGGCCTCGACCCGCGCCTGCTCTACACCGTAGACCTCCGCGAGTACGCCACGCTCCTCGAAAACCCCACCGCCCCCGCGCAGGGCATCTTCCAGGACCACATCGCCTACGGCACGTGGTACGCCGAGTGGTGGGCCCGCCGCATCCAGGACGCGATCGACAAGTACGACCCCGATTTCTTTTACACCGACGGCAACTCGCCCGAGCCCTTCTCCGGCCTGAAGAGCGGCACCGGCCTCAAGACCGACGCTGGTCGTCGCGTCGTCGCTCACTTCTACAATCGCTCCCTCGCCGAGCACGGCCGCGTCGACGGCATCGCGTTCATCAAGTTTCAAAACAAAAATCCCGCCGTCGGCATGACGTCCGAGGTCAATGTCCCCGCCGACATCAAGACCGACCAGCCATGGATCGGCGAAAATCCCATCGGCGATTGGTATTGGGGAAGTGGATACAGCTATCAGGCCATTAACCTCGTCCGCAGCCTCCTCGAATACGCCTCGCGCGGCGGCAACTACGCCTGCGCCGTCCCGCTCACGCCCGAGGGTGATCTCGAGCCCGCCTGCCACGCCATGCTCCGCGACATGGGCGCATGGATGCGCGTCAACGGCCCCGGCCTCTACGGCAGCCGCGCGTGGAAGAAATGGGGCGAGGGCCAAATGTTACCCGACCTCGCCAAGCCCGACGCCCCGCCCCGCCCCCTCGTACACCGCGGCAAACTCGGCGCCGCCACCGCCGCGCTCCCTTTCAACACGACCGATTTCCGCTTCACCCTCGGCGCCGACGGCTGCGTCTACGCCTGGTGCATGACCGTGCCCCAGTCCGGCGAAGTCCTCGCGATCAAATCCCTCGGCACCGACGCCCACCTCCTCGACCAACCCATCGCCCGCATCACCCTCCTCGGCGCCAGCGAAGTCGCGTGGAAACAAACCCCCACCGCCCTCGAACTCACCTGCCCCACCGCGATGCCCTTCCACCACGCCATCGGCTTCCGCCTAGAACTCGCTCCCGCAAAACCGTAGCTCGTCAGCCGCGAGATGACACCCCACGGGTAACATTCGCGCTCCAGCCTAAGCGCATCCACGTGAGCTTTGTACCCGGCGGGTAACATTTGCGCCTCAACCGAGCGCAATCAGCGGAAGTTCTGTACTCCGCGGGTAACATTTCCCTCTCGCACCACGCCTGCATGGGAACGCCGACGCCTTTGTCGGCTTCCGAGCTTCACTCTACCCACCTCACACCCGCTCTCACTCGTTCCCCGTGGGTAACATTTGCCCTCCCTCCCCGGGGGAACGCTCCCGAAAACTATCAAAGAACCGCCCGACGACGTGCATCGCTCACACACTTCACCTCCGCCGCGCGTTTCGATCATACCATTTCCTCCCCGCCCCCACAATAACCTTCGTAGAGTCCAGTGGACTCCATAGAATGTATTGCCGGAAAATCTCCGCAGCAGTGCGCGCTATCCCTAACCCGCCACGCTCAACTCCGCCCACCAAAGAGCCGAGCCCAAGCATCGCCCAAAGCGATTGGGAAACCTGACGCGTCAAAATTCGATCTAGGCCAACGCGATAGCCGCCCCCGCTAGCACCGATCAGGCATTTCCCTCCTTTTGCTGCTCTCGCAAAAACTCGGGATCGATTCACACCCGCTTCACCTGTCCGGGCTTCAATTGCACAGGCGTCGGCGCCTCGAGTGCCGCTAAAAATTCACGCACACTGGGAAACAAAATCTCATCCCGCTCCGTTTCATAGTCCCAGAAACGAACCGTTCCGTCGCACACTCGCAGGTAATAATTGCCGCACGAGTCATCGCCAATAATACACGCCTCTTTCTTCTTCCACCAATCGGCCGAGATAAGACGCCAATCCGCATAACGCACAAAGCCCTTGGTTGTTCATGGCTTCTTTCTGAATGCTCGCACCGCTCTGGGCACGCTAAAGTGTGGCGCTTCGCCAGTCATGTTCATGCCCGTGCTGCGCATCGTAGGTTTCGAGATCATAGGGGAAATACGGCTCGATACGAAAGGGCACGTGCTCCGCACGCAGCGACTGCGCTTCCCGCCATACGGTCACCGCCGTGCCAGAGACCAGTTCGCGCTCTCCGGCCGAAAACAATTCGCGGGTGCGTAGAATACCATGGCTGAACCGCCGATTGAGCACGATCAATGATCGATTTGGATCGGCCCCGAGGGAAGTAATCACAATGCGATATGGCCCTTGATCAACCATGATCGGCGGAAATCGCGTGGTCGCCGCTCCCCAATCGCACCTGGCACAACGAAACGAATAACACAGGCCCTGCCACCGAGCCTCGATTGCCATCGCCCCACATTTTGGACACGCATGCATGGCTTCTTACCTCACGTCAAAAATACGCCCCAACGCAAATGTCGAAGAGGACGCACCAGCATGATCCATGATAGTGGCGGGCATTGGTTCTGGGCTTAGTCAGCCTCTTTTCCTTCCGAACTCATCATGAGAATAAAATGCCAACGGACGGCCCGACGATCCGAGGACGTGGCAATCATTGATTGCCTCCCATTAAGGACAAACCGCCATCGCAGCGAGCGTGAGTCGTGCGTGAGCGCTGAACGTGACCGCTGCACTCGGTAGCTCTAGCGTCTCGCTCGGCTTTTTCATTTTCGATCCAGCCACTCCCGATACTGCTGCCAATCCGCAGCGATCACTTTCTGGACCACCTCGGCCGGCACCTCAGAAAAACCGACCTCACGCATGTAGCGGGGATACTCTGCGCCCACAATCGCGTCTCTGTCATCCTCAATCGCAAGCTGCGTCGCTTGTCTAAGATGATCCAAGTCGCCTTGCGCCATCTTCAAAATCGCGAGGCTAACTCGCGCCCCGGGCGCTCTCCCTCGTTTTTTCTCAAACTCTCCGATGGTCGATAGCACCAGCGCCAGCTTCTCAGCACCAAAATCTCGGAGCGCTACGCGCCGCACGTCTGTATCTGTGACGTCGGGAACGGGCTGCGAGCGCCTGACTTTTTCCGAACGCTGAGGACGAGCCGAGGTCGCGCCTGCACTTTTCGCCGCTA
The DNA here is from genome assembly GCA_048498795.1 of Verrucomicrobiota bacterium. GTDB lineage: Bacteria > Verrucomicrobiota > Verrucomicrobiia > Opitutales > Opitutaceae > JBEHXH01. The sequence continues at coordinate 10,232 of JBEHXH010000004.1, forward strand.
GCGCCGCCAACTGCTTTGATAGCTGGTCATGATCTTCTGGGATTTCTTCACAGTTCTCAGCCGGAAAAATAAAATGACGTTCCCGGGTGAAGAGATGGGGTGCGTGCTTTCGCCACCAGTCTGCCGCCTCGGGAGAGCGAACCGCCAATAGCTCCACCGCCACCCGTGCACTCACCGTGTAGCCTTCATATCTCTGGACGTGGCCAAATACGAATGCGACTAGGAAGCCATACAAACTCCTTGGGCCGGATAAAACACCTACGCCCCATTTCTTGCGCCTACCGCTGAATCGTGCTGGCACCGGAATCTCCAGTCCAATCCAAGCCTGTCGCACTTGCTCCGGGGCCTCTCCCAGCGGTGTGCTTTTGATGCGAATTTTCATGCAGCTTTCTTTATCCAGCGATGTTTACGCCAATTCAAATTTAGCGATGCCCGTCGCACCACGATCAAACTCACATTGGGTCCGGAAACCCACGCTCTGAATTTTCACTATCAGGTACTCCAAGTTAATCCCTTCCTCACTTAACGAGCGAACACGCTCCAACAAACGCCAATACGACGATACCCAAAAAACCAAGTAGCATGAAAGCTTGGACTGCGCGATTGGGTATCGGGATTTCGTGGAGACGATCCACTTCCTCTTTTGTGGACGAACGAAATGCGATTTGCACTCGCGCGTTCTTTCCGTGCGCAAGCGTGGCATAGCGATAAACAATCTTTCCGCTTTTTACGGCCTCTTGCTCGACCGACACAGCCAAGGCCGCCAAGTCTTCCTTTGTCGCGACAATCGTGAACGTATCCCAACCGACACCTTCGGTATGTCGATCAACGATGAAATTATTGCGGAACGGGCCTTCCATATTTCTTGGCTAACGATTGTTTTAGCCAACCCCAAGTCGGCTTTCCCTACTAGCATGTTTGCGCCGAAAAAAGGCGATTTTGAAATATCACCCCAAAGCTTCGCGCGCTACCACCACTCCGTGCCATAACCGGAACATTCCACGTCTTCCCGCAGACGCATCATGCGATACCTCCCCGTGCTGCCCACTTCCGCCTGAATGCACTCTGAGCCTTCCTCCCCGATGACCGCCCGCACCCGCCACCCCATTTCACTCTCCCTGCTGCTGGCTCTCGCCGCCACGTGCATCGCTGGCTGCGCTTCACGGCCCAACAAGTCATCATATCGCAATGTCGACGTCACCAAGCCGGAGTTTCAGGCCGCGGTCGCGCGTGAGACCGCGGTCGAAACCGCCAAGGGCAAGGACGCCGACGAAGCCGCGAAGATCGCCACCAAGCGTGTCACGCGCGAGGCCGTCGCCACCGAGAAGCAGCGCCGCACCGACGAGGTCGCTCCCCTCACCGCCGCCCTCACCGACCTCCAGCGTGCGCGCGGTTGCTGGACCTACCTCCTCACCACCACGACCACCAAGGCCGAGGGTGTCCTCATCACCACCGAGCGCTACGATCCGCATGAGCCCGAGGAAAAACTCTGGACCCTCCTCAGCTTCAATGGCGAGAAGCCGACCGACCAAGCCCAGGCCGACTACCGCGCCTCCCGCCTGAAAGCGTGGAAAAAACAACTCGCCCGCGCCGCGAAGGAAAAGCCCGTCGCCGAAAAAACCACGCGCCGGGCGCTCTACTCCGACCTCTCCGTCACGCACGACACCGAAGGCGGCCCGGGCATGTATCGTTTCAATCGAGAGGCCGCCCACGTCCCGCTCATCGGCGACCTCCCCGCGAGCCGCGAGGCCTACCTCGTCGACGAAACTCACCAAGCCGTGCTGCACCACCAGCAGACCTACCTCGGCGAAACCTCCATCTTTGGCGGCGCAATGAAGATCCTCACGTGGGATACCGCGACCGACTACACCGTGATCGAGCCCGCGCTCCCGCCCTTCATCGCCAAAGCCATGATGCACTATCAGGCCCACCTCTTCGGCCGCGACTCCGGCGATGTCGTCATCGTTCGCGAGTACTCCGACTACCGCCGCGTGAAGTGCTACGACGACCGCTTCGAAGTCAAAATCGGCGAACCTACTACCAGCGACCTGCTGCCGGAGTAAGTGAGGTCGAAACTGTAGGAGGAGCTTTACGCCCCAATCCATTTACACGAAGGCCGCAAAGATCGCGAAGAACCAGCGATTCTTCGCGATCTTAGCGATCTTGGTGTAAAAAAATAAATCTCCGCCGCAGCCCCACTCTCTTCGTTACCTCCGTTCTCTTCTGTAAAACCACCCCGCTCCCGTTCTCTATTCGTGTGCCTTCGTGTCCATTCGTGGTTCAAAAAGTCCTCCTCCGATCTCCTGCCTTTCCTCCGTTCTCTCCTGTAAAAACAAGACTACTTCGCTGCAGCGCTCCCGATCGAATTCACATACTCCTCGATCCACGTGTACCCGCTCTTCGCGACGCCGTTCGCATCCTTCCCATTCTTCGGGTCGAGCCCATGCGCGCTCTCCCACACATCCGGAATGCCATCGTGATCGCTGTCCGCCGGTGCGGCCGCGCTCTTCAGCTCGGGCCAGCTGCCGACTTCGGTCTGTGAATTGATCAGCTTGCCGGTGCGATTGCGCACATCGGCGATCAAGCGCGCGTCCACGCTGTCACGCTTCGGCAGCGAGGCACCGACGGAGGCCAGCACGAGTTCGTACGCCTTCGCCGCGGGGAGCGTCGTCACGGGCGCGGTGGCAAACGGCACCTTCACCGTCTTCGCCTGCGGCTTGCCGTCGATCTCGTACGCGTCGATGAACTTCGCGTTGTCCGCCGTGAAATCCTCGTGGCCGTCGAACACATTGCCCTCGAGGAAAAACGTGATGTCCGAGTCCACCGGCTTGTTCCCGATGTGGATCGGCGTCGGTGCTTTGCTGCTCGGGCCGGGGCGCACGAAGTTGCCGACGTAGTTGCCCACCCAGTGTCCCTGCGTGAGGCCCGACGCCGTGGCGCCGAAATCGTAGATCACGTTGTTGCGCACATCGAAGGTCGGGGACGGCGGCTTGTCGTACGCGTCGCCGAGGCGCGGGTTGCGCGCATCGTTGTGGATCCAGAGATTGTTGTGCCACGACATCGGGCCGTTCGCCCGCGCGAGCGAGCCGTAGCCGTGCGAACCCTTCGCGTGCTTGCTCATCTTCAGCGACTCGCCGATCAGGCACCACTGGATCGTGCAGTTCTGGTCGTTGCCCGAGGTCGAGAGGCACTCGTCGATCGACCACGTGGCCGAGCAGTGGTCGATGATGCAGTCGTGCGCGCCGTTGAGCAGGTCGATGCAGTCCGCCTCGCGCGCCGTCACGTCGCCCAGCCGGCTGCGCAGGTAGCGCACGATCACGTCGTGCGTCTGGATGCCAAACGTCGCATCGCGCAGGCAGATGCCATCGCCCGGCGCCGTCTGCCCCGCGATGGTGAGAAACGGCTGCGTCACCGTCAGCGGACTCTTCAATGCGATCGTCCCGCTCACCTGAAACACCACGATGCGCGGACCCTCCGCCGCACACGCCGCGCGGAAACTCCCCGGCCCGGAGTCATCGAGATTCGTCACGAAGAGCACTCTGCCCCCGCGCCCACCCGGTGTGGTTGAACCAAACCCCTCCGCCCCCGGAAACGCCGGCAACCCCGCCGCCACCGCCGCCCCGGCCGTCACGACCGCCGCCAACACCATTTTAAGATAAGCATTCATAGTAAGAAAATTTCTTTGGTTGTTCAGCCACGCCTGCATGGGAGCCCGACCGCCCCCGGTCGCTCTGCGTCCTTGCGACCGAGGGCGGTCGCGCTCCCATAAAGTCATCCGTATTCATCCGTGAAATCCGCGGTTAAAATCCCCGATCCATTTCACACGAAGGCCGCAAAGATCGCGAAGCCCCCTCCGCTCTTCGCGCCCTCTGCGATCTTCGTGTAAAAAAGAACCTCCCCTTCGCAGCCCCAAGCGCTTCGTTACCTTCGTTCCCTTCGTTCCCTTCTGTAAAAATCCTTTCCGATCCGCTCCCCATTCGTGTGCCTTCGTGTCCATTCGTGGTTCAAATAAATCCGCCTCCGACCTCCTGCCTTTCCTCCGTTCTCTCCTGTAAAAACAAACTCACTTCCGCGGATCCCACCCATCGCTCCCGCCGAGCACGTACTTCACGTCGCGCATCCGGTCCGCCTCTTCCTTGCCGATCTGCGTCGAGCCCGCGATGCGCTGGCTCACATCGAGCGGTTTGCCGTCCGCGTCCATCGACTGGAATTCCCAGAAACGGATGTGATCCTTCGGCGCATCCTTGCCGGGGCCGTCGAAGACCCAGCCCGCCGGCGAGACAAACGACCCCATCTTGCAGTGGATGAAGGCCACGTGGCTGTCCGGGTAAACCTTCGGGTCGATGCGCGCCAGCACGTAGCTCTTCACGTCGTCCGCGGCGGTGAGCGTGCAGTCGACGAAGACATACCCGAGCTTCTCCGCCTTGTTGCGGGACTGCACGAGGTAGCCCGGATGCACCGCACGGATATCGCAGCGGTTGAAGTACACCACGCCGTTGCCCCAGATGAAGTCGACGTCGCCCTCGATGTAGCACTCGTCGAAGTACACGCGGCCATTGATGCGCAGCGTGTCCTGGAAGCTCTTAAAATCGCAGTGGCGGATCACGCCCTTGTCCGCGCGGAGGTCGAGCGACTCGGCCTGCGAGCCGCCCTTCGGCGTGGTGTTGTGCAGCGTGATGTCCTCGAGGTGAAACCCATCCGCCGTCACCGAAAACGAGCAGCGGTGCCCGCCGAGATTCACCTTCGCGTTGTTGGTCGCCGCCACGATCGTCGTCTTCCGGTCTTCGCCGCGGATGGTGAGATTCTTCCGGTCCGCGGGCACGACGATCAGCTCCGCGTACGTGCCTTTTTTCACGAGGATCGTGGTGCGCGCGTCGGAGTTCGCCGGGACGGCGTTGATCGCCTCCTGCAGCGTTTTGAAATCGCCCGACCCATCGGGCGCGACGACGAGATCCTTCGCGAGCAAGGACCCGGACAACAGCAAAGCCAGCAGGCTAACACGGGGTAGGAGTTGCATGTGCGTAAAAGAAAGACGCGCCGGACAACCATTCGTCACGGCGCGTGACCTAACCATATCACCCAGAAAATAAGATTTCCCTCTGAAACTCAGGCGCGGGGCAGGCTGGCGAGGAGGCGCGTTTTTTCCTCCGGCGGCACGTCCATGGACTGCTCCACCCCGCGCCGCGCCGCCGCCGGGTTGAGCTGCGCCCACTCGTGAAACACGTCGCTCTGGATCGTCGCCCGGCGCCCCGGGTCCGACACGGCCTTGGCCCACTGGAGCGCCATCTCCGGGTGCCGTAGGAGCTGCGGGGTCGTCGCCAGCGCGGCCACCGCCGCATCCAGCTCCGGCGCGGGGTCGCGTTTCCCGATCCACTCCGCCGCCGCCACCACATCGAGCGCCGCCCACGCGCGCAGCGCGGCGGTATATGCCTGCGTGCGCGATTCGTCGGTGAGCGATGTCGCCGCGTAGTCGGCCAGCGCGCGCGGGTCCGCCTGCGCCCAGCCTTCGATGGCGGCGTGCAGGAGCGGCGCGCGTTGCTCGGGCTCAGTCACGCGGCCCACCGCGGCCAGCGCGCCCGCAGGCTGTTGCGCCGCCCAGAGTTCGTACGTCATGCCGAGCCAGTCGGCGCGCACCTCGGCCGGTGCCGCGTGCGCAAACGCCGCCGCCACGTCGAACTGCCCGTGCTTCGCGAGGAGCGAGAGGAGGGCGTTGCCGAAGAAATTCGCATCGCTCGGCGACTCCGCGGAAAATTTCCGCGTGAGCGCCACCGCTCGCGCCGGGTCGTCGACGAGGCCCGCGAGCACCGCGTCGACCGCGATCGTCTTGTCCAGATACGTCTGCTGCATCGCCCATGCGCCCGCGGCGTCGGCATCGCGGCGCGCCCACCCGCGGAGCAGCGCGCGAAACTCCTCCCAGCGGAGCCGCTGCTTCGTCTCGGCCTGCACGAGCGCGAGCGCCCGCGCGGGATCGCGCGCGGCGAGCGTCTCCAGTGCGGCGATGAGCTGCTCGTCGTTGTCCTGGCACGCCGGCCGCGCGCGGAGGTCGCGCCAGCGCGTTTCCTCCGCCTCCGCCGGTGCGGACACCGGGGCCGGGGGCGCCACCGGGGCCACTGCGGCCGGCGGAGACGGAGGAGTTTGCACGGTCGGCTGCGTCAGGGCCGCTCCGCGCCGAGCCGCACCATAGCCGCCAAGCGCCGCGAGGGCGCAGGTAGCCAGCAGCGTGGGCGTGGACCAGCGGGGGTTCATCGGAGTCGGTTTGTGTGTGTGTTCTTTTACCGGTTGGGAGCGCCGGCCGCTGGCCGTCACTCGCATCACCGATCACGCGTCGCGTTCACATCCTGTTTGTCAGCCCATGTGCTTTGCCTCGCGTGGTAGGGACGGGCGGCCCGCCCGTCCGTTTCCACGGGAGACTCCTGCAGGATCTAAACTCGATTCGTCATCGGTGGGTTTATGCGAGCGCGCGAACGACGCTCCCAAGATTATTGCTCAACTCACTCAGGGCAGCGACGCGCCCTTGCCGCTCAGGCCGGAGGCCGAGGTCGGCAGGAGGTAGCTGCCGAAGTGCAGCACGTAGCTGCTGTCGCGCGTCACGGCCGAGGTGCTCGTGGAGGTGAAGACCGAGCTCGTGTACGAATTCGACTCCCACACGTTGCCCGAGCCGGAGGTCGGCGGGTTGTCGGCCGACACGCCGTTGACCGAGAGATTGTTCGTCAGCGTATAGCTCAGGCTCACCGATGCGTCGGAGAGGCGGAAATTCCGCGCGCCGTTGTTGTAGCTCGTGTTCTGGCTCAGCACTTCGCCGCTCGTCGGCGTGCCGTTGTAGTCGAAGCCGTTGTTGCGATTGTTCGACGAGATGCAGTTCGAGAGTGAGTGCTTCTCCGCGACCGAGCCGCCGCCGCCCATCTTGAAGCCGTTGCCGTCGCCGCTGCTGGAGCCACCGTTGGTGAACTTGCCGTTGGCGTTGCACATCGAGTTCGTGATCGTGACCTTGTTCGGCGCCTGCCAGAAATCCCAGCCATCGTCGCCGTTGTTAAACGAGCGGCAGCCCGTGAACGAATTGCCCGTGCTCACGTACTGGAACTTCGCGGTGAACCCGTCGGCATTGGCCTCGCCGGTCACGCCGCCGACCGTCTGCAGCGCCGTGTTGGAGTCGGCCATCGCGTTGTAGTACGAATCACAGTACTGGATCGTGTTGTTCGCGGGGGTGTACGAGCTGTTGCCGCCGTAGATCTGGAGGCCGGTGTTGAAGTTGTTGTGCGTGTAGCAGCCCATCACGGTCGTGCCGCTCGCGTAGATGTTCACGCCGGTCGTGGCCGAGTGCTTCAGTTCGATCTTCTGGATGTTCCAGTAGTTCTTCACGAGCTCGAGGCCGCTCTTGCCGCCGCTGGTCGACCAGCCGAAGTCGAGGATCGGCCGACTCGAGCCTGTGCCGACGAGCGTGATCTTCGACGAGGAGGTGCCTGCGCCGCCCGACTGGTTGCTCACAAACGCAACGCTGTAGGTGCCCGCGGGCACTTGGATGACGTCGCCGGCGACGGCGCCGTTGATCTTCGACTGCAGGTCGGACGAGCTGCCGGCGGTGACGGTGTACGTCGTGGCGCGGGCGGGGACGAGGGCGAGCAGGCCGAGCAACGCTCCGGTGAGCGCGCGGGAGGACGAAAGATTCGGTTTCATGGGGTTGTGTTCAGTCATGGGTTATACTGGCCGCCTCGGGGTGAGGCGGCCAAGGGGTGCAACACTCGGTGCCGCTCAGGGCACCTCGTAGAACTCGATCAGGGCAAAACCCGTGCCGCCATCGGCGCTCGACACCTGCGCCGTGTATGCGCCGGGCGCGAGATTGATAAGCAGCGCGGAGTCGGCCGCGCCCGCCGTGAGCGCAAAGGCTCCGACGTCGCCCGCCGTGCTCGTGATCGCCGCCGCGTCAGCCGAGGTGCCGACGCCCGTGTTGGTCGCGACGAGCGTGCCGCCGCGGTAGAGCGCGAGGATCGGCTTCGCGAGCGGGTTGCTCACGTTGAACTGCGCGAGGCTCGGGCCCACCGCGCGCACGAGCAGGCGCTTCGGCGCGCTGCCGCTCACCGCGAGGCCCGCGATCAGCGTGTTGACGCCCGCGCTGACATTGCCGCCCGCGGAATAGTTCACGAGGCGCTGGCCGGCATTGCCACCGCTGAGGTCGTACACCTCGAGGAGGCCGACACCCGACGTTGCACCGTTGGCGCTGCTCATGACCGCGGTGTACGCACCGGGCGAGAGCGCGAGACGGATCGCCGAATCAGCGAGCGTCGCGCGGAGCGGAAACGCCCCCGACTGCGCGCCCGCGAGCGCGATCTCGGAGGTATTGCTCGTGATCCAGTTGGTGTTGCTCGCGAGGAGCACGCCGCTGCGATAGATATCGAGCTTCGGATTCGAGAGCGCGGGCGTCACCGCAAACGCATCCGCGAGGGTCGGCCCGATCGCGCGGATCAGGAAGCTATCCGCCGTGTCGCCCGTGACGACAAAGCCCACCGTCGCGCTGTTCGAGCCGTCAACGCGGGCGCGATTCGAGAACTGCCGGATGCGCTGTGCGGTCGCCGTGAGATCGTTGACGCCGGTCTGGGTCGTGGAGGAGCCGGTGATCGTCGTGCTCGCCGAGCCACCAGTGCTCGCGATGGTCGAGGTCACGGTCGTGCTGCCAGCCGTCACGCTCACCACACCCGCGGTGCTCACCGTGCCAGAGCCGGCCGCGACGGTCGCGCCGTTTTGCACGAAGGCATACGCCTGGCCCGCGCCGCCGACGATGATGCTCGTCGTCGCCGCTGCGCCATTGGCGCCCGTCTGGTAATAGCCCGCATACGCCGCCGTGCTGCCGGCCGCCGAGCGCGCGCCCGTGAGGGTCGGCGTGCCGGTGATGTTGCCGCTCGCGTCGATCGTGCCGGTGATCGTGGTGCTGCCGTTCGCGAAGGTAAACTTGCCCGTGCCGTCGACGATCACGGTGCGATTCACGATCGTCGTCGTGCCGAGCTGGCCGAGAAACACGCCCGTGCTGTCATCGCGCACATACAGCGCATAAGTGCCCGCCGGGCTGCTGCCGAGTGCGCCGAAGTAGGTGCCGGCGTATTTGCCGCGGCCGACCGTGAGCGCCGCGGGCGAGCTCGTCACCGAGCCAAGCACGCTGCTCACCGTCGCGGTATAGTTCGCCGCATCGGTCGTCTGCACATTGGGCAGCACGAGCGTCGCATCGGTGGCGCCGAGGAGTGCCACGCCGTTCTTGAACCACTGGATCGAGGGTACCGGATAACCGTTGGCCACGACCGTGAGTTTCGCATTCGCGCCGACGTTCACCGTCTGCGCCGCGGGCGAGGTCTCGATAGTCGGTGCGATCTGCGGCACCCAGCCGCCGAGCACGTACGCGGGATTGCGGTAGAGATTCGCTTCCGTCTCGGAGATCTGCCGCGAGGAGCTGAGGCGCTTGCTCACGTCGAGCAGGCCGCCGTTGAGGTCCGTGCTGCGGTACTCCCAGTCCTGCACCGTCGCCGAGGTCGTCGCGTTGTTGAGCTGCCAGCCCGCCGCGTTGATGTGCGGCCCCATGGCGCAGTTAAGGTAGACGGCCTGGCTGTACGGGAAGTTGCCCGTGTTGGGATCGATGCGGCCGAGGAAGTACGTGCTCTTGCCAACGACACCGTCCGCCACCGTGAGGCGGCAATCGACATACACGTTGCCGAGCCCCGTCGCGCCGTTGCGGATCTGCGTGTAGTAACCTTCCGTCGCGGTGCCGGTGTCGAGCGCCTTGAGCTCGCAACGCTGGATGTACACCGCGCCGCTGCCCCACATGAAGTCCGTGTTGCCCTCGATGTAGCTGTCCGTGACGAACGCCGTGCAGGTCGTGCCGTTGATCAGCAGCGTGTCCTGGCGACTGAGGAGGTTGACGCGATTGAGGAGGATGCGGACCGCGTTGCCGCGAAACGCCTCCGCCTGCGACCCGCCCTGCGGCGTGGTGTTTTTCAACGTGATGGTCTCAAGCGTAAAGTCCGACGCATCTACGCCGAAGAGCACGCGGTTGTTACCTGTGAGCGTGTTGAAGTTGTTGTTGTTCGCGTACTGGATGATCGTGTTCGCACGATCTTCGCCGCGGATCGTGACGAACGGCTTCGCCGTACCGACGTAGCAGATTTCGGTATACGTGCCCTTCTTCACCGTGATGACGACGCGCTTGCTGTTGTTCACCGGCACGAAGTCGATCGCGCCCTGCACCGTGCTGAAATCGCCGCTGCCGTCCGCCGCCACGGTCACCGCGGTCGCGTCCGCCGCGGGGCCCGCTGCCTTCGTCGTGAAGCGCCACGAGGTCTTGTCGTTGATGCCCGTGAATGACGCGCCGGTGGAGTCGAGGATCGTGCTCTGCTCCATCTGTACGTAGTAGGTCTGGCCGTAGGCGAGCACGCCCGCGTGCGGGTAGATCGCCGCGGTGTTGCCCGTCACGATGATCGGGTAGAAAATGAAATCGACCGACTGCGTGCCGATCTTGCGCGTGTACGGCGTGGTGCCGAGATCGAGGGTGTCGACCACCGTGTCGTCCGACGCGCGAAAGATCCGGATGCGGCCCGTGGTGCCGATGGTCGGCGCGCGGTCAAACGTCACGCTGAGCGTCGCGTCCGTGTTCACGCCGGTCGTGCCGTTGGCCGGCGTCACCGCCGTCGCCGTCATCGCCGAGGGGATCGCAAGCACCGCCGCATTGCTGGAAACGGCGCCGACGGAATTCGTCACGCGCACCGTGTACACGCCCGTGTTCGCGAGCGTGATGTTGCTGAGCGTGAGCGTCGATGAGGTCGCGCCGGTGATGTTGGTGCCGTTGCGCGCCCACTGGTAGGTCGGCGCGGGGCTGCCCGCCGCCGTCACGCTGAAGGTCACGTTCTGTCCCGCCGCGCTCGTCACACTCACCGGCTGCGTCGTGATCGTCGGCGCGGTGTTAACGGAGAGCACTGCCGCCGAGCTCGTGACCGTGCTGGTCGTGTTGCTCACAACCACGGTGTAGCTGCCCGCATCTGCCGCGCCGGCCTTGGAAACCGTATAGCTCGCGGAGGTCGCGCCCGTGATGTTGGTGCCGTCCTTCTTCCACTGATACGCGAGCGGCGCGCTGCCAAACGCCGTCACCGAAAACGTCGCGTCAGCACCCGCATTCACCGTAATGCCCACAGGCTGCGAGGTGATCGTGGCGGGCACTGCCGCACTCGTGACCGTGAGCGACGCGCCATTGCTGGTCGCCGTGCCGTAGGCGTTCGTGATCGTCACCGTGTAGCTGCCCGCGTCCGCCGTCTGCGGATTCGCCACGGTGTAGCTCGCGCTCGTCGCGCCGGTGATGTTGGTGCCGTCTTTTTTCCACTGATACGTGAGCGGCGCCGTGCCAGTCGCGCCGACCGTGAAGGTCGCGGGCTGGCCGGGATTCACGATGATCGCCGCGGGCTGCGTCGCGACCGCGGGCGGATTGATCGAGGTGAGGCCGGTCAGCGAGTTGACCGTCAGCGTCACGTCCGCGTTGGTCGTGTTGAGAAACATGAAGCCGATCTCGTTGAACACCGTCGCCACCGGCGGCAGGTCGGGATTGGTAAACGCCGTCTGGCTCAGCCCATCGCCGCTCACCCAGATGCCCGCGCCCGTGGTCGTCGAGCTGGTGTTGCCGAGCGACACGCCGCCGCTGCGGCCCATGAGGTGGAGCTGGATCGAGTAGTTGTTGCCGTCGGAGAGCGCGCCCGCCGTCTGCGTCGCCGTGCCGGTCCCGAGCGAGACAAACGCCGTGCCCGTCGGATTGAGCAGGCTGGCCGAGGTGCCGTCGCCATTGCGGCGGCGCAGCTCGATCAACGAGCCGGTCGCGCGGCCGTTGAGCCACGTGAAATAGCCGCCGTCGTCTGCGTAGTTGGTCGCGGTCGTGGCGTTGTTGTACATGCCGAAGCCGATCGCGCGCGTGCCGCTGCCGATCGACGAGAGGCCGCCCGAGACTTTGAAATTCACTGTCGCGTAGATCTCTGTGCCCGCGGCCGAGAGGTCGACCGGCACGAAATTCGTCGCGACGAGGGTCACACGCTGCCCGGCGGGCACGGTGACAACGACGCCACTCGTCGGCGTCGAGGCCGGCGCGGCGACCGAGGTGGTCTCGTTGAAAACGGTCCAGGCGAGCTGGGCCGACAGGCGGGTCGTGAGCGCGCAGGCTGCGGCGAGCAGCGCGATGCGGCCAAGGCGAAGCATGGTCAGGGACGGCATGGCAGAGGGGACGGGGTTGGGGCTATCGTCGACGACACGTGTCGTCGATCTTCCGCCATCGCTGACGACACGTGTCGTTTCGTCAATCAAAAATTGCTCTCGTCTGTCATGATTCGCTCTACAGCGGCCCTTGCAAATCCCGCTCCGCTTGCATAGAAATGGGGACGCGGCGCCCTCGCCGCGTTTCACCTCCGCCCACAAAAAATAAAATCCCCTCACCCCTCGCCCGAAAAACAAATGCCCCTGTGGGTTGCGCGCTCGCCGCGCAACGTGGCGAGTCAAGCTCACCACCCACCATTCGAGCCGCCCTAAAATCTATGCGCGACCCACTTTCACCTCCACTCTCGCCCATCGCACCGCCTCTCAATCTTGCGCCTCTTGTGCTTTCTGTGGCCAGAACTCTTCTATAGCTGCTCCAGCCCTCCGAAAATTCCGATCCAACCCCCTTCTACCGCCGCCCCTTCTTCACCGCCCCCGTCGAAGCCCGTACGATCAGATTCGACGGGATCAACGTCGTGCCCGGCTTCCCCAGTTTGCCGCGCTCGATCTGTTCGAGGAGTTTTCCGACGGCGCAGTCGATCGTCGCGTCGATGCACTGGTCCACGCTCGTGAGGCGCGGGCGCGTCATGAGGCAGATGTTCTGGTCGTTGAAGCCCACGAGCGAAATATCCTCCGGCACTTGCACGCCGCGCGCCTGGAATTCCAGCAGCGCACCCACGGCCGTCTCGTCATTAACCGCCACGAAGGCCGTCGGCAACGCGCCCGCCGCGACAAAACTCTCCGCGAGCGTGCGGCCATACTCGAAGTGATCGCCGCGCTCATGCAGCTCGTCGCGCGACACGAGGCAGCTCGCCGGTTCGAGATCGCGCGCCGCCAACGCTTCATGGATGCCGCGCAGGCGGTCCGTCACCGTCTGATAGGGACCGGAAAGTCCAAGCAGGCCGAAGCGGCGGTGCCCAAGGTCGAGCAGGTGATCCATCACCTGCCGCATCGCCGCGACACGGTCGATGGAAACGGTGATCGCGCTCTCGAGGCCCGCGTTGTCAATCACCACGTGCGGCGTGCCATGGCGGTTAAGCTCGGTCGTGAGCGCCGCGAGCTCCGGCACATCGTAGTGCCCCACGAAGACCAGCCCATCCACGCGCAGCGAGCGCAGGTGCCGCACGACCTTCGAGTACGCACCGCGGTGCGCCATTTCCGTGAGCGTGGAGTAGCCGCGCGCCTGCAGCCGTTGCTGCAGCACCGAGAGTTTCGCGATGGCCGTCGGCGTGAGGAAATTTTCCATGCACACGCCGATCACCGAGGTCGGCGCGCCGCGCAGGTGCCGCGCGTGGGCGTTGGGCGTGAAGCCCGTCTCCGCGATCGCCCGCTGCACGCGCTCGATCGTCTCCGGCAGCAGGCCTGGCTGCTCGTTGAGCACCCGCGAGACCGCGCTGCGCGAGAGCCCGACATGGCGGGCAAACTCCGCAGTCGAGCGAATCACGGCTGGACGCTTCGGTGACTTCGTCACGGGGAAAAGTGCAGTCCAGCCCGCAAGTCCTGTGCCGTCAACCGCGCGTCGTGTCTTCACCCTCGCCTCGGAAACGCAGACACGTGTAGTTTTCCCGTCACCGTTGCCCGGCCGCTTCGTCTGGCTGGCGCGCCCCCTGTCCGTCCGCCCCACCCCGCGACCATGCTGCCTCCCCTGCCCGGCTTCCGCTCGCTCTTTTCGCTGCTTGTTTGCGCCTGCGCCGTCCCGGCCTTCGCCGCCGACGCCGCGCCGCGCCCCGCCGTCTCCGTCCGCGCCGACAAGGCCGGGAAACTCATCTACGAGGCCGACGCCGCGGGCAATCGCGTGCTCGATTTCTCCACCGCCGGCTATGGCGGCGGTGGCGTGGCGATCCCGTTCGTCCCTGTAAAAATCACTGTCACGCCTGACGGCCAGCACGATCGCGCGCGCATTCAGGCCGCGCTCGATCTCGTCGCGAAAATGCCCGCTGGCCCCGACGGTTTCCGCGGCGCCGTCCTGCTCGCTCCCGGCCGCTTCGCGATCGAGGGCCAGCTCCGGCTCGACACCAGCGGCGTCGTGCTACGCGGTTCCGGTGATGGCTCCGACGGCACGATCCTCGCCGCCATCGGCACCTCCCGCCGCACGGTCATTGAGGTCGGTGGCCGCGGCGAACCGACCGAACTTGCCAACTCCCGTCGCGCCGTCACCGATGCCGTCGTGCCCGTCGGCGCGACGCGGCTCACGCTCGAAAACGCGCAGGGTTTCTCCGTCGGCGATCGCGTGATCGTCCGCCGCCCGTGCACCGCCGAGTGGATCGCGTTGCTCGGCATGGACACGTTTGCCGGCTGGCGCGCCGATGGCCGGCTACATTGGCGTCCCGGTTCGCGCGACCTCGAGTGGGATCGCACCGTTACGGCCATCGAGGGCAGCACGCTCACGCTCGACGCCCCGCTCACCACCGCGCTCGAAAAAACCTACGGGGGCGGCACCGTCGCCCGCGGCGATTTCTCGCGACGCATCGCCCACGTCGGTGTGGAAAACCTCCGGCTCACCTCCGAGCATCGCTCCGCCGTGCAGGACGAGGAGCACGCGTGGTGCGCCGTGAATCTCGATCACGTCGAGCAGAGCTGGGTGCGGCGTGTCACCGCGCGGCACTTCGTCGGCTACGTCATCAACACCCACGCCGATTCGCAGGCGCTCACCATCGAGGACTGCGCGGGCGAAGACCCGGTTTCGGAAATCGCGAGCTATCGCCGCCGCGTGTTTTCCATCGGCGGCCAGCAGACGCTCGTGCAGCGCTGCAGCAGCGATCACGGGCTGCACGATTTCACCACGGGCTTCGCCGCCGCCGGCCCCAATGTCTTTCTCCAGTGCACCAGCCGCGAGTCGCTCGACTACAGCGGCCCGGTCGAGAGCTGGGCCTCGGGCTTGCTCTACGACAGCGTGGTCCTCCGCGGCAACGCCCTCCGCCTCCTCAACGCCGGCACCGACGCGCAGGGCGCAGGCTGGACCGCCGCCAACTCGCTCCTCTGGAACTGCGAGGCCACCGACCTCCAGGTGCAGAGCCCGCCCGGCACCGCGAATCAGGCCTACGGCTGCAAGGGCGACATCGTCGACGACAACGTGAACTACGATCCGCGCACGATGCCATATCGCGATTTCACGAAGGGCGGCGCGGTCCCGCCTGCGAGTCTCTACCTCGCGCAGCTCGCCGAGCGTCGCGGCCCCGATGCCGTTGCCGCGCTCGCCGCACAGAAAATCTCCCTCGCCGCCGACGCCGCGCGTCCGCTGGCCGACGCCGAGCTCGCCCAATTTATTTCTCGCGAGTCCGATGCGAAAAATTCCCGCGCGCCGCATCCGCTGAAAATCGAAAATGGCCGCTTCACCATCGACGGCCAGCCCGCTTGGACCGGCATGACCAACTGGTCGTGGTTCCAAGGCCAGATGCCGCCGAAGATCGCGCGCACGTACGGCCCCGCGCTCACGCGTTTCGCGCCGGGCGAGACCGGCCTTGGCGCCACCGACGATCTCGCCGAGGTCGCCGCCAATCTCGCGCCACGCTCCGTCTTCGTGCAGCACTACGGGCTCTGGTACGACCGCCGCCGCGTGAATCACAATTACTACGGCGCGCCCGAGCACCGCGACGGCACGGTGTGGGGGCCGTTCATGGAGCAGCCGTGGGCGCGCTCTGGCGAGGGCAAGGACTGGGATGGCCTCAGCAAATACGATCTCACGAAGTTCAACCCGTGGTATTTCTCCCGCGTGCAGGAGTTCGCCGATCTCTGCGACACCACCGGGCGCATTCTGCTCTACAGTTTTTATTTCCAGCACCCGCTGCAGGAGACGCGCGCACACTACACCGATTTCCCGTGGCGCCCGGTCAACTGCCTGCAGGCGACCGATCTCCCCGACGAGAATCCCGCCGGATCCACGTTCTACGATGTCTCGCATCCCGTGCGTCGCGAGTTGCACCGGCTCTACATCCGCCACTGCCTCGACGTGCTCGGCCAAAACACGAACGTCGTCTTCGCCATCGACCGCGAGTACTCGGGGCCGTTGTCGTTCGTGCAGTTCTGGCTCGATACGATTGCCGAGTGGCAGACCGAGCATCACCGCAAGGTCACGCTGCTCCTCGAGGTCCCGCGCACCGAGCTCGACGCGATCCTCGCCGATCCCGTGCGCGGTCCGCTCATCAGCGCGATCGACTTTCACAACTGGTTCTACCGGCCTGACGGCTCGCTCTTCGCGATCAAGGGCGGCATCAACAAGGCCCCGCGCGAACAGCAGGTCGACATCGCCACCGAGGCCGACATCGCCGCGCTCCGCCCCAAGATCACCAACCCGATCTACGACGGCCCCGGCATCGTCAACGCGCCCGAGTTCCAGCGCCTCACGCAAACGCTGCGCGCCGGCTCACCCGCGCTCCGCTACCGCGCGCTGCGCGAGTACCGCGACGCCTTTCCTTCGCTCGTGATCGTGAACAAGAACGACGAGTTCCCCGCGCTCACCGCCGCCATCGAGAAAAATCTCCCCGCCGCCACGCGCGCGCTCATGCGCCCCGCCGCGCTTGTGCAAAATCAGCCGACCACCGCGTGGTGCATGGCCGCCGCCGGTCGCGCGTACCTCGTCTACACGATGACCGGCGAGCCGCTCTCGCTCGACCTCTCCGTCGAGCACGGCGCGTTCAACCTCGCGTGGCTCGACTCCTCCACCGGCGAACTCGTGCAAGCCCCCGCGCCCGTCACCGCCGGCTCCATCGTCACACTCGCGCCGCCCACCGCCGGCACCAAGCGCCCGTGGGTCGCGTGGCTCACTCGTTGATTTTCCCCGTCATGAAATCCCTGCTGCTCCTCACCCTCGCGCTCGGCGCCACCGCCTTTGCGCAAACCCCCGCTGCTCCCGTGAATCCTCCCTCCGCCCCCGCCGACAAACTCCACTGCGCCGTCTACGACTGGGAAAAGATGGAGGTCACGCCCAACGCCAAGGGCGAACGCCGCGCCGTGTTCGACGGCAGCACCGCCACCGTCGACAAGATCCATTGCCACATCACCACGCTCAAGCCCGGCGAGAAGAGCAGCGAGCCGAGCCTGCATTTGCAGGAGGAGGTGATCATCGTGAAGGAGGGCACCATCGAGGCCTACTACAATGGCCAGACGAGTACCGGCGGCCCGGGCTCGGTGATTTTCTTCGCGTCCAATTCGATGACGTCGCTCCGCAACGTCGGCCAGACGCCCGCCACGTACACCGTCATCTACTACTACACGCCGCTCACGCCGAAGGCTGCGCCCACCGCTGCGGCGCCCGCCACGCCGACGCCCGCGAAACCTTAACCCGTTTCCTGCCATGTCTCGCCTGTCGCGTCGCGCTTTTCTCAAAACCACCGCGCTCGCTTCGGCTGGCGCGGCGTTGTCCGCCCGCTCGTGGGCGCAGGTCTCCGGCGCCAACGACACCGTGCGTGTCGCCGTCGCCGGGCTCAATGGCCGCGGCAAGGAGATCGCCGCCAATTTCCGCGCGATGCCCGGCGTGCGCGTCGTCGCGCTCTGCGATGTCGACACCGCCGTGCTCGACCGCGAGCTCGCTGCCGCGCGCAAGGCCGGCACCGAGCCCGACTGCATCGTCGACTACCGCGATCTCCTCACGCGCAAGGACATCGACGCCATCGCCATCGCGACGCCCAACCACCAGCACGCGATGCAGAGCATCTGGGCCATGC
Organism: Verrucomicrobiota bacterium; assembly: GCA_048498795.1. Taxonomy (GTDB): domain Bacteria; phylum Verrucomicrobiota; class Verrucomicrobiia; order Opitutales; family Opitutaceae; genus JBEHXH01. The sequence goes on from JBEHXH010000004.1 coordinate 28,162, forward strand.
AGGCGGGCAAGGACGTGCTCCACGAAAAGCCCGTCACGCACAATCTCTGGGAGGGCGCGCAGATCCTCGCCGCCGCGAAATCGACCGGGCGTATCGTTCAAGTGAATACGCAGAACCGCTCGAGCCCCGCCATCGCCGAGGCGCTCGCGTGGATGCGCGAGGGCCACCTCGGAAAACTCACCGCCGCGCGCGGTATCGTCTACAAGCGCCGCCTCAGCATCGGCAAACTCCCCGCGCCCATCGCTCCGCCCGCCACCGTCAACTACGACCTGTTCCAAGGCCCCGCGCCGCTCACTCCGCTGCACCGCACCAATTTTCACTACGACTGGCACTGGCAGTGGGAGACGGGCAACGGCGACATGGTCGCGCAGGGCAACCACCAGCTCGACGTCGGTCGCCGCATCCTCGGCGACCCCGCCCACCCGCCGCGCGTCTTCACCATCGGCGGCCGCTTCGGCTACGAGGACGACGGCGAGACGCCCAACACCTTCCTCGTCCACTACGATTACCCCGTGCCATTCATCTTCGAAGTGCGCGGCCTCCCCTCGAAGCCCGACGAACTGAGCGGCAACGCTGCCGGCAGGGGCGGCCTCGGCGCTGCGGGCCAGCTCGCCGCGAGCATGGACAAATTCCTCGGCCTCAACGTCGGCAACGTCGCCCACTGCGAGGGCGGATACATCACGATCCCCTCCGCCAACTACTCGCTCGCGCAAGCCTTCGACCGCGACGGCAAACTGCTGAAAGAGTTCAAAGGCTTCGGCGACCACCACGCCAACTTCATCACCGCCGTCCGCAGCCGGAAACAATCCGACCTCAACGGCCCGCTCCTCCAAGGCCACTTGTCGAGCGCCCTCGTCCACCTCGCCAATCTCTCCTACCGCACCGGCCGCAGCATGGCCCCCGGCGACCTCCGCGACCAACTCGCCGCCAAGAGCTCCCTCACCGAACCCTTCGGCCGCTTTCAGGAACACCTCGCCGCCAACAACGTCGACCTCGCCAAAACCCCCGCCACCCTCGGCGCCCCGCTGACCTTCGACGGCACGACCGAAAAATTCACCGGCGAAAACGCCACCGCCGCCAACAAACTCCGCACCCGCGAATACCGCACCCCGTGGGTGGTCCCGCAGCTGGCGTGAATGATCTTGGATTGGGCCGAATCGACGCCTGACACACCCCGCCCTTCGGGCACCCCTCTTGTAGAGGGGATGCGCAGGCGTGTGCGCATTAGAAAAAACCAGCGGCGCCGCCGACCGTGCCTTAAATCCCCTCTACCAAGAGGGGTGGCGCGACCGCGCCGGGGTGTGTAATTCGCTCAGTGGGTCACTCCAGACGAAAGGCACACTCGACCCTATTCCTTCCCCGGCACCGTCAGCCCCAGCGCCTCGATATACCCTTTGTTCGGCTCGCACTGGCTGAGTTGGATTTTTTCCAGCAGGTCCTTGAAGCACTCTTCGATCTCTTGCGGCGTCGGGCGCACGAGCAGATTCGCCTTCACCTGATCCGAGCCCGTGCCGCCCGGTTGCTTCGCAAAATTGGTGATCTTGTCCCAGTGCACCGGTCGCGCGAAGCGCAGGAAGCCCGACGTGTTGTCCATTTTCTTGAAGGGCCAGTAGGTCCAACCGACTTGGTTGCTTTCCAGCAGCTGACGGAAGCTCGCGATCCAGTCGTCCTTGTTCTCGCCGGTCTCGCCGCACCAGAGCGGCACGTTGTACTTGTCGCGGAAATCCAAATACGAGCGGATCTCCTTCTCGTCGACCGGCACCCAGTACTTGTGAAATGTGTACGCGACGTTCTTCGCGGGCGGTGCGCCGAGGATCTTGAAATCCGAGTCCCAGTGCGCGCCGGTGAGAAACACAATGTGATTCGGATCGATCTCGCGCACCGCCAAGGTGAGGCGATTGAAGAGCGGCTCGAGCATCGGCTTCAGGTGCTCCCAGTACGGGAAGCTCGGCAGCGGCTCGTTGAGCAAATCGTAGCCGAGCACCACCGGCTCGTCGCGGTAGTGGCGCGCGAGGTTGCGCCACACGGTGAAGAGCTGTTCCTGCGCGGTCGCGCTCTCGAAGAGCCACGGATACCCGCGGCTGTCGTCGATGTTGGTGCCAGTCTGCCCGCCGGGCGCGCAGTGCAGGTCGAGAATGAGATACACTTTCGCCGCGCGGCTCCACTCAACCACGCGGTCGAGTCGGTGAAACCCTTCCCCATTCGCATCGAGGAACAACTTGTAGTGCAGTGGCACGCGGATCGTGTTGCAGCCCGCGCGCGCGAGGTAAGCGATGTCCGCCTGCGTGACATAGCGGTCGCGGTACCCCTGCCAAAACGCCGCCGCCTTGTCCGGCCCGAGCAGCGTCTCGATCAGCGCCTCGATCTCGCGGGGCGACTCCACCCCGCCCTTCATCCGCCACATGTAGCCCTCGGGCACGAGCCAGTTGCCGAGGTTCGTGCCGCGGATGAGCAGCGGCTTGCCGTCGGTCCCGATGATGTCGCGACCTTCGACGTGCGCGAAATTCGCCGCGCGCGCGACGAACCCGCCAACGATGACCGCCACCGCCACGCCAAAAATTTTCAGTGCACGCATAAAAATGAATTTCCTGTAGCGGCGGTCTATGACCGCCGATCACCTCTGCCTGAGTTTGGCTCAATCACCATCCTCTATCCCCGTCCACTTCCGAGGTAGGTTCCGCTCTCCGAGCGGACCTTGCTTTACCCGCGAGTCGCGCTCGCGCCCATAGGCCGGCTCGGAGAGCCGGCCCCACCTCGATCCTTTTTTCTCGGCGCGCGAAATCACCGTCTCACTTCACCACGAGCGTCATGATCGAGTGCGCCGGGCTGTTCGAAGAGACCGCGCCGTCGACTGTGTGGAGCTTGAAAGCCTGCGCCTTGTCCGAGCCGTTCATCACCACGACGGCGATGCTACCGTCGGCGTTCTTGAAGGCGGTGGTCGAGAGCACGTCGGTCGTCGAGGAGCTCACGATGCGCTTCGCGCCGGGGCGGACGAATTTCGAGAAATGCCCGATGTAGTAAAACGAGTTCATGTACGTGAGCTCACCCGTCTGCGTGTTGCCGTGCACCGGCGCGTAGCAGTAGTTGGCCACGTGGTTCGGGCCGCCGTGCTCGTCGAGGAGGATGTTCCAATCGGTCCAGCCTTCGGCACCGGAGTTGAAGTCGCCAATCATCGCCTTGCCGTAGTTCTCGCCCCAGTTCCAGTCGCCGAGCTTCGCGGTCTCGTACGGATAGTTGCAGCCCTCGGTGAAGAGCATGTGCGTCGCGGGGTAGGCTTCCTTCACAAGGCGCTCGTTCTGGAAACCGTCCTCGACGTACCAGTGAAAGCCGATGCCCCAGATGTATTTCGCTGCAGCCGGATCATCGAGCATCACCTGCGCGCGCTGGTACATCCACGTGCGGTTGTGGTCCCAGAAAACGATCTTCTTCTCGCCGAGGCCGTTCTTCGCGAGGACCGGCCCGAGGTGATCGCGCACGAAATCGCGCTCATCTTCCGCGGTGAAGACGCACGACTCCCACTTCTGCACGGCCATCGGTTCGTTCTGCACGGTGACGCCCCAGATCGGCACGCCGGCTTTTTCGTAGGCCTTGATGAACGACACAAAATAGCGCGCCCACACGTCGCGGTACTCGGCCTTCAGTTTGCCACCGTGGAGGATGTCGTTGTTGTCCTTCATCCACGCGGGCGGGCTCCACGGGCTGGCGAAGATCGTGAGCTTGCCGCCGGCCGCCGCGATGGCGGCCTTCGTGAGCGGGAGACGGTACTGCTCGTCGTGCGCGACCGAGAAGGTCTTCAGCTCCGTGTCGCCGTCGGCGATGTAGGTGTAGCTGCCGCTCGAAAAATCGCAGGAGTGGATGTGCGTCCGCCCGAGCGTGTAGCCGATGCCGTTGACCGGATCGTAGTACGCGCGGATCAGCTCGGCGCGCTTGGCCTCGGGGAGCTTCGCGTAGGTCTCTGCCGCGGCGTCAGTGAGCGCGCCGCCAATGCCGAGGATGGTCTGAAACGACTTCGTCGCATCGACGAAGATCGCCTGCGATTTTTCCGATTTCCCGCCGCCGTCCGTGAAGGTGAGCGTGGCGGTCTTCGTCAGGCGCTCGCCGCTGTCCTTCGCGGTGAGGTAGACGTCGGCAGTGTGCTGGGCGTGCGCGCCGGCGAGCGTGGCGGCGAAAAGAGCGAGGGATTTTTTCCAGGTCATGGCAGAGGAGGTCAGGATTTTTTCGAGCGGCTGAGCCAGAGCATCGTGCCGCCGAAGAGGAACAGCACGGCGCCCCAGCCGACGTTGATGTTCATGTTGAGCGATTTCGCGTAGATCGCGCTGTCGGCGGCGAAACCGTAGCCGATCAGCACGGTGCCGAAGAGCGTGAACATGAGGCCGAGCGGATAGCGGAGGTCGAAGTTCATGTTACCAGAAGAGGAGGTTGAGCAGGCCGGTGCCGATCAGCACGAGGACGCCGAGCACCGCGGGGCGCTTGTACCACGGCTCGTGCGCAGTCTCGGGCTTCGGCGTGAGCGAGTACACGAGACCCTTGAGCTCCTCGTCGGTCTTGGTCCGCGCGGTGACGAGCGAGATCACGATCGTGAGCACGAAGCAGCTCGTCCACGCCACGATCGCCATCCAGAAATTTTGCCCCATCTCGGAGCGGAAGACGAACTTCTGCGCGAGCCAGCCACCCTTGATGCCGGGGGTGTTGCCACTCGCGATCGCAAGGCCGTGAAAAATCGCCGCGCCCGCCGTGCCGCTGAGCAGGCCCCAGAATGCGCCGTGGCCCGTCGCGCGCCGCCAGAACATGCCGAGCAGGAAGGTCGCAAACAGCGGCGCGTTCACGAAACCGAACACGAGCTGAAGCATGTCCATGATGTTGTTGAACTGCGACGCGAGATACGCCGCGCCGATGCTCACGATGATGCCCGCGACGGTCGCCCAGCGGCCCATCCAGAGGTAGTGCTCGTCCGATTTGTTCGGCGCGAGGTAGCTCTGGTAGATGTCGTAGGTCCACACCGTGTTGAAGGCCGTCACGTTGCCCGCCATGCCCGACATGAACGACGCCATCAGCGCCGTGAAGCCGAGCCCGAGCATGCCCGCGGGGAAATACCGCGCGAGCAGCATCGGGATGGTCATGTTGTAGTTGATGCCCTTCGAGGGATCAGCCGCATCGACCAGCGGCAGGAAATGATCGCCCGACTGGTACATCGCGATGGCGATCATGCCGGGCAGAATCACGAGCGCGGGAAACAGCATCTTCGGCACCGCCGCGATCAACGGCGTGCGGCGCGCCGCACTCATCGAGTCCGCCGCCATCGCGCGCTGCACCACGAGAAAGTCCGTGCACCAGTAGCCAAACGACAGCACGAAACCGAGGCCCACCACCATGCCGAACCAGCCCACGCCCATCGGGTTTTCGATCGCGCTGCCGAGATGACTCCACGAGTCGGTCCACGTGCCTGCTTGGAAGCCCTGCGTCGTCGCGACGGGGATGAGTTTCGCCTTCAGCGCGTCCCAGCCGCCCACGTCCTTCAGCGCGAGGAACACGAGCGGCGCGAAGCCGAACACGATCATGAAGAACTGCAGTACCTCATTGTAGATCGCCGACGTGAGGCCACCGAGGAAGATGTACACGAGCACGATGGCCGCGGACACCGCGATGCACGCCCAGTAGTTCCAGCCGATGAGCTTCTCCATCAACTGCGCGAGCGCGTGCAGCGAGATGCCCGAGGAGAACACCGTCATCACCGCAAACGAGATCGCGTTGAGCCCGCGGGTCTTCTCGTCGAAGCGCAGCTTCAAGTACTCCGGCACCGAGCGCGCGCGCGAGCCGTAGTAGAACGGCATCATGAAGATCGCGAGGAACACCATCGCGGGGATCGCGCCCACCCAGTAGAAGTGGCTCGTCATGATGCCGTACTTCGCACCGGAAGCAGCCATGCCGATGACTTCCTGCGCGCCGAGATTCGCCGAGATGAAGGCGAGGCCCGTCACCCACGCGGGGATCGCGCGCCCCGACAGGAAGAAGTCGGAGCTGCCTTTCATGTGGCGCTTGAGCACCCAGCCGATCCCGAGGACGAACAGGAAGTACGTCGTCAGGATCAGATAATCGACCAAATGGAGATTCAGAGTCTGCGGCATGGAAAAATAAACCCTCTCGCTGTATCCAGTTATTAACTACGAATGAACTCGACCGTACCCAGGTCGCGCGCGAAGACCGCCCCGCTCGGCACCCCGAGCCAGTTGGTCGCAGTGCTGCGCACCACGCGGCGGAAATCGATCAGCTCACCGCCCTCGCGGTGACGCCCGCCAACCACGCTCGTCCCGAGCGCGAGCACCGCGCCCGGCCCGCCGTGATCGGTGCCACCCTGCTCATTCTCGGCCGCCGTGCGGCCAAACTCGCTGAAGACCACCGTGAGCACGCGCCCGCCCACTCCGCGCTGCTCGATGCGCTTTTGAAACTGCGCGAGCGCTCCCGCCACTTCGCCGAGTCGCGCCGCGTGCACCGCGCGCTGATCATAGTGCGTGTCGAAGCCCGGCGCAGAAACAAAATGCACCTCTGTCGCCGTTCCCGCGCCGACCGCCTCCGCGAGACCCGCGAGCCGATTCGTCACGCTCATGCTCGGCAGCGCATCGCCGAAGCACTCGCCTGACCCTGTCCATAGCACACGCGGCATGGTCGAGCCGCTGTAGCTCGTCGTGACCGCGCGCCCTTGCGCTTTGATCTGCTCCAACGCACGGCCGGCCCAACCCGAAAGACTCACCTCATCCGCCCCGCTCGCCGTGTGCCATACTTCCGTCGCGCGGTAGTGACTGGGGCTCTGCGCCGCGCAGCCGACATCCTCGATTACCGCCATGCGACCATCTTTGTACAGCGGCGCGAGCGCACCCGCGGCGTGATGCAGCGCGAGGCCGTCGGCGATGAAAACGAGTTCGTCGTTGCGCAGCGCGAGCGTGGGACGCGCGCGGTAGTACGTGTCGTCGCCATGCGGCACGAGCGTGTTGCGCCAATCATTGCCGCCTTCAAGCTGCACGAGCACGAGCGCGCGCGGCGCATCGTCACCGCGAATTTTTCGCGCGGTGGCGGCGAGCAGTCTCGGCGTGAGACCGGCGAGCGTGCCGACCGCGGCACCGCGGCCGAGGAGGCCGAGAAATTCGCGACGCGAGGGCCGCGGCGAGGATGGGAGCTTCATCAGACGAGGGCGTTCTCCTTCACCACGCGGCTGTACCAGCGCGCGCTGGCCTTGGGGGTGCGGACCTGCGTCTTGAAATCCGTGTACACGAAGCCGAAGCGGCGATCGTAGCCGTCGGCCCACTCGAAATTGTCCATGAAGGACCACGCGAAGTAGCCGCTCACCGGCACGCCGTCGCCGATGCCGCGGCGCAGCTCGCGCAGGCAGGAGCGCACGTACTCGAGGCGGTGCAGGTCGAGCACCTCGCCGTTGACCGGCGGCTCGTCGTTGTAGCCCGCGCCGTTTTCCGTGATGACCGTGTCCTTCACGCCGAACACTTCGGCGGCGAGGCGCGGGCACCAGTACATCGCGCGCGCGTTGAGTTTCAGCCACGGGCTGTCGGCCACGGGATAGTGCGTCGGATAATCGAGGCTCTGCGGGCGGCCGTTCGCGCCCGCGCGCACGACTTCACCGGAGTAGATGTTGAGCCCGAGGAAATCCGTCGGCTGCGAGATCAGCGCGAGGTCGTTGGCCTCGACCTTCGGACTCCAGCCTTTCGTGAAGCGGTGGTACGCTTCGCCGTAGCTGCCGCGGTAGATCGGTTCGAGGAGTCGGCTGTTGCGCTCGGCAAATGCCACCCGCGCCGCCGCGATGTCCTCGGCCGTTTCGCTCAACGGAATCATCGGCCGCGAGTTGTCCGTGAGGCCAACGCGCGCGCCCTTGCCGCCGTGCTGGCGCACCGCGCGCACGCCGTGGCCGTGACAAATCAGCGCATGGTGAAACGCCTGGTTCACCACCTCCGGCGCTTCCGTGCGGCCCGGCGCGTGGCGGCCGATGCCGTAACCGTTTTCCAAAAACACGCCGATTTCGTTCAGCGTGATCCAATTCTTCACGCGATCGCCGTAGGTCTTCACCACGAGGTCCGCGTAGTCGGCAAATGCATCCGCGACTTGGCGCGTCGGCCAGCCGCCCTTGTCTTCGAGCGGCTGCGGGAGGTCCCAGTGAAACATCGTCACCCACGGCGTGATGCCGCGCTCGAGCATCGCATCGATGAGGCGGTTGTAGAAATCCACGCCTTTCGCGTTCACCGTGCCGACGCCCGTCGGCATCAGGCGCGGCCACGCGAGCGAGAGGCGGTGATTCTTGATCCCGAGCGACACCATCAGGTCGTAGTCTTCGCGGAAGCGGTGGTAGTGGTCGCACGCCACGTCGAGATTGTCGCCGTTGTGCGTGGCGCCGGGCTTCCGGGAAAACGTGTCCCAGATCGACATGCCTTTGCCGTCGGCGTCATGCGCGCCCTCGATCTGCGGCGCGGCCGTGGCCGCGCCCCAGACAAATCCCTGCGGAAAGGCCGACGATCCCGACGGCGCTGCGATGCTCGGACTGCTCATTTGGTTTCCTTGGTCAAAAACGTCAGCTTGCACTCGTCGCGCAGCTTGCCGGCCTGCGCCACGATGCGGTTCTCGCCGTCAGCGAGTTCCACCTGCCAGCGGAAAATATGGTCCGCGCTCGCGATCGTGCCGCACGATTTTCCATTGAGCCACAGTTCGGCCTGCGACGCGTTGGAGTAGACTTTGATCTCGGTCTTTTTTTCAGGGCGCTCCACGTAGCGGCGGCTCGCGATGTGCACCATCGGCGTGTCGCTCCAGTTCGCCTGATACCAGAAGAACGCGTCCTTCTTCACCTTGCGGTTATAGGTGACGAGGCCCTTGTCGTTCATGCCGGGCGCTTCGCCCTCGCTGCGCTGGTCGGCGGCGAAATCGAACATATTCCAGATAAACTTCGCCCAGATGAAATCGCGCGTCTTCATCGCGAGCCACAGCGTCTCGTGCGCCGTCGCCTGATATTCCTCCGGATGAAATGCGCCGCCCGGCTCGGGCTTTTTCCCGGACGCGTCGTGCTGCGCGATGTTCGCGCCGTAGCCGTACTCGCTGATGCCAATGGGCAGCGTCGGATGCGCCGCGTGCACGCCATCAATCCAGCCGATGAAATCACTCGGCTTCCCGTTCCCGTACCAGCCGAAGTATTTGTTGAAGGCGAGAATGTCGGTGTGGAAATTCCGGATGTCGTCGTTCCGATGGTGCGACGCATACGTCGTCGGACGGGTCGCATCTTCGGCGTGCGCGAGCGTGTTGAGCGCGGTGATCACGCGGTCTGCCGTGGGCGCGTTGGGCTTTTCCTTGCCCGAGCTCTCGCCGACTTCGCGGGTCTCATTGCCCACGCCCCAGAAGCAGATGCTCGGGCGATTATAGTGCTGGCGGATCAATTCCTTGAGCTGCTGCTCCGCGTTGGCCGCGTACTCGGGCGTGGCGGCGACTTCGTTCACGAGCGGAATCTCCGCCCACGTGACGACGCCGTTTTCATCCGCGAGATCGAACCACAGATCCGACTGCGGATAGTGCGCGACGCGGATCGCGGTCACGCCCATCTCCATCATCAGGGCGAAATCTTGGCGCTCGTCCGCCGGGCTGATCGCCCAGCCTTTGCCCGCGCGGTCCTGATGACGGCTCGCACCGTGGAGGTCGAGATGCTCGCCATTGAGGAAAAACCCCTTGTCCGGATCGACGCGAAACGACCGCAGGCCCACGCGCTGCGTGATCTCGTCTTTCAGCTTGCCGCCGACCCACACGGAAATCTTCGCGGTGTGCAGATAAGGATCCTTGCGGCCGTTCCACAGGTGCGGCTGCGCGAGCTGCAGCGGCTGCTTCACTTCTGCGACCGTCGCCGGTGCAACCTCGGTCTCCTGCTGCACGCTCGCGAGGCTCTTGCCTTTCGCATCGAGCAGCTCGACGCGCACGGTCGCGCGCGTCGCTTTCGCAGTGTCGTTGCGCACGCAGACTTTCGTCGCGAGCTCGGCCTGCGCCGCGCTGACTTTTTCCTGCGCGAGGTACGCGCCATCCGACGCAAAATCCAGCGCGTCCAGGTGCACCGCGTCCGTCGCGAAGAGTTTCACGCGGCGATACAGGCCGCCGAAAAACGTGAAGTCCGCCGAGATCGGGGGCGTGCCGTCGTCGGCGTTGCTCACGCGGACCGCGAGCACATTGCCGCCGGAAAACTTCACTGCATCGGTCACATCGAAGCGGAAGCGCGCGTAGCCGCCGACGTGTTCGCCGAGTCGCTGGCCGTTGACGAAGACTTCGGCGCGCCGGCTGGCGCCGTCAAATTGGAGGAAGATGCGCTGGCCTCGCCAAGCGCGACTCACGTCGAAGCGGCGCACGTACCAGGCCGCGCCTTTCGCGTAGTTGCTGCCACCGTCCGCGCCATCCTGCGCGTTCCACGTGTGCGGCAGCGTCACTGCCGTCCAGTCGGCCGGCGCCTCGGTCAGGCGCGCAGCCTCGGGGACGTCACCGAAACGAAACCGCCAGCTCTGGTCGAGCGCCACCTCGGGACGTGGCGCGGCGACCGCTCCGGTCGCGAGCCACAGGCAGCCGACGGCTGCCACGATACGACGCCCGATTCGCTGCGCGTCCAAAAAAAACATAGGCTGGGGTTTCACTCGTATGCATCGAACTCGTCCGACCGGCAAGCCGGTCGAAAGAAAACGGGGGGAGCCGGAGCTCCCCCCGGTGAATTCGCTTAGTAGCGGCCGTTGACGCCGAACGTCCAGACGGTGCCGTAGTGTTCCACTTTCTGGATGTAGTTGCGGTTGCCGCCGTCGTAGACGTAGTCGGCTTCGTTGGTGATGTTGCGGCCGCTCACGAAGAGGTTGAACTGCTTCGAGATGTTGTAGCTCAGGTCGAGGTCGGTCATGATGCGCTCCTTGCGGAAGCGGCCCTCGACGAAGTTCCACGGAGTGTCATCGGTCCACTTGGCCTTCAAGCCGACGCCGAAGCGCTTGTAGCCGGTCGAGATGCCACCGCTCGCCATGAGGGGCGGCACGCCATACTTCGCGACATTGTCGACGACGTTGCGGGTGAAATTACCGAAGACCGTCACGGCGTTGAGGTAGTTGCGGATGTACGGGATCTGGATCGTCTGGCGGTAATCGATGGTGAGGTTCTTCACCGTCTTGCTGCCGCCGAGCGTGCTCTTGGTGAACACCGTGTAGTTGGGGAACTCCACGCCGTAGATCGTATCCTCGGACTTGTACGCGGTCGTGGCGACCGTGTCCTTCAGCTTGTTCTGCGCGGCGCTGATGGCGATGTTGCCCACGGAGTCCGTGAAGTAGTACGCGAGGCGCGCGGCGATGTTGTCGGAGATCTCGGGCTTCAGGTCCTGATTCGGCACGTTGATCGTGAGCGCGTTTTCGTCGATGGTGACGACGCCACCGATGTCGTTGTAGTTCGGACGGCGGATCGCGTGGGTATAGCCACCTTGGAAGGCCATATTCGGCATCACGTTCCACTTGAAACTAGCGCTCGGGAACAGGTTGTTGTAGCGGCCGCTGCGCGAGATCTGCGGCTGCGAGAGGTACTGGTACGCGAGGCCCGGCACCGTGGTGGCGCGGCCCGTCGTGTCGGTGGTGAAACCGGCAGCGACGACCTCGGCCTTCGTGCGCGGATCGAACTCGCGCGAGGTGACGACCGTCTGCTCATCGCGGAGACCGGCCTGGAAGCTCATGCTGCGGAACTTCGTCGTCGCCATCAGGTAGCCGGCGTTGACCTGCTCGCGGATGCGGCGGTGATTGCCGACGACCGCGGTGTACCAGTTGGCCGCCGTGGAGTTGTTCGAGAAATACTCCGGGTGATCGTAGAAGAGATTCGCGACCGCCTGGCGGTTGGTGAAGGGGACGTTGAACGTGTTGCCCGCGAGGTTGACGAAATTCACGCTCGGGCTGCCCATGTCGAACGGCGTGGGCGAAAGGTAGTTGGCCCAGCTGCCGGTCGAGCCGCCGCCGGGGCCGGTGTAGGCCCAGGTGTAGATCGGGGTGTAGTCGTCGTTCGCATTGCTCGTCTCGGTGATCTTGCCACCGGTCTTCACGATGATCGGGAGGATCCAGTTGAAGGTGTACTTACCGTCGAGCTGGCCCTGATAGATGTTCTTGCGGTTGTAGCGGCCGTCATCGACCACGCGCGGGTTGGTGAAGTTGGCGAAGTTCGACACGTCCTTGTTGGCCGCACCGGAAGCCGCGCCACCGACAGTCTGGCGCACCGTGAAGTCGACATCCTCCGGCTCGCTGCGCGAGATGTGGAAATCGATCGCGCCCACGCTGTTCACCGGCACGTCGCGGGTATTCTTGCGGCGGGCGACGGCGCCGTAGCTGTTGGTCGAAGTCGAGTAGTTGACCGCGCCCGTGAGGTTGAACGCGCCCTTCTTGTACTCGAACGAGGGGGCAAGCTGGAAGCTGCGCGTGAGCTTGGAAGCCTGCGCGCCGGCGTAGGCGTAGGTCGCGCCGTCGTTGATGATGTCGAAGCTGGTGAGGCCGTCGCCCGTGACGTTGGCGCGGGAGTTGGCGGTCACCGCCACCTGGCGGTTATAGTATTGAGCCGAGTACCACTGGTAACCGGAGACCCACGAGAGCGTGAGGTCCTTGGTCGCCTTGAAGTCCATGCCGAGCGAGGCGGAGAAACGCTCCGTGAATTTCGGACCGCTCTTGAACGTGAGCGAGTTCAGCACAAATGGGCGGGTATCGGTCGCGGTCGGCGTGGTGTTGTAGCCGAGCTGCACGAGGCGCTGCTGGTTGTACATGTTGGACTCGCTGAGATTGAACACGACGCCGAAGCGGTGGTTGAGGAACGAGTCGTAGTAATCGAGCGAGGCGCCGGGCTTGATCTTGTAAGCCTGTGCGTCACCGGGGCCGAAGGTGCGCTTCAGCGTGCTGTCCTCGGAATTGGTCATGCCGACGACGCTGTAGCCGATGTAGCGCTCCTTGCGGTCGAAGGCCTTCTTCGTTTTTAGGTTGATCGTGCCCGCGGGCGAGCTCGCGTCCTGGTCGGCCGCGGTCGTCTGGTTGATCTCGATCGACTCGATGGAGTTGATCGAGACCTGCTCGAAGCCGAAGGAGCGGTTGCCGCCGCCAGCGCGCACGTTGTCCGTGCCGTTGGCCTGCTGGAACGCGTCGGCGCTCGCCATGCCCATGCCGTTCAGCGTCACGCCCGTGTACGACGGGTCGAGCGCGCCGAGGCGCGGCGTGCGCGTGTCGGCCTCGACGTACTCGAGGTCGACGCCGGGGAGATACTTGAGGAACTCACCGACGTTGCCCTCGGACGTGGTGCCGAAGACGTCGGCCGAGACCGAGTTGGAAATGTTCATCGAGTTGCGCTGGGCCATGATGGCCTTCGCATTGCCCTCGCGCTCGGCGGCCACCGAGAAGGCTTCGAGCGTGATGATCTTGTTGTCCTTCGAGCTGTCAGCCGACTGCGGCGCGTTGCGGAGGAGGTCGAGGTCCTTCGCGGTCGTCTCGCCCGCGGTCACCGCGACGGCGACCGTCGTGGTCTGGTAGCCGATGAAGTTCACTGCGACATTCGCCGTGCCGGCCGGCACGCGATCGAGGCGGTAGTTGCCGGTCGCATCCGTCGTCGTGGACGCGGAGCCATCGGCGAGTTTGACCTCGGCGTTGGCGACGTACTCACCGGTCGCGGGATTGTACACGCGGCCCGAGATCGAGCCCGTGGCGCTCTGCGCGAAAGCCGATGTGTTCGAGGCCGCGATGGCCAGCGCCAGCGCAAAAAGGGTGGAGAAAACGGTCCCGAGGGAACGGCGCAGGCGGTCGCCGGAGAAATATCGCTGCGAAGCGCTCCGGCCGGAGTTTGGGGTGTGATACGTCATGGTTGGCTGATGGCTTGGTTCTGGATGGACGTAGCAGCCGACGAAGCATCGCTCCTCCAGCGGGCTTCTGGCCAGTTGCGGGGGTACGACGAATCGAAGGGTAACTGCTAGGGGTCGCACTTTATGCGTTCGTCGCTGCCCCAACATCCCTCTTTGGAGGGGTTGAAAACGGTCACGTGTCGCGAATGTATCCAGAAAAGCACTTCACGCCTCCGTCGTTGCACTCGGGCGCGCGCCGCCTCAAAGTCCGCTCACCCAACGGTATGACGCCCCGCTCTTTTTTTCTCTGCGCGCTCGGCGTGGCGGTGTCGTTGGCTCCGATTTTTTCCGCGCACGCCGCCGAGAAAAATCTCCCCGCACCCACTCACTCCGCCAGCGAACTGCGCACGCAAATCTCCTCCTACATCGAGCAGCCGCGCTTCGCCGCCGCACTCTGGGGCGTCGAGATCCGCTCGCTCGACCGCGGCGTCACACTCTTCTCGTATCACGCCGACCGCCGGCAGAGTCCCGCGTCCAACAGCAAGCTCTACTCCACCGCCCTCGCCCTCGACCGCTTCGGCAGCGACTACCGGATCATCACGCCGCTGCTCGGCACCGGCCCGGTCGACGCCGCCGGCGTGCTGCAAGGCGATCTCATCGTCAGCGGGCGCGGCGACCCGAGCTGGGACTCGCGCCGCGACAAGAAGGATTTCTGGGCGGTCTTCGAGCCGTTCGCCACCGCACTCACCAAGGCCGGCGTGAAACAGATCGCCGGCGGCATCGTGGGCGACACGACGTATTTCCGCATGACGCCACAGGGCGCGAGCTGGACCGCCGACGATCTCAACGACTACTACGGCGCCGAAATCTCCGCCCTCACGCTCGACGACAACTACGTCGACCTCCGTATCAGCGCCGGCGCCACGGTCGGTGCCGCCGCGAGCGTCGAGCTGCTCCAACCCTGCGCGGAGATCGAGATCGACAATCGCGTCACCACCATCGCTCGCGAGGGCACGCGCCGTGTGCGCGTCGTGCGCCTGCCCGGCGAAAATCGCGTGCACCTCTTCGGCGAGCTGCCGCTCGGCGGCAAGGACGAGCTTACCGAGGCCACCGTGCCACGCCCGGCGCAGTGGTTCGTCGCGTCGCTCCGCGAAGCGCTCATCCGCCGCGGCATCAAGGTCACCGGCCCCGCGCGCAGCGTGCGCTGGCCCGACGCCTCGCCCGTCCCCGCCAACGCCGTCCCGCTCGGCGAAATCACTTCCCCGCCGCTGCGCGAACTGGTAGCGGGCGTGTTGAAGCCTTCGCAGAATCTCGAGTGCGATCTGCTCTTCGCCCACGTCGGCGAGGCGCGGCGCACTTCGTCCACGCCCGCATGGCGTCAGTCCGACGAACTTGGCGTCGAGGCGCTGCAGGAGTTTCTGCGGCGCAATTCCCTCCGGCCCGACGATGTCATTTTCGACGAGGGCTCCGGCCTCTCGCGCAACAACCTCACCACCGCCGCCGCCAGCGTGCGCCTCTTGGAGTTCATGGCCGCGCACCACGCGCGCGATGCGTTCGCCGCCGCCCTGCCGATCGCCGGTGTCGACGGTACGCTGAAAAAGCAGATGAAGGGCACCGCCGCCGAAGGCAATGTCCACGCCAAGACCGGCAGCCTGCGCTGGGCCAACGCCCTCTCCGGCTATGTCACCAGCGCCGCGGGCGAGCATCTCGTCTTCAGCCTCATGCTCAATCGCAACACCCCGCCCGCTGGCCGCGGCGGTACCGAGGAGCTCGCCGAGATCGCCGTCATGCTCGCGCGCTACGACGGCAAGGATTGAGCGTATCCACTTCCCCACTACGTGACGTCTCCCAGCTCTTCCCGACTCGTCTCCCTCGACGCTTTTCGCGGCGCGACCATCGCGTCGATGCTGCTGGTCAATAATCCCGGCTCCTGGGACCACCTCTACGCACCGCTCGACCACGCGAAATGGCACGGCTGGACGTTCACCGATCTCATTTTCCCGTGCTTCCTCTGGATGGTCGGCGTGTCGATGACGCTCTCCTTCTCGCGTCGCGTCGAGACGGGCGCCGATCGCGGCGAACTTTTCCGCCACGTGCTCATCCGCGCCGCGATCATCTTCGGGCTCGGGATGTTTCTCGCCACATTCCCTTTCGGTCTGCTGCCAACGCATAATTTCGTCCTCGCCCGCGTGCGCATCCCGGGCGTGCTGCAGCGCATCGCCGTGTGCTACCTGTTCGCGAGCGCGATTTTTCTCCGTACCACATGGCGCGGTCAGCTCGCGTGGATCGTCGGCCTGCTCGCGGCGTCGTGGGCCGCGATGAAGCTCATCCCCGTGCCCGGCTATGGCCCCGGCCATCTGGATGAGCCCGTGGGCAATCTCGCTTGGTGGGTCGACTCGCACGTGCTCGCGGGCCACACGTGGCGCGGCGCGCCCGCCCCCGGCTTCGATCCCGAAGGTATCGTCTCCACCGTGCCCGCGCTCGCCACCACGCTGCTCGGCGCGCTCGCCGGCCACGTGCTCCGCACCGCGTGGCCGCAGCAAAAGAAAACCCTCGCGCTCCTCCTCGGTGGCGCCGCTCTCCTCGCGCTCGGCGAGCTGATGAACGTCTGGCTGCCCATCAACAAGAACCTCTGGACCAGCTCCTACACCGTCTTCATGGCCGGCTGGTCGAGCGTGATCATGGCCGTGTTCTACTGGGTGATCGATGTGCGCGGCTGGCAGCGCTGGGCCACGCCGTTCGTGATCTACGGGATGAACGCTATTTTCTTCTTCGTCTTCTCCGGCGTCGTCGGCCGCCTCTTCGGCCTCATCTCCTGGAAGGAAGCGGTCGTCACCGACGGCGTGACTAAGGACGTCACCGTCACGCTGCACAGCCTAATCTACCGCACCGCCTTCAAGCCCTACTTCGAACCCATCAACGCCTCCCTCGCCTTCGCCATCGCCTTCGTCCTCGTGAACTTCCTCCTCGCGTGGCTCATGTGGCGGAAGAAGTGGTTCGTGAAAGTGTGATGCATGTTGAGTGATGAGAGTTGAGGGTTGAGAGCGGAGCGGATCGATCACTCAACGCTCAGCCCTCAACTCTCAACTTCCGCCGCGCTTGACATTCCAAATAAAGTAACCTTTTCTGTTACCAATGACCCACAACTCCAAACTCGCCGTGAGCGTTCATCTGCTCGCCTACCTTGCTTTCAAGGGTGGCCAGCCGGTGTCGTCGCCCGAGCTGGCGTCAAGTGTGGACACCAATCCCGTCGTGGCGCGCCGCCTCCTCTCCGCCCTGCGCCGCGCCCGACTCGTCTCCGCGCAGAAGGGCGCCACCGGCGGCTTCACCCTCGCGAGCGCGCCGGCCAACATCACGTTGCTCGACATCTACCGCGCCGTGGAGCCCAAGGTCTCGCTCGGCCTGCAGAATTTTTCTCCCTCGGAGAAGTGCCCCGTCGGCGCCCGCATCTACTCGATCCTCGAAGCTGCCTTTTTCAAGGCCCAGACCGCGATGGAGGGCGAGCTGCAGCGCATCACGCTCGCCGACATCGAGAAGCAGCTCCACAGCGTTTGCCCGGGTAAGAAGTAAAAAATTTTGTCCACAAATGTAACCAGTTTTGTTACCATAAAATCAACCGCCTCACTCCCATGAGCACACTCCTCCATATCGAAGCCAGCCCGCGCTCCGCGCGTTCCCACTCCCGTCAACTCGGCCGCGATTTCGTCGCCGCCTGGCAAGCCGCCCGCCCCGGTTCGCAGGTCGTCACGCGCGACCTCGCCGCCGAGCCGCCGCCCTTTGTCAGCGAGCCGTGGGTCGAGGGCGCCTTCACGCCGCCCGACCAGCACTCGCCCGCCGCGCAGTCCGCGATGGTCGTTTCCAACCGCTACGTCGACGAGCTCTTCGCCGCCGACGAAATCGTGATCACCACGCCGATCTACAATCTCAGCCTCCCCGCCGCGCTCAAGGCCTGGATCGACCAGATCGTGCGCGTCGGCCGCACCTTTGGCTTCGCCTCGGCCGGCGGCTTCGAGGGCCTCGTGAAGGGCAAGCGCGTCATCATCGCCGTCGCGAGCGGCAGCGACTTCCGTCCCAACACCCCCGGCTCCGCCTACAATTTCCTCGAGCCTTATCTCCGCGCCGTGCTCGGCTTCATCGGCATCACCGACATCACCTTCGTCTACGGTCACTCCCTCAACGCCGAGCCCGCCCGCTCCGCCGCCCTCGCCGAAGCCCGCACCACGCTCGCGCAACTCGCCACAGCCCGCGCCGCGTGATAAAAACCTCATCGTGAAATCGGGCATCGTGAAATCTAAAACCTGAAAATTGACCACCCGCGCGGCTCCGCCGCGCCGCACTCCAATTTCAAGATTCCCGATGCCCGATTTTCAGTTTTCACGATTTCCTATCCCACCTCCGCACCTCCCTGCGCTCAGTCCGCCATGAACTCCACGCCCACTCTCGCCCTCACCCACATCCGCCTGCGCGTCGCCGACCTCGCGCGCAGCGTGGAGTTCTACCGACTCCTCGGCTTCGTCGTTTCGCAGCAGACCAACACGCACGTCGATCTTTCGCCCACCGTCGGCGCGCCCTCGATTCTCACCCTCACCGCCGATCCCACAGCCGTGCCCGCGCCGCGTGACGCCGCCGGACTCTTCCACGCCGCCCTCCTCTTCCCCAGTCGCGCCGCACTCGGCGCGTGGCTGCGTCACGCCGCCGAGGCGGGTGTCGAGTTCGACGGTTTCTCCGACCACGGCGTGAGCGAGGCGATCTACTTCACCGATCCCGAGAGCAACGGCCTCGAATTCTACTCCGACCGTCCCGCCTCTCAGTGGCCGCGCTCCGGCGACCAGATCGCCATGACCACGCGTGCCCTCGATGTGCAGTCGCTCCTCGCCGCGGGCGCTTCGCTCGACACCACCACTCCACTCGCCGGCGCACACTGGGGCCACTTGCATCTTCGCGTCACCGATCTCGCGCGCAGCGAGCAATTCTACCGCGACCAGCTCGGCGTCATCCTCACGCAGGGCACCTACCCCGGCGCGCGTTTCCTCGCCGCCGACGGGTACCACCATCACCTCGGCCTCAACTCCTGGGGCCATCCGCGCCGTCCGCAACCCACCAACGCTCTCGGCCTAGCCGCCGCGACCTTCCGCCGCACGACCGCCCCCGCCCAATGCGAACAGCGCGACCCCGATGGAATCGCGCTGCGAATTGTAACAAACTAAAGCTCCCGCGTGCGGTAATGGAGGGCCGAGCTCCCGCGAGGCCGAACCCGCCGCTTACAGATTGGACTTAATCTTATCCAAAATCGCCCGTGACATCGGCTCGTCGCCAAACGTCCCGATGCGGATCTGCACGCGCGTCAGACCTTCGCCCGATTTCGTCAGCTTGATCTCGATCTTCTTGTCGATGGCCGAGCGCGCGACGAGCACCGCATTGAACGCATCCTTGGTCTCGCTGATCCGCGCAAACTGCAGATCGGTCAGCGCACGATTCGTCGCCGAGAGGGTCGCCTCGTAGCTGTTGCCGACGGTCGCATCGAGTTCGCCGCGCACATAGGCGACCGCGCCTGCGCCAGCGGCACCCGCCGCGCCGACGGCGACGAGGAAGCACCCTTGGCTCAGCGCCGTACCCGCGATGATCGTGCCGAGCAAGAGCGCTTGAGCGACACTGCGAAACAGTTTGGTTGGGTTAGTGGTGGTCATGCAGAATACAGACCACGCCCTGATCTTTCAGTTCGACCGTTTCGGGCAATTTGCGACCCGGGTCGTCCTTCGCACTTGGCTTACCGCCTGATGCCCGCCAGCTTGGCGTCCCGTCTCTCGCATGAAACCGGATGTACTCTGGCTCGTCCGCCTCGGCATCGACCAAGGCCTTTTCACCCGCGCGCAGTGCGAGGCGATTCGCAAGGCTATCGGTCCCAACGCCGACCTCGGTGATTTCGCGCAGCGGATCGTCGACGACGCCATTTTCGAAAACCTGGAGGTCCTCGAAAAACTGGCCGCCCTCGCCATGAGCAAGGGTCAGCGCGGCCCGCCCGCCATCGATCCGTTTGAGGTCACCGGCGAAACCGTCGCACCGTTTGCTCCTTCCGCCACCGGCGTCGCCGGAGCAAAAGCCGGCGCTCTCACCCCTGCGTCCGCCGCCGCATCGGCCAAGAAGCCCGCCGGCCCTCCGCCAAAGTTCGATTTCAGCACCGTCGCGCTCCTCGACCCGCCCGCGCTCGCGAGCGCGATGCGCGGACTCCTGCGCGCCACCGCCGCCCATGGCGCGAGCGACCTACACATTTCCACGGGCGCGCGTCCCTTTATCCGCAAAAACCGCGCGCTGTCGTTCATCTCCGACTACAAGCTCACCACCGCCGACGCCCTCGCGCTCAACACCGCGCTGCTCTCCGCTGGGCAGAAAAAAATCTACCTCGAGCGCAAGGACTACGATTACGCCTTGGCCCTCAGCGGCACCGACCGCTATCGCGTCAACCTGATGTTCCATAAGAACGGTTCCGCCGGCGCGTATCGCATGGTGCCCGCCGAGGTCCGCACGCTCGCCGACCTCGGCTTCGAGAAACACATCGAGACAATCAAGAAACTCCTCTCCTACCACAACGGCCTCATCCTCGTCACCGGGCCCGTCGGCTCCGGCAAGACCACCACGCTCGCCTCGCTCGTCGCCTACCTCAACGAGACGCGCACCGATCACATCATCACCGTCGAGGACCCCATCGAGGTCGTCCAGCCCGCCAAGGGTTGCAACGTCTCCCAGCGCGAGGTCGGCTCGCACACGCGCACCTTTGCCAGCGCGCTCAAGGGCGCCCTCCGCGAGGACCCCGACATCATCGTCATCGGCGAGCTCCGCGATTTGGAAACCATCGAGATGGCGATCAGCGCCAGCGAAACCGGCCACCTCGTCATCGGCACGATGCACACGAGCGACGCCGCCACCACGCTCAACCGCCTCCTCGATGTCTTCGCCCCCGCGCAGCAAGCGCAGATCCGCGCGAGCGTCGCCGAGAGCCTCCGCGGCGTCGTCTGCCAGCGCCTCCTCCCCGCCAACGACGGCGGCCTCGCCCTCGCCTGCGAAATCCTCATCAGCAACACCGCCATCCAGAACCTGATCCGCGAAGGCAAATCCGCCGGCCTCCGCAACACGATGGAGACCGGTGTGAAGGAGGGCATGTGTCTCATGGACAATGTCGTCTATGCCCTCTTCAACGAAGGCAAAATCTCCGCCGAAACCGCCCAGATCAACATCACCAACCGCGTGCTGAAGGCGAAGATCTCCTAAACGCCCTCTAATGAATTCGCTTCGCGCCAAGTTCTGGAACCCACGCAGCTTGTTGCCAGAAGCGGTTAGCTTCGGCTTGGTGCTCTTCGTCGTTATCGCCATCTGCTCGCTTCACATCGAGCCTATCAAAGCTACCGAGGCACAGCGGATCGCGCGTAAGGAACTCGATCGCGTTGACTCACCCAGCTGCGGCGAGCCGATTACCGGCACATCTCTTCACGACAAATTTTGGCGAGTCGGAACTCCACACACCGTCGTTTATATCAAGAAGTATGGGGGTGAGATTTTTCTCGTCTGGCATACCAACGAAACACTCCGCTAATCCCGCAACACCATGCCCGCCGCCATCGACACGCTCCTCCGCACGATGCTCGAAAAGGGCGGGTCCGACCTGCACCTCACGGTCGGCTTGCCGCCCAAGGCGCGCATCTCCGGCTCGCTCCAGGCCATCGGCGATTCGCCGCTCGATGCCGCCGCGATGGAGAAATACCTGAAGGAAATTTGCCCCGAGAAACGCTGGACCGATTTTCTCGAGCGTCGCGATCTCGACCTCGCGCACGAGATCCCCGGCTTCGCGCGTTTCCGCGGCAACTTCCTCTACAATCACTGGGGCCAGGCCGCGGTCTTCCGGCAGATTCCCGCGAAGATCTTGTCGTTCGACGACCTAAAGCTCCCCGAGGCGCTGAAGAAGCTCTGCCATCTCGATCAAGGTCTCGTTGTCGTCACCGGCCCCACCGGCTCGGGCAAGTCGACCACGCTCGCCGCGATGATCGACTACATTAACAGCAATCTCTCACGCCACATCATCACCATCGAGGACCCGATCGAGTTCGTCCATCAGGTGAAGAAGTCCGTGATCGTGCACCGCGAGGTCGGCGAGCACACGCAGTCGTTTGCCGCGGCGCTCAAGGGCGCGATGCGCCACGACCCCGACATCGTGCTGCTCGGCGAAATGCGCGAGCTCGAGACCATCAAGCTCGCCCTCGGCTGCGCCTCGATGGGCATGCTCGTCTTCGGCACGCTCCATACCAACAACGCCCCGAAGACCGTCGACCGCATCATCAATACCTTCCCCGCGGAGGAGCAGAATCAGGTCCGCGTGATGCTCGCCGGCTGTCTCGCCGGCGTCGTCGCCCAGCTTCTCTGCAAGCGCATCCCCAAGGGCCGCTGCGCCGTGCATGAAATCCTCCTCCAGCACGAGGCGCTGCCCAACACGATCCGCTCCGGCCAGATCGCCAACATCCGCGCCATCATCGAGAGCGGCCTCGCCGACGGCATGGTCACGATGGACACGAGCCTGATGAACCGCGTGAAGGACGGCTCCGTCGAGGCCAAGGAGGCCTACATGAAAGCCGCCAACAAAGCCCTCTTCGCCCCGCTCCTCAAACCCGGCGACCTCGACGGCGGGCACTAGGCCAGCCGCACCAGCGTCGTGCGCAGACGCTCGGCTTCGCTGGAGGGCGTGGTGCCGAAGAGGCGTTTGAATTCGCGGCTGAACTGCGAGACGCTCTCGTAGCCTACTCGATGCGCCGCGTCGCCGGCATTCGCGCCGTCGTGCACCATGAGCATCCGGGCCTGATGCAGGCGGATGGTTTTCAGATACTGCAGCGGCGACGACGCCGTCACGGCTTTGAAGTGCGTGTGAAACGTCGAGACGCTCATGCCCGCCTCACGCGCGAGCGATTCGAGGTCCGTGGTCTGTGCATACTCCGTGTGCAGCCGATTCAACACGCGGCCGATCTGCCCCACGTGACTGTGCGGCGCGGCCAGCGCGCGGAGCACGCCGCCGAGTTTTCCCTTCAGCACACGGTAAACGATTTCGCGCACGATCTGCGGCGCGAGGATTTTCGTCGCATCCGGCGTGCGCAGCGCTTCGAGCAGGCGCACCGCCGCGTCGACAAGATCGTCCTCCAGATTCGCCGCCGCGATCATGTGCGCCGAGTCGTCCGCCGCCGGCGCCAGGTGGAGTAACAACTCGCCGACGAGCGTCGGATTCACCGCGATCTGCACGCCGAGCACGGGCTCTTCCGGGCTGCCGAGCGTTTCACACTCGAAGGGCAATGGCACGCCGAGCACGAGGTAGTGTCGCGCGTCGTACACAAATTTTCGTCCACCGAGGTAACCTGTCTTCGTCCCCTGCGCGATGATCACGATGCTCGGCTCATACGCGATCGGCGAGCGTCGCACATGCAGCGTCGACTTCATGTACTTCACGCCCGGCAGCGGCGACGGGAGAAAACCTTCCCCGTCCGCCTGCTCCGTAATCAGCGCCGCCAACCGTGCCTGCCGTGGGGCCGCATAACTCTTCCCAATCGGTTTCATTGCTGAGAATAGGCAATGATTCCGCCTCCAATCTCCATCTTAATTTCAATCACCGTAGAATTAGGCAAATCTCCCGTAGCTCCATGTATTCCACCCCACGCCTCTTCCTGCTATGCTCATCTCACTCAAGCGACCCCTCCCATCGCTCATCACTGCTCACTAACCACTCACCACTCCTCCCATGAAACACGCCAACAAGATCGCCCTCGTCACCGGTGCCAGTCGCGGCCTCGGCCGTGCCATCGCCCTGCGCCTCGCGCGGAGCGGCGCCGACCTCATCATCACCTATCGCGAGCGCCGCGATGAAGCCACCGCCGTCGCCACCGAGATCGAAAAGCTCGGCCGCAAGGCCGCCGTGCTCCAGCTCGACGCCGCGCGCACCGAAACCTTCGCCGCGTTTGCCGACGCGGTGCGTGCCGCACTCGGCGCCACGTGGAGCCGGACGCAGTTCGACTTCCTCGTGAACAACGCCGGCGTCG
Organism: Verrucomicrobiota bacterium; assembly: GCA_048498795.1. Taxonomy (GTDB): domain Bacteria; phylum Verrucomicrobiota; class Verrucomicrobiia; order Opitutales; family Opitutaceae; genus JBEHXH01. The sequence continues at coordinate 52,072 of JBEHXH010000004.1, forward strand.
ATGTTCGCGCGTCGTTTGCCGAGACCACCGAGGAGGCTTTCGACCGTCTCATGAGCGTCCACTTCAAAGGCGTATTCTTCCTCACCCAGCGCCTGCTCCCGCTGCTCGCCGACGGCGGTCGCATCGTCAATACCTCCACCGGCCTCGCCCGCTTCGCGATCCCCGGCTACGCCGCCTACGCGTCGATGAAGGGCGCCATCGAGGTCTTCACGCGCTACCTCGCCAAGGAGCTTGGCGCCCGCCGCATCTCGGCCAACGCCGTCGCGCCCGGCATCATCGAGACCGACTTCACCCGCGCCTCGCTCGACCGCCCTGGTGCGAAGGACTTCTTCGCGTCCAACATCGCCCTCGGCCGCGTCGGCGTCCCCGAAGACATCGCCGGCGTCGTCGATTTCCTCTGCTCCGAGGACGGCCGGTGGGTCAATGCCCAGCGCATCGAAGCCTCCGGCGGCATGCTGCTCTAAGCGCCGGCAAAAAATCTGTTTTTACAAGGGGCGCTACGAGCCGCCTTTTTTGCGCCCACGAAACGTCACGAAAAATCCCGCCTACGCCTGCGACTGTGGGAGGGGCTTTACCAGCCTGTCGGACTTAGGCTCCGGAAGGCGCGTATAGCGCCGTATTCGACCATCAGACTGGGATCGAAGGGCGTTTATCGATCCATACGGGCCTTAAAATTCTAAGTCCGACAGGCTGATAAAGCCCCTACCACAAAAAACTCCTCACGACGCATTCTTCGGATCGTGCCGCACCACGCCGCCGATGCGCCAGGAGCCGCTCTCTTCCTTGAGCAGCACATAGTCGTACGACGCGCTGCTGCCGTCCTTCGCCATCACGCGCACCGTCACGGTCGCGCCCACGCCATCGTCGCGCACGAGGCCGAAATCCGCCTCCTTGTTGTTCCATATCTCCGGATAGCCGGTCTCGACCATCTTCGCGAATTTCGGGACCGACATCTGTTTCCGCATGTCCGCCACGGCGAACATGAAGGCCTTCACCGAGTCCTTCTCGCGAAACGCCTCCATCTGCCCCTCGATCGTCGCGAGGATCGCCTTGCGCACCTCGGGCTTGCTCGGCCGCGGCTCGCGCTCCTGCGCCGATGCGACCGCTACGAGACCAAGCGCCACCGCCACGACCCACGCCAGCCGGAGAAAGTTCATGGCCCGCCATCATGTCTCACGACCGACGCAACGCAACTCCCCGCTAGCCACGCCGCCCCGCGCCCGACCTCACTCCGCGGTTTTCTTCAAAACCTCGCGCAGCGCCCGGGTGAGATCGTTGACGCGATACGGCTTCGGCACGACGGCCATGAAGCCGTGCGCGCGGTAGTTCGCGAGCACGGGGTCGCTGGAGTAGCCGCTCGACACGATGCCGCGCGCCGCCGGATCGATGGCGAGAATCGCCTTCATCGCATCGCGCCCGCCCATGCCGCCGGGCACGGTGAGGTCCATCATCACCGCGTCGTACGGCCGGCCCGCGACGCGGGCCGCGGAAAATTCCTTCACGGCACTTTCGCCGTCGGCCGTGAGTGTTACCTCGATTCCGAGGCGTGTGAGCAGCGCCTGCGTGAGCGAGCGAATAGCCTCCTCGTCGTCCATGAAGAGAATGCGGCCCTTGAGTGTTTCAAACGGTGAGCGGCTCGTGCTCGACGCCGGCGGCGCTTCCTTCGCTGCCGGCAGCCAGATGCGGAAGGTCGTGCCGCGGTCGAGCTGCGACTCGACCGTGATGTGCCCGCGGTGCTTGCGCACGATCGAGTAGACCGTCGCGAGACCGAGACCGGAGCCGCCGTCCTTCGTCGTGAAATACGGCTCGAAGATGTGCGAAAGATTTTCCGGCGCGATGCCCGGTCCTTGGTCGGAGAGCGTGAGCTGGAGATATTCGCCGGCCGGGAGCGGCGGCTGGTCGAATGCGAGCGTCTCGTTGCGCAGCGCGATGCGGATGATGCCGCCGCCGTGCATCGCCTGAGTGGCGTTGAGCACGAGATTGTGGACAACCTGCGCGATCTGGCCCTTGTCGGCGTCGGCCGCGCGCAGATTGTCGGGGAGGTCGAATTCGCAGCGCACTTTCGCACCATGCACCGCAAACTCTGCGGCCTCACGCACCACTTCGGGTAGATGGATCGCGGAGCGCACCGGGTCGCCGCCTTTGGCAAAGGTGAGGAGCTGCCGCGTGAGGTCGCGCGCGCGCTTCGTGCCGCGCTCCGCCTCGCGCAGCCAGTTGGCCACGGGCGCGGTGGGCTTGTCCTGCAGCGCGAGCGAGAGGTTGCCCATCACGATCGTGAGGAGATTGTTGAAATCGTGCGCGATGCCGCCCGCGAGCACGCCGATCGATTCGAGTTTCGCCGCGCGTTGCAGCTCGGCTTGCAGACGGCCGCGCTCCGTCACGTCGCGCAGCACGAGCACGGCGCCGATGGCCCGGCCGCTCGGATCGTGCATCGGCGCACAGCGGCCCTCGACCAGCACCGGCGCCCCGCCGCGGCGGAGAAGCTGGGCGCGGGGCGGCAGGTCGATCGCGCAGTCGCGCGCGAGCGCCGCGGCCGCGGGCGCGTCGAGCACCGCATCGGTCAGCTCATGGCGCAGCGCAAAGATCTCGGTGAGCGACTGGCCGACCGCTTCGTTTTCCGGCCAGCCCGTGAGTTCGCACGCCGCTTCATTGATGAAACTCACGTTGCCGGCGCGATTCGTGGAGATCACGCCCTCGGTCATTCCGCGCAATGTCACGGCGAGGCGCTCGCGCTCATCGGCCAGCGCGGCCTCGGCGGTGCGAATACTCGTGATGTCGAGCAGCACGGTCTGCGTCCACTGGTACGCCGGCGCGCCGTCGATGATCGGCACGGACCACTTGTGGACGAAGTGCCAGCGCTTGCCGTTGGCGGCGTCGTAGATGATCTCGCCTTCGTGCGCCAGCGCTCCGCGCCAGAGCGCGAGGTAGTTGCCCTTGCGCGCCCGTTGCACCGCTGGCTCGCGCAGCCGAGTCGCGATCGTCTGCTCGTCCATCGGGCCGCCGCCGGCGAAGAGCGAGACGGCGGCCTTGTTGATGGTGACGAATTTCGTCTGCTCGATCAGCTTCGCGGTAAACTCCGGGCGCGCCTCCATGTGCGTCGCCAGGTCCGTCACGCCATCGCGGCGAAGCGCGTCGAGCGTCGCCTTCGCCTCGCGATAGTCGTGCTCGACGACGGCCACGGGCGATTGCTCGAGCAGCGTGCGGAAGCGGCCCTCACTAGCCTTGAGCGCGGCCTCGGCGGACTTGATCGCGGTGAGATCGAGAAACGCGAGTTGCGTGCGCTCGTAGTACGGCCGGCCGTCGACCGTCGGCACCCACCAGTGCTGGTAGACCCGGCGCAGTGAGCCGTCGATCGACCGGAGCGTGGTCTCGCCTTCGTTCTCGTTGGTGCCATTCCACACCGCGATGAACGCCGTACGGCGCGCGGTAAAAATCTCCGGCGTGAAAATCCGCGAGACATTTGCCAGCGCTTCGTCGAGCGAGCCTGCGCCCACGAGGCGCAGCGCCGTGTGGTTGGCGCCGACGCAGGGCACGCGCATCGCTGCCGCAGTAAACTCGGCCGGGTGCGCATCGAGCCAAGCCGGAAAATCCGTCACACCCGAGGCGCGGACGCTCTCCACCCACGCGGCCGCCGGGCGATAGTCGTACTCCACCACGCCCACCGGCGAGTGCTCGAAGAGCATGCGATACCGCTGCTCGCTGGTGCGCAGCGCCGCCTCGGTCTGCCGCAGGTCGGTCACGTCGATCAGCGCGATCTGCGTACGCTCGAAGCTCGGCTTGCCGTCGATCAGCGGCATCCACCAGCGGAAGAAAAAGTGCCGCAGCTTCCCATCGAGGCGGCGGAGCGGCAACTCGCCCTCGGTCTGATTCCCACCACGCCAGAGCACCGCGAGGCTGCGCAGACGCACCTCGATCGCCTCGGGCGTGAGGATCTGCATGAACGACGCGATGACGTGCTCCTTCGAGTTGCCGCCGAGCGCGCGCACCGCCGACTCGTTCATCCCCACCGGCTGCGCCAGGCCCAGCACGCGCAGGCCGAGCTCGCGATTCGCCAGCGCATGCGCCGTGAAATCGGAAACACCTTCCAGCCGCAGCTCATCGAACGCATCGCGCAGTTTCGAGTAATCGAATTCCACGATCGCCACCGGCGACTGCTCGAAAAGCGCCCGGTGCCGCGACTCGCTGCCGCGCAGCGCCGCCTCCGCGCGCTTGCGTGAGGTGATGTCGGTGACGAAGCCCTGCAAGTGAGTCAACCGCCCGGCGGGATCGCGCACGGCACGGACATTTTCGGAAATCCAGCACCTGCTGCCATCGGCCTTGTACACCTCCGACTCGAAATCCACCAACTGGTCCGCCGCGCCGAGGCGTTCGAAGAAGTCGTCGCGCCGTGTCGGATTGACGTAGAGTTTCTCCATGTGGTCCTCGGTGGCCGCGAGCATCTCCGCCGGCGTCGCGTAGCCGAGCATACGCGCAAACGCCGGGTTCACATTGGCGAAGCCGCCCGTCGGCTTCGACTCGTACACGCCCTCAACCGCGTACTCGAAGAGTCGGCGGAAACGTTCCTCGCTCACGCGCAGCGCTTCCGCTGAGCGGAGCTGGTCGGTGACATCGCGACCGATGGAGAGGATCGCCTGCTTGCCTTCGATCTCGACGAGGCGGCTCAGCACCTCGACGTCGAGATAGCGCCCGTCTTTCGAGCGATGCCGGCGCACGCTCGCGGCGTGGCCGTAGCGCACACAGTCGGCCACGGCCAATTCGAAGCCCGCCTTGTCCTCGTCTGGCCGGATCTCCGTTGCGCGCAGCGTGAGAAATTCGGCGCGCGTCCAGCCATAGCGGCGTACCGCCGCACCGTTGACGTCGAGGAAGCGCAGCGTCTCCGGATCGAAGACCCACGCTGCATCCGGCAACCCCTCGAAGAGATTCAGGTACCGCTCCTCGGTCGCGCGCAATTCCGAGTGGTCGGTGAAGGTCAGCATCACGCGCGACGGATCGGGCGCACCCGCCCGGCGCAGCATCGTCCAGCGGATGATGCCGCGGCGCAGCGGACGGTTACCGACCTTCAGCGCAAGGTCGCACGAAAACTCCGTGCGGCCGTGCCACAGCGCCTCGAGTTCCTGCGCAAAGACCTCGGTCGGGCAGACGTAGCCGCCGTTGTCCTTCAGCTCGGCGAGGTGCTCGACATCATCAGCCCCGAGCAGCTCCAGCCCGCGGCGGTTGGCCGACGTGATGCGCACGCGGCGAAACTGTTCCACGATCAGGTCCGGGTGGACGCGAAGGTGCGCGGCGAGATCGTCGATACCTTTCTCGCGCAACTGATCCATCCAGTGACTGACAGGCGTGAAGTCTTCCTCGAGGATCGGCACCGCCGCGTTTTCGAAGAGCGTCGAGTAGCGCTCCTCGCTCGCCTGGAGCATGCGCAGTCGCTTCGTCCGCATCCGCAGCAGCGCCACCGCGACCGCCAGCAGGCCAAGTCCGACCAGCGAAACCGACGCCGATACCCAGAACCAGTCGACTGCCGCCGTCGGAGCGACTGCGGCGGCGAGCGGCGCAGACGTGAACATCCTTGTCGACGACAATATCATCCGTGGTTCGTGATGGTTGAGACAACGCGTCGCCCCCCGCTTTGTCGAGGGCGGTTTGGCCAAAATTCTCCGCTATTTCCCCCGTGTTTTTGACGCGAGTCTTACAAGCCAGTTGCAGGACCGCTGCGCCCCGCTTGACTCCCTTGGCCCGCCGCCGAATTCCCTCACCATGTCCCTCGAAATCCGCCCTGCCACCGTCGCCGACACCGCCCTCATCGTTCACTTCATCCGCGGCTTGGCCGAGTACGAGAAACTGTCCCACGAAGTCACGGCTGACGAAGCGCAGATTCGCGCCCAGCTCTTCCCCGCCGATGGCCGCCCGCCCGCCGAGTGCGTGCTCGCGTTTTCCGACGGGCAGCCCGCGGGTTTCGCGCTCTTCTTCACCAACTTTTCTACCTTCCTCGCCAAGCCCGGCCTTTACCTCGAAGACCTCTTTGTCGAGCCCGACCTGCGCGGCCGCGGGATCGGTAAGTCCCTGCTCCTCCACCTCGCCAAGCTCGCCAACCAGCGCGGCTGTGGCCGCATGGAGTGGAGCGTCCTCGACTGGAACCAGCCCGCCATCGACTTCTACGAATCCATCGGCGCCCGCCGCATGACCGATTGGACCATCTGCCGCCTCACCGGCGACGCTCTCGCCCGCTACGCCTAAAGGCCCTCGGTTGCAGTCCGCTGCGCCGATAAGTCCCTTGCGTCCGTGCCCCCTTGCGGCGGTAGTGGATTCAGCATCGAGCCCATGCTGTCCCGCTTTCGCGCTGTTGTCCTGATCGTGCTCGGCTCTGCCGTGCTCGGCGCGGCGAGTGTGCCGCGCTATGCGGGTTCGCCGGTTGCGCAGGTGTTCACCGAGCGCGAGATTCCCGGCGGTGCCGCCGTGCGCAGCATCCTCGCGCATCCCAACGGCCTCGTGTACATCGCCACGACCGACGGCCTCGTCGAATACGACGGCACCACGTGGAACATCATCGCTGGCACGCGCGGCCTCATCGTGCATCAAGTCGCCGCCGATGCGCACGGCCGCATCTGGTATTCGGGCACCAGTGAGTTCGGCCGCCTCGTGCCCGATGCGCACGGCACGCTCACCGCCGAGCCGCTGCACACCCGCCTGCCCGCCGAGGATCGCGACGTCGGTCACGTGCTGCGGATGTTCGTGCAGGACGACACCGCGTATTTCGTCACGCAGGGTACGAAGGGTTTTCTCGCGCGCGCCGATGCTCGCGGCGAGGTCGCGGAGGTTCCGTTTCCGATCGGCGAGCGCGCCGTCGCGGTCTTTGCGCACGCCGGAGCCCTCCACGCCATCGGCACGAAAAGCGTTTATCGCATCGACGGCACCACGCTCCAGCCTGAGCCCGATGCGGCGTTTCTGGCTGGCCTCGGTGTGTTTTCCGTCTGGCCGCGTGCCGAGGGCGGCGCGTGGGTCGTGAGCATCGCCGGTCTGCGCGTGTGGAACGGCCACACTGCGCCGCTCATCTCCAATGACGTCGGCCAAGCCATCGGCGACGACCGCGTCTCGTGCGGTTGCCCGCTCGGCGATGGCCGCTTCGCGCTCGGCACCGAGCGGCATGGCGTGCTCGTGATCGACGTGGCGACGGGCCGCGTGCTCTCGCGGCATGACGACGATGGCGGCCTTGGCGCCACGAGCAGCACCACCACCGCGCTCACACTCGACGCCGACGGCGGCCTGTGGCTCTCGCGTTTCGCGGGGGCGACGCGCATCCAGATCAACACGCCCGCCGCCAAATTCGAGAGCGTGCGCGGGCGCGTGCAGGGCTTTGGTTTTCATCGCGGCAAGCTCCACGTCGCGACCACGGTTGGCGTCTTCGCGCGTTCACCCGAGACCGGCGAATTTTCCCCGCTGCCCGGCATCATCGGCGACTCGTGGGTGCTGCTCTCGACCGAGGACGGCCTGATCGTCGGCGGCCCCGACCTGCGGCTCATCCGCGACGACGGCACGGTCGAGGTGATCGAGGCCGAGCGCCTGCTCTTCCGCTCCGCCGTGCGCCTGCGCCGCGATCCCGAGCGCATCGTCGCGTGCACCGGCCCGGGCCTCGTGCGCATCTACCACCGCGTCGACGGCCACTGGCGTTTCGAGTCCACGCTGCCCAATGTCCGCGCATCGCTGTATCCACTTTTCGAGGACGCCAACGGCTGGCTCTGGGCCACGCGCAACCGTCTCGAGATCGCCCGCCTCGATTTCCGTGCCGGCCTGAATCTCAACGCGAAATTGGAGTTCGTCGGTCCCGCGCTCGGCCTGCCGCTCACGGCCGCCACCCGCGACCGCGTGCAGTTGTCGCTCATCGATGGCGCCGCCGAGGTTTCCGGCGCCGGCGGGCTCTGGCACCACGACGCCGCGAGCGACCGCTTCGTGCCGGAGAATCGTTTCACTGGCCTCGATCCGGCCCGCTGGACACAGGCATTTCCGTTGGACGAAAATTCGATCTGGCTCGCCAACAATCGCGAGAGCGACACGCCCGCGCTCGCTCGCCGCACCGGCCCCGCCAGCTGGCAAATCGAGCCCCTCCCCTACACCGGCCTCGAGGCCGTCCACCCGACCGAAGTCTGCGCCGACCCCGCGACCAACACCGTGTGGCTCGGCTACCTCGGCCTCGCCTCATATGATCGCTCGTGGCAAGGCGCGCGCGCGCAACCACCTCTCGCTCGCCTGCGCCGCATCGCCGGCTCCAGCGAAAACAGCGTGTGGAACGGCGCCGGCGATCCGCCCACCGCGTCGTTTGGCCCCGGCGAAAACTCCCTGCGCTTCACCTTCGCCGCGCCGGTCCTCCAGCCCAATATCTATGGCGTCGCCCAGGCCGAATACCGCACGCTTCTCGCCGGCCTCGACCCCGCTTGGTCCGCGTGGTCCACGAACACGCAGCGTGATTACTCGCACCTACCGCCGGGGAAATTCACGTTCCGACTTGAGGCCCGCGACGCCGGCGGACGCGAGGGACCCGAGGCGACGTACTCCTTCACGATCCTCCCGCCGTGGTGGCGCACGTGGTGGCTCCTCGGGTTCGCCACGTTGTCCGTCATCGGCGCGGTCGCGGGCATTACGCGCTGGTTCGCCACGCGCGCGCTTCAGCGCCGCGTCGCCCTGCTCGAAGCCCAGTCCGCCGTCGAGCGCGAGCGCCTGCGCCTCGCCCGCGATCTCCACGACGAGGTCGGCTCAGGCCTCGGGCGCGTGATTCTTTTTGCCGGCGAGGCCACGCGCTCTTCCGATCCCGCGCAGCAGCGCGCCGCGCTCGACCGCGTGCGCGACACCGCCCTGGAACTCGTGCAGCACGCGCGCGAGATCGTGTGGGCCGTCAGCCCGCAGCACGACACGCTCGCGAGCCTCGTCGAGCGCCTCGCCGATCACGTGCACCAGACCCTGCGTGCCGCCGGCATTGAGTGCACCGTCGATTTGCCCGCGGAGATTCCGGCGGCTCCGCTCGGCTCCGAGGTGCGCCACAGCCTGTTCCTCGCCGTGAAGGAGGCCGTGCACAACTGCGTGAAATACTCCGCCGCGAAGTCCGCGTGGTTTACCGTACGCGTCACCGCAAATCGCCTTACCGTCACGCTGCGCGACGACGGTCGAGGCTTCGCTGCTGGCGAGCGCCGCGGCACTGGCCACGGCCTGCGCAATCTCTCCCTCCGCGCCGAGGCGCTCGATGGCATCGCCGAAATCGTGAGTGCGCCCGGTCAGGGCACCACGATCACCTTAAACATCCCATTCGAAGCACTGCCCGCCACCTGACCGTTCGCCGATATTTCCGGCCTACTGGTCACCGGACTCTTGCACGGCGCGACGATTTCAAAACAGTGGCTCTCCCATGACCACCGTCGCCTTGATCGAAGACGACGCCGTTTATCGGGCGGGAATCGAACGTCTTCTCGCCGCTAGCGGCCGCTTTGCTGTCGTAGGCTCCTTCGGCAGCGCCGAGGAAGCACTGGCCGGGCTCGCTCGCAAACCCGCCGAGGTCGCCCTCGTCGACGTCAACCTCCCCGGTCAATCCGGCCCTGCCGCCGTCCTGCGCCTGCGCGAGAAGCAGTCGGCCACGCGCTGCGTGATGCTCACGATGTTCGACGACGCGGACACGCTCTTCAACGCGCTCCAGGCAGGAGCCGCCGGTTACCTGCTGAAAAGCTCCACGCCCGAGGAAATCCTCTCCGGTCTCGACGAACTCATCGCCGGTGGCGCCCCGATGTCGCGCGCAGTGGCCCGTCGCGTCGTCGCATCGTTCGCCCGTCCGCTCACCGTAAAAGGCGGGGAAGAAGTCACTCCACGCGAGGCCGAGATTCTCGATCAGCTCACCCGCGGCCTCGCCTACAAGGAGATCGCCGGCGCCCTCGGCATCAGCACGGCCACGGTGAAGAATCACCTCGCTCGCATCTACGCCAAGCTTGCCGTGCGCTCGCGCACTGAGGCGGCCGTGAAGTGGCTCGGGCGCTGACCTGATTCGTCGCGGTCAATGGGGCCACATGGCCTCTACCTTCGGCGCCTTGTGACACGTAAACTCTTTGCGTGTCGTGGCCCGATTCGTTTCGGTCCGCGACGCTCATCTTTCTGCCGCAGCCCTTCCATCCAGCGGATGCGGCCGTGAGGTGAGTGTCTGCTCGAACCCGCCCCCAAGGCGTCCAGGTCTGCTTCAACTTCCGTCCGGCGTTTCCCGCCGGACACTCTATCCCTCTGCATTTCCCGCGTCATCGCGTCGGCCGCTCCTGCGTCGTTGCTTCGAGGCCTGCCCCTCGAAAGGGGCTTCCGCGCCCGCTCGTTTCGCCCGCCCTGCGTCGTTGGTCACACGGGCCGCGACGTTCGTCACTCTCTCCTTCAGTCGCGGTGATCGCCTGCCAGCCTGACACACGCGGCGTTCCCAGCCTTTTGCCCACACCCGAACCCTTGGCCGCATCTGCTGCTCGTGCGTCCGCGTGCTCCCGAACCGCACGCGTTGGTTTTCGGTGTTTTTCGACCGATCGCGGTCGTCCCGTTTTGTCCCGTCTCGTCCACGCTTCACGATGAAACTCCTGCAAAAAACCTGGCTCGTCGCCGCCCTCGGGCTGTGCGGCGTGCTCTCCGCTTCGGCCGACACGGTCGAGCTGCTGCCCGGCAAGATCACCGGCACGATCCACCTGTCGTCTGAGACGCTCCAGAGCGGCTCCGTGTACGCCAACGCCGTCGACGGCTCCGGCTCGGCCTCGTCGTCGTTCAACGGCGAGACCTACTCCATCGTCGTGCCCGCGGGCAAGACGTGGCGGCTGCAGTTCTACGTGACACCGCAGACCAGCGGCAACGGGAGCTACCTGAGCTTCAATCTCAGCACGCAGGATCAGATCGCGGTCGGCGCGAGCGAGACGGTCACGAAAAACTACAGCGTCACCACCGCGCGCATTGCCGCCAGCGTGCAGGTGAGCAACGGCACGCTGACCAACATCGGCCAGCTCTCCGCCAGCGGCTACCTCCCCGACAACACCAACTTCTCCTCCAGCGGCGGCTCGATCAACTACCTCCCGTCGCTCATCGCCGACAACGTCAACGTCTCCGGCACCGCCACCGTCACGAGCACGACCAACCAGGTCTCCACGCAGACGCTACCCAACAAAACCATCAACGTCTCCGCCAGCGGCGGCTCGGTCTCGTGGTCGCTCGATGCGGCCTTCGCGGCCGGCGCAATCAGCGGCGCATTCGACCTCCGCGGCGCGGTCACGCCCAACTCCACGGGCACCAATCTCTACAGCCCCACCTACGCCTATGTCGGCGGCTTCAGCGGCAACGGCAACATCTCCTACCAATTCGACAACTTGATGGCCGGTACGCACTACCTCTACGGCTACGCCTACTACAACGACGCCTCGCTCAATCTCTACCGTACCGTCGATGTCACCGCGGGCAATGTTTCCACGGCCAACTTCAGCGGCACGGTCGCCCTCGCCAACGTCAACCTCTCGCTCAGCGGCTTCCTCACCTCGAGCCAGCTCTCCGGTGCCAGCATCTACGGCAGCGGTCCCGACAATACGTCCGCCAGCGCCAACCTGAAGACCACGGGCGTTTTCACCGCCGTCGTGCTCCCGGGCAACTGGTCTTTCCCGCAGACAAGCTTCTACGGCTACGACACGTCCACTCCCGGCGACTACTTCTACTACTCGATTTCCCGCTACGACTACAGCGCCGGCAACAATCCGGTCACCTTCGCCGCCGGTGACAACAAGACGCTCCCCGGCATCTCGCTCAACACCACGCAGACCGATCTCACGTTCGACGTGATCGAGCCCGCGGGCACGGCGACCGAGACGGTCATCAGCTACCCGTCGATCAACGGAAGTTTCTACGACGGCCAGCAGAGCACCAGCTTCTACGCCGCCAACTACGGCACGCCCACCGCCAAGCCGCGCGTGCGCATCGTCGGCGTCCCCGGCACCTACACGGTCGATGCCTACGGCACGGTCGACGGTTCGCAGGTGAGCTTCGGTCACTTCACGCTCGAGTTGAAGGTCCCGATCATCACGTCCGCCGGCACCGGCGTGAGTGTCCAACCCACGACCAACTCCTCGGTCACTTTCGCCAACGTCACCTCGCCGGGTGTCACCACCGGCGCCGAGCTGCCGGTCGGCCCGGGCGTCCCCGCGGGTTACACGATTCTCACCAACTCCGGCCAGAAGACCTATTACAGCCTGAGCACCACCGCCACGTTTAGCGGCAATGTCGATGTCACGGTCAACTACGACCCGAGCTCGATCTCCGCCGCCGACGCGCCCAACCTGAAGCTGCTCGCCTACAACAACAGCACGCAGACGTGGACCGACATCACGACCAGCGTCGACACCACTGCGCACAAGGTTACTGGCTCCGCCTCCGCGCTCACGACCTTCGTCCTCGTTTCCACGCACACTCCGGTGCTCAGCGCCGTCAACGTGCCGGCCGAGACGTTCAAGGACGCTGCGCTCACCTTCACCGCCAGCGTCTCCGATGCCGATGCGGGCGACCACCTCACCGCTTCTTGGTCGTGGGGTGACGGCACCAACTCGTCCGTCACGCCGAGCGCCAATGGCTCCATCGCCGCTACGCATACGTACACCGCCAATGGCGTTTACCACGGCACGCTCACGGTCACCGACGCCACAGGCAATACCGCCTCGCAGGCCTTCACCGTCACGGTTGGCAGCGCCGACTCGACTCCGCCGGTGATCAGCGTCGCCGCCTCCGTCTCCGCCGAGGCCACGAGTGCCGCGGGTGCGGTCGTCACGTTCTTCGCTTCTGCCACCGATGATACGGACGGCACCGTGAGCACGTCCGCGAGCCCGGCCTCGGGCAGCACCTTCGCGCTCGGCACCACGCCGGTCACGATCACCGCCACCGACGCCGCGGGCAACACCGCCCACGCGACGCTCAATGTCACCGTGGTCGACACCACCGCGCCGGTCATCACCGCGCCCGCCACGCTCAGCGCCGAGGCCACCAGCGCCGCCGGTGCCGCGATCACCTACTCCGCCACCGCTTCCGATCTCGTGAGCGGCAATGTCGTGGTCGGTGCGAGCTCCGCCTCCGGCAGCACATTCCCGCTCGGCACGTCGTCGATCATGCTCGTCGCGACCGATGGCGCGGGCAACACCTCCACCGCGACGATCGCGGTCACGGTCAAGGACACCACGGCCCCGGTCATCAGCTCCGTCCCGAGCAATCTCACGCTCGAGGCCACCAGCGCCGCGGGTGCCGTCGCCACGTTCAGCGCCACCGCCACTGACGCCGTCGGCGCCACGGTGAGCTACAGCAAAAACTCCGGCACGGTCTTCCCGCTCGGCACCACGACCGTCACGGTCAACGCCATTGACGCCGCTGGCAACACTGCCACGCCCGCCTCGTTCACCGTCACGGTCAAGGACACCACCGCTCCGGTGATCAGCTCCACGCCGGCCAGCTTCACGCTCGAGGCCACCAGTGCTGCGGGCGCCGTCGCCACGTTCTCCGCTTCGGCCACCGACGCCACGGGTGCCACCGTGAGCTACAGCCAGAACCCGGGCACGGTCTTCCCCATCGGCACCACGACCGTCACGGTCAGCGCTGTCGACGCCTCCGGCAACGCCGCGACGCCGACCACGTTCACCGTCACCGTGAAGGACACGACCGCTCCGGTCATCACCTCCACCCCGGCGAACATCACGCTCGAGGCCGCCAACGCCGCGGGCACCGTCGCCAACTTTAGCGCGACCGCCTCCGATTCCGTCGGTGCCACCGTCACCTACAGCAAGGCCCCCGGCAGCGTCTTCCCCATCGGCACGACGACCGTGAAGGTCTGCGCGACCGACGCCTCGGGCAACGCCGCCACGCCCACGACGTTCACCGTCACGGTGTCTGACACCACCGCGCCGGTCTTCACCTCGGTCCCGGGCAACCTCGTCCTCGAGGCCACCAGCGCCGCGGGTGCGAGCGCTTCGTTCGCCGCTACCGCGAGCGACGCTGTCGGCGCCACGGTCAGCTACAGCCAGAATCCGGGCACCACGTTCCCGATTGGCAGCACGACCGTCACCGTCACCGCGCGTGACTCCGCCAACAACACGATCTCGTCGTCCTTCACGGTTCTCGTGAAAGACACGACGGCCCCGGTCATCACCGCGCCCGCTAACGTCGTCGTCGAGGCCACCAGCGCTTCCGGTGCCACCGCCACGTTCGCCGCCTCCGTCTCCGACGCGGTCGGCGCCAGCGTGAGCTACAGCAAGAACTCCGGCACGGTCTTCCCGCTCGGCGCCACCACCGTCACGGTCAACGCCGTCGACGCCTCCGGCAACGCCGCTGCGCCGAAGACCTTCACGATCACGGTCAAGGACAGCACCGCTCCGGTGATTACCTCACTGCCCGGCAATCAGACGCTCGAGGCCACCAGCGCCGCAGGCGCCGTCGCCAACTTCAACGCGACCGCCACCGACACCACGGGCGCGACTGTCACCTACAGCGTCGCCGCTGGCAGCGTCTTCCCCGTCGGCGCGACGACCGTCGTCGTCACCGCCACGGATGCCGCAGGCAACAAGACCACCGGCTCCTTCACCGTCACGGTCAAGGACACGACAAAGCCCGTCATCACCGCCCCGGCAAATCTCGTCATCGAGGCGACCAGCACCGCGGGCGCGACCGTCAACTACAGCGCGTCGGTCAGCGACAACGTCGGCGCCACGCTCACCGCGAGCAAGGCCTCCGGCACCGTCTTCCCGATCGGCACCACCACGGTGACGCTCAACGCCACCGACGCCGCCGGCAACGCCGCGGTCGCCAAGACGTTTACCGTCACGGTCCGCGACACCTCGGGCCCCGTCCTCACGCTGCCGGGCAACATCGTCGCCGAGGCTTCCTGCAACGACGGCGCCAAGGTCACGTTCGCCGCCTCCGCGGTCGACGCCGTCAGCGGCGCGCGCTCGGTCAGCTACAGCCGCACGTCCGGCTCGTGGTTCCCGATGGGCGTCACCACTGTCACAGTCACCAGCACCGACGCCCTCGGCAACAAGTCCACCGGCACGTTCACCGTCACAGTCAAGGACACCACCGCTCCGACGCTCTACCTCTCGCGCAACATCGTCGCGAAGGCCACCAGCGCCGCCGGCGCCCGCGTTGATTATCAGGTCAGCGCCTCCGACACCGTCGACAGCCGCGTCACGATCGCCACGAGCAAGGCCTCCGGCAGCACGTTCCCGCTCGGTGTGACCAACGTCCTCGTGACCGCCACCGACGACTCCGGCAACGTCTCCACCGGCATCTTCACCGTCACCGTCGCCGACCAGACCAAGCCCGAGATCACGAGCCTCTCGGTCAACCCGACTCAGTTGCTCAAGGGCGACCACAAGATGGTCAACGTGACGGTCTACGCCACCGCGACCGACAAGGTCGATTCGTCGCTCAACCTCCGCATCATCTCCGTCACGAGCGACGAAGCCGTCACCGGCACGAGCTCGGCCGACGTCGGCCCCGACTGGGTGATCACCGGCCCGCTCACGCTCCAGCTCCGCGATGAGTACGACCCGCGTGGCGATGGCCGCATCTACACGATCCTCGTCGCCGCCACCGACGACGCGGGCAACACCCGCACGCGCACCATCCACGTGCTCGTCCCGAAAAAGTCCTCGACCCGTTTCGAGGATTGCGACCGCAGCCACCGCTCCGAAAAGCAGCGCTGCGACGACGAAGCCCGCGATTGCGACAGCCGCGATCAGGGCGACGACCACGACGATTGATTAACTTCCGAGGCCATTCCAGGCCCGGTTTCAACAACGAGCGCCCGCCCCTAAAAAGGCGGGCGCTTTTTTGTGCCCCCATCGGGACGCCCGAAATGGTTCGCTGCGTCCACGATAGTCTCCATGCTGCTTTTACCCCGCCATGCTGCGCAGCATCCTCTCCGTCCTCGGTGGCTTCGTGATTACAGCCGCGTGCGTGATGATCGGCACGATCGTCACCGCCCGCCTCATGCTCGGCACTCGTTCGCGCGAGGACATGATGAAGATGACGCCGACGCCGAAATACATCGCGGTGAATCTCGTCTACAGCGCCGCCTTCGCCGTGCTCGGTGGTTTCCTCACTGCGCAGTTCGCCGGCCACGATCCCATCCCACACGCGCTCGTCCTCGCCGGTCTGATGTTCGTGCTCGGCCTCATGTCCTTCCTCCAAGGCCTCAAGCAAAAGACTCCACAGGGCCGCGGCTACAGCGCCACCCTCGTGATTCTCGGACCCGTCAGCGCCATCCTCGGCGGCTGGCTACGCAGCCGCTGCGCCTGAGATTTTCGGCGACACTTCGACGCCTCGCAGTAGTGTGGCCCCATGCCGCGCCGCGCCGAAAATCCGTCGTCCACCATCCGCAATCCGAAATCGCGTGTGCGCCTGCTGGCCACCGGCGGCACCATCGCCGGCGCACAGACCAGCGGTTCACGCGGCTACCGCTCCGCCGCGCTCTCCATCGATGCGCTCGTCGCCGCCGTGCCGCAGATCGACACACTCGCGAACGTGGAAGTTGAGCAGGTCGCCCGCCTTGGCTCGCAAGACATGACCGAGGCTGTCTGGCGCAAGCTCGCCACCCGCGCCACCGCCGCGCTCGCCGACGACGCCATCGCCGGCGTGGTCATCACCCACGGCACCGACACGATGGAGGAAACCGCGTTTTTCCTGAATCTCGTCCTGCCTGCCCTCAAGCCCGTCGTGCTCGTCGGCGCCATGCGTCCTGCCACCGCGATCAGCGCGGACGGCCCGATGAACCTCTTCAACGCCGTCGCCGTCGCCGCCGATCCCGCCGCGCGCGGCCGCGGCGTCCTCGTCGTGGCCAACGACGAGATCCACTTCGCCCGCGAGATCGCCAAGACCAACACCACGCAGGTCGGCACCTTCCACAGCGGCCACCGCGGCCTCGCCGGCCTCGTCAACGCCGGGCGTATCCACTTTTATGGTACGCCGGTCCGCCGCCACACCGCCGCGAGCGAGTTCGCCCGCGGTGCGCGACCCAGTTCTCTCCCGCGCGTCGACATCGTGTACGCCCACGCTGGCATGGACCGCGCGCTGATCGACGCCGCCGTGCGCGCCGGCGCCCGCGGCCTCGTGATCGCCGGTGTCGGCGATGGCAACCTCTCCGCTGCCGCCCTCGCCGCCTGCGCCGCCGCCGCGAAAAAAGGCGTCGCCATCGTGCGCGCCTCCCGCACCGGCGGCGGCGTCGTCGAGCGCAACATTGAGGTCGACGACGACCGCCACGGCTTCGTCGCCGCCGACGAACTGAATCCTCAGAAAGCCCGCATCCTCCTCCAACTCGCCCTCACTCGCACGCGCGACGCGCATCAATTGCAGGGGATATTCACTGAGTACTGAGGCTCATCGTCGCACCTCGCCGCTCTCGTCGGCTGGTCTTCGCAAATAATTTTCAGGGCTGCGTCTTACGTAGTTTGCCCCAGACCTCGTGCATTGAATCGCTCCGCGCTTTCGCCTGCATAGAGCACGCCCAACGTCACGTCTGCCCCCGCAGCGTCTCTCCGTGCCTACCTCCTTTCACCTTCCCGTCTGGTTCGATCTCGGCGCTGTGTTCGCCTTCGCGCTCACCGGCGCACTCGCCGGCATCAAGCGCGGCTACGACATCGTCGGCGTCTTCTTCCTCGCCCTCGCCTCGAGCATCGGCGGCGGCCTGATCCGCGATGGCGTGTTCCTGCCGGTCACTTCGCCCACACCGCTGCTCACCGATCCGCGCTATATCGAGACCATTGCCGTCGCGGTGGTCTGCGGTGCACTTTTCGGCGGGCGCGTGAAACACTTTCGTCGGCTCATCGCCGTCATCGACGCGCTCGGCCTCGGTGCCTACGCCGCCTTCGGCACGCAGAAGGCCCTCGCGGCCAATCTCGCCGTGCCCGCCGCGCTGCTCGTCGGCGTGATCAATGCCGCGGGCGGCGGCCTCCTGCGCGACGTCGTCACCGGCGAGGAGCCGCTGGTCTTCAAGCCCGGCCAGTTCTACGTGCTCACCGCGCTCGGCGGCGCCGTCACGTTTGTCTTCTGCAGCGTCACGCTCGGCTTCGCGCCCACTGTCTCCGCGTTCGCGGCGATCGGCGTCACCTTCGCCTTCCGCGCCCTCACGATCATCTTCAACTGGCGCACCGTCCCCGTCAGCGCACTCAACGACGTGATCCCGTAGTCCGGCCGGGGCACGTCGCCCCGTCGAACCACGTGCCTTCCACGAAGGTCGTCGTCGGCACTTCCGGCACACCGAATTTATTGTGCTGAAGCTGACCCGCCAGAATTTCCACCGCGAGCTCGCCGACGGTTTCGTGATTCTGCCGCACGCCTGCGACCTTGCCGGAAAATTCCTCGAGAAACACATCCACAAACGCCACGTCGCGCGGCACGCGCAGGCCAAGTTTCTTCAGCACCGGCAGCACAAACGACTCTTTGCTGATGATCACCTCCGGCTCGTGTTTCTTGATCCATGCCGCGAGCGCCTCCTCGTCGGCGACCACGTCGGTCGTGCTTTCGTTGAGCCAGCGTTCGACCGGCTCTGGCTCGGGAAAGAGATGCGCCGGGATGCGCTCGCCGGTCTTGAGCGCCTGCTGCTCACAGAGAAACCCCGCGGTCCAGAGGTGATCCACGCTGTGGTCCCAGCCGCGGTGCATCACGAAGCCGATGCGGCGGTAGCCGAGCGCCATCACGCGCTGCATCGCGAGGCGCACGATGTCGCACTGGTTGTTCGTCACGTTGTGCAGCGCGGGACGGTGCGGGAAATAGTCGATCTTCACCGCGCTGAAATTTTCCCAGTCGAACTCCAACACGTCGCCCATCTCACGGCCGTGCGACGCCACGATCACGCCGTTGATGCCGCGCGCATAAAGCATGCGGCTGAGGCGGCTCTGCGTGAGGCCCGGCTCGCCGAGCCAGAAGTGGTCGAGGCGGAAGCCGAGCTCTTCCGCCTTCGCCTCCGCGCCGCCAAAAAACTGCGGGTGCGCCGTCACCTTTTTCCAGCCCCAGCGCGTCGCCCAGTTCGTCACGTACGCGAGCGTGGGCGGATTGCGCCGGGTCATCTTTCGGCCGCGGTACGCCACGAGCGCGCGGAGAAACGGATCCGGCGCGTAGCCCATCTGCTTCGCGAGCGCCTGCAGCTTCTGGCGGGTCTCCGGCGGGAGGCGGGGGTGGTTGCGCAGCGCGAGCGACACGGTGGTCACATGCACGCCTGCCTTTTTCGCGACATCCGCCAGGGTAACGCGTTTCTCGCTCATGCGCGCCATGCCGTGCGGTGTTGCGTCCCGCTTCAAGTCTATTGTTAGCTTCTTCGGTCGGTTGAGCCCCGCCGACGGCTCCCTCGGAATAGTCTCTTACCCCTTACCCCACCCCCTCATGAGCGCTCCTGCGCAACGTCTCTCCTTTTTCGAGAAAGCCGGTTACGGCGCCGCCGACGCCGCCGCGAACTTCGTCTTCATGACGATGATTCTCTTCCAGACGAATTTCTACACCGACGTCTTCGGCCTTTCCGCCGGCGCCGCCGCCGCGATTCTCCTCTGGCCGCGGCTCTGGGACGCGTTTTTCGATCCGGTCATGGGCGTGCTCGCCGACCGCACCGAGACGCGCTGGGGCAAGTTTCGCCCGTGGATCCTCTGGACCGCGTTTCCGTGGGCCGTCGTCATGGTGCTCGCCTACACCACGCCCGAGGGTTGGAGCGGCACCGCCCTCGTCGCCTACGCCGGCATCACCAATCTCCTGCTGATGACGCTCTACTCGATGAACAACATGCCGTACTCCGCCCTCGGCGGCGTCATCACGGCCGACCTCGACGAGCGCGCCAAGCTCAACTCTTTTCGCTTCATCGCCGTCAATCTCGCCCAGTTCGCCGTCGGCGGTTTTACGCTCCCGCTCGTCGCCAAGTTCGCCGTCGGCAGCACACGCCAGCACGGTTGGCAGATGACGATGACGGTCTGGGCTGTCCTGTGCCTCGTGTTGTTCCTCGTCACGTTCTTCAGCACACGCGAGCGCATCAAGCCCGTCTCCGAGGCCAAGTCCTCCCCCAAGCAGGACTTCGCTGACCTCCTGAAAAACTCCCCGTGGCGCGTTATGGTCGCGATGACGCTCGTCCATTTCGCGATCCTGTCCTTCCGCGGCGGCGCGCTATACAACTACTACCACCACTACGCCGACAAGGCCGCGATGTTCGGCTTCGTCGAAAAGCTCGGCCTCACCGCTCCCGCCCTCGTGCCCGGCGCGCCTGCGCCGACCGGCCTATTCGAGACGCTCGGCTACATCGTCCATGGCGACCGCGCGAATCTCGCGTCGTCCAACATCGCCGATGTCTTCAACAGCATCGTCAACATGATCGGCACCGCCACGACGATCATCGTGATCCTCGTCTCGCCGTCGCTCGCGCGCAAATTCGGCAAGAAGGCCGTCGCCGTCGCCGGCTTCGCCCTCTCCACGCTCAACGCTTTCGCCTTCTACCTGCTCAGCCCGGAAAACGTCGGCGGCATGGTGGCCCTCACGATCACCGGCTCCATCGTGTACGCGCCGACGATCCCGCTCGTATGGGCGATCTTCGCCGACGTCGCCGACTACTCCGAGCGCGAGACCGGCCGGCGCTTCACCGGCATCGTCTTCGCCACGATCGGCTTCGCGCTGAAGTCCGGCCTCGCGATCGGCTCCGCGTCGTTCCTCTGGATTCTCTCCGGCCTCTACGACTATGACACGAAGCTCCCCGGTGCCGCCAACGCCATCGCCGGTTACCGCGCCTGCGTCGGCATCTTCGTTGGCCTCATGTTTGCCGCGTGCACCGTGTTGCTCCTGCTCTATAAGCTGAACAAGCGCGCCACGCTCCAGCTCGCCGAAGACCTCGCCGCCCGCCGCGCCGCCGCGCCCGCCGTCGCCGCATGAAACGCCCGGTTGCCACCGCCGCCGCACTGCTCCCCGCCGTGCTCCTAGTCGCGGCGTGTGCCAACCAGGCGGCGACTCCGCCTGCTACGCCTGCGCCGAAGTCCACGCTCACGCGCGCCGCACGTTTCTACTCGCAGCTCGCCACCGGCCAGACCACCGCGCAGGTGCTCGATCTATTTGGAGCGCCCGATCAGAAAAAACCATTTTCCGCCGCGGGCATCACCGGCGAGATCTGGTCCTACGAGATGAACGCGACCATCGAGGTCCACCAGTTCCCAGTCTCCACCGTCGACATCCCCGCGATCAATCCCTTCACCGGTCAAGCCACCGTGCGCAAGGAACCGGTCTATCAGGATCAAGCGACGCGCGTCGTCGATCAGTTGCACCTGCTCATCATCGACGGTCGCCTCGCCCAGTGGTCCACCACGCGCAAGGAAGACCGCGACTACAAATAACCTCACCGCCGGCCTTCGCGTCGGCTATGCTTTGGTCGGATGAAACTGCTCCGCCTCGTCGCCGCCCTGTTTGTCGCCACCGTCGCCTTCGCCGAGGACGGCTATCGCCTCTGGCTGCGCTATGACCGCATCGCCGACGCCCCGCTGCGCGCCAACTGCACCGCCGCGCTCCAACAAATCGTCCTCGCCACGCCCGCCGCGCCCGACTCTCCCGCGCTCGCCGCCGCGCGTGATGAACTCACCACTGCCCTCACCGGTCTGCTCGGCACCGCGCCAAAGATCACCGTCTCCTCCGCCGCCACCGGCGCGCCCGCGCATCCCGACGGCTACGCGCTCACCGTCACCGCGCCCGGCACGGTCACCATCGCCGCGTCGCGCGACGTCGGCGTGCTCTATGGCGCATTCGCGTTGCTCCGGCTCGTGCAGACGCACCAGTCGCTCGATCACCTCGCCCTCACGAGCGCCCCGCGCATCTCGCGCCGCATTCTCAATCACTGGGACAACCTCAATGGCTTCATCGAGCGCGGCTACGCCGGCTTCTCGCTTTGGCGCTGGTTCGAGCTGCCCGACATCCGTTCCCCGCGCTACCGCGACTACGCGCGCGCCTGCGCCTCCCTCGGCATCAACGGCACCGTCCTTACCAACGTCAACGCCGACGCCCTCGTACTCTCCGCGCCGTACCTCGCCAAGGTCGCCGCGCTCGCCGACGAGTTTCGTCCCTACGGCCTGCGCGTGTACCTCACCGCGCGTTTCTCCGCCCCGATGGAGCTCGGCGGCCTCAAGACCGCCGACCCGCTCGATCCCGCTGTGATCGCGTGGTGGCGCGCCAAGGCCGACGAGATCTACCAACTCATCCCCGACTTCGGCGGCTTTCTCGTGAAGGCAAACTCCGAGGGTCAGCCTGGGCCGCAGAATTTCGGCCGCTCGCACGCCGAGGGCGCCAATCTCCTCGCCGAGGCCGTCGCCCCGCACGGCGGCATCGTGCTCTGGCGCGCGTTTGTCTACGCGACGCAGCCCGACGTCGACCGCGTGAAGCAGGCGTACAACGAGTTCACCCCGCTCGACGGCAAATTCCGCCCCAACGTCGTCGTGCAGATCAAGAATGGCCCGCTCGACTTCATGCCGCGCGAGCCGTTTCACCCGCTCTTCGGCGCGATGCCGCACACCGCCCTCGCGCTGGAAGTGCAGCTCACGCAGGAGTACCTCGGCCAAGGCACGCAGCTCGCGCACCTCGGCCCGATGTGGAAAGAGGTGCTCGACGCCGACACGTTCCGCCCCGGCGCCGGCGCGACCGTCGCCCGCGTGATCGACGGCTCACTCGACGGCCATGCGCTCACCGTCATCGCCGGCGTCGCCAACACCGGCACCGACCGCAACTGGACCGGCCACCCGCTCCACGCCGCCAACTGGTACGCCTTCGGCCGCCTCGCCTGGGATCACACGCTCACCGCCGAAGCTGTCACCAAAGAGTGGATACAGCAGACCTTCTCCGAAGACGCCCAGCTCGTCGCCACGCTCCAGCACATGCTGCTCACGTCGCGCGAGACCGTGGTCAACTATTCGATGCCGCTCGGCCTGCACCACATCATGGCCGAGGGCCATCACTACGGCCCGGGCCCGTGGTACGACCAAGGTCGCTTCGACTGGACGCCCCCCTACTATCACCGTGCCGACGCAGTCGGCCTCGGCGCCAACCGCACCACCTCCGGCACCGACGCTCTTTCGCAGTACGCTCCGGCCATCGCCAAGCTCTGGGCCGACGAATCCACCTGCCCGGAAAATCTCCTACTCTGGTTCCAACACGTCGCTTGGGACCATAAAATGAAATCCGGCCGCACCCTCTGGGACGAACTTTGCCTCCGTTACCAGCAAGGCGTCACCGAGGTCTGCGCACTGCAGCACGACTGGTCCACTCTTGAAGGCAAAATCGACCCCGAGCGTTTCGCTGACGTCCGTCAGCGCCTCGCCCGTCAAGAAGCCGACGCCCGCGATTGGCACGACGCCTGCCTCCTCTATTTCCAGACCTTCTCGAAGCGCCCCCTCCCCGCCGGCGTCGAGCCCCCCGCCCACGATCTCGACACTTACAAGGCCCTGAAAATCCGTTACGCCCCCGGCCACCCCGGCGACAAGTAATACCTCATCGTGAAATCGGGCAGCGGTCATCGCTCATCGTGAAACTTCCCACCCCTGCGCGGTAGCGCCGCACTCTAATTTCAAGATCCCCGATGCCCGCTTTTCAGTTTTCACGATTTTCCCTCGTCTTGCTCGCCTTCGCCGTCACCGCTCTCGCCGCCGCACCCGCGCCGCCGCCTTTTCTCTCCCCACTCTTCGGCGAGCACATGCTGCTCCAGCGCGACCGCCCCAATCGCCTCTGGGGTTGGACCACGCCCGGCGCGCGCGTCGAGGTCATCCTCGACAACCTCTATACGAGCGCCGTCGCCGACCGCGAGGGCCGTTGGCAGATCGAGACCGTCACGCCACCCGCCGGCGGCCCGTACACGCTCACCATCGACGGCCCGCAGCATCTCGCGTTTCACGACATCATGGTCGGCGATGTCTGGCTCTGCGGCGGCCAGTCCAACATGGCCTTTGGCCTCACCGAGTCACGCGATGGCGCCGACGCCGCGAAGAACTCTACCGAGCCCGCGATCCGTCTCTTCCGCGTCGCGCAGCAGCCCGGCTACGCGCCCACCGCCACCCCGCGCGGCGAATGGAAACGCTGCGAGCCCGAGTCCTTCACGATCAATGGCGGTTTCTCTGCCGTCGCCTACTACTTCGCGAAAAAACTCCACGCCGAGACCGGCGTGCCCATCGGCCTGATTCAGGATGCCGTCGGAGGATCGCCCGCCGAATCGTGGATGAGTCCCGAGTCGCTGGGAAAACTCCCCGAGTTCGTCCCCGCGCTCACCGAGATCGCCCGCCTGCGCACGCGCGGCGGTCCGGTCTACGGTAACTACATCATGCACTGGTACGACGAGTACGACCGCGGCCTCGCGGGTACGTCGTGGGGCGCGGCCACCTTCGATGATTCCAAGTGGAAGACCACCACGCTTCACACCGCCTTCGCCGATCTCGGCGTGCCGGAGACACCCGCCGTAGTCTGGTTTCGTCGCGAGGTCGTGTTGCCCGAAACGCTCCCACCCGGTACCGCAAAGATCCTCCTCGGTGTCATCGAGAAAATGGACACCACGCAGATCAACGGCCGCTGGATTGGCGCGAGTTCGTGGGTGGAAAATCCCCGCGCGTACCCCATCCCCGACGGCGTGCTGCACCCGGGCAAGAACCTCGTCACAATCCGCGTGCTCAAGCTGAAGCCCGACGGCGGTTTCCAGTCCCCGCCCGACGCGCAGCGCCTGGTCCTCGGCGACGGCACCGTCATCCCGCTCGAAGGCGAGTGGCGCGCCGCCGTGAGCGTCGACGCCAAGCCGCCGCATCCGCTCCCGCTCGGCTACGAAAACTACCCGACCATGCCCGCCGTGCTCTACCTCGGCATGATCCGCCCGGTCGCGCCGCTCGCGCTCACCGGCGTCATCTGGTATCAGGGCGAGGCCAACTTCCAGCGCCCGCGCCAGTATCGCGCACTGCTCCCCGCTGTCATCGCCGACTGGCGCGCGCTCTTCGGCCGGCCCGACCTGCCGTTCTATGTCGTGAGCCTGCCCGCCTTCATGGCACGGCGCGACCAACCCGGCACCGATGGCTGGGCCGAGCTGCGCGAATCGCAGACCGTCACAGTCCGCGCCACTCCACACACCGGCCTCGCCATCACCGTCGATACCGGCGACGCGGGCAACATCCACCCGACCGACAAGCAGCCCGTCGGCGAGCGCCTCGCCCTCTGCGCGCTAAAAGCCCTTTACGGCAAGGACGTCGTCGCCTCCGGTCCGATCTTCGACCGCTTAGAAAAAATCTCCGGCGGCCTGCGTATCCATTTCTCGAATACCTTCGGTGGCCTAGCCGTGCATGGCGAAAAACTCGGCGAATTCTCCGTCGCCGGGGCCGATCACGTATGGCACTGGGCCGACGCGAAGCTCGACGGCGAAACCGTCGTCCTCACCTGCCCCGCCGTCCCCGAGCCTATCGCCGCCCGCTATGCGTGGCAGGCCAACCCGCTCGCTACGCTCTTCAACGGCGCGGGTCTCCCCGCCGCACCCTTCCGCACCGACGACTGGCCGTTGTCCGATCACTGAGTCCCATGCGCGCATCTCTTCTCGTCCGCACCTTTATCGCCGTGGCTTCGTTGCTCACCATCGCGCAGGCCAAGCCAGCGCCGGTGCTCTTCGATTCGTTCGAATACACGGGGCGCGACACCGCATTTGTCGCGCCGCTCGTCGCGGGCCAGTACCGCAATCCCATCCTCGCCGGCTTCTACCCCGATCCGAGTCTCTGCCGCGTCGGCGACGACTATTACCTCGTCAACTCCACCTTCGGTTACTTCCCCGGCCTCCCGATTTTCCACAGCCGCGACCTCGTGCACTGGACGCAGCTCGGCCACGCGATCGACCGGCCAGGCCAATTGAAGTACGACGGCATCGGTGTCACACGCGGCCTTTTCGCTCCCGCCCTCAGTCACCACGGCGACACGTTTTACCTCGTCTGCACGATGATCGACGGCGGCGGCAATTTCCTCCTCACCGCCAAAAATCCCGCCGGCCCGTGGTCCGATCCGATCTGGCTCCATTTTGACGGCATCGATCCCTCGATCTTCTTCGACGACGATGGCCGCGCCTGGCTCGTCAACAACGGCAACCCGCCCGACAACAAGCCGCTCTACTCCGGCCACCGCGCAATCTGGATTCAGGAGTTCGATATCGCCGCGCAGAAACTCACCGGCCCGCGCTCCATCATCGTCAACGGCGGCGCCGACATTTCCAAGAAGCCCGTGTGGATCGAGGGCCCGCACCTCTTCAAGCGCGGTGCGTGGTACTACCTGTGTTGCGCCGAGGGCGGCACGAGCGACCAGCACTCGCAGGTGATCCTGCGCAGCAAGTCCCCCACGGGCCCGTTTGCCCCGTGGGAGAAAAATCCCATCCTCACCCAGCGCGACCTCGACGGCACCGTGCCCGGCGCGATCACCTGCACCGGCCACGCCGACCTCATCCCCGGCCCCAACGGCCAATGGTGGGCGACCTTCCTCGGCTGCCGTCCCTTCGCCGGTAAACAGTGGACCACCGGCCGCGAGACTTTCCTCCTCCCGGTCACGTGGACCGACGACGGCTGGCCGCAAATCCTCCCGCCCGGCCAGCGCGTGCCCACCATCGCACCCGCGCCGAAAATCGCGCCCGACACCGCACCCGTCCCGCTCACCGGCAACTTCACGTGGCGCGACGATTTTTCCGCTCCCACGCTCTCGCCCCTCTGGCTGATGTTGCGCACCCCACCCGCCGATCCGTGGCTCTCGCTCACAGCCGCGCCCGGCCACCTCGCCCTCACCCCGCGCTCGGATCTCCTCTCGGGCAAAACCAATCCCACCTTCCTCGCCCGCCGTCTGCAGCACAGCCGCTTCGACGCCACGGTCGCGCTCGCCGCACCGATCGAGCCACACGTCACCGCCGGCCTCGCCGTGCTGCAAAGCGAAACGCACACCTACTTCCTCGCCGTGCGCCGCACCGATTCCGCCCTCGAAGTCATCGTCGAATGCGCCAACGGCCAACCCGCTGCGCAGCTCGCACACGCACCGCTTCCGGCCAACACAAAGGACCTCCAACTCCGCCTCACCGGCGAAGAAACGAAACTTACTTTCGCCTACGCCACCGCCCCCGATCACTGGCAAACCCTCCTCGCCGACGCCGACGTGACCCCCATCACCAACCAAGCCGCCGGCGGCGGCCTGCACTTCACCGGCGCCGTGATCGGCCTGCACGCGCGCCTCGATCCTTGAGCGCATAGGCTCGCTCTCGTCCGGCTGACTCATTCACTCGGCAGCTTGCGCGCTCCCGAGCGCCCTGCCCCATGCCCCTCACTTTCGCCGACAATCCACTGCGCTCGCGCGCCGATCTCCAGCGTCTCGCCGTCGATCTCACCACGCCGCTCGTGCCGCATTTCTCGCCGGGCCGCGCGCAGGTGCGCCTCGCCGCCAATCGCGCGCACTATGGCGATCCCGCGGGCTGGCTTGAGGGTTTCGCGCGGCCGCTGTGGGGCCTCGCGCCACTCGCGGCGGGTGGCGGTCGCTTCGACCACTGGACGCTTTGGCAGCAGGGTCTCGCGTCGGGCAGTGACCCGGCGCACGCGGAATTCTGGGGACTCGCGGGTGATTTCGATCAGCGTAGCGTCGAGCAGGCCGCCTTCGGCGTCGCGCTCGGGCTCGCGCCGGACCAGCTCTGGAAACCGCTCACGCCCGCCGTCCGCACGCAGCTCGCCGCGTGGCTCAATCACATCAATCGCGTCAAACTCGTCGCGAACAACTGGCTCTTCTTCCGCGTGCTGGTGAACGCCGGACTCGAGCGCTGCGAGCAGCCGTTCTCTGCCGATCAGGTCGACGCCGACTTCGCACAGCTCGACCGCTTCTACGTCGGCGACGGCTGGTACGCCGATGGTCCCAATAGCGCACCTTACCGCGATGGCCGGCTCGGCGACTACTACGTGCCGATGGCGTTTCATTTCTACTCGCTGCTCTACACGCGGCTCGCCGTGGCGCCGGAGCCGCCACGCGTGGCCCGCATCGTCGAGCGAGCGCGGCGTTTCGCGCAGGATTTTCAGCACTACTTCGCGGCCGACGGCTCCGCGCTGCCGTTTGGCCGCAGCCTCACGTACCGGTTTGCGCAGGGGGCATTCTGGGGCGCGCTCGCCTACGCGGGCGTCGAGGCGCTGCCGTGGGGCGTGATCAAGGGCCTCTATTTCCGCCACCTGCGTTGGTGGCTGCAGCAGCCGATCTTCACCGAAACCGGCGTGCTCACAATCGGTTACGGCTTTCCCAATCTCTACATGAGCGAGAGCTACAATTCGCCCGGCTCGCCCTACTGGGCGATGAAGGCCCTGCTCCCGCTCGCGCTGCCCGAGTCGCATCCGTTCTGGCGCGCCGAGGAGGCTCCGCTGCCCACCCGCGCCCGCGTGCGCACCGTGCCGGGCGCGAAGTTCCTTCTCGTCACCGATCCGCGCACGCGCGACGTCACCGCGATCAATCCCGGCCAGCCCGTCCTCGATTGGCCGCGCCACGGCCCGCAGAAATATTCCAAGTGCGCCTACGCCACGCGCCACGGCTTCACCGTGCCGGTGAGCGTGGCAACCATCGTCGAAGGCGGACTCGACAGCACAATCTCGCTGAGCGACGACGGACGTTTCTTCCGCACGCGCGAACAGTGTTTCGATCCCGAGGTGGCCAATGGCACCGCCTTCTCCCACTGGTCGCCGTGGCCGGGCGTCGAGCTCGCCACGTGGCTGCTCGCCGAGCCCACTGGCCACATCCGGATCCACCGACTGCGCACCGATAAAAAACTCTGGGCCACCGACGCGGGCTTCGCCGTGCCGTTCACCGACCGCGCCACGCGCCAGCTCGAGACCGCCGGCCCAACCGTGCGCGCACCGCTCGGCGCCTCGGCACTGCGCAATCTCCTCGGCGAGCGCACCACCGAGTGCCCCGACCTCGGGTGCAATGGCCACTTGCTCGCCTCGCTCTCCGCTGCGCCGTTTCTCCGCTCCATCCACGAGCCCGGCGAGCACTGGCTCGCGTGCTGGGTCGGCGGCAGCGCCGACCCTAAGGATGCATTTGCCGACGCCGCCGACTTCACCGTGCAAATTGCCAACGGCACTACCCGCGTGCTACGGCGCGGTGCCGCTTGGTGGACTTCCGCCGGCGGCCCGTGCGGCGAATCGTCCGCCGACCGTCGGGCCGCTCACGCCGAGCCGGTGTAAGCACGGCGGCGGGGTGAACATTTCAGGCACTGTCCGGCAGAATTTTCTTTTGCCCCGGCGCGACGTCCGTCATTCGTCGCGACGATGCCCCTACGCCTCGGAGCACTCCGGCTGCTCGGCGTGGCTCTGATCGCGGTACTCGACCCCCTCCGCGCGGAGCCACTGCGCGTCGGCATCGAAACTAATAACGAGCCGATCTCTTTCCAGCTCCCCGACGGACGCACCAGCGGCTTCGCCTACGACCTGATTCAAGCCATCGCGGAGAAATCCGACTTCACCGTCGTGCCGGTAACGGGACCGTGGATTGACATCTATCAGCGCTTCAACACCGGCGAAATCGATGCGCTCGCGAGCATCGCGTACACCGAGGAGCGCGCGCAGACCATCGATTTCTCCGTCTCGATCTTGAGTCTCAAGGGCGAGGCGTTCGTGGGGCGCGATCGGCCGATGCCGCGGACTTTGGCCGACCTCCGCGCGCTGCGCATCGCCACGCCGCGGGGCGGCTTCACGCACGATTATCTCGTGCGACAGGGGCTCGCCGAGCACCTCGTATTCGTCACTTCGCTCGGCCGCGCACTCGATCTCGTGCAAAGCGGAGAATGCGATGTCGTGGTGGGCACGGGTCCTCTGGCGCGCAATTTTATCCGCGAGCACGGGCTTCAAGGTGTCGTGCCCGCCGAGGTCGAGCTGCCCAATCTCGTTTATCGCATCCAAATCGGCGTCCCGGCCGGCCAGCGCGCCCGCCTCGCCGCGATCAACGAAGGTCTCGCCCGCATTCGCGCCGACGGCACCTACGCCCGCATCTACGAGAAATGGATCGGCCCGCTCGAGCCGCGCCCGATGCGCCTCGAGGATCTGCGGCCTTATCTGTTTCCCGCCGTGGGCGTGCTCGCCGCGATCGTGGCCGCCTTCCTCTGGCAGCGTCGACTCAATCGCCGGCTCGCGCGCCAGGCCGATGTCGCCCGTGCAAGCGAGGAGCGGCTCACACTCGTGTTGGAGGGCAGCGAGGACGGTTTCTGGGACTGGGATTTGCTCACCGGCCGCATCGCGCGGAGCCCGCGCTGGGCCTCGATGCTCGGCTACACGCTCAGCGAGATTGAACCCACACTCGCCGGCACGACGAAACTCATCCACCGCGATGACCACGAAGCCAGCGATTCGCTCGAAGCGTTACGTCATCCCAACGGCCCCGCGCGTCTAAGTGTCGAAATGCGCCTGCGCGCCAAATCCGGCGAGTGGCGCTGGGTGCTCAATCGCTGCAAGGTCGTCGCTCGCGCCCCCGATGGCTCGCCCCTGCGCATCTCCGGCACGCATACCGACATCACTGATCTCAAGCACGCGCAGGAACTGCTCACGCGCCAAGAGGCGCAGTTCCGTTTCATCTACGAGCACGCACCCGTCGGTCTTTCCTGGCTCGGCCGCGGCGATGGCTCCACGCGGCTCGTCAATCCCGCCCACGAGCGCATCACCGGCGTGCCCGAGTCGCGCTCGCAGGACACGCAGAACTACGTCGACGCCTCGCACCCGGACGACCGTGAGAAGCAGCGCATCCTGCAGGAGCGGTTGTATCGCGGCGAGATCAGCCATTTCTCCATCGAGAAACGCTATCTGCATTCCGACGGCGCGATCGTCTGGTCGATGCTCACGATGCATGTCCACCGCGATCCCGTCACCCACGCCGCGCAGGAGGTCACGACGCTCGTCGACATCACCGATCTCAAGCAGGCCGAGGAGGAGCGCGAAAAACTCCGCCTGAAAATGCTCGAGACGCAAAAGCTCGAGAGTCTCGGCGTGCTCGCCGGCGGCATCGCGCACGATTTCAACAACCTGCTTACCGTCATTCTCGCCAACGCGAGTTTCCTTCGCACCTCCACGGGCGATCCAGCCGCGCACACGGAGCAAGTGGCGTTGATCGAGACTGCCGCGCATCGCGCCTCCGATCTCTGCCGCCAGATGCTCGCCTATGCGGGCAAGGGCAGCTTCGTCGTCGAGCGCGTCAACCTAAGCAACTTCGTCCGCGACACCGCGCACCTGCTCCAAGTCTCGATCAATAAAAAAGCGCGCCTCACGCTCGCTCTCGCACCCGACCTGCCGCTCGTGGAGGCCGACGCCGCGCAGCTCCAGCAGATCGTGATGAATCTCGTCATCAACGCCTCCGAAGCCCTCGGCGATAGCTCCGGCGAGATCACGCTCACCACGCGCCGCGGTCGGCCCGATGTCAACTCCGGGGGCCTCGTGCACTCCTTCGAGCTTCCGCCCGGCGACAGCGTGTGCCTCGAAGTCTCCGACACCGGCCAGGGCATGGACGGCGCCACGTTGCGCCGTATCTTCGATCCGTTCTTCACCACGAAATTCACCGGTCGCGGGCTCGGTCTCGCCGCCGTGCTCGGCATCGTCCGCTCGCGTCATGGTGCGCTCACCGTCGACAGCACGCTGGGCCACGGCACCACGTTTCGTCTCTTCCTGCCGCCGGTCGTCACGGCGCCGATCCCTCCCGCGCCTGCCGTCGCGACTCCCCCCGTCCGCCGCGCGCCACCGGGACCTCAGGGCACGATCCTCATCGCCGACGACGAGCGTATCGTCCTCAACACCAGCGGCGCCCTCCTCCGCCGCGCTGGCTTTCAAACCGTGCTCGCTAACGACGGCCACGAAGCCCTGCGCCTCTACAAAGAGGCGCCCGAGAGCTTCACCGCCGTGCTCCTCGACCTCACGATGCCCGGCCTCGACGGTGCCGAAGTGCTCCGCGAAATCCGCCGCATCAATCCCGCCGCCCCCGTCCTCATCATGAGCGGCTACAGCGAGCAGGACGTACTCAACCGCCTCGCCGGCCTCGGCCCGATCCTCACCGTCCACAAACCTTTCACTCTCGATACGCTCCTCTCGAAACTCACCGAGACGATCAACAAACGGACAAGCTAAGATTTTCTAAACCGCGGATGAACACGGATGGACGCAGATTGCGTCCTCCTCATCCGCGTGAATTCGCGTCCATTCGCGGTTAAAAATCCAATTACCCCGCGAGTGACACGGACGATTTCTCATCCGCGTCCATCCTTGTTCATCCGCGGTTAAAATAAAAAATCAGAACCCGATACTCACGCCGCCATCCACCGCGAGCGTGACGCCCGTGACAAACTTCGCTGCGGCCGACGAGAGATAGACTGCGGCCCAGCCGATGTCGTCCGGCGCGCCGAATTTCGCCATCGGCGTACGGCCAAGGATCTTTGCCTTGCGCGCAGGATCGCCGTCCATCGCCTTGCGCGACATCTCGGTCTCGATCCAGCCGGGCGCGATGGCGTTCACGCGCACGCCGTGCGGCGAAAACTCCGTAGCGTAGCCTTTCACCATGCCAACCATCGCCGACTTCGCCGCGGTGTACGCGATCACAAGCGGGATGCCGAAGAGCGACGCCATCGACGCCGTGAAGAGCACGCTGCCGTGTTTACGCTCGATCATACCCGGCACTACCGCGCGCGTGAGCGCGTGCGCGCCGAGCACGTGGGTCATGAGCACTTTTTGAAACTCCTCCGGCGCGGTCTCGACCGCGGGCTTCTTAAGATGGATGCCTGCGTTGTTCACGAGGCAGCTCACCGGCCCGATCTCCTTGGCCACGCGCGCCACGAGCGCGCCAGCTGTGTCGACCTGCGTGATGTCGTGCACGACGAAGCTCGCGCTCGCGCCGATTGCCTGCACGGCCGCAGCGAGTTCGCTCTCGCGCCGGCCCACAAGCACGACGCGCGCACCCGCGGCTGACATGGATTTGGCCATCGCGAGACCGATGCCGGTGCCGCCACCGGTGATCAGCGCGGTCTCATCGCGGAGGGAAAATACGTCGGGAAAAGAGGAATTTTGCATCGAGAGATTCGAATCGACTTAGGGAAAATCACTTCACGCCCAGCGATTGCATGCCGGCCTTGAGGTAGCCCATCGCGAAGGCCATGCCCGCGTGCCATGGTGCCGCGCAGCTCATCTGCGGCGCGTGGTCGGGGATGATCACGCCGTCGAAGCCGTTTTTCTTGAGAATCGCGAGCACGCGCAGCACATCGACTTCGCCGTCGTCGATGAAGGTCTCTTTGTAGTGCGGCACTTTGTCGCGGACATTGCGCAGGTGCACATAGCCGAGACGGTGCTGTCGCGAGTAGCGGTCGACCACGTCGTAGATATCGCCCTCGGTCATCTCTGCGAGCGAGCCCACGCAGAACTCGAGCGCATTGGATGGGCTCGAGTTGAGGTCGATCACGCGCTGGTACATGTCGGGCTGGTACACGAGGCGCGGCTGCCCGCGGATCGTCGGCATCGGCGGATCGTCGGGATGCAGCGCGAGGCGCACACCCGCTTTTTCCGCGACCGGCAAAACGTCATCGAGGAAACGCTGCAGGCGCGACCAGAGCTGCGCGTGCGTCGCCGAAGCGAGTGTACCCGCGTCCCGCGTCGGCGCCGTGGGATCAACGACCATGTTCCACACGAGGCCGTTGGGCATCGGCAGATCGTAGGGGCCCTCCATGCCGACGGCGGGTGCGTCGCCGCGCGCGTAGTTGCCCTTCGTGCGGCCCGCCACGCCTGCGACGGAAAAATTGTACCCCATGATCGGGACGCACGCTTCGCCTAGCCGGCGGATAATCGTCTTCACGTTCTCGATGTGCTGCGCGCGACGTGGCCCATCGATCAGAATGTCGCCCCAGTGCGCGGGATCAAAATTCTCGATCGCCTCCAGCTTGAGCCCGGACGCCTCGACATCGTGCCGCACTTTCGTGATTTCCTCGAGCGTCCAGAGTTTGTCCGGATCGCCCGCGAGGCCCCATCCCCAGTCCGTGCCGGTCGGCTGGTCGTCGGGACCGACGTGCGCGCCGCCGCGGAAATAATCCACGAGATGCGCGACGATGTGCGTCGCTCCCGCCTGCTTCGCAAAAGCGAAGTTCTCCGGCGTGAGCATGTGCTTGTAGAGGCCGAGACCGAGTTTCATGGAAAAAGGCAATCGGAGTTCACCACGAAACACACGAAGCACACGAAATAAAAACCGGCTTGGTTCGGTTTCGTGTCATTCGTGTGTTTCGTGGTTAATCACGCTCTCCGGCGGGCCGAGGTAGCTCGGGCGGAGGCCGCCGCAATCGACGATCGCTCGCTCCAGCACGACGCCGGGAGTGACGAACCAGATTTTCAACACGTGGCGCCCCGCTGTCTCGACGCGGTGGCGCGTCAGCACACGGCGAATGCCATCGCCCACCGCACGCTCCCAGTTCGCGTTGTTCGCCATCGTGTCGAGCTTTACGACTTGCGGCGGAGCATCGTCAAAGGAGATCGCAAGCCGCAGCCCTTCGCCCGGCTGAAAATCCAACGACGGTGCGCAGTGCAGCTCCACGCCCACTTCGCCCGCAGTGAAAAGATTCACATCGTACTCCAGCCGCGGCGAATCGCCCCCGGGTATGATCGGCCCATGCGTCACCGGATATGCCGTCACTCTACCAAGCGTGCGGCCGAAGTCCGGCAACACCCGCCACTCGATACCGCTCGCCGTCACCGCCCGAGAAAAATGCTGCGCTTCGATAGCGACGACCTTGTCACTCTCGACAAAGCCCGCGCCGATGGCCTGCGTCCGTCGCTCGATTGGCACGCGAATCGTCTGCGTTGCTCCTACATCCGAGCGGACCGTGATCTTCGCTTCGCGCACGTCACCTGGCACCGCTGGCCAATCGACAGAGACGTCGACCCGCTGGTCCGGCCCCAGTTCGCCGTTCGCTTTTGAAATCTTCAGCCACGGCGCACTCGCCTCGACCGTGAAACGCACCGCGCCCTGCCCGCGATTGAACACCTCGAACCAACGCGGCTTCGGATCGTAGGGACTGATCGGCGGCAGCACGCCGACGCCACTCACGGGATAGTCACCCGGTCGCGCTGCGGGATCGCCCTCGACGGCCACCGCGAGTTCGCCCACCTCGGGCACCTGAATCTCGGACACCGCCGGCATCACATTGCGCACGGGCTGTTGCCAGGAGGTGTAGCCGAGATGCGTCTGGTCCATCAGGTGCCGCCATTTGCCGTCCTTCAGTTTATCCCAGCGCTGCTGCAGCGCCGCATCGGCCGCGAAAAGCTCGCGCACGCGCGTCGCCATCGTATTGGTCGAAGCGCGGCCTTGCGCCGCGTAGAGTCGGTTCTGGCCCGCGGCAATCTGGAGTTCGTTCACGATCGTGCACGCCTCGATGGGATGCTGCACGAGTTGAAAAAACGCGACCTGCCTTGCGGGCGACAGCGTGACCGCCATCGCCTCGGCCCGCGTCTTCAACTGCCGCCACTCAGCAAGCACGCCTTCGGCCTCGCAATAGTTGACGAGACTGAATGTATCCGGCGCGAGCATCTCGGGCTTTCGGCGGCCGTTGAGTTCAGTGTAACCGTTCACGAGTGCCGCGATCTCGCGGGCGTTTTCTTCGCCAAACTCACGCGTAACCCACGCCTCGGAAAACTCGCGCAGCTTCTCGTATGGCCAGCGCCCGGGGTTCCAAGCGAGGCGGAGAAAAAACTCGATGGAGAACTCCATCGGCTTGAGGTCGCCGACGTTCACGATCCAGAGGCGCGTCGCGTCATACTGCCACGCGAGGTTCATCTGCTCGGAGATTTTTGTGAGCGGGACGGTGTTGAGCCATTTGTAGTTTCGCGGCCCGCCGACGTAGTCGAAATGATAGTACACGCCCGCGCCACCGCTGCGCGTGCGCTCCTCGGCCGTGGGCAGGCGGCGGAGGTTGCCCCAATTGTCGTCGCACCAGAGGAGCGTC
Source organism: Verrucomicrobiota bacterium (assembly GCA_048498795.1). Lineage (GTDB taxonomy): Bacteria > Verrucomicrobiota > Verrucomicrobiia > Opitutales > Opitutaceae > JBEHXH01. Next base: position 88,049 of record JBEHXH010000004.1, read on the forward strand.
ACATCGTCCGGCACGCGCATGCCCTTTTCGTAGTAGCCCTGCACTTCCTTGTAGAGCGCCCACACTTGGGGGATGCGCGTCAGGTCGGCGTTCACTTCGGTCGCGAGAATCTTGCGCTGGTCAGCTACGATGCGCTCGAGCAGCGCGACATTGGCCTCCTCCGACATCGGCTCGTCGCCGTCGCCGCGCATCGCGAGCGTGACGATGCTCTCGTACGCGCGATTGCGTCGGACGCCATCGGCCCAGAAACCGCGCAACGTGTCGCCGTTCTTCGCGTAGTCCCATGGACCGCTGCCGTGGCGTTTCCATTCCTGCTGCGCGCGCAACATCGGCTCATGGTGCGACGTGCTCATCACGATGCCCATCTCGTCGGCAAGGCGCGGATTCTCGGGATCGTCCTCGTTGAACGCGTTGTTCCACATCGCGGGCCAGAGCAGGTTGCCGCGGAGGCGGAGCAGCAGTTCAAAGACGTGCTCGTAGAACTTCGCGTTGAGCCCGCCAAATTTCTCCTTCGCCCAACCGGTCAGCGCGGGTGCCTCGTCGTTGAGGAAAATCCCGCGGTACTTCACCACCGGCCCCGGTTCCACGTGCCGCTCGGTCGTGACAAACAATTCCGGGTGCCGCGGCACCGGCACATCGGCCCACCACGCCCAAGGTGACACGCCGATCTGCTCGGCGAGGTCGTACACGCCGTAGATCGTGCCGCGCTTGTCGCTGCCTGCGATCACGAGCGCCTGCGCGACGCCGGGAAACGGATCGGCCACCGTCTCGCGGATCGAGGCCTCCCATTTCCCGGCAATCGCACGGGCGTCGAATTTTCCGCGTCGTACGAGATCGTCGAGCAACGCGCTGTGTCCGAGTGTGCCGATCAGCACGATCGTTTTTCCGGCCGGTGCGTTGTTCAGCTCGGGCTTCGTCGATGACACGTGCGCGATGTCGTCCTGCAGATTGCGCACCGCTCGCGTCACGCCGGGCCACTCATCGGAAGCGATGACGAGCGATGCAGCCACACCGCTCGTCGCGAGCGGAAACGCATTCGCCGTCGGCTCAAATGTTACCGCCGGGGTATCGCCGAGCGCGGCGCGCAGCACGCTGGCGCTTGCCAGCGCGACGACCAGCGCACAACTCCGCCAACGTTTCATCAGTAGCGGTAGAGCTTCACGCGCTGCAGCGCGAAATGGCCCGGCTCGAGCCGGATGTGGCGGCCTTGGTGCGTCTGGTCGCCATTGAGCCAGCGAATGTGCTGCCACTGGCCGTCGACGTAGCGGCCCTCCTCCGCGCTGAGGATGCCGATCTGCGGCGTGCCGGCCGACGGCGCAGCAAAAGTCACCGTCACGCCGATACCGCCGAGGAGAAATTCATCCGGCCCGAGCTGGATCACGATCGCACCCGCGGGCAGCGGAGCGCGATTGGCCGCGCGGTCGCCGGCCTCATTGATCACGCCGTCGGCGAGGCCCGGCGCTTCGATGCGCTCGTACATCGCGCTGAAGACAAGCCCGCCAAACGTGACGTCGTGCGATTTCCGCTGCTCGGCCGCGGGCGGAAGGAGCGCCATCATCGTGCCCTTGCCTTGGTGCGCAGTGATGAGCGGCGTGAGCTGGCGGATGAGATCGTTGCTCGCCTTGAGCAGGCCCGCCGCCGGCTCGCCGATAGACTCGATACCAAAGGGGCAGAAACCGAATCCGCTGCACGCGCCAAACGCGTAGAGATTGTTCACCGCCGCGTCGTTGCTGCGCAGCGCCTCGGGCACGAAGAGCGGATTGCCGCTGCGCACGTAGCGGTCGGCCCACTCGGTGAAGTTGGGAAAATAAACATCCGGGCTGATGAAATCGATCGTTGGCGCCGCGGCGCGCCACACGTCGATCAGGTGCGGCAGCGGGCCCGCACTCGGGTACTGGCCCGGCTGATACGCCGGGCGGATGAGCGCCGCATTCACATAGAGCGGCAGCGCGTACTCGGCGCGCCCGGCCTTCGCCACCACTTCCACATAGCGACCGAAGAACCACGCCATGAACAGCTCGCTCGTGGCGGGGCTGTCGCCGAAGACTTCCGCCCACGTGCCGCTCGCGCGTGCGCCGTTCGCGACCCAGCGCTCGCGCAGCTCGGGCGCGAGCGTGTCGCGGTGCGCGCCGAGATAACTCATCAGCTCCGCGGGCACCGGCGCAGCAAACGCCGCATCTGCGGCTGGATGGCGGTCGCGCGCCTCGGGGATCATGCCGATTTCGTTTTCCACCTGCACGAGCACGACGGTGCGCGCCGCATCGGTTTCGCGGAGATGATGCATCAGCGCGGCGAAGGCGCGCGCATCGGTGTCGCGATTCGTCGTATCGAAGGGCGTCAGGATTTCCATCGCCTGCCCGGTCGAGGTGCGGGCGCGGGGAAAGCGTTTCGTGTCCGTCTTCACCCACGCGGGCGCGTAGCACGACATGGAGTTTTTCCACGTGCCGAACCACAGCAGCACGAGCCGCATGTCGTTCGCCCGCGCGTCGGCGATCAAGCCGTCGACCGTGGCGAAATCGAATTTTCCCTCGGTGGGCTCGATCACGTCCCAGTACACGGGTGCGACCACCGCATTGAGATTGAGCGCCTTGAGCTTCGGCCACGAGGCGCGGAGATAATCGGGCTCGCCGTGCGAGTTGCTCAGCTCGCCGCCGCGAAGGAGAAACGGCGCGCCGTCGACAAGGAGCTGCGTCGCCGTGCCCTGCTTTCGCAGCGACGGCACCGGCGGCTCGGCCGCGAGGAGAGCGGCACTCGACAACGCAGCCAGCAGGAGGAGGGGTCTCATGGGAGCTTGATCGCGACAGTCGGCGGCGTCGCACCCGGGCGCAAGAAGAAGGAGCCCTGCGCCTTGTGGCCGTCTTTCTCGACGTAGATCGCGTACTCGCCGTGGAAGCCGCGCACCGCGAACTTGCCCGCGGCGTCGGTCTCACCGGTGACCTTCGTGCGCCACTGATCGAGCACGAGCGAGCGGTAGGCTTTCGCGCTGGGCTTCTCGGACCAGTCGTTACGGAACATCGCAGCGGTCGGACGCCAGTGCGTCTTTTCCCAGAAACCCCAGTGCTGCACGCCGATCACAGAGGGATGACTGAACGCGAGGATCATGAAATCGCGTGTGTAATCGGCCTGCAGTTCCTCGTCGTCGGTGTTGATGTCGAACTCGGTGATGCGGATCGGCAGCTTGAACTCCGCGTAGAGATCGAGCGTGGCGAGCACGTTTTCCGGTGCGTTGGGCTGCGCGCCGATGTGACCCTGCAAGCCGATGCCGCCGAGCGGTGCGCCGGCCTTCTGCAGAAACATGATGTTGCGCGTGAAATTCTTGAAGTGCTCGGGGTCCGACACCGCGTCGTGATTGCTGAAATCGTTGATGAAAAGCGGCACGCCCGGCACGCTCTCGGCGGCGGTCTTGAACCACGAGGTCATGATGTCGTTGCCGAAGATCGCCATCAGGTCGTGGTGGTCGAACGGCTCGTTGAGCACGTCCCATTCGCGAATCAGGCCTTTCGTCGCGGTCGTGACTTCGCGAATGTGCGCCAGCGTGAGCTCAGGCATTTCCTTCTGCTTCGGGGTGTCGCGGCGGCTGACGATGCTCTTCGGCAGATCCTTCCAGCCGGGCCACACCAGCACGTGGCCGCGGACGTGGAACCGGTGATCATTGAGCCAGCGGAGCGCGGCGAGCGATTGCTCGTGTTCGTAGCCCGCGCCCCAATCGCCCTCCCATACAGGCCACTTCAAATCGTTTTCCGGGCTCGCGGCGTTGAAGAGCTCCAACGCTTTTTCGCGATAGATGAGATTGTCCGGCGTATCGACGACGAGCCGCTTGAACTGCAGCGCCGAGCCCCACTGAAACGCACTGCGCCGCTGCTCGATGCGGATGCTCGCGCCCACCACCGGCGCACCGGAAGCATCGGTCACCCGCAATGCGAAATCACCTTTGCGCAACTGCTCGATCCGCTCGAGCGCGGCCTTGCGCCACGGCGCGTCGGCCTCGCGACCCGCGTAAGTGAAGCGTATCTTGGGCAAGGCGGAGCGCGCGATTTTTTTCCCATAGCCGAGCACTTCGACGCCGCCGATCTCGACGGTCTGCGGCTTGTAGCCGAAGCCAAACGTCAGCTCCGCCGCGCCCTTGCCGTACTCGTGCGTGAAAGCCAGCGGCAGGCAAAACTCCTGCCACGTGCGGCCCACCGTGACCTCGGCCTGCAGCTCCTTGTCGTACTCGGCCGAAGCCTTCTGCACCACCACGCGGATGCGGCCACCACCGGCTTCGTCGTAGGCGGCGAGCGTGCGCGCGAAGAAGTGCACCAGCGCGACGTCGTCCTTGGCGATCGCCGCGGAGAGAGGCTTCCGCAGCTCCACGCCCCACGCGGGAGTGACCTCGCGGCGTGTCTCGATGTGCCATGCAGTGGGAAAGGCCGTACCGGTGACCGCCACCGAAGCCGCCGTGGCGGCATCGCTATTCTGCTCCGTAGTGGTGAGGTAAAACGGCCGCGTCGTCTCATCGGGCAGTAGTGGCGTGCCGCCCGGAGGGATCGGGACATCGGCACCGAAGGCGTTGAGCGCGAGCAAACCGAGGCAGAGCCAGAGCAGGCGGGTCATGCGAGGAGAGAGTTTATCGTTTGAAGAGCGCGAGGTCGACCGAATCGGCGAGGTGTTGGTAGCCCGTGATGGAGGGATGAAGATGATCGCCGCTGTCGTAGGTCGCGGCGAGGTGCGTGGGTGCCTGCGGGTCGCGCAGCGCTGCGTCGAAGTCGATCACCGCGGCGAAGCGCCCGCTCGTGCGAATCCACTGATTGACCTTCTGGCGATCAGCCTCGCCGTCCTCGGTCCAGTAGAAATCGGCGCCTTGATAGGGCGTGATGGTCGCGCCGATGACACTCAAGCCATGTGCCTGCGCGCGCGTGGCGATCTGCTCGAAGGCCGCGATGATCTCGTCGGCGGAGGCGAAGCTCTCGCCCTTCTTCCTCGCGGCGAGGCGCGTGCCGATGTCGTTGATGCCGACGAAAACGATCAGCCACTTCGCGCCCGCCTGCGCAATCACGTCGCGGTCGAAGCGCGCAAGGACATTGGGGCCGAGTCCATCGCGCAGCAGGCGGTTGCCGCCGATGCCGGCGTTGAGCACCGCGAGGGGCGCAGTGTCGGGCTGGTGCTGAAGACGGCGCACAAGTGCGTCGGGCCAGCGGTTGTTGTGGTCGGTCGTCGTGCCATAGCCATCGGTGATGGAGTCGCCGAGTGCGACGATGGCGGCGCTGCGCGGATTGGGCGCGGCGACTTCGAGGCCTTGGATAAAATACCAGCGCGTAAACTTCGTCGCGTCGGCCGGCACCGTCGCATCGGCGAGATGATCGCCCATCGCGAGAAACGACGTGGTGCGCGCGCCGCCGTGCAGCGTGAGCGTCGTCGGCACTTCCGTGGCCACGAGCGTGATCGCGAGATCGGCCTGCGGCGCGAGTTCGAAGTCGAGCGGATCGGACATATAGCTCGCGCCCGCGGGGATCGTCACGGCCACCTGCCCGCCGAAGCGCAGCTCGCGATCCGTGCCGGCCTTGATCGCGCCGCCCGTCTCCGCGCTCGCGATGTGCACACTGCGAAGCGCGAGGGCCGAGGTGCCAAATGCATTCGAGAGCCGCAGACGCATGCGACTTCCTCCGACGGAAACGTGCACGATCTGCCGCAGCGTCGCGCCGGCGAGCGGCGTGGTGTCCTTCGTCGCCGACTCGGCGACGACCGAGGTCATCCATGTGCCGATCCAGCGCGGCTCTTCGGCGCGCACAGTGGCGAAGACGAGAAGAGCGAGGACGATGAGCGTGCGACGGGGTTTGAGCATGAGGAGGAAAATAAAAAACCCGGCCCTCGTTGAAAAGGGCCGGGTTGAGTCACCCTTACATTAGAACGAGAAGGTATTCGTCATGAACCATTCCTGGATCGGCTTCACACGCACCGAGGCGTACGAGGAGCCGTCAGGCTGGACGGAGATCGGAATCAGGCCGTCCTTGGCGAAGGCGTTGCGGACGTTGAGCTGCACCTTCCAGTTGACCTTCTGGCTGAGGCGGCGCTCGTAGCTGACCCAGAGGTCGATCGCGTCTTCGGAGGGACCGTAGTAGGGCTTCGAGAGATCGAAGTTGGCCTGACCAGCGGTGCCCGGGATGACCGGGTAGCCGATGATGACCTTGTCCTGCCAACGGTAGCTGCCACCGACGCCGACACCCTTGAGGAACGTGTCACCGTGGAACGTGTAGTTCGAGGTGATGTTGTAGCGCCACTTGCGGATCTCGGGAGCCGCGGCATTCTGCTGCAGTGTGAGGAGCGTGTAGTTGGCGCGGAAGTTCGCCCAGTTCTGGCGGACCAAGTTGCCCGGGACGTAGCCACCCGAGAACTGGCGCATGTCACCGGCGGCGCCGGCCATCTGCGCGTCCATGTAGGTGATGAACTCGGCGAGCGCCGGGCCACCGACGTTGTTGCGGACGGCCTGGGTCTCGGAGGCGTTGAACGCGAGGCGCCAGTTGCGCGTCGGGTTGGCCGTGAGTTCGAACTCGTAGCCCTTCGACAGCGTGTCGGCCGTCATCGTCAGGCCCTGAGGCCCGATGGAGGGATACGTGTAGGCGAAGACGGTCGCCGGGTCGGGCGCATACTGCGCGGCGGGATCGAGCGCGGTGGGCGAGCTCTTCGCGGCCTCGTACGTGGCGCGATCGGTGAGGGCCGACTGCGTGGTCGGCGTGTAGCCCCAGTAGCTGAAGTAGCCGCGCGCCTGGAGGTACTTCTGGATGTCGTTCCATCCGCGGATCGAGGCGTCGCGCATCGCGTCGGCCTGCGCCTGCGTCTGCAGCGTAGCGCCCGCGGGAGCGGTAGCGACGTTGCCGGCGGCGACGACCTTGCCGGTCGAGTCGACGTAGGCGGGTGCCCACGTGTTGCGGTCCTGCACCTGCTCACGCGTGTCGAACGGATAGTTCGAGAGCTTGTAGAGGAAAACGTTGCGGAAACGCAGGCCCTGCTGGATCGGATTGCCGACGAGCGAGACGATGTTGGACTGGATGCTGGCGTTGCTCACGCTGGTTTCGTACTTCACCGCACGGAGCGAGTATTTGCCATCCTTCGTAGAGAGGACGACGCCGTAGTCCTTGGTCTTGCCGGCAGGATTGTTGAGCGTCTTGCCGTAGATGTCGCGGCGGACGTCGGTGACCTGGAAGTTCTGCGACTTGTTGTACGAGAGGCTGACGTTGATCGGGAGCGGATCACGCTCGCCGAAGAGACGATTGACGTGCACCACGACGCCGCCGCTGGTCGAGTGATCCTTGAAGATCTGATTCGCCGGATACGTGTCGGGCAGACGGTAGACGTCGGGCTGCAGGTTCAGGATGTTGCGGTTGGTCGAGACCTTGGCCGCGGTCACGCCCTTGCCTTTGACCTCGTCGTAGCGCCAGCCGAGCGTCGGGATGATCGCGTCCTTCCAGAGGAAGCCCTGCCAGGAACCGGCGTAGGACTTCGTCACGCGGAGGGATTTCTGTGCGTTGGTGAGGAGACTGTTGTCCTGGCCGTCGTTGTAGCGGAGCAGGTTCATCTGGAAGTTGGTGTTCCAGCCGACGTAGTTCGCCGGATTCGAAGCCTGCGTGGTCGCGGTCGAATCGAAGATCGCCGAGAGATTCGAAGGCACGGTGTACGGATCGTTGTAGCCGACGCCCGCGGGATTCTTCCACGTGGAGTCGAAGTAGTAGATGCCGCCGTTGTTGAGCGTCACCGGCGCGCTGATGCGCGGGAGGTTGGCGCCAGCCGCGCTGCTCCCGGCGGCGAGCGAGGAGCCGAGGTAGATGAGGCTGATCGGCGGACGATCGTCGATCGACGACGTGCTGCCGTCGGTGCGATTCCAGTACGCGGCCCAATCGCGATTGTTGGCATACATCTGCCAGGTGCGATTCTCCACGAAGTAGTCTTCCTTGCTGTACACGCCGTTGAAGCGGTGCTTGCCGAGGAGCTTCTCCATGAAGCTGTTTTTCTCGAAGAAGTCCGACGAGCGGAGTTCGCCGAAGAGCGAGCCGCGGATGTACTTGCGATCGCTCGTGTAAGAGTTACCACCGCCCGGACCACCGACCACGAAAGCACGGCCGAAGTTGGGGTTAGCGGTGAGGTCCTGATAATTCTTCAGGATGTCGATGTTGATCGTCGGATTAGAGAGCAACGCCTGACCGCCGCGGCGATATTGCTGGCGATCGAAGTTGAACTGCACGCCCACGCGGTCGTTCCAGCCGGTCTGCGTGATGTCGATATTGTGGGTGTTCCACTTCTCAAATTCCTTCTTCGTGCCGCCATCGATGAGGTTGTCGTAGAAGTTGAAGACCGAGTCATCCTGCAGCGAAGCCTGGCGATACTGGCCGTAGGCTGAGTTCACGAGGCCCGCGTTGGTCGCGTACGCCGAGAGGCTCGAGAGTCCGTAGAACGTGCCGGAGAAACGCTGGCCGAGGAGGCTCTGACCGGAGGTGCGGACGGTGCCGTCGTTGTTGCGGGCACCCGTGTTGATGTAGCCGCCGTAGATACGGAAGGTCTGATTGGTCGTGCCATCGATCAGCCATACCGGCTGCTGCTGGTCGCCGACGCCGCTGAGCCACGGGCTGATCGTCGTGGGCTGCGCGCCGATTTCATAGCCGTTGTTCACGGCGTATTTGCCCATGCCGCCGTTGAGGCTGGTGTTGTTCACCGCGCGGAACCACGGCGTGATGCTGTCGTTGGGCGAGACGGTACGGGGGCGGTTGGCCTTGATGTCCGCGTTCTCGTACTTGACCTTGATCGTCGTGTGGAAATCGCGGTTCGCGAAGAGCTGCGGATCGAAACGCAGCGCACCGTAGATGCGGTGATCGTTTTGAAACGCGGGGGTCTGCTCGTATTTCTCGTTGTTCAGCAAGCCGTCGATGCGCAGTGAGAGCACCTTCGGGATGAGCTGCTGGTTGATGTCGACGCTGCTGCGGAAGGAGCCATAGGAGCCGAAGCGGATATCCGCCGAACCCATGTTGCGAAACTCAGCGTTGCGCAGTGTGGCGTTGACGATGCCTGCGGGGCTGCCGAGGCCGAAGAGGATCGAGTTGGGGCCGCGCTGGATTTCGATACGGTCGACGTTGTACGCGTCCCAACCGATGTCGGTGACGAAGAAGTCGCGGGCGTTGTCCGCGGACGCGAGGCCGCGCACGCGCTGGGCGCCGGCGGGCGCGCGCAGGTTGCCCGTCTCGTCGACGCTGCTGCCGTTGCCAAGGCCGGCGTAGGTGCCGTGCGTGCCGGCGACTTCCGCGCTCGGAGTATATTGAAGGAGCGTGCCGTTGTCGGTCGCGCCAATGTCCTTCATGAACTCCTTCGTGATGACGGTGATCGCACCACCGACGTCGCGCAGATCCGTGCGGAGGCGCGTGCCGGCGAGCGTGTCGGTCGCCTGATAGCCCGTGTCTTTCTCAGCGGAAACTTCAAAGGGCGAGAGCGAGACCACATCGCTCGAGGCTGCAGTAGCCATGTCCGCGTCCATCGCGGCGCGCTCGTCGGCGTCGATGATGCCGTTCTTGTTCTTGTCGTACTTGGCGAGCAGCGCCGAGTCGGCGGGCTTCGCCGTGGCAGTGGCGGCGGGTGCGACGGCCTGTGCGTAGAGCGGCCATGGGGCGGCGAGGGCGAGGAGTGCCCAGAGCGGACGTGGGGTCTGTTTCATGGTGATGGCGGTGAAACTGGCGGCGGCGGCAACGCGGGGTCCCTGGTCACACGCAGCTGCTGCCTGGCGTTCGGACAATACGGTTGGGTTTGGGGTGGGGTGAGCAACCGGCGCGGGGTAGAGGCAGGGCGGCCGGTGGGTGGAAAAGAGTGAGATGGAGCGTTGAACTCAAAACGTTCTGTAGTCTAACAGTAGCGCAGAGGAGAAAACGAAATGATATACGATGAGGCGTCGTCAGCCGACGGCGATTTCCCCGAGGGCGGGAGCGGGCGCGCCGAGTGCCAACGCACGCGCGCCGGGCGAAGCGGAGCCGATCACGATCCGGTAACTTCCTGGCAATAGAGAACGCGCGCCCGTCGCGTCGACTTGCGCGAACGCCGCAGCGGCGAGCTTGAACTCGCACGCGACGCTCGTCTGCGGGCCGACGGAAATTTTCTGAAAATCGACGAGCGTCGCGAGCGGCGCATCGGCGATCTCGCGCGGCGGCAGAATATAACACTGCACCGCTTCACCGACGGCGAACGTGCTCGCATTCGTGAGCGTCGCGCGGACCGTGACCTCTTCACCGGCGCTGAGCGTGCGCCGACTGAGCGTGAAGCCACTGTACGACAAACGCGCGTAGCTGAGACCGAAACCAAAAGGATATAGCGGCTCGATCTCCGTGTAGCGATAGGTGCGTCCGCGCATCGCGTAGTCGTCGAAGGCCGGCAGGTCCGCCGTGCGCTTCGGCACCGTGACCGGCAATTTTCCCGAGGGAGAAACCGTGCCAAAAATCACATCCGCCAGCGCACGCCCGCCTTCGCAGCCCGGATACCATGCGTGTAGCACCGCATCGGCGAGGTCGTGCACTTCGGGCGCGGCGATGGCGCTGCCACCGGTGAGGACGACAATGAGTTTGCGCGCGTGCTTGCGCAGCTCGATGAGGAATTCGCGCTGCACCGCGGGCAACTCGATGTCGACACGATCGCCGCCGGTCGCCGATGCAACGGTGTCGCCCTCCTCGCCTTCGAGCGAGGGATCGAGGCCGAGGATCGCGATGGTGAGTTCGTTTTCTCCGGCGGTGCCATAGGTGTAATTGATGCCGGGCGCCATCGCGCTCACGAGCGGACAACCCGAGCGATACACCACGCGCGAGCCTTCCGCCGAGCGCTCGACGATACCCTCGAGGAACGTGACGAGCCGCGGCGATACGCCGAAATAATTTCCGAGCAGTGCCGTCGGGTTCGCCGCAGTCGGGCCAGTGACGAGCACGCCCTGCGGATCGGCGCGCAGCGGGAGGATGCCGTTGTTCTTGAGCAGCACGATCGACTCCGCGGCAGCGCGGCGTGCGAGCGTGCGGTGCGGTTCGCTGTCGATGATGCTCGCCGGCGTTTTCGACCATGGGACATTTGCCGCGGAGTCGAAGAGGCCGAGCTTGAAGCGCGTCGTGAGCAGACGGCGCAGCGAGGTGTCGATCTCCGCTTCGCTGACGAGGCCGCGTTGCACCGCGATGAGCAGGTCGTTGTACGTGCAGCCGCAGTTGAGATCGCAGCCCATGCGCACGGCGAGCGCGGCGGATTCCGCGGCGTCAGCCGTGATCTTGTGATGCTGATGGAAATCGTCGAGCGCGCCGCAGTCGCTCACCACGTGACCGGCGAACCCCCACTTGCCGCGCAGGATGTCGACGAGCAGCAGGCGGCTCGCACAGCATGGCTCACCGAGCGTGCGATTGTAAGCACCCATCACCGTCTCGACGCCAGCGGCGACGAGTTTCCCGAAAGCGGGGAGATACGTTTCCGCGAGGTCCTTCGGATTCGGCTGCGCGTCGAACGAGTGACGCTTGTCTTCCGGGCCGCTGTGCACGGCGAAGTGCTTCGCGCACGCGGCAGTCTTCAGATAATTGGGATCGTCGCCTTGGAGGCCACGCACCATCGCGACCCCGAGTTCACCGGTGAGATAAGGATCCTCGCCAAACGTCTCCTGCCCGCGGCCCCAGCGGGGATCGCGGAAGATATTGATGTTGGGCGTCCAGAAAGTAAGGCCCTGATACTGCCCGCGGCGCCCGGCGGCGACGGCGGCGTGGTGCTTCGCACGCGCCTCGTCGGCGATCACACTCGCAACGCGCTGCACGAGGTCGCGATTCCAAGTGGCGCCAAGACCGATGACCTGAGGGAAGACCGTCGCGCGGCCGTTGCGGCCGACGCCGTGGCAGGCCTCGTTCCACCAGTTGTACGTCGGCACGCCCAGCCGCTCGACGGCCGGGCTGTCGTGCATGAGCTGGCCGACTTTTTCGGGCAGTGTGAGCCGCGAAACGAGATCGTCGACGCGCGCCGCGATGGGCTGCGCGCTGTCGGTGAACAGCGGCGGAGAAACTCGGGGCAATGGCAAAGCGCCAGACATGATGAGCAAAACTGAAGGTTACCGCCGCGGCCGCCCCACGCAATGGTCGGCGCGGGAGAAAAGAGATGCAGGCAAGCGACGGGACATGAGGGGAAAGGGAAAAAGGACGACCAGCGAATTCGGAGTGAGGGAACCGCGACGCGGCCAACGCGGTCGCACGCGATCAGAAAGGGGTAGGTGGAGCGATGGGCCGAGACCATTGCGCCGCCGCGCTTTGGTGCAAAAGGGGAATTAGTCTAACAGTAGATCGTGCGCGATGCCCTGCGTTCTCGTATAGGTTCGTACCCATCTCGTCTCTTGCTGAAATAATACTGACGTCACTTTTAAGGCACTATGTGATGAGCGGCCGGTCGCAATAACGACTGGCTTCAATTCCATGTTCACTTTTCTCCGGAATCCGCGCCTGCAGCGAGTGATCGCGAGCGGCGCTGCGTTGTTCTTCGCGCTCTCACCAGCGCTGGCGCCCGCAGCCTCTCCGCCTGCGAGTACTGGGACCACCACCCGCCGGTCTTTTCCGCGCAGCATCCGTGCGCTGCCGACGACCGCCACCGACACCAATGGCGTCGCGCATGCCGCGTATATCGCGCGCACCGCGCTGACCGTCGACGAAGAGGCCGCCGAGACCCCGTTCGAAATCGCGCTCACCATGCGTAATTTCGACGAGCTCCGCGCGCGCATCGCCCACAGCGAGATCATTTCCCATGCCGAGTTAGAAGCGCGCTATCTCCCCTCCCCTGCCGTGCACGACCGCATGGTGCGCTGGCTCCAGTCCGAGGGCCTCGCGGTGACGAGCACCTCGCCGCAGCGGCTCGCGATCTTCGGCCGGGGCAAAGTCTCCGAAGTTGCTCGGGTGTTTCAGACGAGTTTCGCCCGCGTGGCCGCCCAAGGAAAAGAGTACACCTCCGCCATCACAGCGCCGAGCCTGCCCAACGAAGTCGCCGGCGCAGTACTCGGCCTTCACGGCCTGCAAGCACACATCCGGCCGAAGCCGCTCCATCTTCCGAGTCCGCAGGCCACCACTGGCGGCTCCCTTCCTTACTACCCGTCGCAGATCAACAAGGCCTATGGCTCCAGCTCGCTCGGGCTCACCGGCTCCGGCCAGACGATCGCGATCTATTCGTTCGCGTTTCCGGCGACCTCCGACCTGACCAAATTCTGGACGACTACGGGCTCGTCCGCCTCTTCCGCCAATGTCCAAAACATCGTCGTCGGTGACGGTCCGATCGCCGCGCCAGACTCGGGCATCATCGACGAAGCGAGTCTCGACGTCGAGTGGGCCAGTGGCATGGCGCCGGGCGCGATTATCCGCGTGTACGGCGGCGCTGAGGACAGCCCGGTTTCCGACGATCAGATTCTGCAACAGGTCCTCGCCGACACCGCGACGAATCCCAACATGCACCAGCTCTCCATTTCATATGGCTTGGACGAGGACGCGGTGGACAAGGACTACAGCGCGATCACCGCACAGTACATGGCCGCGATCACCGCGGTCGGCGTAACGGTGTTTGCCTCCTCGGGTGACAATGGCGCCCTGAGCAACGATGCCTCCCATCAAATGGTCGGCCTGCCGGCCTCAGTGCCCGAGGTTACCGCCGTCGGCGGCACGTCGCTCCGACTCGATCTGAACAACAACGTCTCGAGTGAGATTGGCTGGGGCAGTCCCGCTGATGCGGGCAGTACCGGTTCGAGCGGCGGTGGGGTGAGCACGGTCTTCCTGCGGCCTAGCTGGCAGACCGGCGCTGGCGTGCCCGCGGGCACGATGCGGCTCATCCCGGATGTTTCGGCGGTGGGTGACCCCGCCACAGGGGCCTATGCGTATTCGCAGGGCAAATCAGGGACCATCGGCGGCACCAGTCTCTCGAGTCCGATCTGGGCTGCATGGTGTGCCATGATCAATCAGTACCGCGCCAACAACGGCAAGGGCCCGCTCGGCGCGCTCAATCCCCGCATCTATCCGCTCGCGGGTACCCTGCCCTTCCGCGACATCGTTGCGGGCGGCAACTCCGTCTTCTCTGCCAGCACGGGCTACGATCTCGTGACCGGCATCGGCTCGCCCGTCGTCATCGCGCTCGCGCAAGCGTCCACATCCGAGACCCATGCGCCCTATCTGCAGGTGCAAACCACGGCGGGCTTCGCGACAACGCTGCAACCGGAGTCGCTTTATGTCTTCGCGGGCGGCTCACCTGCTCCGACTTATCGCTGGCAGCGCCGTGCGGTCGGCACTTCGACGTGGAGCGATCTCGCCAATGGCAGCGCCTACGCCGGCGTCGCCACGTCGAATCTCATCATCCGTAGCGCCACCGCGTCGATGAATGGCGATCAATTCCAGTGCATCGTCGCCAATTCCGCCGGCAGCGTCACCTCCACGCCGATCCCGCTCACCGTCGCCTCGCTCGGCGTCACCACGCTCGCCGGCTGGCCCGATTGGTCCGGCTCCGCCGATGGCCTCGTGAGCAATGCGCGTTTCAGCTATCCCGGCGGCGTGCGCATCGATGCGGTCGGCACGGCTTACGTGACCGACGCTCGCAACAATACCATTCGCAAAATCACCCCCGACGGCACTGTGACGACGATCGCGGGGTTGGCCGGATTTACCGGTACGGCCGACGGCACCGGCTCCGCCGCACGCTTCAACGGCCCAGGCGGTGTCGCCGTCGATTCCTCGGGCAATCTCTTCGTCGTCGACAGCGAGAGCTACACCGTGCGCAAGATCACGCCCGCGGGCGTCGTCACGACTTTCGCGGGCAAAGCTGGCATCGCAGGTACTGCTGACGGCACTGGCACCGGTGCCACGTTTGGCGGGCTGCAAAACATCGCCATCGACACTGCCGGCAATCTCTACGTGGCCGATGGCGGTGGTAACACCATCCGCAAGATCACGCCAGCTGCGGTCGTTACGACGTTCGCCGGACTCGGCGGCACCAGCGGCAATACCAACGGCACCGGCACCGCCGCGCGTTTCAACAATCCCAGCGGCCTCGCCGTCGACACCGCCGGCAATGTCTACGTCGCCGACAACAACAACAACTCCATCCGCAAGATCACCCCGGCGGGCGTGGTCACCACGCTCGCTGGCCGCAATAGCACCTCGGGATTTGGTTTCGTCGATGGCGATGGCACGTCCGCGCGTTTCGACAGCCCGGCCAGCGTCGCCGTGGACAGCGTGGGCAATGTCTACGTCGCCGACTCATACAATTGCGCGATTCGCAAAATCACTCCAGGCGGCACCGTCAGCACGATTGCCGGCAACGGGGACGCATTCAATACCGACGGCCCGCTCTCCTCGGCGACTTTCTACTACCCGGCCGATCTCGCCGTGGATCCAGCCGGCAACCTCCTCGTGGCAGACGCGTACAACAACACGATCCGCCGAGTCACGATCAATGCCCTCACCGTACCCAATATCGCTGCATCGCCGATCACGACGACGATCAACAGTGGGCAGAACGCCACATTTACCGTGACGGCCAGCGGCTCCGGCCCCTTCACCTATCAATGGCAGCTACTGCCGAGCGGTTCATCGACGTGGAGCAATCTCAGCGCCACGTCGACCTACTCCGGCGTCACCTCCACCACCCTCACCGTCGCCGCCGCGACCGTTCTGCTCGATAGCACTCAATACCGCTGCGTAGTGACGAACGTCCTCGGATCCACCAACTCCGCCGCCGCATCGCTGTTGGTCAACGGAACTCCGATTATCTCCGCTGCGTCGCAATCCCAAGCCGTGCGCTCGGGCACATCGATCACGCTCAATGCCAGCGCCTCCGGCCGCAGCCTCACCTATCAATGGCTGCTCAATGGAGCCGTGATCGCGGGCGCGACTTCGAGCACCTACACGATCGCAAATTTCTCCTCGGCCAGTGCCGGCACGTACAGCGTCACGGTGTCCAACACCTCCGGGTCGGTCACCTCCGCCATCGGGACGCTCACGCTGTCGACCGCGTATCTGACCAATCTCTCCGTGCGCAATCGCGTCGGCACAGGCGACGATGTACTCGTGGTCGGCTTCGTCATCGCGGGCAGCGACACCAAGACGCTGCTCATTCGTGGGGCGGGTCCGGTGCTCACGCAGTACTTCGTGGCGGGCGCGCTCGCCAATCCCGTGCTCAGCCTCGCGCCCTCAGGCGGCAATCCCATTGCGGTCAACACGGGCTGGGGCAACGACCCGGCGCTCACGACGGCATTTGCCCAAGTCGCTGCGTTCCCCTTCCCGACCAGCTCCGCTGACACCGCGCTGCTCCGCACGCTTTCGCCCGGCGGCTACTCGGCGAAGATCTCCGGCGCCAACAACACGACGGGGGTCGCTCTCGCCGAGCTCTACGACGAAAGTTCTCCCGCCAACGCGCGACTCACCAATGTCTCCGCGCGCGCGCCGGTCGGCACCGGCGACAATGTCATGATCGTCGGCTTCGTCATCGGCGGCACTGGTAGTGATCGCCTGCTCATCCGCGGCATTGGGCCCACGCTCAAGACCTACGGTGTCTCGGGCGTGCTCGAGCGGCCCGAGCTGATCATCACCGACACCAGCGGCAACGTGCTCGCGAGCAACTCCGGCTGGGCCGACGACACGACGCTCGCCGGCGTCTTCAAGAAGGTCGCCGCGTTTGATCTCACGCCGGGCTCGGCCGACGCCGCCGTATTTGTGACGCTGCCCGCCGGTGGTTACTCCGCCAAGCTCAGCGGCGCCAATGCCACGACCGGCAATGCACTCGTCGAGCTGTACGAAGTACCCTGACGCCCGAAATGGATTAGCCCGGTCTCGCTGCTCAGTTCATAGCAGCGCCGCGATGGCGAGGCCGGCGCCGAGCGCGAGGACGATGCGCACGACGAGATTCATGTAGCGGTCGGAGACGTGTGGGATCATGGGAAAAAATGGGAGAATCAACTGCGCGCGGGCTTGAGGATCGGCCCCTGCTCGCGCTGCTCTTCTTCTTCGTGGCGGCGCATGCGCGCGGCGAGAATATCGGCGCGACCGAGATAACCGACGATGCGCTGCGGGTCGCCGCGCTCGACCACCGGCAAACGGCCGATGTCGTGCCGCAACATGATGGCCACCGCCATCTCGAGCGTTTCATCGGGATAGGTCACGACTACAGAGCGCGTCCCCAGCGTGCGCACGGCTGCGCGGCCGCCGTCGGGCTCGCGTTGCGCACTCAAGAGATCGCCGCGCGTCACGATGCCCTCCAAGCGGCCCGCGGCATCGACCACCAGCACCGCCTGGCGGCGCGCGACCTCGGCATCGCCGCGCGCGATGCGGTCGATCAGTGCATTCACGGCCGTGTCGCCTGAGACGGTGGGCGGCGTGCGGTCCATCACATCGGCCACGCGACCGAGTTCAAAAATATCCACGCTGTACTCGCGCGCGATATGCTGGCCGCGACGCGCGAGTTTCTCGGTGAGGATCGTGCGGCGCAACAGGAGCACCGTCACGCACAGCGCCGCGCCACTGCCGATGAGCAGCGCCGGGAGCGCGTTGAGATCGTGCGTAAGCTCCAAGAGGAAAACCATGCCCGTCAGTGGCGCGCACATCGCGCCGCCCATCATCGCCGCCATGCCGACCATGGCCCACAGTCCGGGATCGCCCACGCCAGTGAGCGAGCCGATGAGCGCGCCAACTGCACCGCCGACCATGAGCAACGGCGCGAGCACGCCGCCCGAGGTGCCCGAGCCGAGCGCGATGGCCCACACGAGCCCTTTGGCAAGGGCGAGCGTTGCCGCGGGGCCGCCGGTGAGCTCGCCGCGCACGAGGCGCTCGATGAGTTCGTAGCCCACACCGAGCACGCGCGGATCGATCAAGCCAGCGATGCCCACCACGAGGCCGCCGATGGCCGGCCACCACATCCAGTGGATCGGCCGTTTCTCAAACCAATCCTCGCACGCGTACACGAGCTGCGTGAGCGCCCCGGAGGCCAGCCCCGCCACCACGCCCACCAGCAACGCGATTCCCAGAGCCGAGGCACCGAGCGCCGCATGAGGCGTCACGGCAAAGATCGGCCCCGCGCCGAGCAACGGCACGCGCAGCAACGACGCCATGATCGCGGCTACCACCGCTGGAAGAAAACTGCGCGGCTTCCACTCGAAGAGCAGCAACTCGATCGCGAGCAGCACCGCCGCCACCGGCGTCGCAAAAACCGCGGACATGCCCGCCGCGGCGCCGGCCACGAGCAGAGTTTTTCGCTCGGCCGCGGAGAGATGAAAGAGCTGCGCGAAGATCGAACCAAACGCCCCGCCCGTCATGATGATCGGGCCCTCTGCGCCAAATGGTCCGCCCGTGCCGATCGAGATCGCCGACGAGATCGGCTTGAGAATCGCGACCTTCGGCTTGATCAGGCTGCGCCCAAGCAGGATCGCTTCCAGCGCTTCAGGGATGCCGTGGCCGCGGATTTTCTCGGAGCCGTAGCGCGCCATCAGGCCGATTACCAGTGCACCGATCACGGGCACGAGCACCGCCCACGCGCCGAGGTGATGCTGCTGCGGCGTCACCGGCTCCGCCGAGAAGCGGAGGAAATACGCGAGATTCGTCATCACCGCGATCAGCCAGAGCAGCACCTTGGCCACCACGGCACCGAGCGCACCGATCGGCACCGCGAGGGCGCAGAGCAGCAGGACGCGGCGGTCGGTCTTGAAATCGGCGAGGCGGTCGGCAGGTGCGGCGGCGGAGGACATGAGAGGCGAGCCCGATAAATTGCATCGTACTACGATATAATTCAACCAAGATCGTTGTCATGCCCCGCCCCGCTCTTTTCGCGTCGCTCCAACTGCAGGACCTGCTTGTGTTTCCGCGTTCCATGCCCGCGAAAATGACCCGCACCCAGTACGAGACGCTCGCCGCCCTGCGGCACGAGCTGCGCCGGTTCCTGCACTTCAGCGCCGAGGCCGCGCACGCTGCGGGCCTCCCGCCCCAGCAGCATCAGGCCCTGCTCGCGATCAAGGGCTTTCCCGGGCGCGACTACGTTTCCGTGCGCGAGCTGGCGGAGCGCCTGCAAGTGCGCCACCACAGCGCGGTCGGCCTCGTGGACCGGCTAGCGCGGCGCGGTCTCATTCGTCGGCAGCCTTCCGCCACTGATCGGCGACGCAGCGAAATCCGGCTTTCCGCCAAAGGCGAGGCCTTGCTCGCGAAACTGTCCGCGGCGCACTGGGCCGAGCTACGCACGGTCGGCCCTGAGCTGCGTCGGCTTTTCGCGATCATCGGGGACTGACCGCCAATCGCATCGACATCGCGGGCACCCGCTGCACGCTGATTCGCGCCTCCCCGTTGCCATGTCCGGCTCCGAATCCAGCCCAGCCACCGAGCCCGCTCCGGGCGCGGCTTTCGCCTCCACCCAGTGGAGCATGGTGCTGGAGACACGTCGCGATTCCGCAAATCGACGCACCGCCCTGGAGCAACTTTGCCGCGCCTACTGGCTGCCGGTGTATGGCTATCTCCGGCGCCGGGATCACGCGCCGAGCGACGCGGAGGATCTCACGCAGAGCTTCTTCGTCTACCTGCTCGAGAGCGATTTCCTCGAACGGCCCGATCCGGCCAAGGGGCGTTTTCGTGGCTATCTCATTGGCGCGCTGAAGCACTTTCTCGCTGCCGAGTACAAGCGCACTTCCGCGCAGAAGCGTGGCGGCGATGCCCGCTTCATCGACTGGTCCATCCTCGATGCCGAGCGTGAGTTTCTGGCGCTCGACCAGCCGCAGCTCGACCCTTCCGCCGCCTACGAGGCCAGCTGGGCGCTCACGGTGTTTTCTCACGCCCTGAAGCAACTGGAACGGGAGCAGATTGCCGCCAGCCGTGCGAAGCAGTTCGCCGTCTTGCGCAATTTCCTCAGCACCACGCCCACGCGCGGGGAATACGACGATGCCGCCCTCGCGCTGGGCACCACGCGGGCCAATGTCGCCGTGTGGATCTTCCGTCTCAATCGGCGCTACGCCGAACTCGTGCGCATGGAAGTCGCCGCCAGCGTGCAGGACCCTGCTGAAGTGAAAAACGAGATGCGCCATCTGCTGCAGGCGCTGCGGCGCTGAGCCGCGACACGATTTTTTCTTTTTCGTGTAATTATCCGCCGTCGTTTTTCCCAATCCTGCTGCGCCGGCCATGAGTTCGACCACCTCCACCTGCCCGCGCTGCCAGCGCACGACGCAAACGCCCTTCGCCGCCGGAGGCGTGTGCCTGCGCTGCGCTGGGGTGCGCGCCCTCGCCCTCGATCTCGACGAACTGACCGACTCGCTCGAACAACCGACCGGCGTCGAAGCCGTGCTCACCGCGCGCCAGTCCACCTTGCCCGAACGCATTGGTCCCTACGAGATTGTCGACGAACTGGGGCGCGGCGGGATGGCGCGGGTGTTTGCCGCGCGCCAGCCACGGCTCGACCGGCTGATCGCGCTCAAGGTCCTCGCCAGCGGTCCGGCCAGCGAGGCGCTGGAGCAGCGTTTCCTCCGGGAAATCCAGACTGTCGCGCGCTTGCGCCATCCCAACATCGTCGCGATTCACGACTCTGGCCGGGCCGAGGGATACGTTTATTTCGCGATGGATTTCATCGAGGGCGGCGACTTCGCGCACCGCCTGCGTGAGCGCCCGCCCGGTCCGCGCACCGTGGCCGCCATCCTCGAAAGAACCGCCAGCGCCCTCGCCTACGCTCACGGCGAAGGCGTGCTGCACCGCGACCTCAAACCGTCCAACATCCTCCTCGATGGCGACGAACCTCGGCTCGCCGACTTCGGTCTCGCGGCGCAATTGGAAACGGGAGGTGATCTCACGGTCGTATCGGCGATTCTCGGCACGCCGCACTATCTTTCCCCCGAGGTCGCGCGCTCGGGCAGCGGCGCCTTCACTCCTCAAAGCGATCTCTACGCGCTCGGCATCATTCTCTACGAGGCACTCGCCGGCCGCACGCCGTTTGCCGGGGCGAGTGCAGCGGAGTTGCCCGCACTGCTGCAAAACTCCGAGCCCCCGCCCGTGCGCCTGCTTGCGCCCGCGACGCCGCGCGAGTTGGAGACCATCTGCTTGAAGTGTCTCGAGCGTGAACCCGCGCGTCGCTACGCGGGCGTCGCCGCCCTCGCGGAGGACCTTCGGCGCTATCTCGCGAATGAGCCGATCCTCGCGCGTCCGCCGGGCCACGTGGAGCGCTTGCGGCGTTTCACCCGCAGACATCGGATCGGCATCGCCGCCGGCACGATGGTGATTGCCACGCTGTCGGCCGGAATCGCCGTCAGCACCACGCTCGCCATCCGTGCCACGCAGGCCGAGAAGCGCGCGTCGCGCGAGGCTGCTGCGGCCGCGGCGGTCATCAGTTTTCTCAAGGACGACCTGCTCGCCAAGGCCGCGCCGGATCAGCAGCCCGATCCCAACGTCACGCTCCGCACCATCCTCGATCGTGCCTCGGTCAATATTGGCCAGCGCTTCGCCGCGCAGCCCGACGTCGAGATGCCGATCCGCGAAGTGCTCGGCGTTACCTACGATGGCGTTGGCGCGTACCAGCTCGCCAACGATCATCTCGTGCGCGCGCTCGCCATCGCCCGCGAACGCTTCGGGCCTGACGATCCGCGCACGATCAACATCGAGGACGCTTGGGCGACCACGCTGATCGGCCTGCGCCGTCACGCCGAAGCGATTGTCGCCAAGAAGCGTCTGCTCGCGATTTATCGCCAACGCCTCGGCGAGGACCACTCGGACACGCTCACCACCGTCAACGATCTCGCCACCCTGCTCATCTACGACGGCAAACCCGCCGAGGCTGAGCCACTTCTCCGTGATGCGATCCCGCGTCTGGAGCGCACTCTCGGTCCGCGCCATGCCGCGACGATCAACACGATGAGCACGCTGACTGTCGCGTTGACCAAACTCGCTCGGCTCAAAGAGGCCGCCGAACTCTCCACGGAAGTTGTCGCCCGTGCACGCGCCGCCCTTGGTAACGAAAACTCCACCACGCTCATTGCGATCAATTCCCTCGCGAGCATCTACGGTCGCATGGGTGAGCTCGACCAAGCCGTGACGCTGCTCAACGAAGTTGTCGCCGGCAGCCGCAAGACGCTCGGCAACGATCACCCAAACACCCTCAACGCGATCAATTCCCTCGCAGTGATGTACCTGCGCCAGCGCAAGCTCCCCGAAGCCGCCACGCTGCTCGACGAGGCGCTCACCGGTCGTCGCCGCGTGCTCGGCCCCACGCATCCGCAGACCCTCTCCACCGAAGTCACGCTCGCCGGCCTTTACCGCGAACGGCATGAACTCGACCAAGCTATCGCACTCTTCGAGGACATCATCGCCGCCCGCACCAAGGTGCTGGGTGCCGAGCACCCTGACACGATCCGCGCCATCGACCTGATGGCCACATGCTATGGCGACAAGGGCAATCTACCGAAGGCACTCGAGCTGCACCTGCGCGCCTTTCAATTGCGCAAAACCTCCATGGGCGCGGGCCATGCCGAGACGATCGATTCGATGGGAAATCTCGCGAGCGACTACCTGCGCCTGAAAGATCCCGCGGCCGCCGAAGCGATCCTGCGCGAAGCCCTTCCTCTGAGTGAAAAATCGCAGGCGGGTGCCTGGCAGACTGAACTTCTCCGGCTCCAACTCGGCACCGCACTCACGCGATTGAATCGGCTCAGTGAGGCCGAGTCGTTTATCCGCTCTGGCTACGAGGGCGTGAAAAAGGATCAAAGCCACATTCCCACGATCGCCCGCAAGGTCACGCTGGACGAAGCCAACGGCTATCTCGCCGAGTTTCTCACCGCCACTGGAAAAACGGACGAACTGGAAAAACTGCGCGGCGAGAAGAAGTAGATGTGCTTCCACGATACTCCGGGTAACTTTGGCCTGATCGATCCGGCCACAGATTACACGGATGGGTACTGATAGGATGGGTTACTTATCCGTGCCCATCTGTGTAATCTGTGGCTAAAAATCCTTCGCCTTAACTTAGGCGGGCTTCAGCCGCGCGCGGCATTGCTTCAGCGCCACGATGAGATCCGGGGTGCGCAACGGCTTTGTGAGATAGTCCTGCGCGCCCGCGGCAATTACACGCTCGCGCTGCTCGGCCCGAGCGTCTGCGGTGAGTGCGGCCATCCAGATATCCTTCACCTTTTCGCCCGCATCGCCGGCACGGACGCGTTCGATGGCGGTGAGACCGTCGAGCTCGGGCATGTGGAGGTCCATCAGCACGGCATGATAGTGGGCATCGGGCCGAGCCAGCTCCTCGATCGCCAGACGGCCGTTGGTCGCCTGACCGTAGGTGCAGCCGATGCTCGCGAGCACGCGCTGCATGAGGCGGAGGTTGACCGCGTTGTCCTCGACGATGAGCACGTGCAGCCCGAGTTGCTCGGCCGGTTCCGTCACGACGCCATTCGTACGCGTGCCGGCAAGCACGCGGAAGAAACCGCAGTGATGCACCGGCTTGTTGATCAGCACCCGGAAATGTTTCCGGAGCGGCCCGCGCACTTCGGCGCCGAGCGAGAGCGGCACGATCGCGCAAGTCTTCTCGGCGGGCAGCGGAAAATGCGCCGAGGAATCGCGCGCCAGCGCCTCGGCGCGGGCCGTGTCGAGTTCCACGCAGCCGAGCTCCCAAGTCTGCCCGGCGAGCGCAGACTCGTGCTCGACGGCCAGCGGCACGCCACCCCAGCGCGAGACCAGCCCCTCCAACTCGCGGCGAAATTCCCCCGCTGGGGCCACCAGCGCCACGCGCAGCTTGCCGAGGTCGGATGCCGCGGGCGGCGGACCGGACGGCATCCGCAGTTTGAAGGTAAAGGTGCTCCCCCGCCCTGCGGTACTCTCGACGGAGATCGAGCCGCCCATGAGATCGAGCAGGTTTTTAGAGATGGCGAGACCGAGGCCCGTGCCGCCGAAACGCCGCGTGATCGATTGATCCACCTGGCTGAAGGGCTTGAAGAGTTTGGCCTGATCATCGGGTGCGATACCGATGCCGGTGTCGCGCACGGAAAAGACCAGCGTCGCTTCACCCGCGGCGGGCGGCGGTTCGGCGGCGACGCTCACGCGTACCTCGACCGCACCGGCGTCGGTGAACTTCACCGCATTGCCGACGAGATTGGCGAGCACCTGTCGCAGGCGGCCGCTGTCGACCGAGATGGTGGCGGGCACATTGTCGTCGATCGTGTGCAGGAGCTCGATGCGCTTCGCTGCAGCGGTCCCCGCGAAGAGATCGAGCGTCTCGTCCACGCACTCGCGCGGGTCGCAGGTCTGTGGATCGAGGCGGAGCTTGCCGGTCTCGATGCGCGCGAGGTCGAGGATGTCGCCCGTGAGCTGCATGAGCGCATCGCTGCTGGAGCGGATCGTCTGCACGTACTCGCGCTGTTCGGTGGTGAGCGAGGTATCCTTGAGAAGATTGGTGAAGCCGATGATACCGTTGAGCGGCGTGCGCACTTCGTGGCTCATCGTCGCGAGGAACTGGCTCTTGGCCTTGTCGCCCGCCTCCGCCCGATCGCGCGCCTCGCGAAGGACCGTCTCCTGGCGCTTGATCTCGGTCATGTCGTTGAAAAGCGCGACGAAGCAGGTGATGCGCCCGTCGCGCCCGCGCACCGGTGTCACCGCGCCGCGCACGGGAAACGTCGTGCCGTCCTTGCGGCGATTGAGCCACTCACCGCTCCATGTCTGCCCCGCGCGCACAAGGCTGGAGACTTCGGCAAAGACCGAGACCGCCGCGCCGTCCTGCGGAAAATCGCGCCACACGCGGCCAAGGAGTTCGCGGCGCGTGTAGCCCATCTGCCGGCAGAGGCCGGCATTCGCGTATTCGATGCGGCTCTCCAGGTCGACGATCAGCACCGACGACTCGCTCTGCTCGACGGCCTGTGAAAGATTGCGGATCGCTGCGCGCGCCTCGAGCTGGCGGCGCGACGCGAGCAGGCCCGCGAAGGGCACGCTGAGCAGCAGCCACACGAAGATCCCGTGCAGGGCGGCGGCGCCCCAGACCTCGCGCCGCCAATCGGACGCGTCGAGGTCGATGCCGAGGATATCCTTCTCGGTCGAGCCAGCCTCCATGCCAGCGTGCTCATCGACGAGCGCGTAGCCCGTGACCCAGACGCCGAAATCGTCGGGGATCGGTCCCTCGGTCGCCGGTTGACCCGAGCGGATAATCGACTGCAGGCCCGGCGAGACGCTCGCCTGCGGGTAGTCGTCGCCGGGCTGGGAAATCTTCTCCGAAGTCTCCACTTCCGAGTCGGCGAGAAATGTCACCTTGCCCGTCGCGGGCGAGTAGCGGAAGATATACACGAAACGCACGCGCGGATTGATCGCGCGCATGCGCTTCAGCCGCTCCTTCAAGTGCGTATACTTCTCGCTCTTGAGATCGTCCTTGGTCGCCGTGAGCGGACGAACATCATCAGAGCCAAAGCCGAGAGCGCTGCGGCGCGCATCCTCGATCAGCCCGCCGAGAATCCGGTCGCGCGCCTCCGTGAAACCGACATACGCGGACGCTGCGCCGAGCAAGAAGATCAGCGCCCAGATCGCATATATCTTCGGCTTGCTCAGGTGGGCGAGCACGGGGGCGGTGGGTTGCTGCGCATGGTGAAGCGGCCCGCCTGCCCTGCAATCCCGAACACTACGCAGTGCCCAGGCACAAAAAAACCGCCGCGATCGCTCGCGGCGGTTTGGAAAGGGAACTTCGCGCTTAGGAAACGTGGCCCGAGACGAGCTTGGTCATCTCGAACATCGACACCTGCTTCTTGTTGTTGAAGACAGGGAGGAGGGTCGCGTCAGCATTGATCTGCTTCTTGTCCTTCTTGTCCTGGAGGCCGTTCTTCTTGATGTAGGCCCAGAGCTTCTTGGTGAGCTCCGTGCGGGGGAGCGGCTTGCTGCCAACGACGGCGCCAAGGGCGGCATCAGGCGTAACGGGCTTCATGAACGCGGCGTTCGGTTTACGAGCGGATTTTTTGGCCATAATAGTGTGGGTTTAAGGGTGTCTGTCCTCTGTTAACCCAGCCGTTCTAGAGGGAAGAACGGCCGTTTTCCGAGGAAAATCTCATGTAAAAATCATTTTTACGAGGGAGTCGCGCGCAGTTACGCGCGGTCATCCATCTGCACGAACTGCTGGTAGAGATGAGCGTAACGTCCACCGGACGCGAGCAAACTCGCATGCGTGCCTCGTTCGACGATCTTTCCTTGGTCGAGAACGAGCACCAAATCGGCATGGCGAATGGTGCTCAAGCGGTGCGCGACGACGAAGCTCGTGCGTCCGCGCAGCAGGCTCACGAGCGCCTGCTGGAGCTTCGCCTCAGTGAGCGCGTCGATGGAGCTCGTCGCCTCATCGAGGATCACCAACCGAGGATCGGCGAGCAGCGCGCGGCAGAAACACACGAGCTGCCGCTGCCCCACGGAGAGGCCGGCACCGCGCTCGCCCACTTCGGTGCGCAAGCCCTGCGGCAGCGACTCCAGTACTTCGAGGCAGCCGAGCTGCTGCGCCGCCGCGCGCACTTCGTCGTCAGTCGCCTCGGGGCGCGCGAAGCGGATGTTGTCCAGCACGGTGCCGCCGAAGAGGAAGTTCTGCTGCTGCACCATCCCCATCTGGCGATGCAGGGAGTGGCTCGTGATGGTGCGAATTTCGCGGCCATCGAGCCGCAGCTCACCCGCGGTCGGCAGATAGAATTTTGCCGCGAGATTGATGATCGAGCTCTTGCCGCTGCCCGTGTGCCCCACGAGCGCCACCGTCTGCCCCGGCTCCGCGACAAACGAGATGTCGTGCAGCACCGGCCGCGTCGGATCGTAGCCGAAGGTGACGTGGGAAAACTCCACGCGAATGCCGGGCGTGGCAGGCGAGTGATCCGTGACGAGCGTTGAGTGATGAGTTTCCTTCGGCGGGTCGCCTTTCTTATCACTCTTCACTCGTCCCTCATCGCTTATCTTCCTCGGATCCGGCAGGGCCTCCGCAGTCGGCTCATCCACCCAATCGGGCGGTGTGTCGATCAGGCGGAAGACTCGCTCGGCGCCGGCCATTGCGACGAGGGCTTGATTGTACTGGTTGCCGATGATCGCGATCGGCGCGAAGAACATGTTCGCGAGCAGGAAAAACGTGATGAGGTCGCCCATCGCCATCGCGCCGTGAAACACGCGCCAGCCGCCCACCATGAGCAGGATCGCGACGAAGAACTGCGAGTTGAGCTCCAGCAGCGGCGTGAGAATCGCCGAGGTGCGCGCGAGCGCGATGCTGTAGCGCGAGTGGTCGGAGAGGAGGTTACGGAAGAGTCCGGCGTTGGTTGCCTGCCGCACGAAACCTTGGGTGACGCGGATACCATTGACCGACTCAGCGAGCGTGGCAGTGACGCGGCTGAAGCTCTCCTGCGTCGCGCGCGTGAGCTGCGAGAGCTTCATGCGAAAGTGGCGGTTCACCGCCCACAGCACGGGTGCCATCGCAGCCACGACGAGAAACATCACCCAATCCCGCCACGCCATCACCGCTGCGGCGAAGAGCATCTGGCCGAGCTGCACCACGCTCACGAAGAGCACGTCTTGCATGCCAACGCGCAGCGATTCCACGTCGCTCGTCATGCGGCTGATGATGCGCCCGACCTTCATGCGGTGGAAGAAGCTCATCGGTTGCCGCTGCACTTTCGCGAAGATGTCGGCGCGCAGGCCATTGACAACCGTCTCACCGATCTCGAGTGCGTAGCGCTGACGCCAGTGAAACATGCCGTCCGTCCACAGCGCGAGGGCAGCATAGGCGACGACGCCCCACCACAGCGCCGGGATGTCGCCGCGCGTGATCGGGCCATTGATCACGAGGGCCACGGCCCAGCTCAGCGCAGGGATCTGCGCCGAGCGGATCACCGTGAGCACGGCCATCGCGGTCATCTTGCCGCGCACGGGCTGCGTGTACTGGAAGAGTCGACGAATCAGGCCCCACTCGAGCGGGCGAAACTGATCCTCGTCCTCCTCGTCGCGCAGACGTTGCACGAGGCCGAGTTCGCGAATGGGCGGGCGAGCGTTGTTCATGCAGCGCCTCCCTTGAGCTTCTGCAGCTCGCGCGCATCGACGAGCTGGAGGTCGGCCACGCGCAGATACGGGCCGGGCACGCGCATCAGCTCCTCGTGCGTGCCACGCTGCACGATGCGGCCGTCCTCCATCACGATGATGAAGTCCGCGCGCCGCAGCGTGCTCAGGCGGTGGGCAACGATGAAGGTCGTGCGGCCCGCAATCGCGCGGTCGAGCGCCTCGAAAATCTCGTGCTCCGTCTCGCTGTCGATCGCCGCAGTGGGATCGTCAAGCAGCAGGATCGAGGGCTCCAACAGCACCGCGCGCGCGATGGCGAGGCGCTGGCGCTGACCGCCCGAGAGGCTGTTGCCGCTCTCGCCTAGAACCGTGTCGTAGCCCTGCGGGAGTTTTGAAATGAAATCGTGCGCCGCCGCGATCTTCGCGGCGTGCTCGATCTGCTCGCGCGTAGCCTCGGGATGGCCGAAGGCGATGTTGGCCGCGACGGTGTTGGAAAACAAAAAGCTCTCCTGAAACACGAGACCGATGTTGCGCCGCAGATCGTCGAGATGGAGTCGGCGCACGTCTTCGCCATCGATGAGGAGCCGTCCGCCGGTCACGTCGTAGAAGCGCGGGATAAGGCTCATCAGCACGCTCTTGCCCGCGCCCGTCGCGCCGAGGATCGCGACGCACTGGCCTGGCTTCACGTCGAGATCGATGTCGCGCACCACCGCGTCCGCTCCGTCGTAGGTAAACGAGACATGCTCGAACTGTACGTGCCCGCCGAGCTTGGGCCGACGGAGCGCCGTGGGGTCGCTGTGCACCTCGACCTTGGCGTCGAGAATCTCAAACACGCGGCGCGCCCCGATGAGCGACTGCTGCACCGAGTTCACGATGGTCGCCACGTTGTTCACCTGTCCCGAGAACTGCTCCAACAAGCCCGCGAATACCACGAGGCCCGTGCCGAGCGGGAGCTGGCCGTGGATCACGAGCCAGCCGCCGTAGACGAGCAGCACCATCATGTTGATGCGCGTGAGAAAGCCCACCGCCGGGGTAAAGAGGCTCACGCTCCAGAAAATCTGCTGCTGCTGATTCAGGACGGCGTTGTTGGTCGCGTCGAATTTCGCGCGCGCCTCGCTCTCGCGACCGAAGGCTTTCGTCACCGCCACACCCTGCAGATTTTCCGCGAAGGTCTGCACCATTTTGTCGACGAGTTCGCGGTTGTTGGCGTACGCGGGCTGCGTGCGGCGCGTGTGCCACGCGGAGAGCAGCCAGAGGATCGGCGTCGTCGCGAGGCACGCGAGCGTGAGGCCCGGGTTCAGGCTCGCCATGTAGATGATGTAAACCGTGAGCGAGAT
Organism: Verrucomicrobiota bacterium; assembly: GCA_048498795.1. Taxonomy (GTDB): domain Bacteria; phylum Verrucomicrobiota; class Verrucomicrobiia; order Opitutales; family Opitutaceae; genus JBEHXH01. Next base: position 117,357 of record JBEHXH010000004.1, read on the forward strand.
CACCATGATCACGCTCTGGATCAGCACCTGGTCGACAAACATGCGCACGGCCTGCACATCGCTCGTCACGCGCGTGATGATCGAGCCCGTGGTGTTGGCATCGAAGAAACGGAAACTCAGTCGCTGCAGTTTCTCGTAAATCTCCGCGCGCAGATCGACCACAAGCTTCTGCTGCACGAGGCGGTTGACCGAGACCGCGTAGACGTAGTTCAGCACCGCGCGCAGGATCGCGAGCACGAGGATCAAACCTGCGAGCACCGCCAGTACCTTCCACGGTGCCCACTCCGGCGGAAGCGAACCGATCAGGCGGTGCGCGAGAAAATCACCCGCCGAGTGCGTCTTCGGCGCGTCGGTCGCAACCGTCGCCGGCGCGACCTTGTGCTGAATGTAATCGATGCCGAGACCCGTGAGGCTCAGGCCGAAGAGGCCCATCGTGAGCAGCAGCAACTGGATGCCGAGCACGCGCAGACAATGGAGCCGATAGCGTCCGGCTAATCCGAACAGCCGCCAGACCAGCCCCCAATTGGTGGGCTCGGCAGCGGCAGAGGATGCAGGCGCGGACATCGGGGAGGAAAACGCTACCCCACTCTGCCCGACACGCACGCCGTTTTTTCTGGGACCGTTAACCCAGAATAAATTTTTACCGGAGCGAACGGAGAAGAGAAAAGAGTACTCCTACACGAAGGCCGCGAAGTTCGCGAAGGCCAGAAGGTCTTCAACTACCTTCACGCTCTTTGCGCTGAGCCCGAAACTCCTACGCTCGCTCAATTACCGCGGCGCTGGCCGCCGCCCTGACCGCCGTTGCCCTGGCGCTGCTGGCGGTTGCCCTGACCCTGCTGGTTTTGAACGGCAGGCTGCGCCTGCTGGACAGCGGGAGCTGCGGGCGGCGGGGCGGCGAAAGGTACAGGTTGGCCATTGGCACCCGCCGCTCGCTGTTCACGACGGCGGCGGTACTCGTCGACCACAGCCTGCAAGCGCACCTGCTCGTCCGCCGCGGTTGGGCTGAGCACAACCGACTGCGTGACCGCGGGATTTACATTCGGCGGCGGCAAGCCGCCCGGACCTGCAGCCACCGGCACCGCAGCGGCGCCGGCAGAAGCGACCTTGGCCTCCCGTAGTGCGATGGTATACGGCCGGCCGTTCTGCTCGATCGAAACGGTAAGGCGCTTCGGATTGCTCTCGTCGAACGATTTTACCAAGAGACCGAAATCATTGTCCTTCTGGTTAAGTCCGACCCACGTGCTCGCCTTGCGCGACGGATCGACCAGCAGGAATTGCCGGCCCGCATTGGACTCCATGATGCCGCGAAACTCCAAGGGGGCATTATCGGTCACGGCCGCGTCACCCACGGCCGCCTGCGGCGGCTGGAAGGGCGAGCGCAACGTAGCCTCGGCCCCGCGACACGGCACCAGAGCAAGCGCGGCGACAGCGAGAATCGGCAGGGGGCGGACTTTCATGGGCAACATGAGAAAGGAATAGACGCGTCGCCACGGGGTCAAGTGACGGGAAATTTTTCCGTCACTGCCCCCGAGGGATGAGGCCGGCCATCCTCTCACATCAACCTATCCATCAATAATTAATAATCTGCTTACAGCATGACGCCTCGCAGCACCATCACGGCGACCGTGAAATAAATCAGGATGCCCGTGACGTCGACCAGCGTCGCGATGAAGGGCGCGCTGGAGGTCGCGGGGTCGAAACCGACCTTCTTAATGAGGAGCGGGAGCATCGCACCCATCAGCGAACCCCACAGTACGATGCCGACGAGCGAGCAGCCGACGGTCGTGGCGATCAGCGGCCAGTGCTCGCCGCCGAAGACGTTGTGCTGACCGGTCCAGTGATAGTAGCCCGACCAGATCGCGATGCGGAGGAAGCCGATGCAGCCGAGGATAAGGCCGAGCGCGGCGCCCGCGACCAATTCGCGGCGCATGATTTTCCACCACTCGCTGAGCTTGAACTCGCCCAGCGCGAGCGCGCGGATCACCAGTGTCGAGGCCTGCGAGCCGGAATTGCCGCCCGAGCTCATCACGAGCGGGATGAAGAGCGAAAGCGCGGCGACTTTCTCGATGGTCCCCTCGAAGGAAGTCATCGCGGTCGTGGTGAGCATTTCGCTGAGGAACAGGATCACGAGCCAGCCCGCGCGCTTCTTGATCATGCGCGGGAGCGGGATCGTGGTGTACGGCTCGTCGAGCGCTTCGCTACCACCCATCTTCTGGATGTCCTCGGTGGCCTCCTCTTCCGCGACGTCGAGCATGTCGTCGAAGGTCACGATGCCGATGATCTTCTTGCTGTCGTCGGTCACGGGTAGCGCCACGCGGTCGAACTGCTTGAAGAGACCGAGGGCTTTTTCGCGGTCGTCGGTCGGCGCGAGCCAGGTGTAGTTGCCATCGAGCAGCGCGGAGACGGGCCGGTCGAGCGGCGAGAGCAGGAGGCGACGCACCCGGATGTCGTCGATCAGGTGGCCCGCATCGTCGACGATGTAGACCATGTTGAGCGTTTCGCGATCGTAGCCGTGCTCACGGATGTAATCGAGCGCCTCGCGCACGGTCCACTCCGGGCGGATGGCCACGAAGTCGAGCGTCATCATGCGACCGACGCTGTGCTCCGGATACGCGAGGAGGGATTGCGCGACCTGCCGCTCATCCGGCGTGAGCATGCCGAGCATCTGCATCGCGACGTCGAGTGGCAGCTCGTTGAGAAACGCCGTGCGGTCGTCGGGCGGCAGGGAATTGAGCAGTGCCGCGGCCTGATCCTGCGTGAGGAGTTTCAGGAGCTTCTTCTGCGACTCCAGCGGCATGTAAGTGAAGATCGCCACATCGAGCTCGCGCGAGCCCACGCGAAACAGCGCGGCGAGATCCTCCACCGGCAAATCGGCAATCAACGGCGCCAGATCGAGCGGCAACCACGGCTCGATATACTTCTTGAGCGCGGGCAAATCTTTGCGCGCGATGAGGGCGGTGATCTCGGCTTTGACGTTGGCTTGGGCCGGCATGTAGGCAGATGACGCCGCGAAACGGTCGCAGGCAACAACGAGTCGGAAACTTTTGCGTCACCCAGTCACGAATCGCGTCCGCTTATCCAACTTCGCTCGTGCTCCGCGCCACTTCCCTGCAATAAATATCGCTTCGCCCGCTTCATGCGCATCCGTTCATCCGCGAGAAGCGAAACACTTCCCCTGTCATGATCTCTCGTCTGCTCAAAATCCTTGGCTGCATCCTGCTATTCGTGGTCGTCGCGGTCGCCGGCCTGATCGCCTATGTGAAACTCGCGCTGCCCAACGTCGGGCCCGCGTCCAATGTGAAAATCGAGGCCACGCCCGCGCGGCTCGAGCGCGGCAAGTATCTCGCGAATCACGTCTCGGTCTGCATCGACTGCCACTCGGAGCGCGACTGGAGCAAGTTCTCCGGCCCGCCCGTCGCCGGTACGCTCGGCCGCGGCGGTGAGAGCTTCGATCAGCGCTTCGGTTTCCCCGGCGCGTTCACCGCGAAGAACATCACGCCCGCCGGCCTCGGCGAGTGGACCGATGGCGAGGTGCTCCGCGCGGTGACGACCGGCGTCTCGCGCGATGGCCGTCCGATGTTTCCGATCATGCCGTATCTCCAATGCGGCCGCGCGGAGGAGGAGGACGTGAAGTCGATCATCGCCTATGTGCGTACCCTCGCGCCTGTCACAAATACGCCCGCACCGTCGAAGGCCGATTTCCCTGTGAGCATCTTCATCCATTTGATGCCGCAGAAGGCCGCCTTTGGTACTCGTCCGCCGGCCAGCGACTCCGTCGCCGCTGGCGCATACCTCGTCAATCTCGCCAGCTGCGCGGAGTGCCACACCAAAGCGGTGCATGGCAAACCCGTGGGCGCGCCATTCGCGGGCGGTTTTGAGTTTCCGCTGGGCGAGGGCCGCGTCGTCCGCTCCGCCAATATCACGCCGCACGCCACCGGTATCAAGGCGCTGAGCCGCGAGGATTTCATCCGCCGCTTCAAAGCCTACGCCGATCCGGCGAAAGTCCCCGCGGTCGACATGGCCAAGCATGAGTTCCAGACCGTGATGCCGTGGAGCATGTACGCCGGCATGACCGAGCAGGACCTCGGTTCAATCTACGACTATCTCCGCACGGTCGCTCCGGCCGAGAACCGCGTAGAAAAGTGGACCGCGCAGTGAGGGGGCGATTCTCACAGAGAATGCTGCTCGCTCCTCTCTGAGGCGGTCCGCGCACCAGCGCCTTCGTGACAAAAACGTTCGAGGCATGCACTCGTTTCGTCCTTTGACACTCGTCGTAATGCGCAGAGACTAAGCGTCATGCGCATCGTTGTTGTCTCGCTGATCGCCGCGCTATCGGTGGCCGGCTGCTCGCGGTCGGCCTCGACCGGTTATCAAGGCTACCTCGAGGGTGAGTACGTTTATGTCGCCGCGCCGCTCGCCGGGCAGATCGAGAAACTCTCCGTCGCCAAGGGCGCACAGGTTGCGGCTGGCGCACCGCTCTTCACGCTCGAGCGCGCTTCCGAACTCGCGACGCAGCGTCAGGCCGCGGAGCAACTCCGCGCGGCCGAGGCGCGGCTCGCCGATTTGAAAAAGGGCCAGCGCCCGAGCGAACTCGCGACCCTCGAAGCGCGCCTCGAACAGGCCCGCGCCGCCGCGGACCTCTCCAAGCTCGACTACACGCGCCAAGGCGAACTCTTCAAAAATCACGTCGTCGCCGAGAGCGACTTTGATCGCGCGCGGCTCACCCACGAGCGCAATACCCGCGCCGTCGACGAGCTCGCGTCGCAACTCGACACTGCACGTCTCGGTGGCCGCCCCGACACCCTCGCGGCCGCGGAAGCCGACGTGCGTGCCGCCGCCGCGGCCAAGGAGCGCGCCGACTGGAGTGTCGCTCAGAAAACCCAGTCCGCACCGCGGGCTGGTCTCGTTTTCGACACGCTCTACCGCGAGGGCGAGTTCGCCGGGGCCGCCGCACCCGTTATCGCGTTGCTGCCGCCGGAAAACATGAAGGTGCGCTTCTTCGTCCCGGAGGCGGACTTCGCCGCGCTCAAGGCCGGCGACCGCGTGCGCGTGAGCCTCACCGGTCATGCCCCGCTCGAAGCGCGCATCTCCTTCCTGTCTCCACAACCTGAATACACGCCGCCGGTCCTCTACAATCGCGACAACCGCGCCAAGCTCGTCTTCCTCGTCGAGGCCACCTTCGCCGCCGCCGACGCGCACGATCTGCACCCCGGTCAACCGGCGGATGTAGCACGGGCCCAGTAGCCGCGGGGAAATCCCAAAAGCCAAAACTCCAAACGCCAAACAATCTCCAATACCCATGTCTCCCGCATTCATTTGGGATTTGGACCTTTGGCGGTTGGGATTTCTCTCATGAGCAGCGATCTCGTGATCGACGTCGCGGGCGTCACCAAGAAATTTGGCGACAAGACCGTGGTCAACGCGGTCGACCTGCAGGTGAAGCGAGGCGAGATCTACGGTTTTCTCGGGCCCAATGGCTCGGGAAAAACCACCTTCATCCGCATGCTGTGCGGACTGCTCACACCCGATGCAGGTCGCGGTACATGCCTCGGGCATGATGTGCTCACGGAGCAGGCGGCGATCAAGCGCGAGGTCGGGTACATGACGCAGCGTTTCAGTTACTACGAGGATCTCAGCATCCGCGAGAATCTCGATTTCGTCGCGCGCATCTACGCCGTGCCCGATCGCGCTGCCGCGGTGCAGCGGAGTCTCGATCGGCTCGGCCTTGCTAAGCGCAGCGCACAGCTCGCTGGCCAACTCTCGGGTGGCTGGAAGCAACGTCTCGCGCTCGCTGCGTGCCTGATTCACTCGCCGCAGTTGCTGCTGCTCGACGAGCCGACCGCGGGTGTGGACCCGAAGGCCCGGCGCGATTTCTGGGATGAAATTCACCAGCTCGCCCACGATGGACTGACGGTGCTCATCACCACGCACTACATGGATGAGGCCGAGCGCTGCCACCGGCTCGCGTACCTCGCCTATGGTCATCTGCTCACGCGCGGCACCACCGCCGAGGTGATCGCGTCGGCCGCACTCGTCACATGGTCGGTGAGCGGGCCCGATTTGCGCGTGCTCGCGGAGCAATTACGAAAGCAACCCGGCGTCGAGCAGGTCGTGCCGTTTGGCAATACGCTCCATGTGAGCGGCCGCGATGGCGCGAAGATCGAAGCCGCCATCGCCGCCACGCGCGATGACCGCCACGAGTGGACCAAGATCAAATCGGGCCTCGAGGACGTCTTTATCAGCCTGATGGAATCGTCGAAGGACAATTTCGCATGAGCCGCTTCACGTTTCATCGCTTCTGGGCGGTCGTGCTGAAGGAGTTCATCCAGATGCGGCGCGACCGTGCGACGTTTGCGATGATGGTCGGCATCCCGCTGATCCAGCTCCTGCTCTTCGGCTTCGCGATCAACTCCGATCCGAAGCATCTACCCGCTGCGATCCGGATGGCCGATCAGGGACCGTTTGCGCGCACGCTCGTCGCGGCGCTGCGCAACAGCGACTACTTCGTCATCGTGCGCGAGGCGGAGACCGAAACCGACACCGCGCGGCTGCTCCAGCTCGGCGAGGTGCAGTTCATCATCAACATACCCGAGGATTTCTCGCGCAAACTCCTCCGCGGCGAACAGCCCACCGTGCTCATCGAGGCCGACGCCACCGATCCGGCCGCAACCGGTCCCGCCCTCTCCGCGGTGCGCGCCATCGCGAGCACCGTGCTCAATCGCGATCTCACCGGCCCGCTCGCGCGGCTCCGCGCGAAAGATGGCCCGGTGAATTTCTCCATCCACGCCCACTATAACCCTGAGAACATCACGCAGTACAACGTCGTGCCCGGCCTCATGGGCGTGGTGCTCACGATGACGATGGTCATCATCACCTCGCTCGCGATCACGCGCGAACGCGAGCGGGGCACGATGGAAAATCTCCTCGCGACGCCCGTGCGGCCCTTCGAGGTGATGGTCGGAAAAATCCTGCCCTACATCGTCGTCGGCTATATCCAAGTGACGCTGATCCTGATCGCGGCGCGTTTCATCTTCCACGTGCCGATGGCGCTCGGCGGTGTGCCGCTGCTGTGCGTAATCGCGTTTGTCTTCATCGCGGCCAATCTCGCGATGGGCATTCTGTTTTCGACGATCGCGAAGAACCAACTGCAGGCCGTGCAGATGGCCTTCTTCTTCTTCCTCCCTTCGCTGCTCCTCTCGGGCTTCATGTTTCCCTTCCGCGGCATGCCGGGCTGGGCGCAGACGATTGGCTCGGCGCTCCCGCTCACGCATTTCCTCCGCATCGTCCGCGGCATCTTGCTCAAGGGCAATGGCCCGGCGGAAATCGCACCCGAGCTCTGGCCTATCGCTCTGTTTCTCGTCGTCGCCATGACCATCGCGGTGAAGCGCTACCGGCAGACGCTCGACTGAGTCATCGCAGGCGATTGGCAACAGCAGGAAATTATGTAGGCCTTTTGGCTGTTGCGCCGCTCCAGCGCTTGCCACGGCGTGCCGTAGGTTCCGAGGATGCAGACTTCATCTGCTTCAACTCCAATGAAAGAAGATCTCTCCGAACTGAAAGAACTCGTTGCCGCGATTAAAGCCGACGCCGCAGCCCAAAAGGAAAAGGCCAAGAGCGAATCGTGGACGCGCTACGTGTCGCTCACAGCGGTCTTCCTCGCCATCCTCTCCGCCTTTGGCACGCAGCGTTCTGGTGCGTACGGCAGCACTTCGATCAAGCAACTCACCGAGGTCGCACTGGCACAGACTCAGGCATCCGATCAGTGGGCGTTTTATCAGGCCAAGGGCCTCAAGCAATCCGTCGTCGAGCTCCAGCGCGATCAAGCCCTCGCCAGCGGCGTAACCGGCAAGCCGATCGACGATCTCAACGCGAAGATTGCCCGCTACGAGTCCGAGAAAAAAGACATCCAAGCCGTAGCGAAAGCCGGTGAAGAACGCCGCGATGCGGCGCGCGAAAAGTCGGTTCATTTTGGTGACGCCAGCCGCGACCTCGGTCTCGCCGCCATGGCACTCCAAGTGGGCGTAGCCATGGCCGGTCTCTGCCTGCTCGTGAAGAAGAAGTGGCTCTGGTATTTCGCCTCGATCATCGGCGTCGTCGCCGGCGTCGAGACGGTCATAATCTTCCTCAGGGTCTGAGGATCGGGAAAGCCTGGGGTTCTTGGAACGCTAATCTGCGCTCATCACCGCTAATCTTATTAGCGGTGATGAGCGCGGATCAGCGTTCTTCGTTTTTGGGAGCGCGACCGCCCTCGGTCGCTGAGATCCAATGCGACCGAGGGCGGTCGCGCTCCCACGCAGGCGTGTTCAACGGGGTGTTTTTCCGTGCTGCGCTTAACCTAGCCTACGCCGCCTGGCTGGCCAGCGGACGGTCGATTGCGCTCGCGGATTTTTCCGCACGCGCGGGGCCGCGTCCGCCGGCGGAGATGACGATAACTTCGTCCTCAGCGGTGAGCGCGAGCGGGGCTGCCTTGTCGGGATTCACGCGGATGCCGAAATTTTTCGCGGCATCCTTCGACTCAGCGGCGATCTTCACGCCAATGGCGATTTCGCCGAGCTTCATCGCGCCACGCATTAGGTCGGTGAAGGAGCACGCGCCCGGATTCTTCGCGTAACGCGCGGCGGGCTTCAGGTAGATTTCGTTCGCGTGCGCATTCATCAGGTCCGCGTACACGCGCTCGAGCATCAGCTGCTGCGACACTTGCGCTAGGAGCATCGAGATGAGGCGCGGGCTGACGATGAAGTCGGTCTTGCTGTTCTGCCGGAGCAACTCGGAGTTGGCGGCGGAGATGATCTCGGAGACGACCTGCTTGAATTTTTTCTCAGGGTGGCGCTCCTCGAAATCCTGGAGCAACAGCAGCGTGAGGATCGCGCGCGCATCGGGATCGCGCTCTTCGCTCGACTCATCAGCGAGGAGGATGCACGTGGCGTAGCCGCCTTGAAGCAGCGACTCGAGCTTCGCGCCGATCACGTAGTCGACCTGCACGTAGCGGATCGTGGCGTTGGTGAGCGGAGCGCCGAGTTTCTCCTGCAGAATCTCGTCCGCAGTTTCCTTCGGGTGAAGCGCAGCGATGGTGATCTCGCTGCCGGCCTGGAGGAAGGAATCATACTCGTGGAGGATGGTGAAGAGATTGCTGTTCCAGCCGAGGATCAGGATCTTCTCGCGCGCAAACTTCCGGGTCGCTGAAGCGACAAACTCCGTGTCGCGCTCCGCGATGGCGCGTGGCGCGTGCGTGATGTGCGCATCCGGCGCGAGCAGGATGAGCCACTCGGTGGGTTTCACGACGTAGTCCTTGCCGGGATTCATGTGCTGAGCGAAGTACGGCTTGCCGTCGCGCGTCTCCATGCCGCTCGTGCCGACGGGAATCGCGTCGGGAAACTCGAACATGATTTCGCCAAATGTCTTGCCCGCGGTCTTCGGATGCGGCTGCACGTAGATCTCGCTGCCGGCGAAACCGAAAAGTTCGCTGTACACGTACGAGAGGCCGGGCTGGCGCGAGGACTGCACGATCATGCGACTGAGGATCTCGCTGGAGCAGACGAGCGAGATGCCCTTGCGGCCGGCGATGCGCGCGACGTCCATGTTTTCCCGGCGCATGATCTCGGCGACCATCTTTGGCCGCGGTGGCTTCGCGGGGACGTTACCCGCGAGGAGCATCAGCGACTTGATCGTGCGGATGTCGACTTCTTCGTTGGGATTGTTTTCCGACTCGTCGGCGAGGACGATAATGCTGTACGCATCGCGAAACGCCACGCGCTCGAGCTCGCTGAGATTCGTCGGCGAGCCGGTGCGGAGAACGGGGCGGACCTTTCCGATGTTCGCGCGCTCGGTGCGCATGCGTTCTTTCATCTCCGCCACCGAGTGGTGGGAGAGGATCACGACCTTAATCGTCTTGTGGTAGTCTTCGAAGAGATCGAGGATGCTGAAAATCTTGTCGTTCCAGCCGAGGATCAGCAGGTGATCCTTTTCGCGCACGGCCTGCGTGCCGTTCTGGAGCGCATCGAGCTTCGACTGCAGGGCCGTCGAGATGAACCCGATCAGCGCCGCCACGAGCACGAAGCCCATCAGGGACACCAACGCCGACATCATGATCACGGGCCACGTAGCGCCATATTCACCGCTGATCGGCGAGTAAAAGAGGTGCGTCACCGACCACCAGAGCGTGTCCCAGAAGCCGCCGCCGAGGGATTTGCCGATGCCGGCCACGTCCTTGTTCGCCTCGGAGAACAAACCGAGCGGATACGCCAACAGGCCAAACGCGACCGCGAACATTCCGATGATCGCAAGCACAACCAGCTGCGCGGCGGGACCGCGCATGAAAAAGTTGTCGAGCCGGTAGCGAACTCGGTCGACGACGAGACGCCACCGGGCGGTGGGCTTATTCATAGATGTTGGAAGCTAGCTATCCCCGCGTGACCGCGGTGGCCACATCCGTAGTGGAATAACGGATACGGTTATCTATGAATCGTCACAAATCGCCCGATGTCAGGGCGAAAGTGATGGGTATTTCAGCTCACGCCGTTGCAGTCTGCCCAACAGTAGAATCAAGCTTCGCTGTGACAAAATCGTACACGTCGCCAATCGTTCGAAGGTGGCGCAGTTCCTCATTATCGAGTGAAATTGCCATTACTTCCTCCATCAGCAGCACGATCTCCATCAACGAGAGAGAATCGAGGCCGAGATCTTTCTGTAGTTGGAGTTCGTCTCCTCCTCTTGTCAGCAGCGCTCGATGCGCTGGATCGACGTGCCGTTCGATCACCCCGCGTACGATGGCCGAGACATGCACCGATTCTCTGGTGCGGCGGTACCGGAGGGCCGCTTCGAGGGTGGCGGGCGAGCAACGTCGCAAGCTCTCCCTCAGCTGCGGTTCATCACGGGTGTCGGAAAGCGCGGGAAAAGTCAGAGATTGGGTACTCACAGCAGGTGTACTCGTGAGACCACTGACCGCATAAAATCCGCCAGTTCCCCGAATATTTTTTCGGGCGAAAAAATCTCTCCTATACGGGAACCCCTGGCAACGGAGACGTACTAGCGTTGATTGCCTCCCTCAAGGCTGAGTTCAGCCGCTCCAACCTATCCGGCACCGTCACCCTAGAACTAGAACGTAGCGGTCAGCGAAAGCGAAACGACTCGGCCGCGCCAATCGCCGTAGGGCTGCACGCCCGTGCCGGCTGGGCTGCTGGCGTAAGGAGGGAAAGCGTCGCGCATGATGTTGTTTACGCGGAGCTGGGCCCGCAGACCATAGCGACTGCTCTGCCAAGGCAACCAGTGCGCGAGGTCGCTCTCCACGTAGGCATCGAACTGCCAGAAAGCCCGAATACGGTCGCGCCCTTGGGCGAGCGCCTCGTTGGGCGGAAGGATGCGCGGATGGAAATAATGTCCGTCCATGCCGAAGCCGATCGCGCGATTGCGCCAGCCAGCGCCGAAGTTGGCGCGGTAGCGAAGCACGCCCGGCGCGGCACCATCGGGAGAATTGAGTTCGTCGACGGACGGCGAATCGGGATTCACCTGCACATCGTAGCGCTGAAAGGTCGTGAGGCGGCTGTAAGCCTCGAGCGTGCCGCCGGCGAAGCCGTTCCACGCGTAGTCGAGCGAGAGATTCCAGTTTTGCGATTGGCGGTAAGCGAGATTGAACGCCCCGGTGGCGACGCTGGTGATGGCGCCGGCTCGATGCGTGTCGCCCGGCGCCAGCGGTGCACGGATCACGCGATCAGGCAGAAAAGCTTCGAGATTTACCACCGCCTGCGCGTCGAAGGCGGTGATCTCGCCGCTCTTCCGCGTAGCGGCAAAATCGAGCGCGGCGCGAATGCGATGGGTTTCGCCCGTCTGATAAATCACGCCGACGGTGCGCGTGAGCGAGGCCTCGGGTCGGAGGTTCGGATTGATCGCATCGCTCGCGACCACGCCGTAGGTCTCGCCGCGGATTGGATCGCGGATCGGCGTGGTGCTCACCTCGCCCGCGCCGCCACCACCGCCGCTGCCGCTCGGGGGCAAGATGATCTTGCGGCTCGTGTAGGCCGGCTGGAGCCGATTGGAAGTCGAGACGGAACCACGCAGCGAGAAACCGTGGGCGAGATCGAGCTTGAGGCCACCGGTCGGCGCGAGGTTGCGCTCCTGCGCGGTGTCCGCGACGACGTAGCGCGCGGCGAGATCGGCTTCGATTTTCTTCACCGGCGAGGGCAGCCAGCGCTCCGGTAGCAGCGGCGCGCGTAGTTCGCCAAATGCGCTGATGCGCTCAAGCGTGCGGCCCGAGTACGGCTCGGGCGTGAAGGCCAGCGTGCCGTCGGCGTAGCGGCGCTGATCGACGTAGGGATCAAGGTGATTGCGGCGATAGTCGCCTCCGACATTGAGCACGCCGGTGCCGGTGGGCAGCGGCAGCCATTGATTCGAGATGCGCACGGCGGCATCGAGCGCGGTGTAGTTGCCGAAGGTCACGAAGCGATCACGGCCGCCGTAATAGATCAGCGCGCGATCGTAGAACTCCACGGGCGGGCCGTGACCCTGCGTGTCGCGGAGGGGATTGTAGATGCCCTGATCGACGAGCTGCTGCCAGCGCGTGCTGTCCACACCGGCGAGACCGCGATACTTCGTCATGTTGTGCGCGATCTGCGCGTCGAGCGTCACACGCCAGTCCGACGGCAGCTTCACGATCGCCCCGCCGACGGCGGAAACGAAATCGAGCCGGCCTTCGTTGTAATTTTCGCCGAGCGCAGGCGCGATTTCGTTGAGCGAGATATTTAGGTCCTTCTTGAACGGATTCAGCGGCGACGTGGCGGCGAGCGTGAGGTCGCCGGGAAAGACGCTGAAGCCGCGGTTGATTTTCGTGCGCGCGAAAAATCCATCGAGGCCGAGCTGCAGCCATGGAAACGCATCGTACACCGCGGAGCCGAAATAATTCTGCCCACGCTGGCGGCGGCCATAGGGGAAATCGAGGCTGTCGGGCGAATTGGCGAACTCGCCCGGCGAGTCGAAGAGCGTGTAGTTGCGCACTCCCGCGCGGTTCGCGAAGGCCGCGAGCCCACCCGTACCATCCGCGCCCGGTGCGACCGAGGTAAATGAGGATGTGCCCGCGCCGAAGAGCGCCGAACCATCGGCGCTGCGGACATTGGGCGTGGCGCGGTGCGGGTTATCCGGCTCGCCGACGGCGCGGAGGCGAGCACGCACATAGCCGAGCTCGGCCTCGGTGGGTGGCGTGAGATAGGTGAAGGTGGCGTTGACGCGCACGCGGAATTTTCCGCCGAGCAGCGACTGGCCGTGCTGGAACGAGAGCGTGGACTGCGGCGCGTCGAAGCGGCCGACCGAGTTGGTGTAGGTGGCGCCGACCTCCGTCGTGTTGAGATCGGAGCGGAGGACGATGTTGATCACGCCACCGACGGCGTTGCCGCTATAGAGCGCGGAGGCGGACACGGGCATGACCTCGACGCGCTCGACGAGACTGAGCGGGATGAAGTTCACATCGGGCGGCGGCGGCGCGGCGCTCTGACCGCTCGTCGCGACCTCGGGGAGACGGCGGCCGTTGATCAGGATCACGGTCTGCTCCTCACCGTAGCCGCGGAGATTGATGTTGCTGCTGCTCGCGCGAAAATTGTCGAAGGTGCTCGTGCTCGGCCCCTGATCGGGCGCGGTCTTCGTGGTGGCGCTGTCGATCAGCTCGCGCTGAAGAAAGTCGTTGAGGTTGACCACGCCGCTGCGCGCGATCTGGTCGCGGCCATACATCGTGTACGGGAGCGCGTCGTCCTGCGAGCGAGGCAGGTCGAGATTTCCGGCGGCAGTGCGCGGCGTGAACATCGATTCGCCACGGTCAAACGGCCCCTCGCGCACCGAGCGCGCCACGACAATAAATGCCGCGAGCTGTGCCGGCCCGCTGGCCGGCTGGAGCGTGCGCGTCTCGAGCGTAATCGCGCGATTCGAAACCACCTGCGCATCGGTGAGCTGCAGCGGCTGAAAACCCGTGCCCTCCACGACCAAGCGATACGAGCCCGGCGCGAGCGCGGAAAAAGCAAAACGACCTTCCTCGTCGGTCATCACCGTCTGGTGCGAATCGGCGAGCGACACACGCACGCCTTGAGCGGGGGTGCCGTTGGTGGTGAGAAAGCGTCCACCCAGCGAACCGGGCGGAATCACCGCCCGCGCAACGACGAATTTTCCACTCGTATTGCGGTGCGCGGTGTAGCCCGTGCCTTCGAGCAGGCGGTTCAACGCCGCATCGGGCTCGAGTTGACCCGTCGCCTCGGCGGACTGCGCACGGCGCAGCTCGTCGAAGGGAAACATCACGTCGATCTTCGCCTGCCGCGAAAACGCGATCAGCGCGCGGTCGGCGCGCTGCGCGGGCAAGGTGAAATCAACCGGCGCCGCGTGAGCGAGCGCGACAACTCCGGCGAGCGCCGCCACCCACTTTAACCACGGAGAACGGTGGGCAGCGTGCGACGATTTCACTGCCGAGCCGTGATCAAGATGGAGCCATCCGCGGGATGCTCGATGCGCACCGCGAAATTTTCCTTCAGCGAGGCGAGGAAACCATCGAGGTCGCTCAGCGTGAAGCTGCCGCCCACGCCAGGCGCGACCTGCCGCGCGGCCTCGGGCGTGACCACGATCTTGCGTCCATGATAGCGAGCGAAGCGTGCGACCGCGTCGGGCAACGGTGTGTCGGCGAACACCACTCGACCCTGCCGCCAGGCGAGCGCGACCTCGACCGCGTCAGTCGGGATGTGCGTGACGTGGCCTTGGGAGAACTGGTCGTTGGCCTTGAGCGCGTAGGGCTCGGCGGTATCGGCGGTGGGCCGCACGAGCACCGAACCCTCGACGACGGTGACCTCGAACGAGGCCTGCGCATCGGCGCGGACATTGAAGACCGTGCCGGTCACGCGGACCGAACCACCAGGCGTCTCGACGATGAAGGGCCGGCTCGGGTCCTTCGCGACGGTGAAGAAGGCCTCACCGCCGGAGAGCCGCACGCGGCGCTCGGCGCGACGGAAGTCGACCGAGAGACTCGTCTGCGCATTGAGCTCGACGCGCGTGCCATCGGAGAGCGCCACGGTCTGGCGCTGCGCGATCGCCGCAGTAAAGTCTTCATGCTGGCCACCAGGAGCCGCGATCCAGAGGGCGAAGACCACCGCCGCGGCCGCGGCGACGAGCGTCACCACCGCGGACTGCCGGCGCCACCATGCGGGCGAAGCAGTCTCGGGCGCAGGAATGGCGCGGGCCGCAAGCTCACGCTCGAGGTCGGCGGAGAATTGGCAATAGCTCGACAACAGTGAGCGGTGCGAGGCATCGGCGGCGAGCCAAGTCTCGAGAGCCGTGCGGTCGGTCGCGGAGAGCGTGGAACCATCGAGGCGGGCGGCCCAGAGGGATGCCTGCTCATCGGCTTCCGGCGAGAAAGTGGGACGGGCGGGATTCATGACGAGGTGCGGTCGGAGTCCGCAGTTGAAGGAGCGTTGGAAGTGGGTTGGTCCTGCAGGGGCGCGAGGGCTTCGCGGAGCAGGCGGAGCGCGCGGGCGTGTTGTTTCTCGACCGTGCTCACGGAAATATTGAGGCGGCGGCCGATCTCTTCATGGGAGAGCAGCTCGACCTTGCGCAGGAGGAGGACGGACCGACAGCCGGGCGGGAGCGCGGCGATCGCAGTCTCGAGCTGCGACCACTCCTGCCGGGCCATCACGGTCTGCACCACGCCGGGCGCGGAGGCGGGCTTGGCGTCGAGCGCGGTGGCGTCGAGATTCTGCATCGGAGCGATGGAGCGGCGCTTGATCTGGTTGATGGCGAGATTGCGCGCGGTGGTGTAGAGGAGCGCCTGCGGCTGCTCGACGTTGCCCTTCTGGATGACGGGGTAGACGCGAGCGTAGGCGTCGTGCGCGAGGTCCTGGGCCTCGGCGTGATTGCGCGTGAAACGACCCAGATACCGCCGGAGCGGCGCGAGCGTGGCGCGGTAAAAGCGCCCGAAATCCGAAGGGGGCTCGGGGTCGGCCATGGGGCCAGCCGAGACCGTTTCCTCGGGAGAGGCAACGGCGGAATCCTCGGCGACGAGGCCGGGACGGCGTTGGAAAGTGGACGTTAAGGCAGACATGCCGCCTATGATGACAAGCCACCCCGCCCCACCCGCCATCGGCCGACACAAAATTTTTGCAAAGAGCCTGGTGACTCAACCGGGGCTCGCGTCGCAGGAGGGAACACGGCAAGTTCGCCTGCGTCCTATCGAACCATGATCCGCCGCCTCCTCCTGCTTCTGGGGATCGTCGGGCTCCCGGCCCTGCGGGCCGAGGTAAAGCCCCATCCGCTTTTCGGCGACCACGCCGTACTGCAGCGCACCGTCACCGTACCTGTCTGGGGTACCGCCGCCGCGGGCGAAAAAGTCACCGTCTCGCTTGGCTCGGCCAAGGCCGAGACCACCGCCGATGTATCGGGCAAGTGGCGCGTCGCCCTGACCGGGCTCGCGGGCAGCGGGCCGCAGAGTCTCACCATCACAGGCGACCAGACGGCCGCGCCCGTGGAATGCAAGGATGTGCTCGTGGGCGACGTCTGGCTTTGCGCCGGCGCGTCGAACATGGAAATGACGGTCGGTCGCGGCGACCGGCCGTGGTGCGGCGTGAAGGACGAGGCGAAAGAGATCGCAGCGGCGAATTTTCCGCAGATCCGGGTTTTCACCGTCGAGGCGCAGATGGGCGAGAACACCGCGGTGTCGACCAATGGCCACTGGGTCGTGTGCTCGCCAGAGACGGTAGGATCATTTTCCGCGACGGCGTATTTCTTCGGTCGGGAGGTCAACCAGACGCAGAAAGTCCCCGTCGGTCTGATCGTGGCCGCGGAAAGCGACAGCACGGCAGAATCGTGGACGAGCCGCTCGGCGCTCGAAGCGCAATCGGGCCTGCGCACGATCATGAACACCTATACGTCGCGCAAAGTCTCCTTTGATCCCGCAGGCGCGAATGCAAAGATCTACCGCGACGAGTTCGCGCGCTGGCAGACTGATGCCGCGGCGGCCAAGGCCGGGGGACGCGACCGCCCCCGCGAACCGCAGAATCCTGATCCTGCGCAGGACCCGAGCAGCCCCTCGGTGCTCTTCAACTGCACCCTCGCGCCGCTCATTCCGTACGCGCTCCGCGGCGTCGTGTGGTACCAAGGCGAAGCCAACACGCTCACGGGCGACAAGTACGGCCTGCTCTTGAAAACGCTCATCGCCGACTGGCGTGCGCGCTGGAGCGCGCCCGAGCTGCCCTTCCTCTACGTGCAGATCGCCAGCCAGCACACTCCGTCCCGCAATCCCAATCTCCGCTCCCCGCTCGCTCCGGTGCGTGAAGGTCAGCTGCAAGCCCTCGACGTACCCAACACCGGCATGGCGATGGCGCTCGATCTCGGTGACATCGACAACGCAACGCCGCGGCTGAAGCAGGACGTGGGGCACCGGCTCGCCCTCATCGCCCGCGCCAAGGTATACGGAGAAAAATTGGAGTACAGCGGACCCATCTTCAAATCCGCGCGCACCGAGGAAGGTGCCGTGCGCATCACCTTTACCCACGCTGACGGCCTTGAACTCCACGGCACCGAGCTGCAGGGCTTCGCGCTCGCGGGCACGGACGGAAAATTCGAGTTGGCCGATGCGACCATCGAGGGCGACACGGTCGTCGTGGCCAATGGCGGCGTGGTGCTGCCCGCGCAGCTTCGCTTTGGCTGGGCGGATAATCCGGGCTGCAATTTGTACAACAGTGCGGGGCTGCCGGCGTCGCCGTTCAGGGTAGAGCTGAAGACGGCGCGGGATACGTTGTAGTTTTTTGGAACGCTAATCTGCGCTGATATAAACACGCTCGCGCCTGTAGCGGCGGTCTATGACCGCCGATTCACGTCTGATCGTGGACCGGGTCTGTTCGGCGCTCATAGAGCGCCGCTACAGTTTCGATCTTCCATCAGCGAAGACTAGCGCGGATTAGCGTTCCAAAAGAACCGCTCCAAAAACAAAAAAAGCCGCCCGGTGAAGGGCGGCTTTTGAAAAGGGATTCCTCGAATCTTCGGACGCTTAGCGCTTCGAGAACTGGAAGCGCTTGCGGGCGCCGGGCTGGCCGGGCTTCTTGCGTTCCTTGGCGCGAGGGTCGCGCTTGATGTGACCGGCCTTCTTGAGCGCCGGGCGGAGCTCGGCGTTCATCTTCTGGAGGGCGCGGGCGATGCCATGGGCAACCGCGCCAGCCTGACCGGCAACGCCGCCACCGGCGACATTGGCTGTCACGTCGATCTTGTCCTTCTGGTCGACGGTGAGGAGGGGGGCGTAGGCCTGCTTGGCGAAATTGTCGTGGCTGAAGTACGCCTCGAAGTCACGGCCGTTGACGGACAGCTTGCCGGTGCCGGCGGTGACGCGGACGCGGGCGGTGGAGGTCTTGCGGCGGCCGGTGCCGGTGAAAATCGTTTCGGTGGTGCTCATGGCTCAGGACTCGGATATCAAACGGAAACTTTGACGGGGTTGTTGGCCTCGTGGGTGTGCTTCGGGCCGGCGAACACGCGGAGCTTGGTCAGCATCTTGGCCGCGATGATGTTCTTCGGGAGCATGCCCTTGACCGCGTGCTCGATGATGTGCTCGGGGTGCTTCTGGCGCATGACCTTGAGGCTGCGGTACTTCTCGCCGCCGACAAAGCCGGAGAAGGTCATGTACTCGTTCTGCTCCTCTTTCTTGCCGGTGAGGACGATCTTCTCGGCGTTGATGACCACGACGAAGTCACCGTTGTCGCAATTCGGAGTGTAGGAAGGCTTATGGCGGCCGCGGATGATGTTGGCGGCCTTCACGGCGAGACGGCCAAGCACAGCGCCCTCGGCATCGATCAGATACCATTTGGGTTGCACCGTCTGCTTCGTGGCGAGGAACGTTTTCATGGGAAAAGAGGTCAAGGGCTAAGGTTTCGCGAAACGCTGTCAACCCTCCTTTTCAAGCAAAACGACGCAGCCGCGCAGCGGGTGCCGCAAAGGCGGAACCCACGCTTGTTTCGGGCACTGGTTGTGCGAGTGTCGGCGCGCCATGCAATCACGTTTTCCTCTTCTTGCGGCGGGCATCGCTGGTGTGACCGGCGTCGGGCTCGGGGCGTTTGGCGCGCATGCGCTACGCGCGCACCTCACTGAACTCGGCACGCTGCACAACTGGGAGACGGCGGTGCACTATCATCTCGCGCACGCGGTCGCGCTGCTCGCCGCGGGCGTGTGGGTGCAGGTGGCAAAGCCTCGCGGCGCCGTATGGGCGCAACGCGCCGCGAAGTGCTGGGCGGTGGGCGTGCTGCTTTTTTCCGGCTCGCTGTACGGACTGGCGCTCGGCGGACCGCGCGTGCTTGGCCCGATCACGCCGCTCGGCGGCGTGGCGTTTCTCGCGGGCTGGACGTGCGTGATTCTCGCCGCTTACGCGAAGGAAGAATGAGCGCGATGCAGCTCCCCGCCGATTTGCGCGCGATGCTCGACTCGGTGCGCCGCGTGGGTCGGCCGCGCCTGGTCGGCGGTGGCGTGCGCGACTGGCTGCTCGGGAGCACGCCGAAGGATTTCGACGTAGAGGTGGGCGGCGTGGACTTCGAAACGCTGCGCCGCGCGCTCGCGCACTTCGGCGCGACGGACGTGGTCGGCAAAAGCTTTGGCGTGATCAAGGTCCGCAGCCGCGCGAGCGGCGAGGAATACGATTTCTCGCTGCCACGGCGCGAGTCGAAGACCGGCGCGGGCCACCGCGGCTTCGCGGTCGCGCCCGATCCGGAGCTGAGCGACGCGGAGGCGGCGGCGCGGCGGGACTTCACGGTCAATGCGATCGCGTACGATCCCTTCACCGGCGAGCTGATCGATCCGCACGGCGGGCAGCGCGACCTCGCGGCGCGCGTGCTGCGCCACACGAGCGCGGCCTTTGTCGAAGATCCGTTGCGCGTGCTGCGGGCGATGCAGCTTGCAGCACGCTTCGATTTCACGCTCGCGCCGGAGACGGCAGCGCTGTGTCACCAGATTTCGGATACATTTCTCGAGCTGCCCGTGGAGCGCGTGTGGGGCGAGTGGGACAAGTGGGCGACGAAGTCCGTGCGCCCCTCGCGCGGTCTCACCGTACTAGAGGAGACGGGCTGGCTGCGGCACTTCCCTGAGGTGGCGGTGCTGCGGGGCTGCCCGCAGGAGCCCGAGTGGCATCCGGAAGGCGACGTGTTCACGCACACGCAGTGCTGCCTCGATGCGCTCACTGCCCTGCCCTCGTGGCAAAACTCCGGCGCGCTGCGCCGCCGCCTGCTCATGCTCGCGGTGCTCGCGCACGATTTCGCCAAGCCACAGACGACGCACCGCGCCGAGAAGAAAGGCGTGATGCGCATCGTGAGCCCGGGCCACGAGGCCGCGGGCGGGCCGATCGCGGAAGCGTTTCTCCGCCGCCTCGGTGCACCGCTCGAACTCGACACGCCCGTGCGCGCACTCGTGGTGAACCACCTCGCGCACCACCGCGGGCCGGATGGCTTTTCCGACACGAGCGTGCGCCGCCTCGCGCGCCGCCTGATGCCCGCGACCATCGACGACCTCGCCGCCGTCATGCTCGCCGACAGCCACGGCCGCCCGCCGCTCGTCACTCCCGAGACGGACGAGCGTATCCAAGAACTGGTGACACGCGCCCGCCAGCTCGCGCTCGCCGACGCCGCGCCCAAACCCATCGTCCTCGGCCGCCACCTCGTGGAGCTGGGCCGCAAACCCAGCGCCGATTTCAAACCGATCCTCGACGCCGCTTTCGAGGCCCAGCTCGATGGGGCGTTTCACGATGAGGCGAGCGGCGTGGCGTGGCTGCGGGAGTATTTGAATAATGCCGGGCGGTAATACTGCAGAGAAGTTGGCCGCAAAAAGGCGCATAAGGCGCAAAAACTTTTGGGCTGCAACGGGGTGAGGAGTTGCGCTCGCAACCCACAGAGGCTGGGATCGGTGGAGGATGTGGCTCGGCGCGCGAGCGCTTGCTCTCATTCACACTTCGGCAAACAGCACGAAAAATCCCCGGCGAGCGTGCAGCTCCACCGGGGATGAGATTTTCGCTACACGCGAAACGGTCGGCTCAGGGGGTTTTCTTAGCCGGGACTTCGACCGTTGGACCAACGTCCACTCGACCCGGACGGAGCACGTTTTCTTTCAAGAACGCGTCCACTCGCGTGTAGAACGCGATGCTGTTCTCCTCGTTGCGGAAGCCGTGGCCCTCGCCCTCCTGAATGATCATCTCGTAGGGCTTGCCGGCCGATTTCAGGGCGCGCTCCATGTCGTAGCCGTGATCGATGACCACCCGTGGATCGTTTTTGCCGTAGGCCATCAGGAGCGGGACGTGGATGCGCGAAGCCAGATTGACCGGTGAGGTGTCGTGGATGCGCTTCTTGTCGTCGCTATTGGCGAGGTCTCCGAGGCGGGTGTGCCGCCAGTACATGCGCTCCTCGGTCTGGGCCTTCGGGATGAGCAATTCGATGTCGGTCACGCCGACGTAGTTGATGCCGGCACAGTAGAGATCGGGCGTCAGCGTGATTCCCGCCATGGTGGCATAGCCGCCGTAGCTGGCACCGCTGATGACGACGCGCGAGGGATCGGCGAGCCCCTGATCGACGGCCCACTTCACGCCGTCAGAAAGATCGTTCTGCATCTCGAGGCCCCACTTCTTGTAGCCGAGGGCTTCGAAGTGACGGCCGTACCCGCCGGATCCGCGATAGTCGATCTGCAACACCGCGAAACCGCGGTTCGCGTAAAACTGCACTTCGGCATCGTAGCGCCACTCGTCGCTGATACCGAAGGGACCGCCGTGCGGATGGATGATCAGCGGCAACTTCTTCGGCTCGCGACCGCGGGGCAAAGTCAGATAGCCATGCAGCGTGACGCCATCGCGAGCGGCGAAGGTGACCGGCTTGACCGAGGCCATCATGTCGGGATCGACTGCAGGGCGAATGACTGCGAGTTCGCTGAGTTTTTGCCGTTGGCGGTCAAAGAGATAATAGACGCCCGGATCGCGATCGTTGGACGACATGAAGATGATGCGCGAGCCGTCCGCTGAAAACTGCGCGGGGTTGTGCACCGTGTCGGGCAGCGAAGCTACCAACTTATTGTAGATGGCCTCGGTCTCAGCATCGAGCCACTTGTAGCGCGTGCGGTCAGCCGAGTATGCGAGGCCGACCACCTTCTTTTTCGATCCGTCGTAGATCGGGCCAAACTTCTGGCCCGTCTCGGGACCATTGGCGCGAAACGCGTCGTAGGTATCGTCGGCCAAGACGAGATCGAGCTGCTTTTTCTCCACGGTATCGTAGCGGTAGATCGCGCAGGTCTTGCGACCGACGTCGGACCAGATGAACACCGTGCGGTTGTCGCCATCGAAACCCATGGGCTCCCAGCCCTCGGCATCCATGTGGTGCTGGCCGACTTGGGTCCACGTAGAGCCCTTGGCCTCGCGATAGAGCACCTTTCGGATCTGATGATCATAGACGACGGCGAAACGCGGCTTGTTGTCGTGATCGAAGATGTAGTATTGCACGTCGCCGGGAGCCTCGGCGACACGGCGCATTTCGCCGGTCTTGAGATCCATCTGCGCGATATCGGACCAGTCGATGTACGTGAGATTGGCCAGGACCAAGATGTGCTTGGAGTCTTTCTCAATAGGGCCCACCACGCTCCGGAAACGGGCATTGGCCGCGCCGGTGGTGCCTTCTTTCGAATAGCCAGTCGCGAGAATCCCAGGATCGCTGCCGTCGCGATTGACGGCGTAGAGGGAGAACGACTCTTTACCCTCGTCGTCGACCCGAAAGAGAATGCGGTCGTCGCTGGCCCACTGCGGTTGGGTGGCCTGCTTGTCTTTAAAATTGGTGAGGAGGTTCTTGGTACCCTTCTCGAGGTCGATCACCGCGAGGTTCAAGCGATGCTCGAAAGGAATCAGGCAGGCGATATATTTGCCATTCGGCGAGAAGACCAAGCTGCTGAGCTTGGCCGACTGGAAGAGTGTCTCGACCGGGATCTCGGGGACGGGTTTGCCGGGGGAGACCGGTTTCGAATCGGCCGACGAAGGAGCGTCGGCGGCGTAAAGGGAGAGGGCGGAGAGGAAAAGCAGGAGGAAGCGTTTCATACGCAAAAGGGGTGAAGAAAAAAGGCGTGCCCCGGAAGGGGCACGCCAAGTTTTAGCTAAGTCGAACTAAGCACACTGGCTTAGAACTCCTTGCGGATGCGCATGTAGAGGAAGCGGCCCAGCGCGTTGGGGCCATAGATGTTCTGGTCGTAGCCCGCCGAACCCGCGCGGCCGTTGGGGGCCGGGAGCGAGTTGAACAGATTGCTCGCACCAACGGAGATGGTGCTGTTCCAGAAGCCACGGTAGCGGAGCGAGCCGCCGAAGATAGCGTACGGATTCTCACCCCAGCCAGCGACGGTGTAGCCGTCGTTGAACCAGCGGCCGGTCCAGTCGGTGCTGATCGTGGCACCGAAGTCCTTGTAATCCCAAGCCGTGGTGACCGTCGCCTTCCAGCGCGGGTTGTAGTAGTGGCCGTTGTTGTTGAAGAAGCCACCGCCGAGGCCGGAATCGCTACCGGTCTTGGTGATCTCGGTCGCGGCACCGTTGAACTGGAAGTCGCCGTAGCGCGTGTTGCGGAGGGCGTACTTCACTTCGTAGTCGAAGCCACGGTACATCTGGTAGGCGTCCGGATTGTTGGACGGAACCGACTGGACGTACAGGATCGGACCAGGATTGCCGAGGGTGTTGTCACGCACGATGCCGTTGGGGAACTGCGCGCGGCCCGCCGCCGAGTACAGGTAAGCCTGGCTCGGGGTGACAATGACCTGATTGATGCGGAAGTCGAAGTAGTCGATGCTGATCGAGAAGTTCTTGATCTTCGCGGACTCGAACACGAAGCCGGCGTAACGCACCTTGGCCGTTTCCGGCAGGAGGTTCGGGTTACCACCGGTGATGATCTTGACCTGCGTGGGCGAATCCTGCGGGCGGAGCGGGTCCTGCACGAGGTTGGAGCTGAAGGCCGTCGTCTGCGAAGCGTAGAGGAGGCCGAGCGCCGGAGCCTGGAAGGACTCGGAGTAGGAAGCGCGGATCGCGGTGTTGACCCAAGCGGTGTCCGGGAGGCGGATGATGGCACCGATCTTCGGCTTGTGCGTCTCGCCGAAGTCCGAGTAGTGCTCGTGGCGGCCAGCGAGCTGGAGCTCAGCGGAGCCCCACTCTTTGCTCTTGTAGATCGGGGCATCGATTTCGACGTAGGTCGACGAAACGGTGCGCTTGCCCGCGAGGGGCTGGCCACCACCAGAGCCGATGTAGGCGGCGGTGTCAGGATTGGTCGTGAGCTTGTCTTCGCGGATTTCGAAGCCGGCAGCGATGCCGATGTCGCCCGCGGGGAGTTCCCAGAGCTTGCCGGAGACGGTGGCGTCCCAGGTCAGGCCTTCCGACTTGTTGGTGCCGGTGGAGCTCGTGTAGAGGGCCTTCGTCAGATTCGGATCAGAGGGGCCGAACGGATTCAGGAACACGCCGGTGAAGCCGGAGAGCGTGCCGTTGAGGGCCGCCTGATAGGTCGTGGCGCGGATCGCATTGCGTGAAACGGTGGTGACGGTGTCGTAGCCGTAGCTGACCGCCGACTCCCAATCCCACTTGTCGAGGAAGGTGCCGCGAAGGCCGCCGAGGAAGTTGCCCGCGGTGGACTCGGTGTCGAACTTGCGGACCGGGCCGAAGAGGGCGCGGGCCGAAAGGGTCGTCAGGGCGAGGCCGAACGGATTGTACGGATTGTTGACCGGGAGGGTCAGGCCTTCCGTCGAGTACGTGATGACGACGGGCGTGAAGGCGTAGTACGTGCTGTTCTTCGAGTAGGTCAGCTCGCCGAAGGCCTTCAGGTTGTCGCTGAAGCTGTGCTCGATCGAGGTGTAGTTGCTGACGTAGTCGTAGGCCGGGTAGATGGCGTAGACCGGGGCGAAGTTGTAGCGGTTCTCGTTACCGACGAGGACGGCATTGGCGTTGGCCGGGTCCGAGGGAGCCGCGGTGAACTTGCTGAGGGTCGGGTTGCCCGTGGGCTGGCCGCCCTGGACGACGAACGTCCAGCTCGAGGCCGTGGCCGACGGGATCGTCAGGCCGAGCGCCGTGGCCTGCGCACGCGTGAGCGTGAGGTTGGCCGGGTAGTTGGCGGTCGAGTTGCCGTTCAGACCCTTGTTCGCGCCGAGGTAGGTGAAGTCGGTGTTGTGCACACCGTAGTCCTGGAGGAAGTTCGAGTTGCCGGTCTTGATGTCGACCGCGGTCATGATGTGGGTCTTGCCCGACTCGGCGCCCGCTACGATGCTGGCGTCGATCGTGCCGGTGTCGCCACCGTGATCCTTCAGCGTGTTGCCGTAGTAGAGGCCGGTCGAGAGACCGGTGAAGTTCTTCTTCAGCTTCACATTCAGCACGCCCGTGATCGCGTCGGAGCCGTAGATGGCGGACGCACCGTCCTTGAGGAGCTCAACGCTCTCGATGGCGGCGGAGGGGAGGCTGTTGAAGTCGAAGACCGAGCGATTGCCGCTGTTGGTCAGCGCGTACGGAACCGCACGACGACCGTTGACCAGCGTCAGGAAGCGCTGCGAACCGAGGCCGCGGAGATTCGTCGTGGACGCGCCACGGAGGAAGCTCGAGGTCTGGTAGATCGAGTTGGCCGAGCCGGAGTTGAACGGCAGGCTCTGGATGAAGTCGCCGACATTGACGTAGCCCTTGGCTTCGATGTCCGCAGCGGTGAACGCGGCCACCGGGGCGGGGGTTTCAACATCAAGGCGCTTAACGCGGGAACCCGTCACCTCAAACTTCTCGAGCTTCTGGGGCTCGGTGGAAGCGGGGGTGGTGGTGCTGGTGGTATCTTTCTTCTCCTCGGGCTTGGCGGCCGTCTGCGCGAGCGCGACGCTCGTGCCAAACAGAGCAACGAAGCCGAAACGTGCAGCCGCGCTAGCGGCCGCCGACAACGGTTTGTTCATAGTTCGTAGTGTTGTGTTGTGTGGTCGGACCGGCACCTTTGCCGGGCCTATTCGTGTTGTGGACCGGGAAGAACTGAGTACCCGATTCGCGCATAGCAAGGGAGAAGTGTCATAAGATTGAACGTTTAACAGTCGCCGAAATCTAACGCTTTTTGGTTGATTTCAGCCACGGACAAGCCCCGGCCTGTAGTCGCCGGCCTTACACGTCCCT
Source organism: Verrucomicrobiota bacterium (assembly GCA_048498795.1). Taxonomy (GTDB): domain Bacteria; phylum Verrucomicrobiota; class Verrucomicrobiia; order Opitutales; family Opitutaceae; genus JBEHXH01. The sequence goes on from JBEHXH010000004.1 coordinate 143,470, forward strand.
GCTGCGCCCGTCAGGCGCGAGCCGCCAAATCAGTTGTGCTTGGGCAGGGTTTGCCCGCGGCGGATCACCTCTCCAAACTGCTGCGAGGACATGGAGGTGACTTCGGACGATGATGGCAGCGGGCGGGCCGTCGGATCCACGGGCACACGGACCGGGATGTTACTTCCGGTCACATACACGTATTTGTACTGCTGGTCACCGAGGATCAACTTGTCCCGCTTCGGCGAGGCAGAGGTCGCCGCGGAAGCGGCCTCGCCTGATTTTGCGAATGGCGTGTGGGCACAGCCGGTGAAAAAGAGCGAAACGACGAGGGCGCAGGGAGCTGCCGCCCGCAGAAAGCTCCCGCAGGAGCGCGACACGATTGGGGTGTGCATGGTAGTCGAAGCCTTGCAGCTTGCGTCAGGCCAAGTGGGGAAAGGGGTAACGCGGACTGACTCGCCGAGTCTGCCGCCGAGCGGCAGGTTAGCAAGCGCAATGGGACGAGTCTCGGTGCGCTCGAGGCCCCACTCGCAGAGAGAGCCAAGCATCCCGCCTCGCACGAGGCGGGCTACAAGTGAGAGTGCATAAAAAAAGCGGCCCGCACGTGGCGGGCCGCTGAGAGGAGAAACTCGGTTCCGAGCGGACGCTCGGTCGAGCTTAGAACTTGTAGCGGACGTCGAAGTAGACGAAGCGGCCGTAGGCGCCGTAGGTCGAGGTATCGACGTTGGAGTCGCTGAAGATCGTCGGATCCTTCGGGCCGTAGCGATTGAACACGTTGTTCGCGCCGACCGTGAACTTCGCGCCTTGGAGCCACTTGTTGGTGGCGCCGAAGGTGTACGAGAAGGAGAGGTCGATCGTGTTGAACGAGCCCACGCGCGTGCCGTCGTCGTCATCGGTGACCGCCGGGATCGAGCGCCAGCCGAGGACCGCGTTGTAGCTGTCACGCGTGAAGTCGACCGTCGTGTAGGACTGCCAGCGCGGGATCGTGCCATTGTAGTCCGTGGACTTGCCAACCGTCTCTTCCGCCGGATTGCCGGGGATGTTGATGTGGTTGAACTTATTGTAGATGCCGATCGCGGACGAGAAGTCGAAGCGGCCGATACCCTCGGGGGCGTAGGTGTACTTGCCCGAAATGTCGAAGCCGCTGAGTTCCTGCTTCGAAATGTTCACGTAGGTGTCGACCACGTAGATGTTGTCCGGCACGCCCGTGCCGATCTGGCCCTTGGCGGTGACGCCCGGACCCGTGAAGCTGTTGAGGTGCACTGAGCCAGCGTAGATCGAGCTCGGGCCATTGGTCTCGACATCCTGAAGGATGGTTGTGGTGCCGATGGTAGAGATGAGGTCCGTCTGGCGGATGTGATAGTAATCAACCGTGAAGGACAGACCCTTGATCGCCTTCGGCGAGTAGATGAAGCCAACCGTGTAGTTCTCGGCACGCGAGGGCTTAAGCTTCGGGTTGGAGCCTGACTCGGAGTTGGTCTGGAGGTTGTCGATCTTGCCGCCACCCGACTTATTGAGGGTGAAGGGATCGGTGAAACCGATGCTGACCGGGCCAAACAGCGAGAACAGGGTCGGGGCCGAGAAGGACTTGCCGTAGGATCCGCGCAGGGCGAACTCGTCGTTGAAGGGCAAATAACGCGCGGAAATCTTCGGGACCGTGGGATTCTCGGTGTCGCTGTAGAACTCGTGGCGGACCGCGCCGCTGAGTTCGAGGAGGTGAGCGCCGGGGACATCCTTCACGAGCGGGATGCGCACTTCACCGGCGAGGGCACCGACCGTGCGGTTAGAATCGAAGGGATAGAGCGTGGTCGCGCCGTTCCAGCCGAGAAGGCCGGTGACGGGGTCGATCTGCGAGTTCGGATCAGCGGTGGCGCTGAGGGCCTCACGGCGCTGCTCAGCGCGGAACGCGACGTCGAGCGGGCCGGCCGGAAGATCAAAGAGCTTGCCGTGGACCGTGGCATCAAGGTTGCGCAGGGTGGAGATGAAGCCGCCCGTCGCCGTACCGACGATGCCGTCGGCGGCCACTTCCGCTTCGTCGTGGATGCGGGAGAACATGTTGAAGCGGTCGTTGTTGATCGCGTCCGTCAGGTGGGCCTGGCTGATGACGCCGGGGTTGGAATAGTCCTGCGTGACGCGGTTGTAGGTCGCCGCGACTTCGAAGCCCCAGTCCTCGCTGATCTTGCCCGAAGCGCCGACGACGCCACGGATGCTGGTCGTGTCATCGAGGTACTGGCGGGGATGGGACGTCAGGCGGTTGCGGGCCGTGACCGTGACGTTGAACGGATTGCCGTGCACGCCCGGGGCGATCGAAGCGGTGATCGGCTGGCCGTTGATCTGGGAGTAGGTGTTCGTCTGCGCGTAAAGCACATCCGTGAACATCTTGAAGTTATCCCAGAAGGTGTGGTCGGCCGCGAGCGACATGCTCTTGCGCTCGTTTTGGATCGTCTGGGTGACGTACTGTGCGAGGTTGAAGAACTGGAACTGGTCGCCCGCAGCGCGGGGACCCGAGTAAGTGCCGTTAGACACGAGCGTCGCGGCGGGCAAGCCACCAGCGGTGACCGTCGGGGTCTGCTTAGCCGGATCGAGGTAGTAGTAGCTCGTGCCAGCATTGACCGAGCCGGCGAAAGTCGCCGTGCCGTAGGTCGGATCGGAGTAGGGACGCTCGTAGTTGAAGATCGGGTCCTGCTTCAGGTACTCGGCCGAGAGGGTCATGCTGGTCTTGCCGTTGCTGACGCCACCGACGACATAGCCGGAGCGGTCCGCCGCGTGGCCCTTGTTGGTGGACCAGCCGTAGCGGCCACCGGCCTCGAAGCCCTCGTAATTGGTCTTCATGATGATGTTCACCACACCACCGACCGCGTCCGTGCCGTAGATGGCGGAAGCGCCGTCCGCGAGGATTTCGATGCGCTCGATCGCGGCGACCGGGATGAGGTTGACGTCCACGAACTGCGTCGGGCCCGTGGCCGAGTCCGGCGTGTAGGCAGCACGACGTCCGTTGATGAGGACGAGCGTCGTGGTATTGCGCAGGGCGACTTGCGAGCCGCCATTGGTCGAGCCGGAGCCGACGTTGGCGTTGGCGCTGCCGATGTTGCTGTTACCGCTGAACTGCGGGACGGTCTTGCGCAGGATTTCGAGGACGTTGGTGTTGTTACCAGAGTTCTCGATCGCCTTCGCGTCGACCGCGATCACCGGGGTCGCGACGGCGTTGGCCGCAGGAGGGAGGTAGGAACCGGTGACGACGAACTTCTCGAGCACTTGGGCATCGGTCTTCTTTTCCGGTGTGGCCGGAGTAGTCGGTGCAGTCTGGGCATAGGCCCCGACCGCAAAAAAGCCGCTTGTCGCAAGGAGCGACCAAGCGGCCATGAACTTCCGCGAAGGGAGTTTGTTCATAGTGTGTGTGTGGCAGTTGTGTTGTGTGTAGGAAGCCAACCCAGCCTTGTAGGGCCGTTTTCGCTTGGGATGAGCAAGACTACGTATCAGCACACCGGCAACCCTAAATTATGACAGAACTGTTACGGTTAGCGCCAAATGGCGGCATTAGCGCGGTGAAACGCCTGTTTTCTGCGACGAATCAGTGCGCGCTTGCACCGGCGGGCGCTTCGGAAATCATCCCTGTTATGCTGCGCCCCCTGCTCGTTCTAAGTGCTTGCGTCGCAATTCTCGCGCCAGCCGTCGCCGCTGCCGCCGATACCCATCTCAATCAGATTCTGACGCCCGAGGAGTTTGCCCGTGCCGGTCTCGCCAAGCTCAGTCCGGAGGAACTCGCCGCCCTCGAAACGGCCCTCGCCGCGCACCAACAAATTCCCAAAAACGCCCCGCCTGCGCGTAAGACCAAGGCCGACACTGCGGTGTCATCCGCTGCGTCCGGCGTATCGGGCAAGGCAGCGGCCGATTTCGGCGCCGAGCAGATCTCGAAGCCGGTCGCGCCCGCGGATATGCCCGACGAACTGCACAGCCGCATCGAGGGCAAGGTCCGCGAAATCAGCGGCCGCGCCGCCTTCGTGCTGGAAAACGGCCAGATCTGGCAGCAACGCGTCCCCGAGCTGGTCGTGTTCAGCAAGACGCTCGAGAACCCCGAGGTCGTGATCACCCACGGCATCGGCGGCTACAAGATGCTGATCGTGCCTGCCAATCGCGTCATTCTTGTGAAGCGTATCCAGTGATGCTACGTCAGGCGCTCGAATGAACGAGCTGCTCGCGATCGTGCGCCATCTCACCTCGCCCGAGAGCGGCGAGTGCGCCCTTGCCACGCTCGTTTCCGTCGACGGTTCGACCTATCGCCGGCCCGGCGCGCGCCTGCTCCTGCTGCCCTCGGGCGAACGCATCGGCTCCATCTCCGGCGGTTGCCTCGAGGAGGATGTCATCGAGCGCGCCCGGCGCGTGCTCGCGACCGGCGTCGCCGACACGATCGTCTACGATACCACTTCGGAAAATGACCTCGTCTGGGGCGTAGGCCTCGGCTGCCACGGCGTCGCGCGTGTGCTCGTGGAAAAACTCCCCGCCCGGCCCGCGTGGGCGGCGACGCTCGCCGCGAATTTCGCCGCGCGCCGTCCCACCGAGCTGCACGTGGTGCACCGCGCGGAAAATGGCGCTGCGCTCGGCACGCGCCTCGAGCCTGAGCCCGTCGACGCGCCCGCCGAGGGTGTATTCAAAAACTGGATTCAACCGCCCACCGCACTCGCGATCTACGGCGCGGGCGACGACGCGCAACCGCTCGCTCGCCTCGCTCAGGGTCTTGGCTGGACCGTGATCGTCGCAGATGTTCGCCCGGCCTTCGTCACCGCGATGCGTTTTCCCGGCACTAAGCTCGTCGTCGGCCCCGCCGCCGAACTCGTGGCGCGCACCGCACCCGACGCCGACATGCTCGCGGTCGTGATGACGCATCACTATATCCACGACGTGCCGATCCTCCGCGAACTCCTCGCGCGTCCCCTCGCCTATCTCGGCCTCCTCGGCCCGCGCAAACGCGCCGAGAAAATCCTCTCCGACCTCGCCGCCGCTGGCGTCGCCATCACACCCGAAGTGCGCGCGCGGTTGCACGCTCCCGTGGGCCTCGATCTCGGCGCCGATACCCCTGAAGAAGTCGCCCTCGCGATCGTCGCCGAGATGCGCGCCACCCTCGCCCAACGCGACGCCCGACCGCTCCGTAATCGCACGACTCCCATTCATGCCTGAGTCCCCTGCCCTCCGCTTCGGCACCGTGATCCTCGCGGCGGGAGCGTCGACGCGTCTCGGTTCGCCAAAGCAGCTTCTGCCCGTTGGCGGCGTGCCGTTGCTCCTGCGCGCCGTCGACGCCGCGCTCGCCTCAGAGGCTTGGCCGGTGGTGGTCGTGCTCGGCGCGCACGCGGAGAAAATCCGCCCCATCCTCGCGCGGCGGCCCGTGCTCGTCGTGGAAAATCCCACGTGGGCCGAGGGCATGGCGTCGTCGCTGCGCACGGGTATCACGACGCTGCAGCAGTTTTCCCGCACGCTCGATGCCGCGCTCATCGCACTATGCGACCAGCCGGCGTTTTCCGTCGCAGAAATCGAGCAACTCGTCGCAGCTCAGCGCACCACTCGTCGCAGCATCGTCGCCGCGCGCTATGGCGGACATCACGGTGCGCCCGCCTTGTTTCTCCGCGCGCATTTTCCCGCACTCGCGGCCCTCACCGGCGAGGAAGGTGCCCGCACGCTCCTCCACCAGTACGCGGCCGAGGTCGCGGCCGTCGACCTCCCGGCCCTCGCGCTCGATGTCGATACGCCCGCCGATGTCGCAGCGCTCAACGCCCAATCTCCTTCGCACTAAATCGCATCGCTCGATTTTCCCCATGAAAAAGCTGCTGCCGTTTCTCGCTCTCTCGCTCCTCCTCGCCGGCCCGCGCGTCGTCGCTGCGCCCGATCCCGCCGCGTTGAAAAAAGAAGTGGCCGCGATGGAAGACGCCTTCTGCGCGATGGCCACCGAGAAGGGCCTGCTCGCCGCCTTCAAGTTCTACGCGGCGCCCGACGTCGCATTCATCGACACCGACCCGCGCAAATTCCGCGGCCTGGAGGCCGTGCAGGAGCGCATGGGTCCCGACCAGCCGGGCGTGAAGCTCACGTGGTCCGCCTATTTCACCGACGTCTCCGCCGACGGCACGCTTGGCTACAACTATGGCCGCTTCGAATCGCGCCGGCCCGGCCCCGACGGCAAGGAAGTCGTCCGCGGCGGCTGGTTCCTCACCATCTGGAAACGCCAGCCCGACGGCTCGTGGCGCTACGTGATGGACAACGGCGCCCCCGATCGCCCTCCCGTTCCGCCCAAGCCACCCGCCGCGCCGGCCCCCGTCACTCCGCCGACACCGCCCGTGCCGCCAAAAAACTGAGCGCCCTTCTCGCGCGCAGCCCGCTCAGTGGCGCGGATGCCCTTGTTCAGGCCGGTCATAATGGCTCGCAGGCAAAATTTCTCGGTGAGGATGCGGACAACCCTACTTGGCCTTCGAAGCTGAGCATAGGTGGCCGGGGGCGTAGTCTCTCACGCGCAGTCGATGATTGTTTTGCTTGAGGGAGGACGCTTCACGCTTCCGTGGAGGGATCGTCGAACAATCGATGCCCGCGCACCATGCGATTTCCTGAAGCCCTCGGTCCCTTGTTAGCTCGGGAGGTTACTTGGGATTCCAATGGTCTGAGCCACCGAGAATATTTTCGATCGTGTAAGCATTGGCCTCGTCGTCAGTCAGCTCATACGCCCACCTCGCGCGCGCTGCTGGATTGGCGCCGGGTCCATATTCTTGTTTTCGAAATAACGCACCGTTTTCGGCAAAGCTCTTGACCCAAATCGACCGCAGCCAGACGCGAATTATTTTTACGGAATTCGCCAACGCGCGAAGCCGCGGCAGCGCAGCATGGTCAAGCTCCTCACTGCCCCATGCACCCGGTCTTGGCCTTGCTCATTTCGTTTGGTTTCGGCGCACTCGGCGCGCTTTCACTGGCCACTTCGACGCTTTGTTTGCTCGAAGCCAGTATGCCAGCTTGGTGGGTCCCTGCCATTGCCGTCATCGCCGGTGTGATCGCCGGCGGTACGCGTGCCTGCTCTGGATTCTATCGTACACTGGAGCATGAACTCACTCACATCGCCGTGGGGTTGCTGTTCGGTCGCGTCCCGCGAGAGCTAAATGTGACTGCCGCGTCCGGCGGTCATGTCGTGCTCGCGGGTGACACCAATTTCTTCATCAGTCTCGCTCCCTATTATCTGCCGCTGACCGCGCTCGGCTGCATGGTCCTTACTGCAGTATCCAGTGGCACAATCCGCGATTATGCGTCACTGGGCACCTTGGCTGCCCTAGGCTACCACGGCGCAGCTATCGCGCTCGAATTCACCGTAGAGCAGACCGACATCGCCCGACACAGCGCAGCATTTTCTGCCACGGTCATCACCGGACTGCTTGGCACATTCGGCAGCATTATTGCGGCCTATGCGCTCAATGGCGCGAACGGGGTGGTGGGGTGGCAGGCCACATGGATCAGAATCGGATGCGATCTTCTGCACGGCATTTCACCGCTCGTGCCTGCGATTCAGCAGGATTGGTTCGCGTGATGACGAGAATCGAAGATTCGGCCCAAAAAATTCTCCCGAATCCCACACACAGCGCGCGCGGCCGACGTACTCCTCCTGACAGCACCACCCTCTTTTTCCACCTCCCTCATTCGCAAAACATGAAAGCACTCGTCCTCAACGTCTCCCGGGCCGCCGGTCTTGCCATTGGCGCCCTCGCTTCTCTCGCTGCCACGGCTGGGGCCCAGCCCGCTTCGTCCGCCACCACGGTGAACATCGAGCGCATCACGACGGACGCCCCCGCTCCGGCCAGCATCCCACCGGTCGAGCCTTCGCGTGAGGTGGCCGCTTGGGATGGCGAATCTGCGCTCGACGTCCCGCCGCCGCGCACCGACTCGAGCGTGCGCGCGGCTTTCGCCGATTACTCGTTCATCTCAAGCCAGCGCCCGCTGGCTGAGCCCTCGTCATGGGCTCGCGTCAACAGCCGCTTCATCAATCTGCTCGATCGCAAGGCCTATACCAATGCGCACGAGCGCCTCGTGTTCACGGTCTATGCCGCGTACTGCGCCCGTATCGCCGGCCAGTTGTCCACCCGGGATGCGCGCACCCTTCAAGACCATGCCTTGGCCGCGGTGCGCGATCTGAACCGGCTCACCTATCCGCACGAGATCGATATCATCGTCGAGGCCATCGTCCTCGGTGGCCTCAAGCCTGATGTGACGCTTGTGCGCTTGGTCTCCGACCGCGTCCGCCCGCTCTGCAACTGACCGCCCTGCCATTCTTACACTCTCATCTCAACTCGCTGTATTTATGAATATCTCCCCGGTCCAGCCTTCAGCCCTCCCCGATTTCAGCCCTGCGGGTGATCGTTTCGCGAAGTTCGTCCACAGTATCTGCGACACGATGACTTCGATGGTGGCTTCCACTGCATCGTTCCTCGTCCAGTCGGCCAAAATCGCAGCCGGTCTCGCTGGCGGCATCGTGCTTTCGTTTACTCCCGCGCAGGCCCAATCGGACACGATGCCAGCCCAAAGCGGCCATCTCATCCGCATCTCGGATGCCGACGCCAACACGATCCGCGACCAGCACCGCGCGCTCGGCGCCGATATGCGCGTCGCTCGCGAGATCATGGCGCAAGTCGTCCAGCCCATCGGCCGCGCAATCATGTCGGGCGATATTCCGCTCGCAGAGAAACTCATCGCAGAAGCCCAAAAGCCCGGCGGCGCGGCCGAGACGCTGAGCACGATTCGGGTCAACGCAGGCAACTCCACCGTGGCACTCACCGCCGTGGCCATCCACGCCAATGGATCGGCCGCGACGACGCCCAACCCGATTGCCCTGCGTGGGCGCCAGCAGCGCCTCGCAGAAACCTTCCGCGGCGTGACGAGCGAAGGCGCCAGCGTCGGCTCGATCGATACCGAAATCAAGCGCCTCAACTCGGCCCGCGAAGCCTCGGAAGCGGCGTGGCGCAAATTCGACCCGAGCACCGTCGGCGGCGCCGATGGCACTACGCTGACCGAGGCCGAAGCGATGGATCTGGCGAAGCTCGCCATCAACGCCCAGATCGCGACCGAGAACATCGACAACGCCGCCTTCTTCCTCACCACGGGCGCCAAGCGCTGGCTGCTCAAGAAGACCGCCCAGTCCGCCATCGGCGACGGCACCAGTGTCGATCCGTCTCTCCTGCCCGACTTTGGCACTGAGACTCACTAAGCCCTTCACCTCCCTGCTCCCTCATCTCCCTAACTCCACACTTCTGCCATGAAACTCATCCCTGCTTTCGTTGCCATCACCTTGATCGCCGCGCCCACTTTTGCGGAGCCCGATACCAACGCCGTCGACAAGGGGCCGATTTTCTCCGCCTTCGAGCAAGTCGAGCTGACGGCGACCCAGGCCCGCCTGCGCAATGCCGACGTCACCGCCGTGCAGCTTCGCCAAGTATATACGGCCGCCGAGCTTTGCCGTGTGCTTGGTGGTCGTGAAGTCTTCGATGCCGCCATCTTCGATCCGTCAACCCAGTCGTCCACGCGCCGGCTGGCTGCGGCGATCGCCTTCAACGCCGATCTCCGCCAAGGCCGCACCCCCAGCCAGATCTACGCGGCGCGCGATCTCCCGCTGGGTCGCTGAATCCAGGCACCTTCATCCTCAATCCCCCATCCGCCCATGCGCACTTTCCTACTCATTTCGCTTCTCGCCGTGCTCGCCGTATTGGTGCTGCGCGAGCGTTACTGGCGCTCACTCGCGCCCGTTCTGTCGGCAGAAAATCAACGCCTCGTGCAGGTCGCCAATGAGGCAACCGATCGGGCCGAGAAGGCGGAAAAAAACATGGCCAACATCGCCAAAGGCGCCGGGACCACGCGCGTCGTGCCCAGTACAGCGGGGGCGTCCAGCACCCCGGTCGCGCCCAAGCGGGCCGATGTCCCCTCGGTGCGCGAACTCACTTGGCAGGAGCGTTATCAGTCCGCCCTCACCAACCCGCATCCCTGACCCGCCATGGACCACAACGATTCAGAGGGAGAGGACCCGGTGCCCCAGGCGATGGCCGACATCATGTGTATCGTTGCATTCGCGTCGCTGGCCATGGCGCTCGTGCTCGGCGCGGCGGCCATGCCAGCGGCCACGCCGACCTCTCAGCCAGCTCCTCAATTCACGTCCACGCCGCAAGAGAAACCCGAAGCGAATGGCGCCGGCGGCGCTCTCACACCGACCCATCGGCTGATCGTAAAACTCGAACCGATCGAAACCAAAGATCAAACCACCGCGGCGGCCTCGAGCACGCCTCACCGCACCGTTTTTCTCGTCGACGGACCGCGTGAAGCCTTCGAGCTGATGCGCCAGCACGCTAGCTACGTGTACGCCGAGCCCACAACTCCCCGCTCACCATGAATCCGTTGTTGTCCCGTCGTTTTCAATTTATCGGTGCCACGGCTGCCGTGGGCCTCGTTCTTGCCGCACTCCCGGCGCTCGGGGTCAGTTATCCGGTAAACTCGCTGCTCCAGGCGTGGCATCTCTTTGTCTGCACCCTATTGTTCGAGCGCGTGGAGCTGCTCGTGCTCGCCACGCTGCTGATTGGCGGATTCTTCCTGCTTCGGCGCAAGGCCGATAATCCCGTGTCGTTTGCCCGGGACTTTCGTTCCTTCCTGCTTCTCGGCATGGTGTTCTTGCTCGCGATCAGCTTCGCGCCATTGATGAAGCAGAATCCTTTGCTCAACGCTTGGGGCGATGCGTTCTATGAGCTGGCGGCAGTAGCCGGTTCTGTAGCAGTGGTGTCGATCGCCCTGATCGCGCGCCATTTCTCAGTTCCATCGGTCGACCCCATGGCATCCAGCACTTTCGCGCCGGCAGAATCATTGGAATCCTCTGAAGCTCCGACGCGGGCATCTCATCGCCTCGGTTGGCTCGGTGCGGTCGCGGTTGCTTTACTCTGTGCTGGCGCAGTCGCCTGGGTCTTCGCCACTTCGGGCCCAAAGCTCGTTTCACCGCCCGACCCGCGGGCCAACGAGTCCAAGCAAACGAAATCAGAAGCGAAGGCCGCCGACGAATACTACGATCGCGTGACCGTCGATGCCAGCCCCTCTGCGGCGCTCACGGATGCCACTGAGATCGGCGAGTTCCCCCTTGAATTCGTCTGGCACGGCCCGGCGGCCAAGCTGGCACCGGCCTTTGCTCAGTTGCGCGTGGATGGCGCCGTGCAGCTGGATGGGATGTGGGTGAACCCTGCTGAAACCGCCAGTAATCGCCGCCTCACTGCCTACCCGCGCAATATCGCACTCGAATTGGGCACCGGGGGCGAGCGGTTCCTCGTGCACGTCAATGTGCTCAATGCCGTCCTCGCCTGGCTACGCGAGACCAAGCCCGCGCGCCGCGCCGACACTGCAGTCCAGGTCCATATTAATGTGGCGCCCGATGGCGGGATCGCCCTGCAGTTTCCGGCGATGGGCGCCACCCCCGCCCGGATTCTTACGGTTCCGCCCACCGCCTCGACCGCGCTCGATCATCCCCGCAGAGATAAAGGGCTGGTCGGCGACCCTATGCTTGCGCGATTTCATGCGATAGGGAAAATATAGTTCGCTTTATTCACCACGCCGGACGCGTGGCCAGCGTAGTGCTCGTGTCGCACAATCATCATCATGGACACCGAAGAATATCCCTATCCCTTCAACCTCGCCCCCTGCACGTGGGGCGAAGCGGAATGGGCTGCAGCCTACGAGCAGCTCGAGTCATATGGTCTGAATCTTTGCATCCGCCGCAATCTCCCGCTCCCCGACTGCCTGGCCGCGGGTCTGGCCCGTGCCGCGGCCTGGCTGGCGCGGCAAACCAAGCCGGTGCCAAAATGGGCAGCTTGCTTCCGGGTAAAAGGGGGCGCGTTGGATTGCGCTCGCGCCCTCGGCGCCAAACACAAGGACCGTGATCCTTACGACGAAGCTAGGCTGGTTGATGAGAAATCTTACGAGAGGCTGCCCGCCGCTGCACCCCATGAAGCGATGATCGCCTATTTCGCCAAAGTGGGCATGGATCTGTCCGGGGCTTTTCTCGGCCGCACCGACACGCAGACGTCCGACGAGCGGGCACAACGCATGTTCGTCCGCAATCTCCAGATTTATCCGCTCGCATTTTTCATCGCTCGTTACTGGGGCAAGGCGAAGGCCTTGGAGGATGAATTTGTCGGTGCCGCACCGTATCGGAAAGATGCCGAGCGCCATCGTTTGTTTCTTCGCCGGTTGGCCCGCCTGCCCTATTCCGAACTACAGAGCAGTTGGAAAGAGATCGAAGGTTTCGATGCCAGCGAGGCGGGTTACCGCAATGAGTTTACCCTGCTTCTCCATACGGCCCCGCACCAATTCTGCCGAAAATATCTCCGGCTGCGCCACGGCGCCGATATTCGCCGCAATCTTCACGCACTGCTGCGAGATCAACCCGATTCCGTTGAAAAGCGGTTTCTTGAGGCATCCAAATGAATCAAACGTAGCATTTCCTATAACCATGAATCCAAATTTCGATGACCTGTATCTCACCGACGAGGAATTCGCCTTCGTCACGGGTAAGCTTGCTCCTGCAGCCAGCGCCCAGTTGCAAACCCGCCTTGCTGCCCATCCCGATCACCTTGCTGACCTGCTCAATCTGAAACAGGCCAATGAGGCCTGGCAACAAAGCCCGGAACGCGCACGTATCCGGAGTGAATGGATGGCGCGGGCCGCGGCTCCCGCTGCGGACGGCAGTTTGACTGAGCGCCTCACCGGCATTGTGCACGCGCTCGACCGGGCTCTGCAGGAAAGCACCGCTGCACTGTGGGAGGTTTTTGTCGCGGACACCGACACCATTAAAGCCGAAACCCGCGATGATATCCGGCAGCGAGTAGGCGACCTCACGATCACACGCAAGAAGCTGGATGATGCCTACGAATTCAAGGCGGTGCTGGCGACCCCTGAAGCGGCGGCGCTCGTCGACACTCATGACTTGGTGCTCACTCTCCAGTCATCGCAGGCACGTTTTACCGCACCCTTTGCTTGGGTATTCGGCGATGCGGTGGCGTGCGTCCGCGTGCCGGATGCCGAGATCGCCCCCGCGCTTCGCGCTCAGTTGCGGGCCAGTATTGAATCCGTGTCGTGAACGCGATCGACGAAGCGTTGCGCCGTTTCCTGCGAGACCCCGTGGGCTTGCCGGGACTCAGTCCCGAGAGCTATTGCCGCTTCGTCGCAAACCTGCCCAGCGTAAGCCGGCACTCGGTTCATCATCGACGCCCGGGACGAATCTTTGACGTAGCTGCGCAATCGAGTTTCTTTACGCTGCTGACGGAATTCGTCACCGCGTCCGCCGCCCTCTCCGAAAATGCTGCTCGCGAAAGCGCGGCCAAAAAACTCGAAGAAGCGGCGAAGCTGCTCAAACCGCTGATTCACGAACTAAGCCGCGACGACCCAGCAATTCTCAGGCATCTCGTCTGGGGCATTACTACCTCCCAGACGCGTGAACCGATCGGCGGGCGCTTGGCGCAAATGGTGAAATCTGCGCAGAAAGCCATCCTCACGGCCGACGGCTCGCTGAACCCAAGCGACGACTTGACCGCCTGGATACTCGCCAGCGGTGCACCGCTGAATTCGGTGACCTTTTTTTTCGCCGGCGCTGGCAGTCAGGCCTGCATCGTCGAGATCCAGCTCGAAGCTTACGCGTGGCCTGGCCAGTTCCCTCTGCCGAGCCGAATGATGCTCCATCCCGCCAGCATCGAGCGCAATCACTGCGACCCGAATTTCAAATCAGCCACGGAAGACGCCTTGAAGAGCGCTTGCCTCTCCGCTGGAACGACGCACGAAACTCCCATCGTGCTCTGGCGTGTCGTATCGATGTGGGGACCCGATCGCGATGTGCGTCCAGAAGATATCAACTTGACCGGTCGCTCTGCCGCCGGGGCGTTCGCCCGCGCCATTGCCCACCTACTTACTTTTGGTAGCTCCGTTTGTGATCCGCAATTGATGGTGATTTCCAAGTTGCAGGCTGCAGCAGACACCTCTCTCCGTACCGCACCAGTGGACCCAGACGGCCTGAAGCAAAAACTGGCGGCGATTCTGCGTTGGAATCGCGCCACCCGCGATCCTTGCGGCAGCCCGGATGAAGGTCACGAGCGGGCGCATCCGTTTACTACCGTTGCGGTGTGCCCCAGCCAGCTGGAGCAGGCCCGAAACACATTACAAATGATGGCGCACGATCGGTCGTTTGCATCGGATTCGGCGGACATCCCCGACCTGATCCCGATCCCGAATTAATGGGCGCCCATCACATCGCGTAAGTCTACCAGCCAGGCGTTGGTAATCCCGTCTAGCCCGCCCGTGACTGAGTAACCGACCACATCGGCCACATGGTCGCAGACCAGCTCCCGGACCAAGGGAGAAAACCCTTTGAAACGCTCCCGCAGCATTTTCCGCGTATCTGTGCCCCGCATCCGGCCAAGAACGATTGCAGCCAGTTGCAAATCCAGCGGTGAAAGCTGCGCCTCGGAGAGCAGGCCCAGCCATCGCTCTTCCTCGGCCTGATCGCGTGGTACATGCCCGAGCTCAGCTAAAATCTGCATGGCGTGCCGCTGGCTGGGACTGGCGATGTCAAATGCCAGGTCGGTAAGACGCTTCTTCGCCATGGATGCATGATCGGGGTGATCCCGTGCGAGCCGGCTCGCTGCCTTCAGCGCCAAATCATGATTACCATCGTCGAGAAAGAGCATCACCGCATCCGGGCCCTCCAGTTCGAGGTGGACCGCTACGCGAATGTTTGGATCGGAGTGTCGGACAAATTGCTGCACCGCCGGTTGGTGGCAGCCCACCAACGGACAACCAAGCCGAACCAGCGCCTCGATCGCAGCCCGCGCTACACTGAGCCGGGGATCATGCGTCATCGTGCGCAAGATACTGTGCCAATCGGCCAAGCCCTCGGTCTCGACGATCTTTCCTAAAACCGCCGCGGCAACATCGCCTCGCTCCGAATCGCTTATCAACTGCCGCCATCTCGCTTGGACCTCTGCGAGACGGGAACGTGACTCGCCATTCTTCAGCAACCTGATCGCTGGTGCCCACAACTCCATGGAGTTGAATTCGCTGAACTCAAGAGTCGTCCCCGAGAAATCGATATGGGGATATCGTTCGCCCACCTGGCAAATCGCTCCATGGGCGTCGGATTTGACTCTAGTACCGCCGTTTCGATGGAGTTCGCTAAGGCAACCGATGATTTTTTCGCTGCTCTGGGGACAATCCAGCGCGCGCAGCACGCCTACGATGGCTTCGTCATGTGTCGGGTTCCGGTGCTGCATCAGGGCACTGAGCACGGTGGCGACCTCGCCTGAAGGCAGCGCTTCAGCCGCGGCCCTCACCTGCTCCGGATGCACTTCTTCGAAGGCAGTTCCCCGCATCTGTGCTACGAAGGCGTCCAAGGTCGATCGCGGTTCGAGCTGCCCGATGCCGATCCGAAACGCTGCTTCTAGTTCCGCTGGCATGGGCCTAGTGCCGGCCTGCTCCTGCAATAAACGCGCTGCCTTGCTGCGCTCCGCCCCCGAGGCTTTCAGCCAAAGCGCGACGTGCGCGGCAATCGCCGCTTTGGCCGTCTCCGCGTGCCCGGCGGAAAAGCAGTGGCGACGAAGCCGCTCAGAGATCAAATCACGACCCGTTTTGACCCGAGCAGCGACGTCTTCGATCAGCTTCAACGCTGCACTGCGCACTCGCTCGTCACGGTTGGAATCGATCGCATAGTACAGCCCAGCCTCAGCCACGGAGTACGCTTCCTCCGAGGTGCCGGCTAGCGCCGTCAGCACAACAATCGCATGTCCATGCGCGCGTTCATTGGTCAGCAAGGCGGCGACCTCGCCGATCATCGCCTTCCGCAGGGGCGGTCTCAAAACGGACTGCAAACCTTGGCTGGCCTTTTGCCGTTCGGCCTCGGTCGAGGATGGCCGGCCCAAGATATCGATGAGCTTGCGTGAAAAGTGAGTGACCCATTCGCGGCGCTCGAACTGCGTCAAGTCAATCTGCTCAATGGCGGCGCATGCGACCCTTGGCCGTCTCCAACGCATTTCCCACGGCGCATCCACCAATTTCCTCAACAGCGGCAGCGGGTCGCGCAGCAGGGTCGCGGCGAAGACAATCATCTCTTGGTACTGTGCTGGTTGCCATGCAAGTTTCTCGAGCCGCTCCAGCAGAGCTCCGTCCCCGTGCTCGATCCGCTCGACTGCCCAGCTCGCCGCAAAATATTCCTCGAAAATGCGGTGAACGAAGACCCAGCCATTCCCCGTTTCTTGAAGGACGGCGTGTTCGCCTTGCGCCATCTGGGCGATCGGATCGCGATTCGCGCCGCGAAGTTCTTCTCCCCACCGAGGTGCGATTTTGATCTCCCCTTGGGCAAGGCGTAACAATTCGGTGCGCGACATCGCTCCATCCGGTCGGGTCATGCTCTGCCACGCGGCCTGACCCAGCCACCGATGTTTGGCGAGTAGCACTTCATTCGGGTAGGTCCCCAGCTGTCGCCGAGGTCTCAAGAGATGATCCACAATGCTCCGGCAAATCTGGGCGCTGCTGACAGGAACATCTCCGTCCGTCGGCCACCCCACATGACGCGCCAGCAAGCTTAGCATTAAGGGATTTCCGATGATGCGACCTAGGGTCTCCTGCTGGCGCCCAATCTTTTCCGCCAATCGGAGTCTCGAATTGTCCGGGTATTTCGTCTTCAGGTATTTTTGCGCGTCCTCCAAGGAAAGCGCACACAGCCTCCATGCCGGCAGGTTGAATCGCCCGCTCTGAGGCCCATGCGGACGTGAAGCCAGTGCCACTCTGACTGGGGTGTCCTGTTGCCCAGGTTGAAATGAGTTTATCAGTTCCGGCAGCCATTCCAGTTCGCCTTGCGGGACCTCGTCCCATCCGTCGAAGGCAATAAAGGAGGGCCGCACGCCCTGCATCCATTGCACCGCAAGCATCTCCACAATTTCGGCCCGACCCGATGGTCGCGAAAATTTCGACGAGGCCTCATCTAGCTCCAGCCAGATCGCCTGCAGGAGGATCGATTGCTCCCGAGGCATCGCATGGGCGCGGTCACATCCGGCCGCCGCCGACCAGCGGTCGATCATCCGCCGATATTCCGGACCGCTCGAAGCATGCGCCGCGGCCACGAGCTTTCGACATGTGACCAAGACGGGCAGGCGCATCTGGCGGGCGATGCGCCTCAAAGGCAGCTCTTGGAGGGCATGATCGGCCTCGGCTGCGATCGCTTGGCGGAGCAGCATCGATTTCCCGGCTCCACGCTCCCCTAAAAGCACGAGTGAAGTCCGTTGCAACAGCTCGAGCCCAGCCTGTTTACTCGGACCATTGCCCGCGGACGATTTGTCTAGGCTTCGGTAGTGATCGCTTTCGGGGTCTTTCATGACCCATAGCCGGTGATAATAATCTTCCGGCATCAGTAAGCTCTCCAAGTAGCGCCTGATCAGAACCCGGTCGCGCGCCTGCAAATCAAGCCATGGGGTCATCGCCAATTCATATACGGGCAGATTGCTTATAAACAACTCAACGCTTGAAGCTGAATTGCCAAGTCAAGTCATAGTCAGTCGGTATCCCGTCCTTGGTCGCAGGGCGGAAATAGGCGTCCTGAATCAAATCCACCACGGATTTGCGGAAAAAGCGCCCATTCTCCTCTTCAACGATCCGAATCCCCTTGGTGTAACCTCCGGCATCGACCGTAAATGCCACCGTCACCGCCCCACTCTCTTTCCGCTGCCATGCGTCTCGCGGATATTTGGGTTCGTCGCGATTGAGCCAGATGGGCATGACCCAAATCGGCGCTGCGCTTTGCGCTGGCCGTTCCGCTGTTCGGATCGGCACGGCGGTCGGCGGGAGCGCAACCGGGGCTTTTTTTTCAACGACTGGCTCTGGTGCCGGCGCTTCTGCGGGAGGTGGTACCGCTATCGGCGCGTTTTCGGGGCGCACCGCCACTGGCAGCTCCACCGTCGGACGATTGAACGGCTTGGTCTCGACCGAAACTACGGTTTGAACCAACGGATCGATCGACTTAACAGGCGAGGGTGCCACTGCCGCCGGATCTGACACCGGCGGGGGCGATTGAAACACCGGTATCGGATCCTTCATCCCCTGGCTCATGCGGTCCAACTCCTTCACATTCGCGGAGTCTTCCTGCCGGTGCTGCTCCAAAATCTGCGCAACTCGAACAATCGCTCCCCGATCAAAGCCGACGTTCATCACGAACTCCGTCGATGGCAGTCCCTGCTCATCCCATGCGACCACGGCGACTCGGTAGGAGCGCCCTTGCTCATAGCGATGCTTCGCCACCAAGGCATCCCTTATTGTCTCCATGTGCGGACCATCGCCCCAATGGATTGTCGTGTAGGCCACCTTGCCATCGGGATCGAAGCTGCGATGGAGCTGCACGTCTAAATCCCGGGTGATCACATTGCGGGTCATCACGGGCAGCGCGATCGGCGCGACATTGCTCGGATGAAAAATGAACTCAAATAGGGATTTGAAGCCGAACACGCCCAGGAGCACGATCCCGAGTCCAACCGCGGCGAGGCGCAAAAGTCGCTGGTCATACTGCCTGCGTTGCTTGCGCAAGACGGCTATAGCCTCACGGGCCGGCAACGATTTTCCATCCCGATGCTCGCAACCCCACAAAACGGCCAGCCGCCGACGGGGCCAACGCCCCCACACTCGATACAGTCCGCGGTGAGCCGGGTGTTTCGGATCAGGCAGCTTCAAGTCCCGAAAGAACGCCGCCTGCGGGGTTTCTTTTCCCTCGTCATCCGCCTGCTGCAATCGACGGAGTTCATCGTCCAGCCGTTCGATTTCCGAACGCGGCAGGATTGAAACGTCAATATCGTCACTGGTGCCCAGTTGCTCATCTCCATCGACGTGCTGTGAGAACTGCGCCGCGCGTCCCGCTCCTCCGGCGGCTGCCGTATCGACGCGCGCCATGAAACCGTCGAGCCGTTCGCGCATCAATTGCATGGAGGCCAGCGACCAATAATGCATTGAACCCGTGGCGAGCGCGCGGTACTCGCCAAGCGGCACTCGCAAACCTTTGTCGCGAATGCTTTCGATGGACATGGTATTAGTCGACTTCCGCCGGCCGCGAGAGGCCATCGTAACCGGCAATCATATATCCCCAGCACTTCACGGTGGATACTCTCGTCCGGTTTGCCGCAGCATTCATGGTTTTCTTCTCGATGGGGTCGCCCAACCCGGGCAGCAGGATTTTTATACCAAGCCGGTGCTCCCGGCTATAGAGTTTGGCAAAATGGCTCAGCCCCTCCGGCCCGAGTTTTGCCGCAATCTCGGCGATCGTCGGATAAGCCATAATCAGCACATTGCCCAAATCGATGAGCGTCCGCCGCTTTGCCTCTTCCCCCGCAGCCGTGGATGCCCGGGCTTCCAAAGTTGCGATGGCTCCCAGCAGGTTTCTCATGTGCGCCATCGCCATCCCATCGACCCCGCTGGCACTGAGCGCCCGGCTCAGCCAGTCGTGGCCATCGGCGGTGTCGAGTGTGGCGGGGACTGCCAGAGCACTCCTTAGCCATGCATCGATCCCGCTGCGTGCCTTGATTTTTTCCGCCTCCGTCTTCGCCTCGGCGCGGATTCCATCCGCTTCGCTGCGCGCTTGCTGAAGAGCAGTTTCTTGAGAAGCCAAAAACTTGGCGCGATCCGCTTCGAGCTGCCCTTGGCCTGCCTGCAGCGTCCTTTCCTTCGCCCCAAGCTCACCCTTAAGAACGATCAAGTGCCGCTCGTGTTCGCTTTGCTCGAATCTCAAAGAGCTGAGGCGCTGGGCTTCTTTCGTATTGAACTCCTTTTGCTCACGCGCGGCGGTGATCTCGTTTTGGTATTTTTCAAGCATCTCACGCTCGCGGTTAAGCGCGGCTGCTTGATCACCCAGCGAAGTCGCTGCGCCTTTCAGGAATTTCGCTGCTGTTTCTGCCACGTCACACACCGTCTGAGCTGAGCGCAGGTTTCTCTCAATCAAGTCTGAAACCGCGATTTGCTGAGCGAGAATTCCGTTTGGGGTTTGGGCTTGGCTTAATTGATTTTGGGAGCTCATGGCGCGATGAAAAATTCTCCTCTGTCGATCCAGTGCACCTCATCCTCCAGCGTACAGAGGGCAAGTTCAACATCAGCGTGGGTAATGGTTTGCTGGGGTCGCTGAGGGTCGCTTTTCACGTCGGTCAGTCGTAATTTTTCCTGGACGAATCCCTGCCCTGAAGATGGCGCGGACATCCGCTCAAAAGTTGCGATGATGAATCCCGCCGCCAGTCCACGGGCTCGGCCTTGAGCGCTCCAGCGCAACCGATAAACTGGATCCGGTCGTGCGCGCGTCGTCCAAGCGAGACGCCCGATCGCCGCGCCCACCATCACTCGCTTGTTTTTGCAGATCATCTCGGTGCGATCCAGCAGCACGGGTTGAAACGGCTGGGCATGACTCGGTCCGATCACACCCCAGATATTTTGCACGGCCGATCGCAGCTCGCGCTCCGGTTTTGAAATCTGCCAGTTGTTGAGGACCCCGGCATGTGCCGCCATATAAACCGCTGCACCGGCAGCGGTGACGGTTTTGGCGTCATCGACCACTCCTTTGAGGCCCAATGGATACCAACTCCCGATATCGTAGCCCTTCGAGAACAGAATTCGCCGGGGAGATACGGGAATGCTCTCGCGCAGGAGACGCTGCACTTCGGGCAATTCGGATGGCTTGCCGCTCACCATCAAGAGATCGCAATCGAAAGCCACCGCCACTTTGCCCAAGCTTGCGAAGTAGTCCCTGAAAACCTCCCGCACGGACCCATAAATCTTTTGCCAGTTAGGATGCAGTTCTACTCCATAAGTGAACACCGCCTCTTTGAGATTATTCAGGCTATCGCTCTTCAGATCGACAATTTTTTTAAAGATCTCGAAGGCCCCCGGCGGGATGTCCATGTCCACTGGCGCCGCCGTTTTTTCACCACCTTCGCCTAGCTGCTTGAGCCAATAACGGACGATTGGAATCAATACCTGCCGCACCACGCGCGCCCATTCGCTGGAGTTATTGCCCTTAGGACCTGAGACGAACGCTTTGAAGTTTTTCGCTGCTTCCGGGCTGGTTGCCTCAAACCGGTCGACAAATATCGGCATCAGCGTAGTCTCAATCACCCGTTTCACCAGCATGTCGCCGGCCACGGTGCTGCCGTCTTGATACAATACTTTGGGCCTCAGGTCTACAGCAGCGGAACCGGCCTCATGGTCGATATATTCGACCACCGCAATATCGCTCGATCCTCCGCCGATATCGATGTTCATCACGCGAACCGTCGCTTTGCGGCCTTCGCCGCGGCCCACCAGTTCGATCCAACCTCGCGCCGAGGTCCGCAAACGCTCGATCTCGCCATAGATGATCGGCAGCTGGGAGGCGACCGCTTCGTCGAGTTCCATGCGTAGACGCGGTCGCATTCCCAGCGGGTAATTCCGGCAATTTGCCAATCGAGTCACACTGAAGAGGTCGACGGCGCGCTGCCATTTGTCACGGTAGGTTTCGAGCTCCTCCCCCGACCAGCCCGAGGGAAACGTGACCACCACATTGGCTAGTTTCCGTCGCACCAGCTGGTTGTTCATCTTTTTCCGCCACCGATCGGACTGGATATAACGATGGCCCGCTTCGAGCAAAGCCAAGGCGGCCCACGTTAGCGCGTCGGCACGAGGATGTTGGGGCCGGACACTTTCATTCGGCGGGTTATCCAGTTCGGTCGGCAGTTTCTCGTCGCTTGAATCGAGCAGCCAATTGCTGCCCGTAGCCGGCATCAGGCCCAACAACACGCCTTGCAACCGAGGGATTTCTTTTTTGTCCCGGTAGCGCTGAGCCGAACGATGCCAGGGTGGGACATGCATGGTCCACTGAGTGTTTCCCTGAAGCGGGCTCATGTCCCAAAAATAACGCTTGGCGGACCCGAGAAACGAATTGCTCGATCGGTCCAACGAAAGCTCGGAAAGCATCTCCTCGGCTTCTGGCCCGAATACCGCTGGCGACAGCTGCACACACGCATGCGGCCGAATCCGCCGCCACTTCACTTGGTGGATCGGTTTGCCCAAAATCCATCGCTTTTCTGGGTCAAGGTTTTCTATCGCGATGCAGGGCACTTCTTCGACGGCGGCACCGTTGCTTCGCGTTTCCAGGCAACTGAAGATCGGTTCCGCCAAGACCATCCATGAGTCGACGATCGCGGAGGAATCGCTTCGAACCAGATTTTCTTCGTCATCTGGTTCGGGCTCTTGATCCCGCGGCGCCAGTTGGACAGCACCGCATAGCTGCGACAAATCGGCACCCTGCACGGGGATGGCACCACGCTCAACGGCTACCACCACCGTTCGCGTATTTCCAAAATCGATTACCAGATCGACGTCGACCGAGTCGCTCCCCTCGACGACGTCGATACTTAAATTCAAACTTACCCGACTACCTGCCGACACTGAGCCAAAAAGGAAATTTACTTCGCGTGCATGAGATGTCGGTTCATTGATGCCCCAACCACGCAGTAGATACGCTTCCACGTGATGGGCCGCTTCAACCGGCGCATTCACCGCCCCTCGTTCATCCTTTATCCATCGCTCATGTGGCCAGCCTCGGTCGGGGAGGCCCGCGTTGGTTTCGATCGCGTAGCACAGCCCCGGTTTTCCATCCATTACGGTCAATCGACCGCGCAGCCAAAGTAGCTTTTTGCGCGTCGTATTGTCCATCGCGTACTCCCAGCGGCACGTCCCATCCGGCACCGCCGACATGGACAACGGCACAAAATAAAAGTGATGCCCGCTCTCGGGCACGATCGTGATCGAGCTGTGACAATGAATGACGTTTTCGGCACTCATAGCGTGGCCGGAAAGACTTCGGGGTATTTTTGCGCCAGCGAAAGAATCTGTGCTTCACCGGACGGCGCGCAGTAATGCGCGAGGTGATCCAGGAACGGACAAATCACCGCATCATAGTAAGGCGAAGGTCGGAACCGCATCAGACCTCGCGTGGGGAGATCGGCTTCGGAGTACTCGTGGAGTAGCCGGGGGACCTCATCCAGCGATCGATGCGGACGGACGGAGTCGGCAGCTGCTGGCCCGTGCAACATCACATCGCTCATCCAGGTGGCCAGGAAGCGGCGAACGCGTCGCTGCTCGTTATCCCCCACCACATGGCCCAAGTAGGTGCGAATCCACCCTTGCATCGGGCTACCCGGTTCTCGCAGGGACTCTTGCAGGTGACCCAAGCACTCGATCAATTCGCCCCGATCCACGAGTGCGACTGCGGAGACATCGACAGGAGTGATCGATGTCCATTGCTGCCTCATGTTGGCCAGTTGCGCCTCTACATAGTCATTCAAAGGATTGTGCGCTGCTTCATAGGGCACGGGATCGAGTTTCTCTGGATCTACATCCAGGATGCGTAGCAAAGCTGCCGCCATTGCATGGGCCGGATCGACTTCGACCAATTGGTTTGCGCCAGGCTGCCCGTTTGCCGCTGCTGCGAGCATTGTCTCGATGCGTTGACGCCAGCGATCCAAAGCCGCGACGCGACTGGTCAACTGGGGGTTCCTTCTCGGCTGCGTAATTTCGGCCAGGGATTTTATTTTCATCTGCAAGCGGGTGGTTTCATCCTGCACAAGCTGCGCCAATCCTGAGGGGCGATCGTGCTGGGTTTTAAGCGCGCGGAGAATCGACGTGAGCCCGCCATCACCAGCTTCGCTCCGCAGCATGGCATCGATTCGTTTTTCCAGCCCACGATGGGCCATCAGGCCACCATGAGTCCGGACACGTTGCGTGATGCGGCCGATCGCGTTTTGATCGATTGCGACGTGATCAAGCCGGTCCTGCGGGCAAGAGAGAAACCATAATTCACGTCGTTCGTCGCCCAAACTCCGGATCATCTCGCCGAGATGCCGCGAGAGTAAATTGAATGCACCATCAGCTGCGACGCCGTCTCGGGCCCCTTCCAATAGGGTCGCCGTGCAATAAGTTGTCACCAAATTCAGCGGAGCCATCGCGGACGGTGGCGCGCCAGTCTCCGATCGCTTCTTTCGCCGAATATGCAATACTGGCTCAATCCAGTGCGCCGGACACTCCATCTGACCGGCCCGCGCAAAGTGGAGATAGCGATCCAGTGCCTCGGCCTGCGCTAATCCGGTAATCGCGGCCAATGCCTTGCCATGGCGGAGCATCCGATCAGTCTCGCCGGGGTGTAGTGGCTTTTTGGCGCCGACGTACCCGGGCAAGTCGAGTAGATCGTGGCTACGCAACACGTCCGCGAGTTCGCTATGATTCCGGGTCAACCGGTCCTCGTTGATAGGTATGCGCATTTCCCATATGCTAGCGATGCGATCACGCGCATCGTTCGCATTTTGCCAAAAAATATCTCCAGAATCGGTACCTACCAACCACGTGCCTGCTTCTTGGCGAAATCTTACCTCTGAGGGTTCACCCGGGGCGGCAAGGAGCTGGATTGCGACCCGATAGGTCGCGCTCAACTGAGAGATCCCTCGTTTCTGCCATTCCATGGCCTGATTTACCCACCGCAAGGCCTGCTCCCACGCTGCCTGATCGTCGGCGAAAAAGAGTTCCTTCACCAGGGCTTGAGCCTTTTCCAGCTCAATGGCCCGCTGCAAAAGCCTGTTCCAAGGATCTGACGTCACATCCAACGTGCTATATTGCCTCCAGCCCGCTCGGCCCAGGCGTCCCGCCACTTCTCGCGCCGCCCACAACAGATTGAATGCCTCACGATCGATCGGCCCTGAGGTCTGGAGTTCGTGAATCCGGGCGCTCAATTTATCATTCTCTAATAAGGTGACTTGGGCCGATTCCCGTTCGACCAAGTACCCTACGGCCAACGCCTCCAGCATCTGCACTGGGCTGGCCAGAACGAGTTGCACCGGAAACTTCGGATTCTCGACCTGCTTCGCGAGGTGAAACCGAACCGCGCAACCCGGAGTCAGTGGACCTCTGTCATGCTTTATGGGATTCAGGCGCCACGCATTCGCCTGCCCATCCCAGGGCGCCGAAAGGCGGACCGGTTCCGACGGGTCCCACTGCAGCGCCGACCCTCCATCGCCTGCATTATCCAGATATCGGCTGAGGCAGCTCGATTTTCCTGCCACGCTTGGACCCCAGCAAACAGCCGTGCCATGCTTCAGGCTCGCGAGATTGTTCAACCAGCTTGCTTGCTCATGATCGGACTGGAGCGGTGCCAGCCAACTGGCGGCGCTCACGCGGGGATCGCGCCGGCGTTGGCCATATTCCCAATACCAGTCCCTGAGTTCCGCCAAGACCGCGACCATGCGTGCCAGTTGAAAAGATACCTCCATATACCGCTGGATAGGAAAAAAATGATGCAGCCGTCGCTCGCTTACAAGCATGCGATACGATCAGGGACGATTTATTACAGTCATCCGAATAGCCAACCACGATTTGCCGCGACTCCGCGCCGATATGAAACCGGCCCGTGCCTAGCCCGGCTGCCAGAACCGCTCAGACCATGGACCAGCTTAAGCTTCGCACGCCGCATCATCTCACTACCGCGAACATCGAAAGATCTCTGCACCGTTTCCCAATTATGCGACCGGCGCGAGGGACGGCCAAGAGCAGGTCAAGCGAGCCATTGATTCGGGCAAAGGCTCGATGCGCTGCAACCTCGTCCGCTCGCACGAAAGATCGAGATGGAAAAGAACGGATCCCCAAATTGCTCCGCGCGGAGTGTTAGTCTGCGGCGGTGGGAAGTGATCCCATTTCCTGTGTCACGGTAAGTGTGCGTTTTCCGCGTGGGTTAGTCGACTTCAATACCGCGCCACAGCCCGCAGTTGATCGCTAGTTGCACTCTTTCGGACAAGTTCTTCGGTTTAATCGAGTATTTCTGAGGGCGCGATGTTCGCAGACTATTCAGTTCGTGCTCGAGATGAGCGGAGCCAAGCCGGCAGGATCCGCACGAACAATCCCTTCGTTACGAAGCCGCGAAGCATTCCAAGTATTTCAGCCCTGAGCCGGTGTTGAAAAGCACGGTTCGTTCGTCGGGCCGCACGATGCCGTCGCGGACCAATACCTTGAGCGCGGCGTAGCACGCAGCGCCTTCCGGGGCAGCGAAGAGTCCTTCGGCGGCGCCGAGTTCACGCGTCGCGGTGAGCATCGCTTCATCGGATACGGCGATGGCGCCACCGCCGGAAATGCGCAGGGCGTCGAGCATCAGGAAGTCGCCGATGGCACGCGGGACGCGCAAGCCGGAGGCGCGCGTGTGGGCGTTGGGAAACTCGGCGGCGAATCTGTCGCCCGCGTGAAACGCGCGCACGATCGGTGCGCAGCCCTCGGCCTGCACGGTGAACATCCGCGGGCGCTTCGGCCCGATCCAGCCGAGCCGCTCCATTTCGTCGAAGGCCTTCCACATGCCGATGAGCCCGGTGCCGCCGCCCGTCGGATAGAGGATCGCATCGGGCAATTTCCAATCGAGCTGCTCCGCGAGTTCGTAGCCGAGCGTCTTTTTGCCTTCGAGTCGGTAAGGTTCCTTGAGCGTGGAGACGTCGAACCAGCCTTCGGCGGCCTTGCGCTTCGCGACCTCAGCGCCGCAATCGGTGATGAGTCCATCGATGAGCGTCACGTGCGCGCCCGTCTGCTGGCACTCCACGATATTGGCCCGCGGCGTGTCGCGCGGCATGAAGATGTGCGCCTCAAGCCCCGCGCGGGCAGCGTACGCGGCGAGCGCACCGGCGGCGTTGCCCGCGGAGGGCACGGCGAGCTTGCGCGCGCCGAGTTCGCGCGCTTTCGACACGGCCACGGCCATGCCGCGGGCTTTGAAACTCGCGGTAGGGTTGAGGCTCTCGTCCTTGATGTGCAGTTCGCGCAGGCCCATCGCCGCAGCGAGCCGTCGCGCTGGCAGCAGGGGCGTGCCACCTTCGCCGAGCGTGATGATATTTTCCTCGTCCAGCACCGGAAGCACCTCGGCGTAGCGCCACAGGTCACGGCGACGCGTGCGCAGATTCTCGCGCGTAAACGTGCGCGCGGCACGCGCGAGGTCGTAGTGCGCCGAGAGCGGCTTGCCGCACGCCGTGCAGAGATTCTGGAGCACATCGGCGGCGTGTTCGCGGCCGCAGGCCGTGCAGGTGAGGTGGGTAAACGTGGACTGACTCATGAAAGGAGAACCGGCTCAGCCTCACCCTCGCCGCGCGCCACGATAGCAGCGGTCGCGAGGTTGCCGGTGACGTTCAGCGTGGTGCGGCCCATATCGAGCAGGCGGTCGACCCCGAGCACAATGGCCACGGCCTCGCCGCGCACACCGATGGCCGCGAGCGTGGCCACGAGCAGCGGCACCACGCCACCGGGCACGCCCGCCGTGCCCACGCCGGAAAGCACCGCCATCAGCGCGACAAATACGAGCCGATTGGCCTCGAGCGTCACGCCGAAGACCTGCGCGAGAAAGACCGCCGTCGCGGCAGTGTAGAGGGCCGTGCCGCAGTGGTTGGCCGTCGTGCCGACCGTGAGGACGAACCGCGCCACGTGCGAAGGCACGCGCAACTCTTCGTCGGCCACGCGCAGCGTCACCGGCAGCGTCGCATTGCTCGAGGCCGTGGCAAACGCGGTCGCCATCGCCGCTCGCACTTGCCGGAAAAACTCCAGCGGAGTGGCCGCACGCGCAATCACGAGCGCGAGCGAGTACACGCCAAACTGATGCAACGCGTAGCCGACGAAGCACACCGCCACATAGCCGCCCAGGCTGCGCAGCGCCTCGACTCCCGTCGTGGCCGTGAGCGCAAACCCGAGGCAACCCACGCCGAGCGGGGCGAGCCGCATGGCCCAGCCCACGATCTTCATCGCGATCTCATACGCCACCTGCACGACCGCGAGCAGCGGCGCCGTGCGCTCGCGCGGGAGCGCGACCACTGCTGCGCCAATGAAGAGCGCCGCGACCATCACGCCGATCAAGCCGCTACCCGTGTAGCCGGGTGAAAAAGCATTGGCCGCCTCGCCGAGCGGATTCTGCGGCACGAGATCGACCAGCGTATCCGCGAGTGGACGCGCCGCCGGCGGGGCGAACTTCGCCGCGGCATTGCCCGGCCGGGCGAGCAGTTTCTCGCGCGTCTCAGGCGCAAGGTCACGGCCCGGATGCAGCGCCTGCATCAAGCTCAGCCCGATCAGCGCACTCGCGCCGGTGAGTGCGAGCGTGACCGCGAGCGTGCGCAGTCCGAGACGCCCGAGCCGGCGCGCATCGCCCATCTCCGCGACACCGAGCACGACGGCCGATCCGACCAACGGCACCACCACCATGAAAATGACCCGCACAAACAACCGCCCGAGCGGCTGCACGAGATTGGCGAGCCACCACGCGAGCCGCGCACTCGCCTCCGGCGAAGCCGCAAGCCGATGCGCGAAAAAGCCCAGCACGAGCCCGATCACCAACCCAGCGAGAATCTGCGCGGCCGCGGGCCAGCGCCATGGTCTGAATATCATGAAGCGAAGGGAACGTATGCGTCGGAGGAAAAAGCGACGGGCAGCGCAGCGAGGCCACGCCACCCGTCGCCCAACCCAATCCAACAACAAGATCAGTGCGTGCCCGCGATCGTGGGCGTCGCGGTCGAGCCGAGGTACACGCCGTTGAAGAGCAGCTTGAAGTTCGCCTGCGGCGTCGCGCGGAACGTCGCCTCGAGGCCGATCAGCACGAGCTTGCCCTGGCCGAGGTTCGCATCGGTCGCGAGTTCGCCACCGCGGAGATATTGCTGCCCGATGGCCCAGCCGCTGTAGAGCGGCTCGGCTTCGTCGAACCACACGACGCGCTCGCCGTGCACGGGCACGCCCTCGGGCCGGTTGAAGGTGAGGCTGTCTTGGAAAAAGACGTAGCCCTTTTCATCGAAGCCGTACGCCAGCGGATCGCGCGGATTGAACGCCGCGCGCAACACGGAGCCGGGCACGTAGAACTTGTCGCTGCTCAAGCGCCGCTCGGTGCCGTCGGTGGCTTTCTCGACGAGGTGATCTTTCAACGGCAAGCCAAGCGCCGGCCCGATGCCCGCGGAAGTGCCGACCGCCACGAGCGTGCCGCCGCGTTCGACGAAGGCTTTCAACTCGGGCACCGTCTTCGCCGCAGTGATCGAGCCGAGCCGGCCGCGATACTCCTCGGGCAGGCTCTGTGGATCGAGTCGGCCGAAGCCCCCGCCGCCTCCGCCACCACCTCCACGGCCACCGCGACCGGCGCGCGCCTCGGAGTAGAGTCCGCTCGGCAGCACGATCACGTCGTACTTCGCGTTGAGATTGCCCGCATCGAGCGTTGGCGGATAGACGACCTCAAACGGGAACTCGTAGTGCTCGAAGATCCAGCGCGTCCAGCCCGAGGGCATGGAGCCGCCGTAGATGTCGACGAGGCCGATGCGCAACGGGTGGAGCTTGGTGGCCTCGCCCGCGGGTTTTTCCGCGCGGGCGTAGGCGGCCACGCCGAGTTCGCGCGCGGCGCGCTCGATTTCCTTCTGCGCTGCGGCCGACGACGGTACCCAGAGCGTGCCGGTGCCGAGGCGATGGCCATCGACCACCTGCTCGTCCTTGAGCCAGTACACCTGAGCGCCAGCCTTGAGGAGGCGGTTGGTGAGGATGAACGAGTCGTTCACGCGGTGACTGACCAGCCAGCCCGCCGAGGACGACGCGCCCACAATCGGCGCGGCCGACGGATTCTCCAGCTCGAATGGCAGCCGCACGAACGGGCCGTCGAAGGACTCGTACACGCGGTCAAACGCGATGCCGAGCTGTGCGGCGAGCGTCCAGCCGGTGATGTCGTACGGCCGCTTCGGCGGGCCGCCGGGATATTCGAGATCGGTCGGATGATCGAGCGGCTCGAAGGAATCGAGTACCACAGGGCGAAACGCCTGCGCCGTCTTCACGATGTACGACCCTGCGGGATATTTTTTCCCCGCGACCTCGAAGGGTGCCGTCGCCTTGTGGACGTACACGCCGCCCTTGAGCAGCACATTGACGAACTTCACCGCCGTCGGGAAATCATCCTGCTCGGCACTGATGATGTAGCCGCGCGGATCGCGAAACGCCGGATCGTGCAGCACTTTTTCGTACAGCTCGATCGGCAGGCCGCGCCCGCGAAAACCACCCTCACCGCCCGCACCTTCACCCGCGGGTGCATCGCCACCGGCGTCGGCACCTGCTGCTGCGATCGGAGCTCCAGCGGGAGTCGCGCTCTCATTCGTTGCTACGGCACCGGAAGTGGCTGCGGTTGCAGTTGCGTTGGCCCCACCTGCGCCGCGCGCACCGCGATTACTGCGAGCGCCACCGGTCTCAGCGCCGAGGGCTTTCGCGGCGGCGTTGAGTGCATCGATGCGCTTGGGCGTGATCGTCCAACTGTCGCGGCTGCCGCGGTCGATGGAGTTGCGACCCATGCGCCAGATGTTGAAGAGCAGCGTCTCGCGATTGCGCGAAGCGTAGTCGAGCAGGCCGCGGTCGATCTCGATCTGATAGTCGATCGACTGGCGATAATGCCACTCACCCGGCACCACGGGCAGCGGGCCATTGCCGGTCGAGATTTGTTTCGCCGCGATGAGCGGCACGGTCATCGGCGTGGGATTGCCGATGATCTCCGTGAGCAGACCGATCTGGTTGCGAAAATACGTGGCATAGCGAATGCCGCCGTTGGCCCACGTGGAGTACGAGGCGGCGTCGCGCTGCACCGAGCCACCGAGCCCCTGGCTGACAAGCCGCGCGTGGAGCGCCGAGCCGACCTGCTCGATGCCGAGCGGGATCAGCGGATCGTAGTTGAAATTGTGCGGATCGCGAAAGGGCGGGATGAATACCACCGAGCCCGCCGGCCCGCTCTGGTGGACATTGAGCATCAGCTGCGGATTCCAGTCGACGTAGAGGACGCGGTTCTGGTTGATCGTCTCGCGCAGATTCATCGCGATCGCGTCGCGATTGTTATCGTGGCCCGCGTACTTGTTGTAGAGGCGCGGCAGACCTTGGAAGGAGCGCTGCTTCCGATCGGCATTGCGCATGTACCAATCGGCGACGAGCTCCACACCGTCGGGATTCACGAGCGGCAGGAGCAGCACCACGTCGTCGAGGAAGCGGCGCGTCTCCTCATCGTCGAGTTTCACCAACTGGTACGCGAGTTCGGCGAGGCTCTGCGAGTTGACCGTCTCAGTGGCGTGCAGGCCGCCGTCGATCCACACGACCGCCTTGGCCGTCTTCGCGAGCTGGTGTGCCTCGGCCTCGGAAATTTCCGCGCGGGAGAGTTTCTGCGACGCGAGCTGGTACTCGCGCAGCTTCGCCAGATTGGCCGGCGAAGAGACGATCGCCATGAGCTGGTCGCGCCCTTCCTCGGTGGTGCCGATGCTGACGACCTTGATGCGGTCGGACTCCTTCTCCCACGTGCGCAGGAGACGAGTGATCTGGGTGTAGTTGGCGACGGAGTAGTCGTCGCCGATGCTGAAGCCGAGGACTTCCTTCGGCGTGGTGATTTTGGCCGATGCGAGGGTGAGCGCACCGCCCAAGGAAAGGACGGCGAGCAAGCGCGCAGCGCGCGCGAGTGATGAGATGCGAGCGATCATGGAAACGAAAGACGAGGGTTAGTAGGAGCGGCGGAATTCGAGGCTGTAGGCGCGGCCGACCCATGCGCTGGAGCCGGTGGAACCGCTGTAGCCGGTGGAGCTGGTGCTGCGCGTGGGCTCGGTATCGAGCAGGTTGCTCACGCCGAGACGCACGCTGGCGCCGCTCAGCCAGGACTGGCGGTTGCTCTTGAAGGCATAGGAAATGTTGCCGTTGAGCTGGAGCTGGTCGTCGCCGAGTTCGACGTACGAGGTCGAGCCGTTGTTGGTGACGACGCGGATGTAGCTCGGTTGGCCGAGCGAATCGTAGACCGTCTTGGTCGTCGTCGCGCCTGTGCGGGTCGCTCCGGTGTAGGCGGCGCTGAGCGCGCTGGCCCACGAATCCTTGCGCCACTGGATCGTGGCTGAGCCCTTCCACTCGGCGGTGTTGAGGGCGACGATGGAGTCGTTGAGCGAAGACGTCGGCGTGTTCTGCGTGTACTTCTTCAGGAACTGCGACGCCTGCGTGGAGACGCGGAACTGGCCCAGCCGCGTGCGCGGCAGGCTGTAGCTCACACCGTAGTCGAGGCCGCTGGAGAAATTGCGGCCCGTGCCATTGGTGGAGTTGGAGATACCGCCGATCCACTGGCCCAGCGCGGCGGTCCACTGGCTCTGCGGCAGCACGGCCCACGTCTGCGCGAAGAGCGCACGGTCCGCAGCCGTCACCGGCGCGCGCAGCGTGTTGGGATCGCCGACGTAGCCGCCGGCTGTATCCGTAGGATTGATACGCGAGCCCACTTCGATCGACTCGATGGATTTCCCTGCGGCGAGCTGCTTCTGCGTGTAGTCGAGGAGCAGCTGCGCATCGAGCGAGGCGTCGCGGCCGATGCTCGTGACGAGATTCTTCTGCTCCAGCTCCCAGTAATCAAGCGTCACCGAGAGGCCCTTCACGCGCGGCACGTCGAGGACGACGCCGAAGCTGCGGCCCTTCGAGGTCTCGGGCTGGAGCGCGCGATTGCCGACCGAGTAGGTGCGATTGAGCACCTGGTTGTCGGCGGTGAGACCGGCGCTAAGAAAGATATTGTTGCGCACCGAATCGCGCGATCCGGGCGGAGCGGAGTTCGAGAATGACGTGGGTTGGTAGAGCGTCGCGAGATCGGGCGCGGTGTAGCCCTCGTTGAACGACCCGCGGAACAACACGCCGCGCAGCGGCCGCCAGCTCGCGCCGTACTTCGGCTTCGTGGTGGAGCCGAAGTCGGAATATTTCTGGAAACGCGCCGAGGCATTCAGCTCGAGCGAGTAGAGGCCGGGCCACTGGTTCTTTGGGCCAGCGAGCGGCAGCAGTGCTTCGCCGTAGGCGCTCGCGATGGTGCGGGACGCGGTGTAGTTTTTCTTCGGCGAGGTGGTGAGGAAATCGTTGTCCTCCGGATCGAGGCCCGAATCCACGGGATTGGTCCCGGCGAACGGGTCTTTCGTGTCCTCCTTGTACTCGCGCCGCCACTCGACGCCGAGCGACGTGGCGAGCGGGCCCGCCCACAGGTCGGCGACCGGTCCGCCCACCTGCGCGTCAATGCCCGCGATGGTGCTGTGGCCGTAGCGATTCAGCGGACGCGTGTAGGAGGCGCGCACGCTCTCGGGATTCGCGTAGGGCTTGTCGGCGACGACGGCGTTGCCGCTCACCTTGAAGGTGTAGCCAAACGGATTCCACGCGCTCGCATCGGTGCGCTGTGCGACCTGCTGGATGTACGACTGCCGGATCGAGTTGACGAGCGAGTCGGTCGCGCGGACCGCGCCGTAGCTCAGGCCCGTTTCCCAAGTCCACGCCGAGTGGCCGACTTGGCCGCGCAGGCCGCCGAGCACGCGGTACACGGCATCGGAGGTCACGATCTTCTCCGCGCCGCCGTCGGGAAACAGCACCGCCGCGATCGTGATCGCGGACGGCGTGCCCGTGAGGCGCGCGGTGCCGTCGGCATTCGCCGCGCCCGTGGTGCTATAGAAACGCGAGCCGAGCGGATTGTACGGATTATCGGCTGAGAGCGTGACGACCGCATCCGAGGAGCTGAGCGCCATCGGCTGCCGGTTGGTGCGCGAAGCCGAATAGTAGCCCGTGATCTCGCCGAAGGCGCGCAGCTGCGGCGTGAGCTCGTACTCGGCACGCGTGTAGAGATTGAAGCGCGAGCTGCGGGGCTGCCCAGTGATGTACTGGTTGTAGTCCGCGTACAGGCTGCGCGGGGGTGCGGTGTTGGTCAGCGCGGGTGTGCCGCTTGGCGTGCCGTCGGTCGGATAGAAATAGCGGATCGTGCCCGACGTAATGCCCGCACCAATCCGGTACTGCGTCCAGATGCTCGCGGTGGAGAGGCTGTCGTACGCGCCACCGGCGACATTCCACGGCGGGCGCGCCGTGGCGCTCCGATCCGCGGACCGCGATACATCGCGCTGCGATAGAAAGATCGGGTCGCGATTGTAAGCGGAGACATTGAAGAGCAGACTCCCCTTCCCGCCCGCGAACACGCGGCCGAGTCCGAAATTGCCCTGCACCTCCGTGCCGCCGCCGTGCTCAGTCACGCCGTAGCGCAGGCCATACTCTTCGCCGCGCGGGTCCTTGCGCGTGACGTAATTCACCACACCCGCGACTGCATCGGAGCCATAGATCGACGACGCGCCGTCACGCAGCACCTCGACCTGCTGCACGCCGAAGGTGGGCAGTGTGTTGACGTTCACGCTCGACGTGTTGAACGGATGCGTCGGCATCCGCCGGCCGTTGAGCAGCACGAGCGTGTTGCCCGAACCGATGCCGCGGAGCGCGACGTTGACGTTGTCGCCGCGGGCCGCGACGGCGTTGGTGCTCGTCTCGTTGTTCGGGAGATTCGTGATCTCAGGAATCGCGATCAGCAGATCGGCCGGCGTGGTCGCGCCGCGCGCATCGATGTCATCCGCGGAGTAGATCGTGACGGGCAGCGTCTTTTCCTGGTCGGCGCGCTTGATGTTCGTGCCCGTGACGCTCACCGCTTCGAGCGCGACGGGCTGCTCGTCAGCGGGACTGGTGAGAGAAACCTCCGCCATCGCGGAGCCGATCAAAGTCGATAAGAGCAACAGGCCCGCCGACCGATGGGTCGAAGCGCGGCGCGTGCGTGGTTCAAAGGAATGCATGGTGGTCCGTAGTCGAGTTCGAGGAAGCCGACGCGCAGGCCTGCGCCGCGCGGCGAGGAGGACGGGGATGCACCGGTATTCCGGAAGGCCCGCGAAAGGTGGTTCTTGCGACCATCGCAGGTGCCGTGGACGGCCCACCTACGATCAGGTCAATTGCTGCGCTCGTGCGCTGGCAGGCGAGGACCAGATAGTCCCACTAACTCAATGTCAATCGATTCAGTATGATTTAAACTGTCATAAGACACTGGATATTGATTAAGAGCTATTTAGAACATCCTCACAAAGCTCCACCCTAGCCCGCGATCGAACAGCGGTGTCTTTCCCGCTCGCCCGATTTATAGCGGATTCGGAAAACCCATCGTGCCTCTATCTCGATAAACAAAAAAGCCACCATTACATGGCGGCTTTCGCTGGCGTCCCCACGGGGATTCGAACCCCGGTGTCCAAAGGCTACCTTTGGAACAAATGCTCTCAGAGGTAAATCTATCGTCTGCGACATTGATTTTGGTCCGCTATTGTCTAACTTTTGTCTTACCAAAATCACTCATAGAAAGGTAGCCCATGGCCTGCGTTTGGAGACATCCCAAGAGCCCATTTTGGATCGCCCGTTTCAAGGCGACGTCCGGCGTTTTCTCGAATCGGTCCACGAAGGAGACGAATCGAAAGAAGGCGGAGGAGGTCGCCCGATCCTACGAAGACGCCGCGCAGCGTTTGGGACGGGGCGAGCATCACATGCGGGTGATCCGCGACATCGCCTCGAAATACTTCGAGAATGCCGCCGTTGAAGTCTCGTTCAAGACCTACACCGAGATTTGGCTGAAGCGTAAGGCGACAGAGGAGGTAAGCCCCGGCACCCTCGCCCGCTACCGCCAGATTTCGGACGCCTTTGGGGAATTCCTGGGATCGAAAAGCGAACGAAATCTCGTGTTCCTCAGTGCGGTCGAAGTCCAAACGTTCCGCGACCACATTGGTGCGCGCCTGAGTGCGAAGAGTGCCAACATCTACCTCAAGACGCTCCGCATCCTTTTGAGCGAAGCGTGGCGCGACGGACATGTGATCGAGAATGTCGCCAACAAAGTGAAGACGTTGAAAGTGCGCGAAAATCAAACCGCCCGCCGTCCTTTCACCACCGCGCAGATCGAGACCCTTTTGGCCAACGCGCCCGGCGAGTGGAAGGGGATGATCCTTTTCGGCTTCTACACCGCGCAACGACTCGGAGACATTGCGAGTTTGTCGTGGAGCCAAGTGGACCTCGAAAAGGCGGTCGTTCATTTCAAAACGGCGAAAACGCAGCGAACCGTTGAAGTGCCCATTGCTGACCTGCTGCGCGATTTTCTGAAACGCCTATCCACGCCTGAGCGCGCCACCGCTCCCGTCTTTCCCAAAGCCCACGCCGTTGTCACCAAAGAAGGGCGGACCGGATCGCTCTCCAATCAATTCCACGATATTCTCACCGCAGCGAAGCTCGCCGAGAAACGCACGCACCACGCCGACGCGAAGGCGCCGAAAGGTCGCAGCGGAAAGCGGCAGACCAGTGCGCTTTCGTTTCACTCGTTGCGCCATTCGGCGACCAGCGCGCTCAAGCGTGAAGGCGTCAACGATGCGACCGCACGGGACATCGTGGGGCATGAGTCCCAAGCGATTTCCCAGCACTACACGCACATCGACACCGACACCAAGCGCCGGGCAATTTCGAAGCTTCCAGTCTTGAAATTGACTGGGTGAAATTCCGCGTGACGAAAAGAGCGCGACAATCGCACGGAAAGGTCAGGCGCGGCTTTGCGCGACGGCTTGCAGCAGACCGTCGTTGCCACAACAATGGCCGATCACCGTTTCCGCCGCGCGACTCATGCCTCTTCCGATCAACATTCAGCAATTGCTCAACGGCCAAGTGGTCGAGTGGGAGCGGCTCGAATTCAAGGAGGGATGGAACCCCGAGGCAGTGCTGCACACGCTCTGTGCGTTCGCCAACGACTTCAATAATTGGGGCGGCGGCTATCTCGTGATTGGCGTTGAAGAAAAGAATGGCCGGCCCGTGCTGCCGCCGGCCGGCTTGGAGGCGAATCAAATCGACGCTATTCAGCGTAAGATGATCGAGCTCGGGCACAAACTCCGTCCGGCTTATCACCCTGTAATGGAACCGGCCGTGATTGAGGGCCGCCACGTCCTCGTCGTTTGGGCGCCCGGCGGTGACATGCGGCCCTATCAGGCTCCGGTCTCGCTGGCGGAGACGAACCGCGAAAGCGCCTACTACATCCGGCGTGGATCGGCCACGGTGCGGGCCAAGGGCGCTGACGAACAGGAATTGATCGGCCTCGCCAACCGCGTGCCGTTTGACGATCGCGTGAACACGCGGGCGGTCGTGAGCGACCTGCAGCTCACCTTGATCCAGAATTTCCTTCGCGACGTGCGCAGCGACCTGCTGACGGAGTCGGGAAAAATGCCCTTCATCGACCTGTGCCGCCAGATGCGAGTAGTCGGCGGTCCACCGGAATCGCCGCTCCCGATCAACGTTGGCCTGCTCTTCTTCGCATCAGATCCGACGCGCTTTTTTCCGCAGGCACAGATCGACGTGGTGCTTTTTCCCGAGGGAAAGGGTGGCGATCACTTCACCGAGAAAACGTTTAAGGGGCCGCTTGGCTCGATGCTCCGCGAAGCCCTCGCCTATCTCCAAAGCGCCGTCGTCGTAGAGCATGTGCGCAAGCGTCCGGACCGCGCCGAAGCGGAGCGCTATTTCAACGTGCCCTATGCCGCGTTGGAGGAAGCGTTGGTCAACGCGGTTTATCACCGTAGCTACGAAGAGCGCGAACCCATCGAAGTGCAGGTAACTCCCGAAGAGGTGACGATTGCCAGCTATCCCGGACCGGATCGCTCGATCAGCCTGGATGCGCTGCGGCAGGGTCGCGCCGTCGCGCACCGATATCGCAACCGGCGCATTGGAGAATTTTTGAAGGAGCTGGATTTGAGCGAAGGTCGCGGCACCGGCATTCCCAAGATTCTGCAAGCGATGCAGCGCAATGGTTCGGCGGAGCCTCAACTCGAAACGGACGAGGATCGCAGCTACTTCGTCGCGCGCCTGCCCCTGCGGAAGGAGCCCTCAAGCACCCCCCAAGCTGAAAGAGTAACAAGACCAGACCTTTCAACGACTTCTAACGGCTCCCCACAAGCTACCCCCCAAGCCACCCCCCAAGCTCTGGCGGCGATTCTTCAGTTCTGTCTTCATCCGCGCTCGGCGACGGAAATTCGCCAGCACCTCCGGCTGAAGGATGCGAAACACTTCAGGAAGGCGCACCTGGAACCTGCGGTTACCGCCGGTTGGCTCGCCATGACCCTTCCCGACAAACCTCGCAG
The DNA here is from genome assembly GCA_048498795.1 of Verrucomicrobiota bacterium. Classification (GTDB taxonomy): domain Bacteria; phylum Verrucomicrobiota; class Verrucomicrobiia; order Opitutales; family Opitutaceae; genus JBEHXH01. The sequence goes on from JBEHXH010000004.1 coordinate 181,485, forward strand.
CCCATTGCAGCGCTACGTTACCACGGACGTTGGCCGCCAATACCTCAACAAAAGCTAGCTCGCACGATACGCACGGCAGGTCTGAAGGCCCGGTGTGCATCCCCGGCGTGAGTCCGCGGCGGGCGCAACACTCTGAGCGCATTCGCCGCGCCGCGCCGCACCGGTGCCAGCTACCGCCGATGCTGCACCTCGATCTCACCGATGCGAGGCGTCGGGACTAAACGCAGGACTCGCGCTGCGGGAGTCTCCCACACTTTGTCCAACCGCAGGAGTGCAATCGCCGACATCATCGGCTCGATACCCAGCCCGTGAATCTTCACCACCGCAAAATCGAAGGCGATGGTGATGCACTCATCGCCGGCATCGTCCCGGTCAAAGTCAGCAGATTGAAACGTGCGCCACGGGAATCCGGCCCAATGCCCGCTCAATTTTTCTACCGTAAGCAGGAATGCCGGCCCCGTCGCGACGGACCAGGGCTGTCCCAATCTCCAGCGGCGTTTCAGACGCGAAACGAGCGAACGGAATCGGTTTCTCTGTGTAGTCATGTGAGGTTCTCCAAATGCGCCATCAGGCTATCATAGCTGATCAAGCGAATGCCGCGGACCGCGCCTCGTTTCCGAATCACGACACTTTTCACCGGCGGTTTGTGATCGTTCGCCGGGCATGGGATCGACAATTCGTTCAACGTGCCGCGAGAAAGCCCGGTGAAACGGCAGCGCGTGCCCGGTGCCGGTAACCGCAGCCACTCCGGTTTGATCGTTTCCGTCACCGGCGAAGCCCCCTGAAGCGTAGTGGTCATTTGCAACATATTTCCTCCTTGGTTCGCCACACGATTCGCACCGTTTCGCTCTCGCTCAAGGCTGTGTGTCTGCCGAGTTCGCGGTAGTTGAACTGCCCAAATTACGGCAGCAAATCTACGCCAAATTCGGCAGATGCGCGCGCTTGTCGGCGCCAGCACGTGAGGCCGATGGTTTCCGGCGTTATGAACAACGGAAATCAAGAAACATCACCCGCCGCACCATCGGCCACCTCGGCGCGAGCTTCCCGGCTCGCGGCCTTTCCTGACGAACTCTCGCGCCTGAAACACGAACTGCTGCAAGCCGAAGTGCGCCTCGCGAAAGCGCGCGCCACGGTCACAGGCGCCGAGATCGACATCAAAGTCCTGAACACCCGCCTCAAGGCGTTCGCGAAATGACCGCCCATTCGTTCCGCGGCAAACCCACGAAAGGATCAAACCCAAAATGGAGGACATTCCCGTGACAAAAAAAGAAACTCAACTTTCTCATGAACCGCACGGCGCCACGGCGCATCGTTACCAAGTTTACCGTCAGTCGAAAAACGGCTGCCACTACAACTATGGAGACCGCATCGCGTCGCCTGACCAAGCGGTCGGATTCTTCCTCAACGCGAGCCCGGCCTTTGAGGGCGGCGGGCTCCATCTTTGGGATCACCGCGAACAGCGCGCCGTCGCATCGGCCGAATGGTTTGGCGAGATCACTCGCATGGGCTTTGCGGTCCGCACACGAGCGAACGTCTTTCACGACGAGGCGCTCGCCGTCATCGCGCGGGGAATCACTGAACGCGAAGCGCTCGAGGAAACGATCAGCAGCCAGCTGCGGATGACCGTTTGATTCGACTCATGCCCATGCCACAGCCTGATGACCAAAAAGCGCCTGCGGACACGAGGCGTCCGGTTGCACCGGCCGTCGAGGCGATTCGGCCGGCACTTCGGCTTTCTCCACACCGGCTCACCGGCGAACGTGTGGCGTCGGCGAGCTTTGCGACCGTCATCGCGGCCAGCGGTGTCGTATCTGGCAGCGTCCGAGCCCGGGCAAAGTCACAAACGAACTTCTTTTGGCCGTTTCCCACCCGTGCCGATCCGGCCAGGCGAGGTCATTCCCCAGCAGCACCGGTCGCGTTCGATCGAGCGTTGCGCCCGCGTTTGTGGCGGCGATTCCGCTGCGCGGAGCGTTCCTTTTTTGCCGGAGCAGTCTTGCTCTCTCTGGCGGAACCTCCCACCGGCGCGCCGCAAGCGGACACGGCCATTTCGGTGCTCCTTGAAAGGAATCCCCCAAACTGTCCCCTCGCGCCGGTCGGCACCCCCGCCCTTTGGCGAGAGAGCAATCCCGCTCCTCACAAAATCAAAAAGGAACTATCATGCCCTCCAAAAACGCTCAGACCGCTACGCAATCCAAGAACACTCCCACCGGTGCCAAGCTGCCGGTGCAGACCTTCCGCCTCGGCCGGATCAAAGCCGCCGTGTGGGAAAACGAGACCGACCAAAAGAAGTTCTACAACGTGACCTTCGCCCGAACCTACGTGGACGACGCCAAGAACTATCACGACACCGACAGCTTCGGCCGTGATGACTTGCCGTTGGTCGCAAAGCTCGCCGACCAAGCCCACACGTTCATCTTCGGCCGGCTCGCGGGACTGAAAGCCGAAGCGCAGGCGGAATGAAAACCGCCTCGACGGGCGGCCGGTTCAACCGGCCGCCTTTTTGCTGCCAACGCAAGGCGCGCTGACAAGCCATCATCGCTTGAAAGACTCGCTGAAGCGCGAATGTGATGCTCGCTTCGCTCGGGAATAGCTAGCGACTGCCAGCCGCTGATTTCCCCATTCTACACCCGGTCAAGGTCGTATCGCTGCGCGATCTCCACCACGCGGAATCACTCCGCTTCCCCCTCGTTGCGGGCAGACCCGCCGCCTCGGCGCTCCGTCCACCGCTTTGACTTTCGGGTGTGGGGCGAAATCGCCAATCGGCAGTAGGCGATAAGGTCACGAGACGTGATGCACGCCCCACGGGCCGAACGGCACAAAGCATGACAAACGAAAACCTGTTCGGCGAAACGATCTACTCCTACTCCCGTGCCCAAGCTATCGAGGACGGTGTGCTCGTCGACTTGAACCACGTCGATTCCATCCGCCAGCACTGGAAACATCCGTTCGCCTGCACGTCAGCGGTGTGGGGCATTATTGAGGAAGCGTTGCAACGGCCGGATCAGGATTCCTCCGGCATCTGCCACGATATTTCCACGATGGCCAAACTCGCGATCCGCTCCGCCCGTGACGCCGACCAGATTCTTTTCACGGTCATCATCACCGGGAAAAAGCACGCGATGAAACTCCACATCGGCCCGGGCGACACGGCCGCCGCGGTGCTCACCCTCATGCTACCTTACGAAGACTGAACGAAGGGGCTTCGGCCCCTTTTTTCGTCTGACCGGCGTAACGGGTGCAACGCCAATTTCTCAGCGCGAGGCTCGACTCACGCGCATGCCATCGCCTCGAACGTTGCACGCCGCAGCCCGTGGTTTGAAGAGGCGCGGTCAATTCCGCGGAAATACCTGCCCCATCCGGCTGCTCAAAATATCCCCCCGGTCTTCCCGTCGAGGCCTTCCTCCGCGGTGTCGCTCCGGTCGGGAACCGGTCGCGAGGCGGCGCTGGAATCCGGGATAAGAAACCCCCTCGGAGGTGATCAGCACGTAGCCATGGATCAAAGCATACGAGGCGATTTCTCCTTTATGGTGCAGTTTCAGTTTTCCCATGATCCGCTTGCGATGGCTGCCGACCGTCTCCGGTGACATCCCAAGCCGCGTGCTCGCGCGAAGATTATCGGAGCCGTCCCCGATCACGGAGAGCACGACCTTTTCCATTTCAGTGAGCGCGTCGAGCGTGGTGTTTTTTGGCGCCTTCAAATACTGAATCAGCGACGGACTGATGTAGAGTTCGTGCTGCACCACCTTCTGGAGCGCAATCGCGAGACGCTCCCAACCTTCATTCCGACCATCGAAAATTCCGTCATAGCGCACGGCTCGGAGCATTTCAAACATGCGCGAGTCCGGACGCGAAGTGACCACGAGGATCGGGAGCGAAGTTTCGATGAAGGGCTCCAGGTGTTCGAGCCCGTCCATGTCCGCGACCTTGACGCCGGTGATGAACAGGTCCGGCTCGCGCGCGTCGATGGCGGCCAGCGCCTCGATGCCGCGCTGATAGACCCGCACGTCGGCTTTCGGCCAGACATTCCCGATCGTGTGCTGTATCAGATCACCATAGAGGCGGTCCCATTTGAGGACGATCATCCGAAGCTGGCCGCTGCGAGACGATTTTTCCATATACCCTTTCACGCGGCTGCTGCCGTCGCGGCCGGCAATAGCTCTAGTTTGGTTCCAGCCGGATGCGCCTGCAACCGGCCTTTCCCGCGACCCCCGTTGAGTAAATCATCCGCCAGCGCGTTGCGCACCAGCCGTTCCGTGGCGTCGCGCATCGGGCGCGCGCCGAGCCGGTCATCGTAGCCGTGCTGGATGACGACCTCGACGGCGTTCGCTTCCGTCGTCATCGCGTAGCCGCGCACGCTCTGCTCGCGCAGCTCGCGCGCCAGCATCGCTTCGGCGATGCGGCACTGCGCGTCATAGCCGAGCTTGTTGAAAACGACCGTCGCCGTGATGCGCGCGAACAGCTCCGGGCTGAGCTCGCGTTGCGCATCTTGCCGCACCAGCCGTTCCATCGTTTCGTATTTGGACTTGCGCATCGCCATGATGCGCTGCGCGCCGGTGTTGCTCGTGAGCACGCAATACCAAGCCGAAAAATCGAGGACGCGATTACTGCCCGTCGTCAGGCGGGCCGCGTCGAGTAGTTGCAGCATAATGTTCAGGACGCGCGGATGCGCCTTTTCGATTTCATCGAATAGCAGCGTGCCCACGCCGCCGCACGCGTCGTAACCTTCCGCGATGCGGCCAGGATCGGCGTCGGACGTCCCGAGCAGCAGCGCGAGCCGGTCTTGCGTCTGGTATTCTGACATGTCCAGCCGCACCAGCTTGCCCGGCCCGATCAAATCCTCCGTGAACTGCAAGCTCAGTTCCGTTTTGCCGACGCCGGTCGGGCCGAGGAGCAGGAAGCTCGCCCGTGGCCGGCCGTTTTTCGTCAGCCCGAGCTCCCCGTGCTGGAGCCGCTCGGCGACGAGCGCGACCGCTTCGTCCTGCCCGACAATCGCCCTCTGCAACCGCGCCGGCAGCGTGCGGAGCTTTTCCCGGAGTATGTCGTCCGCTGCCATAACTCACCATCTGGTTGCCGTCGTGTTCTGCGCCGTCGCGGACGACGCCACCGGGGGTGAATCTGTCGCACGGTCACGCAAACTCGCTTCGAGTTCCTTCACCCGTGCCCGCTCGGCCTCAAGTTCGCGTCGGAGCTTGATCGTCTCCGCCGTCTCCGTGACGAGCGTTCCGTATTGGCTCTGTGCCTGTTTTTCGGTGGTGGCCATCGCAGCCTGAATCGTGCGCAAACGCTCCGTGACTTCCTTCTGCGTTGCGACCTCGGCCGCCAGCTCCGCGCTGCGCGGCAGCGGCGCGTAGCTGGCCGGCGCGAACTCGGCACGCGGGATCGTTTCGAGGGTGTCGCTGGCAATCTCCCCGGCACGCGTGGGCACGCGCGTCGTCCGGTAGACCGCGTGGGCTTCGTGGCGAACCGCAGGGTTGTCCGCGTCGCGATAACTCCGCAGTTCGTAACGCGTCTCGACGACGCGGGTGGGTGCAGCTTCGTTCACCAACGGTCTTTCCGCGAACGACGGCGCTTTCGCCGACGAACGCGCAGCGGGGCGTTGCGTGGCGCAACCCGCCACGGCCATCGCGAAGATCAAAATCCATGTGGCACGCATATTCATCCTTTCGTTTTCGGTTCCGGCGCGGGTTGGCCCGCCGGTGGGGCTGGCGCCACCGAGCTTTCGACTTTCGTCCCGGCGATCTTCGCTTTTCGCGGATCGACCGTTTCGACGACGTAAACGTAAAATTCTTTGCCGGCCGCGACTCGCACGAAGTAGCCGTTTTGCTCAATGTCCTTCAGCGTGCGTTGGGCGTAGAGATCGAACACCTCGCCGGCTCCCTCGCGAACGCCATTGGAAACCGAGCCGGTAATCGTGCTCCCTAGAACGGTCTGCGTGCGGTCCTGCGTCCCGCGTGCAAACCCGCTGAGTGCGGCGGAGGCGAGCATCTTGAGTTCTTGCAGATCGTCCGACGCCATCAGTCGGCCCTTCAATCCCGCCGAACCATCCGTGATGCCGTAGCCGTCGATCTCGTGATCGTATTCGCGGTCGAGCGCGATGCCGGTGAACGCGAGTTCGCGCCCGTCCTGCCAGACGAAGCGCCACGTGCCGGCCGCCGTGACGCGGTCACGGAGGCGACCGGCTTTGGCCGAACCATGCACCAGCGTGTTGGCCGGAATCACGCACTCGCCGTTCTGCCAGACATCTTCCAGCAGCATCGCGATGACCGGCGTTTCGAGATTCGCGCTATCCACGGTGTTCACGAGTTTGCATTTGAGCAGCGTCCCGTAGGGCACGAAGCGTTTCGGCGGCGGTGGAGCGACGGGCGCAGCGGGCGCGGGCGCTTCGTAACTCGCGAGCAGGGTCTGGTAGCGAATCTTCCGCGGTTGCTCTGCCGGCTTCGCGGCCGGGCGGTCGCCCGCGGTTGCTGGACGTGACGCGACGGCGGCGACCGGCCGGAACGGCACGATGCCGCCGTTCTTGTCCGCTTTAGTGCCCGTCGGCCGTGCTTGCTGTGGCACGCCGTCTTCCAGCCCTTCCGCGAGCGGCGCGTGCATCTCGCCAAGCTCGACTTTTTTTGCGCCTTGCTGCGCGAGCCGGGCAGCCTGTCGCTCGCCAGCTTGATGCTGGCCGTAAACGAACAGTCCGCTGAACAGCACCACCAGAAACACGACGAACAAGCCGAGCTTGCTCGTCAGGAAGTTTTTGAGCCCGCGCGGATTCATGACGACGGAGTCTCCTTCGATGCCGGCACCGTGGCCGCCGTGGCGGCGTCGCGACGTGTCGTGTTGACGAGAATCGTGAACGCGTTGTCCGCGCTCAGATCGTTGCGCGTGCCATCAGGCATTCCGACGATAGCGAATTCCGCCTCGGCAGTCTCTCCTGGGCGCAAGGTGCGCGGGGCATTCGCAATCGATTCGTCGAACTTCTCGTCGCCGACCCGGGCGGCGAACGTGCTCGGTGCGAGATCGAGCACGCGGTCGGTCTTATTGCGGAGACTAAGGAGGAAGACAACCGCGTCTTCCTTGGAGAAGCGGTAAACTTCCTGCACGTCGATTTCGAGATCGGGCAGGACCACCTTACGGCCTTGCGCACGCAGCGTAACGCCCTCGACGGCTTTCGGCAGCGACTTCGCTAGGACGGGATAGGCACGCGCCCGGTCGAGAATGCTGAACGCGATCCGCGGCGAAAATTTCACCGGCTCGGGCAGATGCTCAATCTTCGTGGCGCCTTCGACCACCGGGCGCTTGAAGATCGCGCTCGCGACCGGATTCGTCGCGACGGTGCGCAGTTGCAGGACATACGCGGAGCCGTCGAAAATCACTGTGAGCGTGCCCGCCGCGTCCGACTGCATGCTCTGCACGAGGAGGAAATTCGCGCCCTTGACGTGCGTCACATGAAAGCGCAGGGGCGTGCCTTCCTCGATCTCGACGGCCGCCGCGCGCCCGTCGTCGATCAGCATGTCCGCGCCGGCGACCGCGGTGATCGCGCCGGGCAACGTGACGGCGGTTACCTCCCGCGACACCGGCAGATCGACCGCCTTTCGTGGATCGAGCGCAAATTCGCTGATGGATTGAGCCGAAAGCGCCGACAATGCGGCAAGGAACAGTCCTACACTTTTCAACATAACCCCTCCCTATGTTTTTCCGACCGGCTCGATTTGGAAAGCGGCGACGGCGGTCGGAAAGCGGCCGTTGCGCGTGAGATCGGGGTTGAGCAGGAATTTGAATTTCACCCGGTAGCGCAGCACTTCCGTGATCGGCGCGCCCTGATACGCGCCGACCCGGATCAGTTGCACGTCCACCGAGGTGTAGAAGGCGTTGTCGCGTGTGCTCAGAATTTCCGGCGTGCCGGTTTCGACTTTCTGATGGAGCGACTTCGCCTGATACTCCGCCTTGTTCTTTTCAATGGCAGCCAGCGCCGTCTTCGCCGCGTCTTTCAGAAAGAGCAGCTTGAACAGCTCCGGGTTGTCCAACCCCTCCGGGTTGCGCTCGAAAAGCGCCTTGCACGCGAGCTTCGTTTGCAGCGCGTGGAGGTCTTTCGCGTGCTCGATGTCGACGACGGGCGACACGTAGTAAGTGCCCAGGCTGTCGATGACGACGACCTCGCGCTTGCGTGTCAGTTGCTCCACGAGCGCGTGGCGATCCCATGCCGCCCACACCCAGGCCGCGACTGCGACGAGGAACCAGACTAACGATTGCCGGCGTTGTCGCGTGAAAATCGCGAGCAACGTGGATTTCGGTTTGCCGAAGCTGGAGGCGAGCGGCGGAAGCCGCGTCGCAGTGCTTTCGGCGGGTGCGACCATGATGCTATTTTTTCGGTGGTTGTTTTGGAGGAGTGGTGCTGACGCCTGGACGCGAAGGTGGTGCGCCGCGCTCGGTCTTCGGGCCAAACGTGCGTTCCAAAAAAGTAGCGCGAATTTTTTCTTCGGCTGCTTCGATTCTTTTTTGAGCCGCGACCCAGCGCTTGAGCGCGGCACCGTATCTGTCATGCATCATGGGATTCGATGTCGATGGCGGCTTGATTTGGATCGGGATGGTGCGGTTGATGTGGAAACTTGCTCGCTTGCTGCGAGCTTTGACTCGCGCCGCCCGCATAGTGTGCCGCAAATTGCTCTGATGCTGCAGCGCGACGCGTTGCTGCATTGGCCATTGCCTCCATCGAGGCTGTTTGCTGCCGCATGAAACGGCCGCCGTAGAATCCGGACATACCTCCCGTTGCGGTGGCAGTTGTGCGCGCGGAACCGCCTCCCCTTGCGGCCGACTCCGTGCCCGCCGCCATAGCTCCGAGCGCGGCGGCAGTAACAACCGCCGGCGTAGCGGCACCGCCGGTCACGGCGACCGTCGCGGCCCCAACGCCCCCAGCCAGCGCAGATTGACCGATGCCCGCGAGACCTTGTGCAAACGCCGCTGCGGGGTTGGCCCCGGACGTAAGAACGCGATAGAGCACATACGGCGCGAGAGCCGAGCTGAGAAGCATCCACGCGCCGATCATCAACACTGTGAGCACCGGCGCAACCGACGCGCCTCCGGTCACAACGACCGGCAGTAGGCTCGCTGTCGCCGCGGCCTGAAGCATCGCGTCAGTCACCACGGATGCGATGACCCAGCCGAAAGGCCAACACACCAGGGCAACCAGCCCGAGAATGTATTTAAGACCGACCCCAGCCATCGGACGTAGCAGGAAGAAGGAGAGAAAGAGCGGACTCAGCGCCCACCCCGCCGAGAGCAAAATGTCCCCGACCAGCTTCACAATGAACTGCACGCCGTAGGAGAACCAGCCGAAGAGCCACAACATCGCATAGGCGATGGCCGTGCCAATGGAGCCAGTATCCCAAATCACATCCCATGCGCTGGCGTTCGGTTGCGATGGCGATGTGCCCGAAAGGAACCGGATGAATTTCTCGTCCACGTTGGTTGGATCAACGTTGAAGACATTACCAAACGCCGTGACGACATCGCCGAGCCGCAGCAGCCACTCCCGGAGGAAAAGTGTCGCGAGCCCAATCAAAAGCACCTTCGTGACAAGCCAGATGAGCGTGACCGGATCGTTCCGTTTCGTCCAACCAGCAAAAGCAAGACCCGCTGCCACAATCGACGCCGCAACGTAAGCGGTCGCACCCCATAATTGGGAGAGCCCGTCGAAATACGACTGCGGAAGAATGCTGCCCGCGGGAGCGCTCATGGTTTTTTTGCCGGATCAGGGTCAGTTGCGGCGGTCGTGGAATTTGTTTTCACTGGCTCCGGTTCAAGTCGCTTACCATCGTAACGGGGCCGAAAAACCTGCGGGAGTGTTTGCATTTCTTTTCGCGCGGCCTCGGCCCGCGCTTTTGCCTCGGCATCACGGCGAGCCTTTTCCTCAACGGCTTGCTTGTCAGTGCATCCAGCGATGGCGGCTCCAATCAGAAAAAGAAAAAGAGGGTGAATCGTCTTCATGGCGGCTGTGACGTAAGACCTTTTACATCGGCGTCCGTGCCAAACTACGGGCGAAAAGGCTGTTCCTTCACATAGAGCAAAATGTGTTCGTAGATCGGCTTGAACGTGGTGCCGATTTTCGTCGCTTCCTGTTGCGCGAGTTTACGCCGAGCCTCCGCATCCGCCTCGTTTTGCGCGCTCGTCATCGCGGTGGATTCCGCCGCTTTCACCTGAATGTCCGCCGCGCTCAACGTGACCTCGGAATCCATCGCCGCGAGCTGACTGTATTGCGCGCTCAACACTGCTTGCAGTTTCTTTTCTTCGGCGTCCGTCTCGGCGGCTTGCAACGCATCGCTCGTTTTCGCGATGGCCCGCTTTAATTGTTCCCTGCGGGCATACACGTCACTTTGAACGTCCTTGAAATTATCGACCGTGCTCGTGATCTCCTGCGCAGGTTTGTAGCTGTCCGCTTCGCGAGCGACCGGCGCGCCGTCGAAGTCCTGGAAGTCGCTGGCGACGGCGCGATAAACGCCGCCGCGCGAGTCGCCGAACAAACTTGAGCCGTTCACCGTCGCCAAGCCGTCTGCCCACGTCTTGATTCTTGTCGGCAAACTCAGATCGAGTTTGAGCTCGGGGAAACCGACGACCGCCTTGATGTCTGCCATATTTCCCATGCGCTTCAGTTGGTCCTCGAATTGCTGAATCTGCCGCACCTGGTTGCTGATTTGCTCCCCCTGCTTAGCGATCTGCTGAACCATCGCGGCGTAGTTCGCAGCGCTTTGCGAAAGATTCGCCGCATCAAGGACGGCCCACTGGCCGAAACACCGACTACCGGCCGCCACGCCGAGAATCATGAGGAAGAAAATCCTTTTCATGACCCCGAACCCTCCCGTGGCATCACTACCCGAATGACCCGTTTCGTCGGCTCGCGGCGCACACCGTCCCGGTCAGTCTGCGGCACGTCGATTTCATAGAGGCTTTCCTCGTAGCCGTCATCGGTGCGCGCGTGCTGGTTATCCCGCGCGATCCAATACTGCTGTTTGACTGCGTTCGACTGCCCCTTCTCATAGCCGGCGAGGTAGGCTTCCCGCTGGGCCTTGTTGTTGAAATAATTGATCGTCTCGCCGGCCACGAAGCCCGCGGCGGCACCGATGGCCGCGCTCTTCGCTTTGCCGTCGCCTTCTTTCGCGCCCACGTAGGCGCCACCGGCCGTCGTGGCGGCGGTGGTCACGAAATCGCGGGTGCCTCCCGCTGAATCCGCGCCCGTCGTCGCACAACCCGCCGTCAACGCCACAATGACCAGTGCGAGCACAATGCCGAGGAGATACGGCTGTGCGAATGCCAGATTGTCCAAGAACCGATTCATGATTGATCCTTTCGTTGAAAAACTTTGAGGCGTTGCGTGGGTTACGGTTGATCCATGAGAAGGCGCTCGTTTTGCCGTTCTACCAGCGCCTCGTGTTCGCTTTCGCGATAGATCTGCCGCTCGATTGCGGCGGTGATGAATTGACTCGATTCGAGCCGACCCTCCAAAAATTCCGCGATGTCCATCTTGCAGCGCAGACGCGCCGCCGGGCTGAGATTGTCTGCGTCAACGATGGCTTCGATGCGCTCCACCAACGCGGGGTCAACTTCGTCACCGAAATCCATTTCCTCAACGCGATCCGCAAAGGGCGCGAGCAATTCACCGAGGCGTTCTTCCTCCCCTAGTTCGTAGCCGTCCTCTAACACGTCGACGGCCGAGTCGCTCCGCAGCATGAGCACCGGGCCGATTTCACGGACCACGCTCCCGGAGGCCGTCGTCTCAATCTCATCCTGCAGCAAACGGAATTCTGGCGCGTCACCATCCAACGCGACTTCGATCCGGCGCGACCGACGATGCGTATGGATTTGTTCAGATCCGAAGTGCTCGGTCGTAAACCGCGAATCCGGCAGCGCCAACAAGAGGCGCGATGCCGTATCGCTCGCCGTCGCCCCGATGGCGTTCGCGCCGGGCACGCGGCGCTCGTTCCAATACTGCCAGCCGAGTTGTTCGAGCCGCCGCGCCTCCTCTTGAATCTCCCGGTGCGTTTTCATGCGTTGGCAACAATTGCATCCACGACGTTGGCGTGGCCTTTGATTTCTTTCGCGCGTTGATCGTGGTGCGCCCCGGAACTTGACGCGCAGTAGAGCATCTCCCGCGAAGCGACGTTGCGCATAGTCACGATGAGCGGCCGGCGCTCGTCGGTGTGATAATAGGTGAGCTGAGAATATTTTTGGCCGACAAGTTTTTCGGGCTCCGGGTGACTCATCACCGCATCCTTCACCGCGTCGGGCACCGGAAAATCTTTCGCCAAGTCCTCGACATCCGCGCGATCGCTCTGGCGCAGGAGGAAAAGGATGCGGCTGTTGCCGAGCACCGGCCCGCGAATATCCGAACTGCGGAACTGCTCGTAATTCTGCACCGAAGCGAGATTCCAGACGTTGTATTTGCGGAGTTGCTGGTAGGATTCGCGCAACACCTTTTTGCCGGTCGGGATCAGTGCGAACCGTGCGACCTCCTCGAAAACGTTCCGCTTCCAGACCCCACGCGGCAACCGCATCATGTGGGACCGCGTGTAATTCGCGATCAGGAATGCCGCCGCCGCTTTCAACTCCTCGGCGGATTCGGGAATGCAGCCCAATTCGAAATGCGCGATCTTCCCCGTGAGATTCACGTTCGACACGCCGTCGAACAGTTCCCCGTAGGCACCGTTTGCGCTCCACGGTTCGAGCAGGGTGGCGAGATAGCGCATCTCGTCGGCGTGCGGCCCACTCGCCTCCGCCGCTAGCAATTCCTGCAAATGTCCGTGCTGCGGGTAGTCGTTCGGCGCGAAATCTGCGAACACGAGATTGCGGACCTGCGGCGCCGTGGCGGCGTCCTTCGCAAACCGCGTGATTTCCGCTTCGGAGAGACCGGTGAGGAACGCCTCGGCCTCGTCCGCGCGCGTCTGCCTGAACTCGGCGAACTCGAGGAACGCATCCACATCCGTCGCCTGCGGCCCCATTCGCTCGCGCCGGTAGGCGTCGAGCGCGCAGGCGCGACGGGCGAGTGCCATCCACGCCTCGGGATGCTTGTTCGCGTGCCACCGTGCGAAGTCGTCATAGAGGCGATTGATCGCGTTCACGAGCAACGCCTGCCGCAGTTTGTTTTTGTCCTCATCCTTCGACTGACCGACCATGAGCATCGGCAGCGCGGCTGCCGCGCTCAGGTGCAGGCCGCTGACTGGCAGCCCTCGCGTGTCGAGATAGTTCATCGTCAGCTTGCCGTTCGCCTGGATGACGATGGGCTCCGCGTTCCGATCAACCGTCTTCGCGTAAACGTTGTAGCCGCCGCCTTCCTCGGCGATCATCGTGAATCCATAGTAGCACTCCGTCTGCGAGAGGATGCTGATCGTCAGCACGGATTTGCCGGCACCGGTTGTGCCCAGGATGACGGCGTTCTGCGGCGTCAGGCTGTTGCCCTCGCCGCAAAACGTCCGGCCGCCGACGAGATTACCGTTGGCGCCCTCGAAAATGAATTCCGCGTCTTCCAGATGGCCGACCGGCGTGGAGGAGAACGGCAGGATATTCGCGACGAGCGCATCGTCGTAATCGTGCCAGAGTGCGATGTAGCGGCTGAACGACCAGCCTGGCCACGAACTGTAGAAGAAGTTGCGCGCCGACGTTTCGAGCGCCGGCTCGTAAGCCTGCGCGCGCTCCATGTTGCCCACCGCGGCTTTCAGCGCGGTGAGCTTGGCGCGGAGGTCCTCGCGCGTCTTATCCCACGCGCGGATGATGTATTGGATGCGGTAGGGCGAGCTATCGCCGTTGCTGTAACGCGCAATTTTCGCCGCCTTCGTTTTCATCGCCGCTAGCAGTTTGATTTTCCGCAAGCTCTCATAGTCGCCCTCGACGCGCGTCAGCTCCTTTTGCTCGCGGTCGATCAGACGCTCCACATCGACGGGCTCGATGTTGACCGTGATGCCGTAGTCGCGGAAACCGAGTTTCGTGAGCAGGTAGGCGATCCCCGGCCGCGTGCGCTTCGGCAGCGATTTCAAAACGAGCATCCCGTGATAGTAGCCGTCGTGGTAGAACCCGGTGTCGGGATTTTCCAGCGGACGGCACTCGCCGTGCCAGCAGTTTTCCTGAATCGATTTCTCGGGGTCGAAAAATTCGAACGGGTCGGAAATCTTCTGCTCAGGCAGAGAGGGATTGAGGAACTCCAGATAGTGCAGGAAGTGATCAGCGTCGGTCATCGCGCGCACCCGCCCGCCCGCACCGCCGAACAACGCTTCGAGAAACAAACCGATCTGGTGAAACTCCTCCTGGTAGGCACTGAGGAGCGCCGCCGTTGATGCGCGGCCTCGTGTCGGCCCGAATGCGTCAGCGTCCACCGGCATCGTGAAATACAACCGGAGCCGTTCGCGGCGCCGCCGCCCCGCTTCGTCCATGCCCCACTCGCGCACGAAGATTTCGTTGCGCACACGCTGCGTCCACGGATTCGTTGCCCGCTCGACGGTCGTGCCGCGGAACTTGAGGAGCGCCGGACGAAACGTGCCGCTGTTGTCCCACTGCACTTGCAGGCGGTGATTGGGTTTGAGACCCGCCAGGAGCGCGGTCAGGTCGGATTCGAGCGCGTTGTGATGCACCGGATCGGCGTTCTCCAAATCCGAGGGCGTCACCTCGAATCCACGCGAGATAAAGCCGCCGCGATGCAGCCCCTCGAAAACGATCACGTTTTCGCCGAAAAATCCGTCCGTGGGTTCAAGGCGCATGGTCAAATCTCCCCGCGCTCGACGAGCGCGTCTTCCAGCATGTCTTCGGTCGCGACCAATTCCTCGCGAAGATTCTCGTATGCGGCCAGCGTCACCGTTGGCCCTTCCGGCTCTGTCGGTGTTTTGGGCTTCGTCACCGCTGGCGTGCCGTCCCGCTGCATCGCTGGGGCTGAAGACCGTCTGCCCAATCCGTCGCGGGTAACCAACCCGCGACCCGCCGCGAGACGGGGCGTCTCCACTTCGCTGACCGTGTTGGCCGAAAACGGATTCGCGAGCCGACGCGGGCGCGGCCCGAAGGCCAGTTCCAACACCCCAGCGTCAATCAGGGCGGACTCAAAAAAATCGGTGTCGTAGTGCTCCGGCCGGTTATTCTTCAGCGCGAACACATATATTATAGAGAGGAGGCAGAGCACGACGCCAGCCAGGAGGCAGAGGAGCAGCGAAATGCCGAAGACGCCCCACAGCAGAATCACCATGAGGATGGTCGTTCCGGCTGACCCGAGCAGATACCAGCCCGAGTTGCCGCTCATCCCGAGGAACTCGCCCTTCGACTGGGCTCCTTGGTTGGCGTCGTGCTCGTTGAGGTGCGCCGTGGACATGGCTGCGAGCTTCCGTCAGGGAGTGAAGGAACCGACCTCCGGCGCCGTGAGCCCGAAGTTCGTCCACATCGTCTTCACGATGGCGAACGCGAGTCCGCTGACCATCGCGCCCGCGAACGCCCACTTGGCGATTTGATGCCGGCCGGTCATCATCGCGATGCCGGCCGCAATGATGCCGACCGCCGCGAGCGTCCCGCTGAGATACATGATCGTCGCGTTACCCGACTCGACGGAGGTCTGGAGATCCGAGGCGGCCCGCATGAATGACGGAAACACCAGCGCGGCGACGGCGAGCAGCGCCATCCGCTTCCGATTGTCACCGCCCTGCGGCTGAATTTCCCAAAGGCGCAGTGCGTTGCCGATCATCACCGCGCCGCACACCGAAGCCACCCACGGCATCACGAACAGTAGCGTTGTCATTTGATTTTTCTCCTCGTGTCGGCGCTCATCGGGGGCCGTTCCCCGACGCCCCCGATTCGCTCGCACCAGCGGCAAATCAAACGCGTTGGCGCCGAGAAGAGAAATTTCCGCCTGCGCGGCAAGCACGGGAAACTGCCCTTTTTTGGGTAGTTAAACTACCGTGATTTGGGCAGCGAAGTTACGTCACGGTTTTCACTCGGGGAAAGTTACGGAGCGTTTTTCGCCGGTTCGCTTCGGCCGATCAACCAGCCCCGAGATCGAGTTCAGTTTGGCCTTTTCGCTTCCCCGCCGCTTCCACCGGCCGCACAAAACGTATCTCGGTCGCGAAGGTGTCAATCATGCGTTCGTTTTCCTTTTCAAATTTCGGCTGCGCGCAGAGGCGCGTGAGCACCTGGTCCTCCAGCGCGAGATAGAGCGGACCAAGATTGTGCCCGCGGATGACGACCAGCCAATCCGCGATCAGCACGTGGATCACGTCGGGCTCCATATCGTAGTCCCAACGGGCCTCGGCATAGCGCATCCACGGGAAATTGCGGCGCTGCCCCCGACCGTCATCAAAGGTGACGTGCTGCGGACGCGGCGCGGTGTCGAAATGCTGGCGCGGTTTTCTGACGAATCCGGTTTCCATCATGGCTCCATGCGCTCACCGCGCGTTTCCTGCATCTGTTGCCAGTGCCGCACCATGCCGAGCCATTGCCACATCCGCTCGCGCATCCGTTGCGTTGCGCGCACCGTCTCCCGCACGTCCGCGACGATCCGGTGCCGGGCGACAAACTCCGTCGCCAGCTCCCGGCCGGGATCGGCGCGCGAGAGCCGGTCGAGAATCGCCTCGCGGTGCGAAACGTAGATGCGATGCGCGCCACGATACCGCGTGTTGCCGACATAGAATTGTCGCCGCATGAGCGCGCGCTCGGCGACCTCGCCGAGCACGATCAGCGACTCTTCCGCCGTGCTGCCCTGCGCGCGATACGAGGTCAGCGCGTGCCCGTAGGTCCATGCCTTGAAGTCCGGGGGCAGCGCATGACCGTCGGAGAGCACAATCGAGTTCGTCGCGGGATCGACGTGCGCCACGTTCTTGAAATCGCCGTTGGCGAATTCCTGAGTGTCCTCTCGCCCACGAATCAGGAGCCGGTCGCCGGCCGCGACCGGCAGCAGTTGCGGGCGTCCCACATCGAACGCGCCGCGTTGCCGGCGCGTGATTTTCTCTGTGCGATCCTTCGCTCCGCGCACCCGGAGGCCATCCGGCAAAACCTCGGCGACTTCGGCGGCCGTGCCTCGGCGGAAGAACCGGGTGTCGCGCACAAACAGCAGCCGGTCGCCCCGCTGGTATTGGTTCCAGTGCGCCTTTTGCTCCTCCGACCACGTGAGCGGTTTAATCGCCTCGCGCACCACCTCGGCCTCGCCGAGCCGACCGTGCCGACGCAGCGCTGCGCGCGCGTGAACATTGAACCGCTCGATTTCATCCCAGAACGGGATTACGACGAGCGTCTCGACGCCGTGCGCGAGATTGTCGGCGTAGTGCTCGGCGGCGCGCGCGAAAAGCGCTTCGTCGTCGCGGGTCTCTTCGATCAATCCTCGGCGCGCTGCGTAGTGAAACGCCTCGGCTACTTCGCCACTCGCGAGCATCCGGCTGAAATGCCGATCCGACTCGCCGCGCTGCCGCAGCACTTCCGCGAGCCGCACGACTGGCGTGCCGGTGTGTTTGATGACGTTCCGCAGCGCGTCGCCGCGCTGGACGCTATAGTGCTGCTTCGCGTCGCCGACCAGGAGCACCCGCGCCGATTGTTCGTGCGCGAGGCGCGTGAGCGTGTCGAGTTGCTGGGTGGACAGCAGCCCGGCCTCATCGACAAGGAGCACGCGCTGCGCAGCCTGCGCCTGCAATGCCTCGCTCACGAGGAAGCGCTGCACCGTGTCGGCATTCGCGAATCCCGCATGAGTCAGCGCCTCGCGCGCCCGTGTCGTCGGCGCCAGCGGAATGAATGGCTGACCGCCGGCCACCCGATGCGCTGCTTCGATCGCCGTGAGCACGGTCGTCTTGCCGGTGCCGGCGTCGCCTACGAGCACGCTAACGAAATCCTTGCTCGCGAGCAGCGACCGCGCCGCGATGCGTTGCCCCTGCGTCAACTTCTCCGGGAGGTGCGTCGCGTCACCGAGCGCGAACCGCGTGTTCCGGCCTTCGCGCACCCGCCGCACGGTCGATTGCTCCTCGCGCTGGATGGTCCGCAGGCTCATCTCGCCGTCGCTGCGGATGACATCCGGGTGCGCTTCGAGCGTCTCACGCAGCTCGCGCCACCGATAGAAATCCGGGTGCAGTTCGAGCGCGGCGCTCAGCACCTCGCCCTCACGCACGACGCTGCTGCGCTCGTAAACGTGGCGCAGCGCCGCTTCCAATACGGTCAGCGTCTGGCCCTGCGATTGCTGCTGCCGCTGGCCCTGCGTGCGCGCCCGGTGCACGAGTTCGTCCAACGCCTGCGTTTCCTCATGGTCGAGTTGCCTGCGCTGGCGCGCGCGCACTTCCGGCGTGCTGATTTCCGAGAGCTTGTTCGCCCGCGATTCGCGAACGAGAATTTCAACTTCGCGCTTCGTCGGCCGCCGACCCTTCTGCTTCGCGAACTCTTCCGCGAGTCCCTGCACGTGATGCGAGCGTTTCGAGAAACGCTCGCGCAGATGCTCGACTCCGCGGATGGAAAAACCTTTCGAGTTCATCCCGTAAGGCTCGTAACCGAGCTGGCGCAGCCGGCTCGCCAGCTCGCGGTAGAACACCTGCCGCAGATACGGCGACGCGCGGAGCATTTCGTTTTGCTTGAGCGCGAACCATTGGGACCGTTCCGCATCCCAGGTGGCGTTCGCCAACACCGCATGAACGTGCAATTGCGGATCGAGATCGCGGCTCGTGTCATGGCCGAACATGGCGCCGACGAAATTCCGCGTGAGACGCAGCGATTCCGTTTCGTGCGCCGCACCGCGCCGTTCGCGGACGGCGGCGTAACGCTCCATTTCCGCGAGCGCGATCTTCACGGACTCCAAAAACGCCGCGCGCACGCGTTCATCTCCGCCCACCATCGCCAGCACGCTCACATCCTTCGGCGCGGAAATCTGAATGTCGAAGAACGCGACCCGATTGGCCGGCGCACGCGCGGTCAGCCGTTCTTTGGTTCCCGGATGCAGGTTTCGACGTAGCGCCTCAAACGGTTCTTCAGTGACGCCCCCTTCGAGCCCGAGCGCTACCGCGCCTTGACCGATCCATTCACCACGAACCTCTTTCTCGCCTTCCTGCCAGTAGTCATTTTTCCGGAGGTGTTGCGAGAGGTAGGTCGCTCCGTTGCGAATCAATCCAATCGTGATCATGCGAGTTGAATACGCGCGCCTCACGCATTTCCACAACGCCGCGCGTCTGCCGAATCTGCGGTAGTTTACCTCCCCGAAAAAGGGTAGTCGCGCGCTTCCGTTCGAAAATCAGTCGCTACGACGAGCCGGACCGGTCTTCGAAAACCGCCCGCCCTTTTGGCCATAGACGCAAGGCCCCATCGAGTTCGTGGGTTTTCGAGCCTGCTGAAAATCCGGCCTGAACGGGCGGGCGAAAACTACCCTTTTTTGGGCAGATTCACGTTCTCGACGGGCGGCGCGAAAGGGACTTCATGCGTGTCGGATTTACGATGAGTGCCGCGAAAAGAATCCCTCCGCCCACCGTGCTTTTCCGCGAATGGTTGCACGATCCGCGCGCCATTACAGTCGGTATTTTCGCCGTTTTCGCGCTCGCGGTGGGCCTCGCCGGCTGGCTCGTTTTGCGCAATCTTCGCCACAACGAGCCCGGTTTGAAGACGCCCGTCGCGTTCTGGCTCGCGCTCGTGATCGCGGGCACGGGGCTCGTCGGCGCACAGCGGTTGCCGGAACCTGTTTTTATTCCGGTCGGCGGCGCGGCGTGCTTGGTCGCGAGCAGCCTGTTTTTCTTCGCCGACCGGCATCGTTTCATCCGCGATCCGCAAAAGCGCAT
Organism: Verrucomicrobiota bacterium; assembly: GCA_048498795.1. GTDB lineage: Bacteria > Verrucomicrobiota > Verrucomicrobiia > Opitutales > Opitutaceae > JBEHXH01. Next base: position 201,224 of record JBEHXH010000004.1, read on the forward strand.
CGTCGCGGATCGGTGGGAAGTCGTCCTGGCCTTCGCCCGGTTTCGCTGGACGCGCGACAAGGCAAACCGGCACTTCTTTTTCACCGGCGACACCGGCTCGGGCAAGACGACAGGCATGAATGCCCTCCTTGCGGCGCTCATGAGCCGCAACCCGCGGCTCGGAGGCTTGGTCATGGCGAACAAGGGCGACGAGTGGTTTTACCTCGAATGGCTCGCCAAGAAATACGGCCGGCAGCATGACCTCATCCGGCTGCGCCCGCGCGCCGTGGACGACAAGGAAGCGCCGGTTCACCGGCTCAATGTCACCGGCGATACGCGCTTTCCGTTCACGACGCGGGCGCGCATCCTCGTGGACACGGCGGCGGCGCTGAATCCGAAGGACGAGCGGAGCTTCTTCAAAACCAAAGGGGCCGCGCATCTCGCCCGCGCGCTCGAACTACTAAGCGAGCTGGGCCGGCCGGCGACGGCCACCAACGCCTACACGCTACTGACGGCGCCGCTCGAAATGGAGGGCGCGTTGCGGCAACTGGCGGAGAAAGAACCGAACGCACGGCGGGTGCATTTGGCCGAGCAGCTCCAACGCACCTACGTGCAACACGAGGCGAAGGAGCAGCGCGCCGGCGAAGTCGGCACCTCGCAGAACTACCTCGAATATCTCGGCACGCCGGAGATCGCCGAGGTTTTCAGCAGCAACGAGAACGACACTTGCTCGATTGCCAACGTGGACGATGGAAAAATCTTTTGCGTGGACGTGCCGCAGGATTTCACGACGGAGCGCCAATACGTCTTCACGGTGATGAAGCTCCTGTTGTATCGGCACGCGTTGCGCCGCTACTCGCTTCCGCCGTGGCAAAAATACGCGCTGAACCAGCTCATCTACGTCGGCGACGAATTCCAGACGGCGATCACGGCGTCGCAGGACGGCACCAGCGATTTCAACGTCGTGGATCGGCTGCGCGATTGCTGGCTGATGCTCCTCATCTCCGCCCAGGCGTTTGAATCGCTGATTCCGCCGCAGACGCGGGACCAGGCCGAAGTGCTCGCGCTCAATTTGAAGAACCTCTTCATGTATCGCGCCGCATCGGAGGCCGACGCCCTTCGCTGTGCGAACGCGGTCGGCAAGCACTGGATTGAGCGGACCAGCCGCACCGCGCATCTCGACCATACGGCCTACACCTATCAGCGGGTCGAGGACTACCGGATCAAACCGCATGAATTCCGCAATTTGCCTGACCACACGGCCGTTGTCCGTCATTGCACCAACGGTTACAAGAAGGTCTCCCTTCGCCCCGCTTAACCCCAAACATCGACTTCACCCACGATGAACCCGAACGAAAATCCCGATCTCACCGCAGCGAACCTAGCCGCGCTCCGCAACCAGCCCGAAGCATTGAAGGTCATCACGGAGCGGCTGAAGGTGAAACAAATGGGGCCGGCCGATCACATCCGCACCAAGCACGAAGTGAAGGCTTGGCTGGAGGCGGACGGAAATCTGAAAGAGGCGGAGGCGATCGTTACGCGTGCCAGGGCGCGCCGGGAATTGTGGCAGACGCAGAGCGTCACCCAAAAAATGACGGAGCGGCAGGAGCGGAGAATGGAGCAGTAGCTTCTCTTGCGCCATCTACGTTTGTCGGGGCGCAACAAAGCGACAGTGTTTTGCGCCCGTTCATTGGGGCTGCGCGTGCTGGTCATCATTCCTGATACTTTGTTCTTCGTAAACTAATCGTTTCTTAGTATCAGTGGCGCTTCACATGGAACTGCGCCATTTGCGATACTTCGTAGCGGTTGCGGAGGAGTTGAACTACCGCAAGGCGGCCCTGCGCTTGCGCGTCGCGCAACCCGCACTCAGCACGCAAATCATGGATTTGGAATCTGAAGTAGGCGTCAAATTGCTTGATAGAAATACGGGCGGCGTCCGGGTCACTCGCGCGGGCGCTGTCTTCCTTAAGAAGGCGCGTTTTATCCTGAAACATGCCCGCCTCGCAATGGTCGTGGCGCGGAATGCGGTCAGAAGCCAGCGCGGGCGCCGACCTCTCAAGCGGGTTCGAAACAGCCGTTGAAGGTGCAGCGGTTTCTAGCCTTTAAGAAAGTTGAATTGGCAGCGCTGGATAGGCGGAAGCTCAAGCTGCTTGCCCCTCGTCACCGAACTGCTGCTAGCGATCGCCGTTGAGAAACGATAAAAAAATGTCGCCTGAGCATTGTTGCCCAGGCGACGGAATACACTCGCTTCGCGTCAGGTTACTTCGCGAGCACATGTGCGCCCATTCTGCTGCGGGGCCGCAGCGCACCCAGTAGTCGCGTCCACAAGCCCCTTCCGTCTCGTTCGGGCAATTGCGGCTTTGGCGGCGTAAGCAAGGATTGCTGCGGGCGTGCCCGAAGTGTTCCGTGCATGGGCTTCGCCTCAAGTGCGCGCCAGCGTGGAGCCGGCCACTCGGGCTTCACTTTCTTCTTGAGCTGGCCGAGAACCACGGTTTCGCCGACCTGGGGCAGTTCGCGTCCTCGCCATATCGCCGGCACGATGGTGAACGTGACGGCGCCGTCGGGGTTGTAGTCAGACTGGAGGTCGGGAGCCTTGGCGAAGGCGAAGGGGACACCTCCGTTGCGGCCTGATTTGATTGCGGTGATTTTCGCGGTGATCATCTGGATTTTTGTTGGGATTACGATTCGCACCACGTGGTGCTTGCCCAAGCATTCGAGACTTCTGTCCGGGAATCCTAATAGCCGGACTGGAATCCAGGCTTTGATGCTTTAGGTTGCACGGCTGACCGATTGCGAAATCGATCGCGGCAACGACTGGCACGGAGGTCCTGGCTGAGAGGTGAGTCGAGACGGATGTCCGCAGTTCAAGGGTGTAATCAAAACAACACCCATGAACATCACCCCCGCCCGCGATTCTCGTATCTACATCCGCTCGCGCAGCCCCAAGCTGACGCTCGCGTTCTGGGCTTTCGCTCTCATCGCCTGGGTCTTCTCGGAGCTGAAAGGTGCGCCTGCCCCCGAGTCTGACCTCTACTACATTATCGTTGATCGCTCCGGCTCGATGGGGCCGGGAGAAAACAACCTCGTTGGCCCGGCGACTGAGAAACTTCGGGAGTTCGTTGCCGACCTGCCGCTGTCAGCATCGGTTCGCGTCGTCTTTTTCAACACGACGATGGGGCAACTCGGCAGCTGGAACAATCTGACCGCCCAGACGAAGAAGGAAATCAACCAGTGGATCGCCGCCGAGTTCCGTCCGTCCGGTGGAACCCGACTCTTCGATACTGTCGGTCAGGTGCTGAACGACGTTCTTAAAGATCGAACGCACTTTGCCCGCATCGGCTTGCTCGTTTTTTCCGACGGTGAAGATAACGCGTCTCAGAACTATAAGAGTTGGTCCGAGATCGAGCGCATTTCCTCCCAACTGGTCGCCGCGCATCCGGCTGCCTTCATGCGGCTTTATTCGCTCGGGCGCGAACCGCGGACCACGCCGGGTAGTCCGTGGAAAACAGAAGCCGCCCCTGACGCGGCCGATCTTCAGAAGCTCAATTTGGAGCCTTCTCCCGAAGCCCGCTTCAAGATCATCCCCGACTCAGTCCAGATCGACAAAAAGGTCGTTTTCGTAGTTCTCCCCGGGCCGGGCCGGATCGAGTCCGCAAGCTGGACTTTCGGGGATGGCGTTTCGGCCAACGGCACAACAGCAGAGCACGTATTTACGAAAGCCGGTGTTTTCAACGGCTCTTTAACGGTCAATGGCGGCTCCGGTGCGGACACCCAGCCCTTCTCCGTGACGGTGACCGATCTTGTGCCGCTGCGCGCAGCTTTCACTTGGTTGCCAAAGTCAGCCCGCATTGGCGACACCATCGAATTCGTCGATGAGTCTGCTGGCAGTCCCTCGGAATCGCACTGGTTCATTGACGGTAAGCACGTCGGCTCCGGTCGGACGTTTTCATGGCCGTCCGACCAGGCTGGCATTCTCACAGCCAAGCTCGAGATCAAGCGGGGTGCTGGAACCGCTGATGTCATGCACACCGTGCAGGTGTTGCCGCCAAAACTTGACGCGGGGTTCGAGGTGTCGCCCGGCCACTCCGTTTCCGTAAGCACTTCAATTGTTGTCCGAGCCTTGGCGCAAGCCCCCGATATTACTCATGAATGGTCTGTCGCCGGTGTGGTGTGTGGTGACCACGCTGAATTTAATTGGACTGCTTCACAACCTGGTCTGATCGAGATTACGCACCGGATCGTTCGTGGCGTGGAAACGGCCGACACAACCGACCGCATTCAGGTCGTCACGGAGCCGCCTCCCGCTGAATTCACGGTCGCGCCGGGTCTTGAAATAGATCTTGGCCAGACCATCACGGCCAAGTCGATGCGCTCTGATCCCGTCTGGCGACACTCATGGCGTCTTTCGAGTGGCGAAACTTTTAGCGATGCTGCGATCATGTGGCAGCCAAAGCAGCTCGGCCGCGTGGAGATCGTCCACGAAGTCGAGAGCCCGTCCGGTCGCGCTGAGTCGAACAAGACACTCATCGTTCGCGACAAGGTGAGCGCAGAGTTCACCGTAAGTTCTTCCGCGGGACAGACGCCGCTGGAAGTGAAATTCACTCCTCTCAGCCAAACTGGCGTCGTTTCCTACCTTTGGGATTTCCGCGACGGTGAAACTAGCCCCGAGGCAAAACCAAATCACACTTACCGTGCCGCCGGCGAATATAGCCCGCGCTTGACCGTGCGCGATATTGCTGGCCGCGAACATACCTATCAGTTGCCGAAAGCGATCAGGATGCAGGCACCGCGGCCCAAGTGGATCGCTTGGGCGATCGGAATGGGCATCGTAGTCGCTGTCGCCCTTGGTGGTGCACTCTTCGCTCGGGATCGGCGGCGCGCAGTTGATCTGAGCGGACGCCTCGAATGGCGGTTCGGCACGAACCGCGGTCGCGTCGAACTGGCCGGTCGTCAATTCGACCTCGGCACCCTCGGCATTCCAAGTTGGAAACCCCGCGGCACATACGCGCTCGTGCATCGCAAAGCGACCGGCTTTCAACTCCTCCGCGACGGCCAGAATGATCAGGCGGTTGAGCAGGACATCTGTTTCGACGCCGAAGGTGTGAGCTTCCGGCTTCTGCCGTGAGCGTTCAACAAAACCGAAATACTCGTATCATGAAAACCAACCTCAACTATGACAACCTCGTCGCCCGCGCTTACGCCACCGTGAAAACGGGCGATTTTCTCCCCGTGGGCATCATCGCTCTTGGGGGCACTGGAAACCGCATCGGTCGGGAAATTAAGGCGCGCCTTCAGACCAGCGGCGCACAGTCCGTTCCGCTCCTCGCCATCGATTCCGACTCGGCGGAAAATCAAAAATATCCGGAGCTGCCGCCGCTCGATGTGCCCGGCGAACTCGTGTTGCTCAATCCGGACGTCGCCCTTCGCGCCTTGGCCAAAGCCCAGGAGCGGCACCCCAGCCAGGCGCATATCCTCGATTATCTCCCCGATGAAATCGACGGCGAAACGGCCATCCACTCCACCATCAAGGTGAAGATCGCTACGGGAAGCGGCGCCGGCCAGTTCCGCCGTGCCGGCAAGCTGCTGCTCAACACCAACGTCGGTTCGTCCGGCGTTGGACTCAAATCACGGTTCGAGCAATTTCGCGCCGAACTGATCGGTGTTCGCTCCAAACAGGAGAAGTTGCACACGGGCGTTCGATTCAAAGACCGCACGAAACTGTTCGTCCTCGCTTCGCTCATGGGCGGCTTCGGCGCCGGAACCCTTATCGACATCCTCGCCTTGATTCGGCTCATCTTCCCCGAACCCTCACACGAGGTGACGGTCATCGCCGTGCTTCCCGGCGAGGCACTCGACCGCGAGTTGAAGAACAAGCAGGAGACTGCCGTCACGCGCGCCAATGCCATTGCCACGCTGATGGAACTTCAAGCGATCCGCACCGGCAAGGTGCTCCCATTGACGTTTCGTTTCGACAACGAGAACGAGGTCGTCATTCGCGATGGGGCATCGTTCGCCAACGCCGTCTACCTCGTGGACAACGCGCTGATCACGGGCAATCCCGTCGGCAGCTACATGGCTCTGTGCCGGGCGGTAGCCAACTTCATCTACGCCTTTATCGGAACCGGAGTGGGTGCGGCGGAGGCCTCGTCGGCCGTTAACGTCCTTGATGCTAAGAATGTGGACGGCCAACCTCATATCTTCAGCGCGCTCGGGGTGAGCTATTTGGAGTTCCCCGCTCAACCCCTGCGGCGCTACTCCGTGCTGACGGCAGCGAGCAAATGGACTGAACGTTGGATGACGCCAACGGCCGATGGGGCAGGCGCGAAAGCCGCTGATGCTCTCCTCATCGAACTCAGCTTCACGGACGCCGATCAGTGGCGCGAGACGCTGCACCGGTCGCTCGCGGTCGAGAGTTACGCTATCGTCGGGGAGCGTCGCGAAAAACTGCTGAAATACACGCTCAGCGACGATCGCTTCTTCTCCGAGATCCAAAAACTCCGCCGCCGTATCCACGACGATGTGCGGGACTACATCGACCGCCTTCCCGCGCTTGAAAAGGAAGCGGCGCGCACTCGCCTGGACTCACTCAATCAACGCTTCACATCGCTCTACGCCGCCAATCTCGGCGACACGTTCGAGACCTTTGGAAACCTTGTTCGCCGGCTCCGCGCCCTGAAATCGTTGCTCGCCGGTGAATCCGATAAAAATTCCCGGCTCCGCAAATCCGTTGAGGCCGAGTTGGGAGAACTGGAAAAGGCGATCCGCCGCAAGAACCTGCCGCCGCCGTTTTCGGACAAGCCCGAGCGCAGCCGCTACCTCAACGTGCTCAAACAACTGGCGGAACTCGATGTATCTGACGCCACCTTGCCGGCTCGGCTCGCGATCGTGCAGGCCATCGAGCAGCGCGCCGGAGAGCTCCAGAGCCAATTGCAGGCGCTCCATGCCGATCTGCTTCGCGAGCGCGAGAAGATCGCCAGCGAATGTCAGCGGCTCGAAAACACCGCCGGGCCGGACGAGTTCGGTTCCTGGGTCATCTCGGCCCATGATTTTCCCGCGTGGGCTGCCACGTTGTCCGATAAGCTGGAGGTGCCGGTGTCCCTCGACGCCGAGACGACCAGCGCCGCGTCCGTGCTCGCCAAACTGGTCACGGCGTTTGACGCGCCAATCTGGGATGCCATCACCCGCGTTAACATCGCGGAGATCGCGGGCCGTGACGATGCCGTGCGCCACCGGATGCAGGCCTTGGCCGAGATGGCTCGCCCGCTGATGCAATTCGTGCCCACCGCACCGCTGGAGAGCGAACTCCTCCCGATGACGTTTGTCGCCGGCAACCTCCCGGACCAGGCCGCCGGCAAGAAGTTCGTGGAGTCAATGATCACCGCCGTGCGCGGCACGAACTGGGAACCGGTGCATACTGGAAATCCCCACCTCTGGCTCTGCTGCACGGTGCGCCGCGGCTTCGCCGTCACGCACTGGCAGGGCTTTGATGGCGCCAACCGGCACTACCTGCGTCAGCGCGGCAAACATCACACGCTGGCCAACTGGCAGTCAGTGCCGCTCCTGCATCAAACCAGCCGTGAAGAAGCCGAGGCCCAAGTGACGATTGGCCTCGGAATGCTGAGCGAGCTGATCATCCGTCGCGGCAACAATTACTACGTGAATTTCGAGCGCACGCGAAATTCAGGGACGAAGGACCGCATCAAATTCGCCACCTTCACCAAGGAGCGCGGGCCGATGGGGCGGGCGCTTTTGGAACATGGGCTCATCGACGAAGCGATGGCTTCGGAGCGTCTGCCCGGCGAGAGTCTGCTCGGCAACAGCCTTGACGCTGCAATCAACGCTCTCCGCCAACCCGTCTTCGGGGAGGTGGGGACTGTCATCCGCACGACACTCGACGAACTCGGTCGCACCAAGATCGGTTTCGTGGAGATGAAGCGGCAGATCGTGGGCTGGATTGAAACCCAACTCGTGCCCGAAATCGGCAAGGCGACCACGCGTCGCGACCTCCTCCAGACGGTGGCTGAACGCCTCAAAGCCTATGCCGAGACCCTTGGCCGCCAAGTCTGATAGGACCTGCCGGCAAGCCGAGCCGCCCGATGCTTCGCGCATCGGTCGGCTTTGTTTTTCCCGTTAAACAGGACAGTAGCCCGTCTATAGCTGCTTAGCAGTCGTGACAAGCGCGTGACTACATACCCACACTAGAATCGCTGATAGGATCAGGTTCATTCCAAGGAACATATAGTATCTAACATCCAGCGTTAGCGGCCCCTTGAGAACAATGTAGTAGAGAATCCCCGTTATCGCCAATAGATTTATTCCGACAAAAACAGACAATATCCTAAAACACCCGAGAATGGATTCTATGTGTATATGCCATCGCGCCTTGTCCGTCATTTGATCGGCCTTCGGCAATGCCCGAATGATCTCTGACGCAATAGCCTCGCCGGCATACCGCTTCAAAGCTGCCGTCGCGATTTCGTCGGGCAGTTTTTCCAACTGAAGCTTCAGTAATTCGACACCGTCCGTGAGAGTTTTAAGATTAGCATCCATATTTTTGATTCCAGGAGGGCTGCCCGAGTTTGACGTATTGCGACTACTTCCTCGCGATTAAACCATACAGGCGAGAGATAAAGATTCCAAGGTGAAGGAAACCCGTGATCACTGCCACGCTAGTTATCAGCGCAACCCACCAGCCTTTGTCACCCATTGGCTGACCGCCGAAGAAGGCGCCAATCACATAGGTCACAGTTTGAATTCCATTCAGCCCAAACTTGAAGTGAACAACACTCATCATCATCAAGATCCAAAGCATGGTCACCCCCAAAAGGAGCCGAGGTGAAGAAAGAAGCCATTCGACGTAAAATCGAAAAGGCCATATCACCAAAGACCAAGGCATCTGCCTTTTCAGCCAAATCCCACGCTGAATCTCCCGGCCGCGACCCAGACACGAATCCTCCTCATCATACTCGTTGTAGGAACGTAGAATGGTCGCCAAGCGGCTTATGATCGATAACTCTCCGTTCATCGCGGACAGCCTTTTGTGATCGGGGCCAAACCAGTCGCCAATAGCCTCCACATCTCGCCGTATCTCCGCAAATCGTGGCCGGAGATCTAGGTTGTATTCGACACCGCCAAATTGGCATTCCGCCAACACTTCAAAGCGGTGTCGCAATTCTAGTGCGTCGCGAGCAAGCGTAGGTGTGCGGCACCCAATTAGTTCGAGAGCGTCTGTCGCGATCACTGCGCCGCGAACGGCGTCCTGCGTGTTCTTGACTTCGCCAACCAGTTTTTCTGCGCGGTGAATCAGGTGTTCGGCAACTTGGAGCAGGCGTCCTGGCGCGCTATGGCCCCCGGGAGCAATCGGCTCGCCTTCTCGCGGGCGCATCGGCGGCCAGACGTATCCTTCGCCAACGGCCACGCGACGCCGACCTTGGTCGTTCGGGTCGAACCATTCTAATTGCGACGAAAGTCCAGTTTCCGACCAAATCCCATGAATTCCCGCTACCGGTTTGTTGAGCACTCTGCCACCACGCCGCTCTTCGCGCAACTTTCGAAACGCAGCCTGGTTTTCTAAGGAATAGCGACCGTCGGCGCCCTGACCAAAGTGATGCCCGACCGTGATGAAATAGCGTCGCCTTGCGCAATCCAACCGGGGATACCACTTGGCACGATTAGCCAGAGATGAATAGCTTTCGTTCTCAAACTTATCGGGAAAGTTTAGATAAATGTCCTCGAATGTCAGCGCAAAATGACTCCCCGTATCGCCGGCAAGATGCCGCGCCACAGCGTCCGAGGTGAGTGCAAATGCGCGAAATCCGAAACGGTATGCGACGTATGCGTGGAACTCGGCGTAAGCTGTTTCTTCGTCGAGCGCAGCGGCGACCAGCCTTCGGTGAGGCAAATATGGGGCAGTTTTTTTTGCCCGTCCGCGGATCCATTCGCGCAGGCCGCTGCCATCGAATAGCGAGGTCGCGTTAGAAGTGAATAGATTAGCTAACGAGTGACATCGCGCCGCATCTTCCCACGCAGGATTCTCGCACGAACCGATCGTTGCCCCGAACACCCAACGTATCTCAGGAAACGCCAATATCAACATCGATACGACCGAATCCCATGTTTGAGATGCGAGTGGGTTGAGTGCTAAAGGCTGCACCGAGTCCACCAGCACCACCACCTCACGGAGCGGATCGTTGCTAGCGACCAATGTAACAATCTCTCTGAACCGCGCAGCCAAATCTTCAAAGGATGTAGCACTCCCAGAATTGCCAAGCCCCACGATCCTCCTTAAATCTGATCGTTCCGGCGGCACCTCGCCGAGAAGTTCCAACCATGTGCTCAACGCCCGGGCCGACGTATCAGATTGAGCAAATATGACGAAATAGGCCATCGCGAAATAAAGGAAGCATGTGACTCAGGCTGCTTATTATACTAGCAAATCCTTAATTGTTGCCCGGAGTTGCCCAACTGCTTCGGGCATGTTCGCGCCAGGCGATGTCACAGCACGAAACAAATTGACCACCTTTTCAGCACTTGCGACAGGCACTCCCTGCTCAATCAAAGCGCTCTCAATGCTCTCGATAGAAGAGATGTTTTGGCCTCGCAGCCACCACTCTGGGGAATCGGTTGCCAACTTAGTCCTCGCCGACCCTTCCGGCAGCGATGTCTTCCGTCCGCCATGTTCCAGCTGCCCGTGAGCGATCAGCCATCCCTGACACAAAATATCTAATGCGCACAACTGCTGCGCGGCGTGCCAGCAGCATGAGGGCCAACAATCCGAGTTCGTGGTTGCGAAATGGCATATCTCCTCGGCGTGCTTTGCTCTTAGGTCGAGCGGCACCGTCGTCCGAAGAATACTGATTGCGCCCTTCCTAGCCGCTGGATTTCCCGGAGAATCAAACACAAAGACATTCATCCTGCTTCCGGCGAACCTCTTTTCGATGGGAAGCCAGCAAGAGTCGAAATCGGACCCATGAACAAGAGCTGCATCCACGCGAATAGGGATTTGGTCATCTGAGAGGTGCGCCCCCATCTCTCCGGAAGCGTTCAACTGGACCCAAATAGTGCTATTGCAGTAGGCGAAGAAAACCTCCGCGCCTACCCCTGTGAATAGCCGACCAAAAGTTTCCCTACGAGGGTCCAGATGGTCGTTAATGACTAAAAGTATTCTCACCATCGGGTAGCCTCATGTCTTGATATTGATTGTAAGCAGACCGTCGGTCGCAAAGTCGATCTGAACCAAAGCATCCCTTAGTAGTGTCATCGCGGACGCCAACGCTTGGGACGACGAGCTGCGCCCGGGAGGAAGGTGCTCGGCATCTTCATATCCATTTGACGCGCGGTTCGCCGCACTAAGTGCGAGGATTCTGGCCGCCGATTTCGCCAACGCCACTGTGCTCCAGTTAAATTTTAACTGCAACCCGTTCTCCGTCCCCGAAAGTTCCTGAAGGCGGCCACTAGAATGCTTCTCTTCGACGGTGAATAGATGATAGAAAGCCCAATAGAGCGCGACAACGACAGCCCGTGTCATATTTTTATCATTATGTTTTAGAACAAAGCTTTCTTTCGCGAACGACAAGGTCGCTGTTTCCCAGAATCGCATCGCCAATGGAATATCTCCTTCGGATGCCTCATAGTAAGCCAGCATTGCAATGATCACAATCGCCCCAAGCGTCAGTCGTTTGTATGGCGTAATGCCGTTTTTTGCTTCACTGCCACAAAAATAGGCGCCCGCCACATGCTTTAGCGATTCGTGAAATGCTGGTGTGAACCACGCGTCCGGGATATTTCCGATGCCGAGCGCTGTGCGAATTGTCTCTCGATAGCGGGCGGAATCCAGTCCATCTATACTCTGGAAGTCGTGCTGAACGACGCCGCGATAAAACCACACGTGCGTGCTTTCATTATTCCATAGCCTTTCCATCGGGGTCAGTCCTAAATCCTTTAACTTCGACTGAATTTCCGCCGCGACGTGGCGCCCTTTCGCGATGGTTTTATCCTCCTCAAACGAAGTCCCCAGCGCGAAAATTGCTCCCTTATTTTGGTCTATCTGCTTGGCAATTCTTTCCGCATTACCGGCACCTGAGTGGTGAAGAAATACGAATCGGCCGCAGCGCTTGTCGGAAAACGACTGAAGCGCCTTAACAACTGGATTTTCGGTCGCATACCAGCCCTGCCCGCGCTCGGTCGCGAGAAGCGCTACCCTGTCCATATTCAAGTCGGTGACAATACTGCAATTATGGGCGCCATTATAACAATCTATCTGTTCCGCTAGCATCTGCTGCGTGTTAGCCTGTTTGACTTCGATCGCCCTACTGTCTGCCACAGCAGCCAAGCCTTTGTCTAGTTCAGAGGCAGTATGCACCCACACCATCTTGACCACAACGGCTCTCTCGTGAGCGGCAAGGGCCAACGACCCTAGCGCTTGGGCGTCGTCATCAACCAATATCCATCCGATAGAGCTAGACATAATGTGTGGTTCAGAACTCATGTTTCGAGCCAGCGAACTGCTCTGCCTCGATGGGTCGCGCAAGCCGCGACGCTAAATGTTGTAAGCCAGTAATCGCCATTATCTGGATCACGATCGAAATAGACATCGGGGTCGCCCTTATTAAGGTGGGCGAGTGAGTTCCTTATCACTGCCCTTGTGCCATCTGGGCGGCACCCAGCATCTTCGGCGTCGCACTCATCGCATTTATTCCGCACCGTTACTTTAAACCTCTCGTCACCGCAGGTTACGTCTAGCGTGATCGGCTGACGCGTGCGTCCGCTGTGTTCAAGTGCATTGGAAATTGCCGCAACGATAGCGCGGAATATCCGGCTGAGAACAATTTGCTGATGTTTTCTTTCCTCTCCCTCTCCCGCCGGAGCGACAATGCGTGCGCCTGCAAGCGCCCAATGGGGCTGCACCTCTGGCATTTCAGAAAGATATTGCCGATGAAGTCTCGCAGCTTGTTCGCCGGCATCGACGCTTTCTGGGCTAAAGTCCTTCATAAGGGAAGCGAGGCGCGCCCCTTTGGCAACCGTGACTGCTGCACCTACAAAGCTTTCTATTGATGCTGATTCTAGGTCATAGTGTGGCGTAGAAGCGGAGGTCCCGGCCCAAAGGAACAGGAAATCCTTTAGTGAATTGAGTAGCTCCGGCACGGGGCAAATGAGCCACCGAGACAGGCGTTGCTCGTGCTCTTTAAGCGTTGACACATTCCCCGCAGATTCTGGCCAATCCCTTGGATCGGTTGTGTCGTTCGTTCGCTCCAGATTATTGATCTTAAAAAGACGTGACATCAATTGCAGCCGATTGCCGAAGAGGACAGTAGTTTGCTTCGATAGCTCGTGGCTCAAAGAATCCAAGGTATCCCCGACTCCCTCCTCACGCCCTTTGCGTTGAGCCAGTCTAGCGCTTTCAACCTCCTGTATCGCATTAAGGAACGGCTCAACCGCTGCAACTAACATTGGTGTCGCACGAGATGCAAATCCAGCATCGCTCCAAGCATCGCTGTCACACTTCTCTAGCAATATAAGCGCGCTGACGCCAGTATGCCCAGACTCGCGGGCAACTTTGCGCATAATATAAAAACACGACTGCCATGCCAGCCCTATCCCGGAATCTCTCCAGTCAACCATAGCGAGCCGAAGAGAATTGCCAAGAGCGGTAGCTATAGTCTCTGGGTCGGGTAAACCGTAGAAGCGTAATGCATCTTCGATGGGCCGAGTGATGCTAGTCAACAGGTCATCGGAAATCTCCCGATACTTCGTTATACGGTTTAGAATGTCCGGGTCCAGCGAAGCAAATGTGGATTGGATTAAAGTTGGTTCAGATTCGAAATAGAATCGTTCCAACCCGCTTTCCTTGTTCCAACCAGCAAACGAACCTGGATCGAGGTGGTCCGCTGCATTATTAAAGAAGTCGCCAAGCGCGTCCTGCATCTGATCCCGATAGTTCAGAAATACAGACTCATTGATCGACACGTGGATGTAGCACGGTCGGCCATCCGCGTTGGAACGCACGACCGTGGTCGCTTGCGGCACTTCACTGTTTGCCACGGCTGCCACGTGGACAGTTAAATCTCCAAAATCTGTGTCAAACAAGTGCGACAAATGCCGCCTCGGCAGATCGCTCAGATACAATGCATGGCGGCTGATAAATTTATGCGCCAAGCGTTTTTTATCGTATAGTGACCCAACCAACGATAAAGGCGCCAGTTGAACTGCGCCTATGTATTGGCCGCTTTCTTTGGTTGTCGCGACGATAAAAGTGTCTTTAGATAGCGCCAGTGCTTCCCGCATATCGTAGAGAATAGATGCCACGGCTTCGGTATGCGCAGCATCATCGTGGCGCTCTTTGAGAGCCCTTTTGATAGTGGTCTTTCGCTCGATCGCTTCTCCGGTCGCGTTGTGGGCAGCCCGGCAGACTGCACTGGCTCTCAATCGGTTCGAGCCCGCGGGTTTGATAAACCCTAAATATCTGTAGCCCGTGTCGAATGAAAATCGAGTTTCGGTGGAGGCTAGCAGAAGCTTATCAGTCGAGCGATCCACTAGGATGTTAGCACGTTTTTTGTCGTAAAAGCGGAACGCACCCAACGTCTTCGCATCAGCTCCCCCACGAATTGTTGCGATAAAAGTCGCAAGGCTCGGTCCACTCAGCTCGGTCTCGACAAAAATCTCCTCCTTTTCGAGAGCCTTGTATCCCGCGCTCTCCATAACGTCTCTAACAAACGACATATCCCTCGGTGATACGATTTTTGTGCCTGGCAGCAGGAGTCTGTCGCGCTCCTCATAGAACGCTCTCCACGCCTGTTCCCAGTGGTCGTCGGGGTTGGGCCTCTCGACAAAATAGCCGTCAAAGTAGCTGACCTTCCCCGGCGTTTCACTAAGTAAGAACATCCCCCCCTCCTTCAAACGCTCCCCAAAGAAGGCGAGCGTTTCCTTCCAGTTGTCGAGAAGATGAAAGACACAGAGCGCAAACACGGCATCCGCCGACTTGGCGGGACATTTGTTTGCCGCGTATCTTTGCCAGTCCTCAACGGTGCCTTTTACGAGTTCGATGCGAATACCTCGACACCCCAAAATTCGCACCCACGCACGATGCTCATGAGAGTATGCTTCGCTTTGAAGGGTCAACTCGCCATCGGCGTATTCGACCTGCTTGCTCCATTCTGGCTCGATTGCCAAAACGTCGATCTGGCGTGGAGTGCAATGCTTCAGGCGCGCGATCTCGTCGAGGCAATCGCGTAACGCAAGAAGCGCTGGAAGATCCCGCCATCCAGAGCCGTAGCCAATACAGATTACCTTGATAGCCTCATCAGTCTTGTCCTCTAAAAACGCGCGATCCTTCCACAAATTGCGGGCCTTTTGCCTAAGCTCAACTTTTTGAGCTGGGCCGATTCGGAAGACTTCACCGTAGATTTCTTCCGCTACGAAAGTTCTAGGCATTTGCGATTACTTAACGGGTTCGAATGTGCCGTCTTTCCCAATCTCCAGCAAGACGGTATCAGGCTGAAAGTCCCCAGCCCGGTCAAACTGATACTTTTGCGTCAGGCCTTGTTTCGGCGAAAGAAGCTCTTCCTTTAATTTATCCGCGCTTGAGGTTCTGCTTTTTAGAAGGGCCTCAGTGAGCAGAAGGTAAGCGTCGTAGGCATACACGGACGAATACGTAAGCGTGACCCCGGGGAAACGGTTGTTATAGCGTTTCACAAAATCGTTATAGCTCGCTGATGATGTTCCTAGAAAGGAAGGCGCATAGAATTGTATGCCGGCAATGTTTTTCCGCAGTTCCGGGCGAACATCCAGTGTGCTTAGCGGGCTCAACTTAGGAGGCGAGGTGAGATTCGGATAGATTGAGCAGGCTTCGCCCAGGAACGGAAGTTCACTGCCGAACCCATGCAGCACGATGCCATCCCATTTGTCTTGGCTGTATTTGGCGACTAGATCTTTGAAATCGCGCTGCCCAACGTTAAAGGTGTCGACGGTCGCTGAGGTGCCATTAATTTTCAACCTTGGCAGCAACACTTTTGTTACCTCATATGTCGTCGCAGCGTCGGTGCTGTGAAGAATCAGCACCTTCTTCCATTGTCTCTCTTTCATTAGGTCCGCGAGCTGAATACCTTCCTTATCGAAGGAAAACAGCACTCTAAGGGCGCGAGAATTGCCTTTGAGGAAAGTAGGATCAGGGGTAAGGCCGATGAACAGAATGTCGCGGTCTTTCGCGATCGGGGAAATTGCGCCAATCACGCCTGAGAGTGTAGTTATTATTCCATTCGCCTTTTCAACGTCGGCGACCCGGCCAAATTGTGTCACCGCTTCACGGGGGTTGCCTTGTGTATCTGCGAAAACTAATTGAATATCGATGTTGTCGGCGCTCAACTTGGATCGATTTTCCTCTTGCGCGAGTAACAAAGCGTTGTGCATCGGTTGCCCGATGAAAGCCAAGTTTCCGGTTTCCGGCACCATCACGGCGAGCTTGTAACTTACTTTTTCAGCATTGACTGGTTTGTTCTCTTTGCAGCCGGCCAAGCCGCCAGTGATTACGAAGAGCAACGCCAATCCGAAGCATATATGTTTAACTGATGTTTTCATGATAAAATCTTATTTTGTTTGTTGATCCCAACCGCCGTAGAAGGGAGGTGCGCACCAATATGTTTATCAATTGCAGCATCTATTCTAGCGAGAATGTCCCATAGTTTCGGCAGGTCGCTCCCTCGAGTAGCGTTGTGATTCGCTCCCGCTATCGTCCAGGTCTCCACGAATCTGGCCTTGGTGAACCCCGTTGCGAGCCGCTGTATATCTTCTTCGGTGACGACCGGCGGAGCGCTCGCGTCGCCGCAGAGTAAGAGAACCGGACAAATCACTTTTGGCGATGCTTGCTCCGTATCGAGGTATTCCTCCATGTAAGCGTCTGCCAGCTTAACACCACTTGCTTTGGCACGTTCGCCAAACTCGATTGCACTCGTCGTCGGATATGCGGGGAGCGTCTCGTATAGGATGAGAAGATCGACAAGGGAATTCTCGCCGGCCAACCAAGTGGCAATTGTGCCACCGCTGCACGATCCGAACAAACACGTAGCAGAAGGCCGTAGGGAATCTCGTAATGAGGCAAGTGTCAGCCGACTCTCGTCCACCGCGCGTTGAACTGAAAACGCACCCGGATGGCCATCTTGCCCTCCAACTTCACCAATATAACAACTGAAACCACGCATCCAGAAGTGACCGGCCATTGCGTCGAAGCCGCGCATGATCGGACGACGAGAACCTGTGCCACCTGGGTAGATAACCATGAGCGGCGCGCCCTCAACTCCCTTCCAAAGTAATCCTGGGTTAATCATGGGTGGGCTCCTTTGTGTGAACGAGAGGTGACCGATCAGAGAAAATTGGTGTCAAGATGAGCGTTGCCGCCGTGCCACGAGCGGAGAGTCCTTTAATTGCTTTCTCCGTCGCAACTAGGTCGAGAGCCGCATACGGCTCGTCCATAAGCTGAATCGTGCAACCCCGAGAGCCGCCATGTTGAGCATGCAGCCCAAGCAATTGTTTCTGTCCGCCACTTAGCGACGCGCAATGTCGATGGCCTAAGCAGGCGAATTCGCCTTCGGAATTGTCGTTCGCCGCTAAAGCCAGCACTTCGCGGACACGCAGATTGGGAAACGTTCGCCGATCCGACGACAACGCGTGAAGCCCGTGATTCACACGTTCCCACACGGGGAGCTGATTGATGAGTCGCTCTGCTACGAAGATTTCGCCCTGGGCGATTTCGATTACACCACAAAGGGCGCCAAAAAGAGTGCTCTTACCCCAACCATTTGGGGCCTGTAAAATGGCGACGTCCCCTTCCTTAAATTTCAGCGATAACGCTTCAATTTGACCATTGGCTGTTTCGGTGCCGATGACCAAGCGAGGCCCGCGCCGAACCACTAGATTGCGAACTTCCAATGCGACTGCGCGTTCAGTTTTCGCATCTTTGGGCGAAAATCGCGTCAGGCTGGCGCCGCCATAGAGAGGCGTATCCTCTCGCGTAAACGCAGCGCCCAATTGGCTGGCGACTAGCTCAATTACTCCGCTCCCAGTTTCCAGCAAGAATTCGGCTCTGGCCACCTCAGGCGTTTGCATCTGGATTCGGCCTTGGCGCAGAGTCCAAACTGCATTGGCAAACTCCAAAACGCGGGGAATATTGAAGGTATGCTCCACGATAACCAAGGTGAGCCGCTCATTGCGGGCTAGTGCTGTAAGCAGTCCCAGCACCTCCTCGATTCCCGGCGCGTCGAGACCGGAGAGCGGTTCATCGAGAAAAAGAATACGAGCCCCAGCCTGGACCGCACGCGCGATGGCCACGCGCTTGGACTGCCCAAGAGAAATCTTGTCGCCCGAGGATTCTTCGCGGCCAGCCAGACCGAGATCAGCCAGCATCGATGCGCTGGCCAGCAGATTGCCAGCCTCACTGGCACTAAGCCCTAGCACTAACGCTCGCCACGGGTTCTCCCCCGGCTGGGCCTGTTTCGCCACGGCGATGTTTTCACTCAAACTGAGTGTTGGGAAAAGCCTCACATCTTGCCACGTGCGGCCGACGGCCTCGCTAGCGACACGCTCGGGCGTAAAATGGTCGAACGGGTTCAGGCGCTCCCACCATTTGCGAGGGAATTGGAAGGTCTCTTCCCGACCATTCGGGCGTAGATGGATCTTGCCCACATCGGGCTCCAAATTACCGGTTAAGATATTGAGCAGGGTCGTCTTGCCCGAACCATTGTCGCCACGGAGCAACACGACCTCGCCTTCGTGGAGGTCAGCATCCACACCATCCAAGACCCTCTGCCCGCCGAACGACTTGCGTAAGTCGCGAATCGACAATACGACCCGCTGTTCCGTGCCATTTTGGGCGTTCGTATCAGAGTAGGACTTGGATGCAGAAATGGGCATAGACGGCCGCCAGAACCGCGACCTAACTTAGGATTCAAAACATCTGTCGGGAATTGACCGATTCTACTCCGGCCGTATCGCAAAAATTTACTACCTAATACGATACACACCTGAAAGCCCCTGTGGGCGAATGTGAATCATCACTGCCAGCAACAGACCGTAGATCAGGAGGCGAAGATTAGCTGCGACCGAATCTGGAATGGCAGCGAAGCGGAGAATTTCCGGTATCAAGAGCAAGACAACCGCGCCTACAAGCGGACCGCGGAAATTACCGGCTCCGCCCACGAGCAACGCGGAAAGCATAAGGATGGACTCGTCGAGTGACCCGTTAGACGGATCGATGTAGCCAACGTAGGAAGCGTAGATGACACCCGCCAAGCCGGCGAACGCGCAAGCGATGGCGAATGCCTGCACCTTCGCAACACGCGTGTTCTTGCCAAGCCCGCGGGATGCCAACTCGTCGTCGCGCATGGCCTTGAGAAGACGCCCCCAAGGGGATTCTTTGAGTCGCCAGAACACGAAAGCACTGGCGATGAGCAGGCCCAACGAAAGGGCCGTAACTGCGCCGGTTGACTCGAACTGGTAACCCAAGATCGATGGTCGTGGAATACCGGCGATGCCAAAGGGGCCGTTGGTGAGGTTGCGTAGCGATCCAGCGGGCGATCCACCGTCAAACCAGTTGTTGAGCAGGCTGAAAAAGAGAGCCTGAACGGCCAGGGAGATCACGACGAAGAAATCACCCTTGAACCGCCATGCTGGCAGCGACACCGCCAAACTCAGCACCGCCGGGACCACCATGCTACCAACCGCCGCCGGCACGAAGCTCAGCCCCGCGACCTGAGAAAGCAGCGCATAAGTGTAGGCACCAACTGCGTAGTAACTGGCGTGGGCAAGCGTGAGGAGCCCACAATAGCCGACCACGAGATTCAGGCTCAACGCGAGGATCGCGAAGATGTTAAAATAGATGAGAAGATGCAGGACGTAGTTCATGGCGTCATGTGTCGGCTAGGACGTTGTTACGTGAGCCGAGCAGTCCCTGGGGTCGCAGAAACAGGACGACAACGACGAGCAGGAAAGTAGCGGCCTCCTGCCAGCGCGCCGACAGCAGCCAACCGACCTCGGCGCGCAAAACGCCGACAAGTATGCCTCCTAGAACTGGAGCTAGAAACGAGTGCCGACCTCCCACGATCACCGCCACGATGGCGAGGAGCACTGCGTGCAATCCAGCGTGAGGATCGAAACCAACATCGTAGGCCGTCAAAATCCCACTTACACCCGCCAGCGCTCCCGAAAGCCCGAAGGCAATCGTGCGCAGCCGGTCAGTGTTGTAGCCGTAGAGAGCAAGTTGCACCGGATTGTCAGCCAGCGCTCGGAAACGCAGGCCGAGGTCGGAAAACCGCAGCCAGAGGTAATAGCCAAGAAGACAGGCCATTGAAACAGCCCCCCCGAATACCTGACTGTTGGTAAGGGTCGCTCCACCTACGCTGTGTGTTGCGCCAAGTTCGGTGCGAAGCATTTTGCTTTCGTTGCCCCAAATCATCGCGGTCACCTGCACGACGACGATTAAGATGCCAAGGGAACTGATAAGATGCGCGCCCGAGGAAGCGCCCCTGCGATCCAAACGGCGGTGATTGAACCATTCGCACGCAAGGGCAAGCGCGATGGCGACAATGCCTGCGAGTGCAACTGCAGCCCACCATGATCCGCCAGCAGAACGCACCTGCCACACGAGAAACGGACTCACAGTGTAAACGCCCGCCAGTCCTAAGAAAAATACCCGCGTGGGCAAGTAAACCGACACGAATCCAAGCGCCAACAGGGCGATGATCAGGCCTTGAACGAGTCCGTTGGCGAGGATTTGCACGGTTGCTATTTCAGATGAGAAAACGGGCGGTAATTACAATCGTTCATTGGCGAGCGGCTGCGCCCGGGGCGCGCAAAAGGGACACTGCTAGTAGAGCGATAAGGTAAGCTACCAAGAACCCGATGCCATAGGCGAGCAGATCGGGCCGGTATTCCGCCGGCACCCAGCGCGCCAAGTATGGCGCGGCGTAGGGCGTTCCAAAACAGGCTCCAGCCAACCCGGCGCCGAGGCAGAAAATTGTCGCCGCGATTCGCGTGAAGAGCCTAGCAAATACCGCTAAAACGATCACCCCAAACGCAACCAGCAACGCGCTGGGCTTCCAGCTGCCGACCAACGTGCGTAGCTGTGCGCCGGTTTCACTATCGGAGCCGTGAAGAATGGCGCCATCCCGAACCGGTGGTGATTCCGTGGCTGGCGCTATCACCTCAACGTAGGCCGGAGTGGTTCCCTGCGCCTCGCGCACCAAAAATGTTGATTCCGATTTCACGTCGGTGGCACGTTTCCGGTCGATCCGAGCCTCGGCAATGAATCGCCCAAACTCAGAGCGCACCTCGGTCACATGACCGACCTCAACGCCAGCAAGGCACAGCTTCGTATCCTTGCGAACCCCCGGCTTAGGCGAATCCCAGGTGACGGTGATTTTGGGTCCACATCCGCTGAGAACTACCGCAAGGCTGACGAGGAGGAGAAGCGTAACTAAGCGGCTGGCGGGGACCGACCGCGGCGAAGTAAGTTGCGAGAGTGGTTGAGCAGACATGGGGGTGATTAGGTTCACCACCGGTTTCCGGGCAGATGTCTCCACTCGACAACAGCCGAAAAAGCCCGACCGGTTGCGACACTCTGCGTTGCCAACTCGCACCGGATGGGCAATCGGTCTATTACATGGAACGCAACGCGATCGTAGTCTACGCCGAGCGCGAGCCGATCCCCGGCGTCGCACATCCGGGCTCACATCAGATCTACCGCCACCCCCGAGTAGCCCTAGAATCTCGACCCGTCGAAGCCCTCGCGCCAGATGAACTCCGCATCGAGATGCTTTACGCCGGGCTGTGCGGCACCGATCTGCATTTTGTGGAGTCCAATCCACGCACCGGCTACATCTGCAGTTCAAGCCCGGCCACGCTACCCGTCAGCGGTCGCGTCTTGGGCCACGAAGGGATTGGGCGGGTAATCGAAATCGGCGCCGCAGTCCGGCATATTTCAGTTGGTGCGCTCGTGGCGTTGGAATCCATCATCGTATGTCACCGATGTGATCGCTGCCGGCAAGGGCGGTTTAACCAATGCCGCGAGGCGCTATTGCTCGGGTTGGAGCGTGACGGTTTGTTCACCACCATTGCCAATGTGCCCGTTTCAGCAGCCCACGATGTCTCCGGTTTGGTCTCAGAGGAGTTGGACATTCGGGCATTAGCGTGCCTCGAGCCAGCTGCCGTCGCATTCGTTGCGTGCCAAAATGCACGGGTTTGTCCGGGAGACCGTGTGGTGGTTTTCGGCGCCGGCCCGATAGGTCTCTACTGTGCAATGCTTGCCCGTGTGGCGTTCGGAGCCGGTGAGGTCCACGTAGTCGAGCCACTCCCATTCCGGCGGGTATTCGCGCAGCGCTGGGCCGATCACGTGCATGAACCAGCGGACCTTCGCACGTTGCAGATGGGAGAGATCGACGTCGTATTCGAAGCCTCGGGGCAGACAAGCCATCTCGACTCAGTCGTGCCCTGCATGAACGCTGGCGGCCGCATCGTGCTGCTCGGCCGGAGCGGCGAGCCGCTGACCGTCACGGCCACCGACCATCTCATCACCAATGCCGTGACCATCGTTGGTTCGCGTGGGCATCTTGGCGGCGCTTACGCGGCCTTGCTCAATCTCTATCGCCAGCGGAAGTTTTCCCCAGGCGAGCTCGTGACTCAGGTCGCGGACGGTCTCGGCGCGTTGACCGACCTGTTGCGCGCACCGAAAACGGTTGCGCCGGCGCAGTGCAAGGTGCTCGTCAAATTCCAGAATGGCCGGCGAGGCACCTGACTTCGCGCAGTGTGATCCGCTCGTCACGGCGATCCATAGGTCGCGATTAAAAGTTCGCTACTAAACAGCCCTGCGGTCGTTGACACTCAGAGGCCGAAAGGCGCACCCTGCTAGGCTAAGGATGGAGTCCCTCGCCTCAACTCAGGCATCAGAAAACCCCACCGAGACCTCCGTGGGGTATGTGATCTTTGGCCAGTCGATCAAGATGCACGCACTGAGGCACGTGGTGCGAACGCTTGAGCTGAAACTGTTCGAGCCAGCGGCAATCCCCTTTCTTCGCATCAGCGAAATTCGGCTGGCCTTCGACGGTTGCGATGCCGTCGCATGTGCGGCAAAAGCAGCCTTCATCCGTTCCCTTGTCCAGCAGCCGCCCGCAATCCTGCAATTCCCAGTCGGGCGTATCTCCGAAATTGCGCCGCTATTCGAACCCCAATCCCCGCCGCCCTTGCAGGGCTCTCTCTTTGATCCTCACGTAAAGGTCTTCACCAAATGTTGGGGAGGGCTACACTTTTTGGGGCGATTTTTGGAAGAACTCCAAAAGAAGAAACTAGCGGCGTCAGTGCCGGAGCGTTCTTTTCAAGCATCTCGGTCGCTTGAAGAACTTCTCCTCTACGCTTCGACGCCAGCAGAGAAAGAAACCCTCGACTTAGTGATCGCCTTGGTTCGGCGCATCGAATGCCTAAGCGACGGCTGGTCGCATCTCAATCAGTCGGGTGACGATACCAATCTAAAGGCGCGCTTAACAGACTTTGTCGGGCAAATCTCCCCCTATTGCGGTCAAACGCGCGCCGGGCCGCTCAATGATTTCTGCGAACTCTTGCGTGGTCTGGGTTCCGCCGGGAGAAACTTTGAGACAGCTGTCGGGAGGTTAGGAACGATGAAAATAGCCACCTTAGTTCGCTGGCAAAGCCGCCTGGACCAACTTCGATGAACCACGTCACGCTCCAGACCCCATTGATTGTCGTTGCAGACAACACCCCCCAACAAATCAAGGAGCGAGTGGGTAATATTTGCTCGTTGTTGAACCATGATGAATTCCCAGCACCGGGCGCCTTTAGCGCCCCAGGCTCCCTCAAAACCAGCGTGGTTGAAATCCGATGGGATCTCACTCGGGACTCGGGCGCTTACATTTCATTGGCGCATGGCCGCCGCACACTGTTTTTACTGGACGTCGCATGGGAGGATGAGCCGAGACGCGGCATAGAAATCGCCCAGGACATTCTCGATTCGGACGCCGCCGAGCAGTGCGTCCTTTTGCTCAAGAGCGTCGACCAGCCCGCGGACGCCGAGGAATGGAAAACCACGTCGGTCCGCCTGCTTCGCACTCTGCGCACCAGCAACTCGGGTAGCGCCGGACGAGTGCGATCGTTAGCGGCAAACACCAGCAGTCGGCCGGATAACAACTACGAACGGGACATAGTCGCTCAAGCCTTGCTCGATCTTCAGGAGGAAGCGATTTTTGACGCGATTCATCGCGGCGCGTGGGGTGCGCCGGACGTGGAAAAGGCGATCACGCAAATATCGGAAGCTCAGTTCTACGGTGCTTTCGGCGGCAATCGCGATTTGGGGACCGTCTATAAAAGAAGCATTTTGGACCGCTACCGGCAGCAGTTCCGGCCTTCTTACTCGACTGGGCCGCTGAACATCGGGATCGCACAGGTGCTCGGCCAAGGAGCCCCATACTCCCTCAAGAGCCTTGTAAAGTATCTAAATGACGAGCGTGCGCCCGAATCGGCCGGGCTTGTCTCTGCACTTCTCGACTACGGCGAATTGGCCGCCGCCGAATGCCTCCTCTTTCAGCCAACGCCAAAATCCGAAGCTAAAATCAAAAAAGAGCGAACTGAACTCCGTGATCTCATTCTCCCGTGCAACGCGAAGGACATTCAAGGATGGAAGCCGGACCGCTTCGCGAAAGCGAAACTGATCAAAACCCGGTGCGATGTTACCGAAGCCCAGAAAGCATTCGAGACCGTCAAACTGACCATCCACTCCTGCAAGGAGCACTCCTTGCTAGATTCCCAAGAGCTACGAGCGCTATCAGGCATCATGGAGGCGCCCGCGAAAATTCCGGGCATTCTCGAATCCTGCAATGTTGCCGTTCTTGCCAAGAACAAAGCGTTGGCCGCCTTGGCGACACCGGTCGCTAACATTGTCGAACCGCTTTTCAACACTATCATCGACGTCTTGACCAAGGGAAACCCGCCGGAGATTGACGATCTCGCCCAACTCAAGGCGGCCGGCGCACCGGAATTCCTCACGCTGGATTGGAATATCGATCCTGTGGGCAGCCCAAGCAGGATACCTTTCGAAAACAAACGCACGCGCCTGTTGAACCGCGAGCTGTTCGATCATCCAGCCGTGGAAGCGGCTCGAATCATCGAGCAACGGCGGGAAAAAGAACCTTCGTTTACCGCGATCCGAGAGGCCTTGCTCACGTATATTCAGAGCCCCGAGGCCATCGCTGCGCTGGTAGATTTGCTCGTCAATGATCGGGCGTCGTTCGACGCCGGTCTTCAGGCGCTTGCTGCAACCGACGCCAACGTCCATCTGCCCGCTGATTTTCAAGCCTTCGATCGTTTGTGGAGGGAGCGGTGGAGAAACCGCACCGCGCCTTCCGTGCTGGCCGATCTGCACAGCGTTCTTTCTCCCGATGCGAGTCCCAACGGTCGGTCGCTCGCGGAGGGTCATCCCGCCGAAACCTACACCGTATCACTCTTGGAATTGCTCGTGGCGCATCTCGCCATCTTGGAATATCGCTTGCGCTCATTTTGCGTGCTAGTGGGCAACGGCATCTTGGTTTTCGATGGGAAGAAATCGCAGCAGCAAGCCCAGGCTGATCTCTTCCATAATCTCGGCGCACTTTGGACCCAGCGTCGATGGGAGCGGATCTTCAAGCGCGATGATATCGTCGATCAAACCCGCGGGGCCAAAGATGTTCTTTCATTCAAAGGGCCTCCCACTTGGACCGGCGAGCTGCTCGGCGCTTTGAGGACGCATCCGAAAGGTCACGCGTGCTACGACTACTACCGGCACACGCTGAACGATTACGAGATTAGGATTGTGCCCCAAGAAAACGGAAAACCTCTATTGGGCTACCAAAAGTCTCCCCCGCCTTGGATTCTGGTTGGAAACCTCTCTCTTCCGCCGCTGGCGGTCGTCCAAATCCTGAGTCCGGAGTTAGCTCAATTGTCGGAAGGGGCCGCCGCCGGAAAAGACATCGAGGGGCAGCCCGGGGAGAGCTTTTCTCCCGACGAAAGCTATGAAGAACCCGATGAAAAATTGGTTGAGGCGGCGAAGGCAGGCGACGCGAATGCCACTCTGAAATTGGGTAAGTTTTACGACGAGCTTGTCCCTGAGATCATCACCGACAATTGGAAGGCGGGTCTGTCTCGCAGGTCCAAAGCCGAAGTCGTCGCCATTGCGAAGAAAGCGGCAAAAAGCGCCGTCACTGAGATTGAGAAATTTGCCGGCGGTTCGATGAATCAATACGTAATCGACCAGATCACGATGGCCTTCACGGGTTAATCAAACCCAACGCCTACCGGGACCGCCTGCTCGTCACCTAAGATGTCACCCAGCCAAGGTCGCCAGATCAACGGTCAAGACAGCTGTCTTGGCCTTGAAGCCATGAGTTTCTTTTCGAAAACAGTCCAATTCTTGGTCGATGGGTTTGCGGCAGCGGCGATCGCCGAAGCTAGAGGGCATGGGATTCCAGAACTCGAGCGCGACATAGAACTACGCAGAACCCATCGTTCTGATTCGGATTTGGCTTCTGACGGAACGCGCCAAACAGCGCCGCATGGCGAAAACGCCGAAGTGGAGCCCTAAAGTTGGCTCCGTCCATATTGGTCCCCAACCGATGGGACGAACATGACGGAAGAGAAATCGCGCCTGGCGGAAAACGACCGCGGCTGTCGCCTTGCCCTCTCACTTACGCTTTTTCGTCAGCCCGAGTGCCTTTTTGATGTTTGCTACGGATGGCTCGGAAATTCCCACCGCCTTCGCAATTTCGGGTGCCTTCTTGCCCGCTTCCACCAGCTTTTTCACCTCAGCGCGAGTCGCATCCGTGATCTTCGCTCGCGTGCGCTTGCGCGGAACAGCGGCAGCAGCGTTTGCCGGCGGGCGACCGCGCCGTTTTCCACTTGCGGCTCGCACCGCTGAGATAAACGCGACCGTGGTATCGAAACCATACTTCTGCGGCAATGCTCTCAGTTCCGTGCTAAGCTCGCTTGCGACCGCCTTTTCAAGTTCTGCAATCTTTGCTTTCGCGGCGGCAAGTTCCTGAAGTTTGTCGGTGAACATCTTTTGAAACTACGCCGGTCACCGCTTCCCTGTAAAGCCGGATGCGGGAGGATGATAATTTCTTCCGGCCTCCTTCTATAGGCCACGAAATCATATCACTGTTTTTCGAGAAGTCGGATGAGTCGCAGAGCGACATGAAATTGGCGCAGCCGTTTACCTTGCTCCCAATCCGATACCGTCTGCTGAGAGACGCCGACTTCGCGCGCGAACTGCCCTTGACTCAACCTAAGCCGTTCCCGCAGTCGGCGGATCGCGGCGGCCAGAGCTGTAATCGAACGCGCGGTCGGTTTGGTCGGCAAACGGTTCATCTCTTCAGGCTTCACAGACCACCGCCTGCGTCGAACCCTGCATGTGTCGTCCGCGCTCTCGGCGTTTCATGGCGTGCTCTCCATCACCTGCTGAACAATCGCCAGCAAGGCGGCGAGCTGCACGGGCTTGCTCAAAATGTGATCGACGGCTAGCGCGCGGTATGCCTCGACTTCCGCATCACGCAGTCGGGAGCTGTGAACGAGGATGGTGCCGGAGAACGCGGTATCGCGAAGTTTCGAGACCAGCGCCAGACCCGACCGGCGGGGCATTTGGTGATCCGTGATCAGCAGGTGGAAAAACTTCACGTCTGCGGTGATTCGCTCCAGCGCCTCCTCGCCATCCGACACGCGCTCGACGTGGTGTCCCTCACGCTCCAAGATGCTCTTTACTAGGAAGGCGATTGGATCGTCGTCCTCCGCGCAAAGCACCCGCAGCGCCTTCCGTCCGTGAGCGTTGGTTGGCTGCGCCCGTTCCCTCGCCCCGCGGTTCATATGGCAGAGGGCGCAACTGCCCCGCCATTGGCTGAAGGGGCGCCGGAAGGAACCGGCGGCAACGGCGATGAAAAACCCTCTTCGAGGCGGGCCAGGAAAGCCGGATGATTGAAGGGTTTTTGTATGACCCCAAGCGCACCGAGATCGGCGCTACGACGTTCAAAACCACGGGAGAACGCTCCCGTCATAAACCACACGCGGAGCGCTCGGCCTTGCGTCTGCGCTTGGCCCTGCAACCGCAGGCACGTGTCAAAGCCGTTCATCACCGGCATGTGGACATCGATCAACGCCCCGTCGATTGAATGCTGTTCGGCCAGCGCGAGTGCTGCTGCCCCGGACTCCGCCGTCAGAACGCGATAGTTCGCCAGCTCCAGAAAATACGCCAGCGACGTGCATACCGAAGTTTGGTCGTCGATTACGAGCAGGGTGCGTCGGGACATTGGCGGGTGGGGGCTTTCTGTCACTTTAAGTCAACATGCGGACGGGCGTCTTCCCGCACAATGCCGATGACTGCGCGTTTTTTGTGCATCATCTGTAATAGGAGTATCATCGTGCGGTCATAGACAAGCCGATCCGACTGCTAGCATGGGCAGTGACTCCTACTCTCCGGCTCGCCCAGAATCTCCGCTACCTCCGACTGCGGGCCGATTTCACCCAGGAGCAGATGGCCGAAATCGTGGGGTTCGAATTCAAGTTCTATCAGAAACTGGAGGGCGGCCGAAAACCCCAGATCAAAGTTGAGACGGTCGAACGGCTGGCGAAGCCCTTTGGCTTGGAAGCGTGGCAGTTGCTCGCTCCCCCTGGGACGTTGCGCCGGGCCAAAATCAAATTTCCCAAGACTCGCACTCCTTCGTCTCGCGGGCCGCGGGCCAAGTGGAAGGGGGAGCATCGGGTTCAATAAAAGTCTTCGATCCATGCGTTGCGTGGCGTTGCGGCCATCCTGACTACTGTCTGTGTCAATCAGGGTCAACAAATTTTAGAATCTCGGCTTGGATACCACCGAAGCCTTCGCCCACGTCCTCCTCCGTTTTCGCCAGCAAAAGGGGCTTACCCATGAAGCCCTCGCCGAGCGCTCCGGTTTGCATCCCACCACGCTGTCCCTGTTGGAGCGTTCCAAGCGGCAGCCCAGCCTCACCACGATTTTCTTGCTGGCGGATGGACTCGGGATCGAGCCCGACAAACTCATCCGTGAAGTGAAGAAATTGCGGCCCAAGCTACGGAAGTAATTTTCCGCCCCACTCCTCGCGGGGCCAGACCATGTGGCGGACTTGCGGGCCGCACGCGCGAGACTCAAGATGGGTAGCCCCGTGAAAGCCCACCGCCACGCCCAGCCCTTCCCCGGCCCCAAGCTCTATCAGCAACGTGCGGAGATCGCGTTGCCGCTGCTCGTGCGCCAGGCTTTCGTTCAGCACGATGTCACCTATCAGGATTTGGCGCGGGAGATGGGCATGGCAAATCACCGCAATCTCAATTACGTGCTCGGGAGCGTGGGCTTCGCGCTCGTGAAGCTTGGGCGGAAATGGGGCGAAAAAATTCCCCCCATTCAGACGCTCGTGGTGAACAAGCAAACCCGACTGCCGGGATCGGGCGGTCGCTGGTTCGCGGCGGGCGCCCGCCACCAACAACTCGACCCCGCCGCCCTCAAGCTTGTGATCTTGGAGCGGCACGCGGCCGTATTCAAATATCCCAAGTGGCGCGACGTGCTGCGCCACTTCAACCTGCCTGAAGTTGAGACCACTTTTGCCGATCTGCATGAACGGGCGGCGAGGTCGGGGAGAGGAGGCCCGGAAAGCCTGCGGCACATCGATCTGAAAAACGAAATCGCACAAAAGCCGTGGCTGGCGGGTTTGAAATTTCCGCCCGGTGGCACCGTGGAGCGTCCGATTCCTTCCGGGGACGAATTGGATGTCTGTTTTGAATCCAGCGACGCCTTGGCCGGGGTTGAAGTCAAGTCGCTGACCTCGGATGAGGCTGACCTCACGCGCGGGCTGTATCAGGCGGTCAAGTATGAGGCCGTTCTCACGAAGTGGGTCGCTTTTCAGCGCAAACGGCAGCTTGTCTCCGTGGTTCTTGTGGTCGAAGGGACGTTGCCGAACCGCTTGCTGGCGTTGCGCAACGCTCTTGGCGTCCGGGTCGTCGAGTTGAAGCGCGTCAAGTGAGAGGACCGCGTCGTCGTTTCCGATCCGCCGGGCATTGATTATCGGGCAGGGGAAAAGTCTTTCCCCTCGGCCGAGTCTGCGTCTCGCCCTCCCCATTCTAGCGGGGACACCCCGCAACGCCCCGACGCCGGCTCGCGCCGGAATTCTTCGAGGCCGAACGGCCGGAACCGCCGCTGCGGCGCTTGGGTTCCGCTCCGCGACCGCCGTTCGCTGCGTGGGAGACGGCTGCGGTCTCCGCGCTCACGCCGCCTCCGCCGATTCGTCGCCCGGGCGCGCGACCAGTCGGCGGGATCGCTTTCCTCCGCAGGCTGCGGACGCGACACCGGCGGCTTGCCGCGCTCCATCCTGCGCCGACTCCCCCTGCGCTCACTTGCGGTCGCTCCGCTCCACGTCGCGTCCTCCGCGCCGGCTCCGCCCGTTCGACAGTTTGAGGCGCTCAGTCGCCGCGGGGCTGCGGGGCTCGCTCTCGTTGCGCCGCTCGCACATTCGTAGAGTGCGAAGCCTGTCCCCTGTGGGCTGCCTCATTATAGCGCGCGGGGTCCGGCTGGCGGCCCTGCGGCGCGAGCGCCTCGGTCCGTCCGCGCCTCAAGGTCGTGCCGTCCAAGCCCGGCCTCCACCTTGACCCTCGGCGCTGGTCGTCGGCATCCCTCCGGGGCGGCCGATTTGACGGTTCGGCTCGGATGGGGTCCGCGCAGCGCGGCCCGCTGCACCAGCGCCCTCGTTGGGGCGCAAGAGAAAGCAGAAAGTCATGACAACGATTGAAACGGTTCCGACCTCCCGCGCTTCCCGCGCGTTTTCCCTCGACGATCTCCACCGCGTCGCTCCTTCGGTGTTTGCCGAGTCGGCGCGTCCCGGGGTTTCCTCCCGCTACACCTTCGTTTCCACGGCGCAGGTCGTTGACCTGCTTCAGGGCGAAGGCTGGGAACCCGTCAAGGCGAACCAGCAGCGCGTGCGGCTGGCCGACCGGCAGGGTTTCCAGATGCACGAAGTCCGCTTCGCCCGGCGCGACGATCTCGACCGCGACCATTTCGAGGTTGGCGATTGCCGGCCCGAGTTGGTTTTGCAAAACGCGCATGACGGCACACGCGCCTATCGCATCGACGCCGGGCTTTACCGGCTCGTCTGCCGCAACGGGCTTGTAGTCGCGGACGCTGATTTCGCGCATGTCGCCATCCGGCACGTCGACGTTTCGGCGGACAAGTTCGCCGCTGCCGCACAGGCAGTCGCGCAGAGCACGCCGCGCGTGCTGGAGGTCATCGCCCGGTGGCAGGCGGTGCAGTTGACTGGCCTCAACCGACACAACTTCGCCTGCCGGGCGGCGGCCTTGCGCTGGGATGCGGACCAGCCCGTGACGCGGTTGCTGAATCCGGACGAGTTGCTCTCGCCGGTGCGTTACGGTGACCACAAAACCGATCTCTGGACGACGTTCAACGTCGCCCAAGAGCGGCTTCTACGCGGCGGGCTTCGTTACTCCGGTCACATCCCGGCGGGGGCCGATGCGATCTTTCCGACGCATTTCGTCCGCAACACCACGCGGCCAGTTGGCGGCCTGACCCAAGCCCAGGCCCTGAACAAGGCACTGTGGACGCTCGCCGAGGAGTTCTCGCACAACTGAAACCCTGAACGGGAGCGGCGGTGCGCCGCCGCTCCCACTTTTTTCCCATGACCAATCTCAATTTTCCCGTGCGGCGTCGCACTTGCGACGCCTATCCCGTGCTCCGGCACAAGCCGGAGAAAATCGTCGTCACCTTGTCTCCCGGCGACGTGCTCGTGTTTCGCAAAGAGCGCGGACGCCACGAGTGGTATCTGTCTATTGCCGCGGCGTTTCGCACCGCGGTATATCAGCAGGCGGCGCGCGACGCCGCCGACAAGAAGAAAGGACGCCGCCATGCCTAAATCACTCGCCTCCGCTCCGGTCATCTTCCGCTACACGCGCCTGATGGCGCTGGCCGACGGCGTGCTCGTGGATGCCACCCACGGCGAATTCGCCGCGGTCTCGCGCGAACATTTCCCCGACCATTACCTCGCGCTGACGAGTGCCGTGTTCGCGCTCATCAATGCGGCCGTGGAAACGCCCGAAGGTGCCGACTTTGCCGGCATCTGGCACGACATTCTGTGGATGTCGCGCGTATGCCCGGTGCGACTGCTACCCGGCGGGCACACGTTCAAAGTCGGGATTCGCTCAGGCCAGCTCCTCCGCTGGCGCGAACTGAAAATCCTCTTCCACGGCGGAGATCACGGCGAGCCCTGCGCTACGGTAATGTTGCCGACCGAAGAGTGAACAAGCCGCCGGCGCGGCGAATGCCGCCGCGCCGGCTTTCAATCTGAACGCTTCTCCCCGCGTAAGCACTCTCTACTGAGAAGAATTAGCCGCGAGTCGCGCGGCAATGCCGGCGTGAAAATCGCATTGGCGCAGTCCTTGGGCATGGGCAAATTCATGTTCTAACTGTGAATGCCTTCGCTCCTTCCGACTGCCCCTATGGGAAGCGCCTTCCCGAGGCGGTCTACTTATTCCGTCCAGATGAGACTCAGGTGTCGGAAGCGCTTTGGCGAACGGTTCGACGCGGCGAAATAGCAGCTAACCCGGATGCGAATTGGAACCTCGTTAAACTGCACACCAACGCGTTTGCGATCACGTTTCTCAGTTATCCGGGGTTCGACACCGAGCCACATCCTGCACTGGCACAAGCCACCAAGATAAACCTTAAGACCGGTTCGGTTACTCAGACCGATTACTCCAAACGATCCAACCCGCCTATTTTACACCGAAAGGAAAGTTTTCTACCACAGGGCGATCCTCGCATTCCCGCATTCGCTGCCCTTACGCGTGCTGAGGAGGAGGCCGGACTCTATCGCGACCCTTCAACGATCGGCCTCCAAATCCAGTGGACGACTCTGCTCCGCCGACTGGGCTACACCTATCGCGGCCACGATCTAATACGGCTCGAGCGAAACCTCGGGGCCGCTGAACCAGAGACCGCATCCATTGCTCGCCACCGCACCGCTATTAAACGCTACGATTTCTCGCGGCCCGTGAAGCAGTTGCTCGAAAGGGGACTACTGCGAAAATCGGATACCTTCTTCGACTTCGGATGCGGTCACGGAATGGATGTCGAAGCGCTTAAGACGCTTGGTTACGAGGCACACGGTTGGGACCCGGCATTCCACCCCAGCGCACCGAAGGTATCTAGCGACGTGGTCAACGTCGGATTTGTCCTCAATGTGATTGAGGAGCCGAATGAACGGCTAAGCGTGTTGCGAGAGGCATTTTCCCTCACAAAGCGTTTTGTAGCGGTATCGGTCATGGCCACCGGACAGGAATCGGAAGCGCACAGCCGGCCTTACCGCGACGGTTTCCTTACCAAGACAAAAACGTTTCAAAAGTTTTACGCGCCCGGGGAACTCGAAGAACTGATCGAGCGCACTCTAAATGTGGAAGCGATTACTTTGGGACTCGGAATCTGCGTGGCGTTTCAGAATGCGGCCGAAGCCGAGGCATTTCAGGCCCAGCGTAATCGGCGTCGCATTGATTGGACCGAGATTGGCACTCAGCTGAGATTCGCATCCGCGCCCGAGCGCGAACAACGACGCGTCGACCGTTACCAGCTGCACGCCGAACTGTTCGACGAGTTCTGGCACGCACTGGTCGATTTGGGCCGTGCACCTGAACCCGGAGAATTCGACCGGCTGGCAGACGTCGCGAGTGCCGCGGGTAACTTGAAGCGAGCGGTGGCCCTCGCCGTGGAACACCATGGGGAAGCGGCTTGGATGGCTGCACGCAAAGCTAGGACCGACGATGTTCTAGTTTATTTCGCCCTCACGAACTTTCGAAAGCGATTCTTGCGGCGTGATATCCCCGCTCGGATAAAACATGACGTAAAAGCATTCTTCGACGACTTGCCGACAGCCGAGCGGCGCGCGAAAGAACTTCTCTTTGCCGCGGGCGACCCAGGTGAAATCGAGCTTGCGTGCGAAAAGCTCGGGATGGGCTGGCAGGATGACGATTCTGTCATCATCCATCGGAGCGTCCTCTCGCGTCTGCCCGCCGTGCTGCGAATTTTCGTCCATTGCGCTGCTTACCGTTACGGCGATCCAACGCAGGCCGACTTGATCAAGATTCACAAACACTCTGGGAAAATAACTTTTCAGCACTACGACGATTTCGACGGAGCGTGCCTGCCCCGGTTGCGACTTCGCATCAAGGTAAACCTTCGGAACCTCTTCGTCGAAATCTTCGACCACAGCGTCGGCCCCAAGATCCAACTGCTTTATTTCAAAGAGCGCTTTGTGGGTCCTGAATATCCTAATCGCGGAGTCATGGAAAAGTTCAGTGCCAAGCTCCGAACACTGGGCCTGAGTGAGGCGACAATTGGGTTCGGCCCGACGGAAACGGAATTCGAAGCACTTGCTCGATCTGCCGGACTGTCTCGAAACCTTACGCGCCTGCGAGCCAAAGTTTAAGCCAGCATCGCCGACACAGTGTCCGCTGCTGGGACGGGGCTAGCAGTTGCGGGTTTTGCACCGGTCGCGACCGGCGCAAGAACATTTACGAGTAGCGAGGGTTTATTGGGTAGTTTCGTCTCGGAGACCTTCTTTCCCTGAAGATCCTGTTGCCAAGTAAAACAGATTGGCACCGTGCCGGCGGATGATTTCCAGACTTTCCCCGCTTCCCGTTTCAATGGGTGCTCCTGTTCCATCAGAACAAATAGCTCACCTAAGTCTAAAGCATAGCGGGCGGTCTCGTCTATCGCCGTCTGTCGCGCGATGGTGACTTTAGCGGCGTGCTCCCCGGTCGGAGGATACTTCGCGAGTGCCTCTTTCAAGACTGCAGCTGCTGCCGAAAAGCCCTCGGCAAGCGCCTGCACGCCTGCGGATGTAAGGGTGAAAGAATGGACAATTTCACGTTCCTTAACGTGCTCCGTTAAGACAACCTGGCCCACGACTGTCGCTCCGGCCTTATCCCATTTTCCGTCCCTCTCTATATATAATTCGTAGTCGGCCGATGAAAAAGATGGTGGCGCAACTGGCAACCCAATGCGGGCCATCGTCGCCGACCACGCCTGCTGGATCGCCGCAGCTTGAACCTCTCTCAGGCGGGCGATACGCTCGAATTTTTCCGTCGCGCACCAACCAGTGAAATCGCCCCGGCTCATCGGTTTCACTTGGTTCGGATTCCAAAGGATGCGGTAAGGAACATCATCGATCAGGAAGGGTTCAGTTCGAACGAAATTTGCCCGACCGGGATCTTCCGAAAATGGTTTCAGCATTCCCTTCACCAATAGAAGTGGAGTCTCGGGATCGGGTTGCCGATCTTTGTTGACGGGAGAGTATTGAAGATCGCACCCACAATTCGCCACAACGTAAGCGAATGAGCGGCATGGGCTCAGGAAAACGTCTCCCTGCATAATTCGAGGGAAGATCGTTGTTGGCTGCGGTTTTTGGGCATCCTGCAAAGGATGCGGTGCCAATTTTTCTGGCCCGCGGTCGGTCAGCGCTTCGTGATACAAGCGAGAGACAGTGTCGCTGGGTCGAACAATCGACGGCAAATGATTCTCGAAATGAACTTTGTCTAGCCTCGTCCGCGCGGCGATCACCGCCGGATGATTCCGCAGCCGATGACTCAATGATTCCGACAACAAATGAAGCATGTATTCACCCAACGGTTCACCGTCCGCCGCCAAGCTTAAACGCTGAATAAAGGAGTAATCCTGCACCTCCAATTTGAGTAAGGTCATTCCGAACTCCCTCGCTACATCCGTCGCAGACCGCTGGAGGGTCGCTATAAAATCCGTCACAACAGGTAATGCCGGATGACCTATAGCCCAGCTTCGGATGTGATAATACAACTCCGGTGCATTCGCCGCCTTTTCCTTTGAAAGAAAGCCAAAGGTTCCGCCAACGTAGTTTGTGCGTTCCCGGAAGTTTGCCTGCACCTCCGCCAAGTTGGAAATGGACGAAATAAGCACCAGAAACGGCCTCCGTTCTCCGGCGGCCAACTCAAATGCGATTTTCTCCGCTTTGGTCGTCGCGGCTCTGATTTGCTGACCAGAATGTGCTCCCGCCGCAGCGCTGGCCTCGGCCGTTGCGACCGTGGGAGTCGGTTCTAGTTGGTAGTCGAGAAACAAAATCTGCACGTCTGCCAACACATCTGGTTTAGCGCCGTCCGCTCCGAATATCTGAACGTTCAATCCCAGCCCCTCTAGGGCTTTTTGAATTTCCACCAGACGCCCCAGCTTCTTCTCGTATTCAGCAAAAAGCTCGTTCGCCAACGGGGTGATTTTCGCCGGCCATTGAGTCTTTTTCTCCCAGAGTATTTTCGCCGCATCGACATCGAAAAGTTCTGGTTCCGTCACGTTTGGCAGCAGCTTTTGAAGCTCGGGCAAATGATCCGCGTCCCCCAAATCGTCAATGAACTTGGCCAATCCTTCTTTTAGATATTCCGCAGTAATGCCATCAAATGTGTCATCAATGATCGCTGCTTTACCAATTTCGCTGGCGGTGAACCGTTGCCGGATCGCGTCCGAAGTTGTAATGGATGACGTGGCTATGGCGTTCATTTGGGAAGCGCTAGGACAAAAGTATTGTAGCGGTCCTTGTGCACGGAGTGATCGTCCGACAGCTCCAGCGTGCAGTCGTGATATTTCGCAATGTCGCGCGAAATAAACAACCCGAGCCCTTTGCCGTGTCCGGCAGGCTTCGTGGTAAAGAACGGCGTGAAGAGCCGCGGACGAATGGATTCTGTTACGCCGGGGCCGTTGTCAGTAATGCGCAACTCATTTTTGTCGCTATCGATCTCCACGTCGATGCGCGGGCTGAAACCGTCGGTGATTCTCGCGTGTGCCTTCAGCCAATAGAGCGAGTTACTCAGGAGGTTCTCCAATATCTGCACGATCATTCCTTTGACCATTTTTACCATCATCTTCTTTGTGCCTTCACGGGGGGCCACGACACACTTAATTTGGTGTCGCTTGAACTCACCTTCGTGCCCCGCACAGATTTCGTGAGCCAAGGCGACCAGATCGAATGACTCTTTACGCTGGCGTCCAGAGGTCGAGGCAGGGTCGAGATTGCGCAATCGTTTCGAAATGGTCTTTAACTGAAGCTCCAGTGATGAAAGCGGCTTATCCGCACGCGCGGGCAAAGAACCATCTCGCGCTTCCGAGAGTGCTCCGAGCGCGAATTGGGTCGATCGATTAAGCTCATGGGCAAGCATTTCAACCATGAGGCCCAGGCCGGCCAAATGGACGAGTTGTTCACGAGCCGCCTGCGCCGCATCGGCCGCCTCGTTCGCGCGGGCAAGCACCAACTCAAGTTCTTCGATCGCACCGTCAATTGCAGCGACGATATCGCGCTCACGAGCAACGTCGGGGTGCTTGTGTTTCAATAGCGCGAAATTGTTTTTCAATTTCTCCCGCTCGGCGGCAGCCCGTTGTGTCAGTGTCTCCAAATCTGCTTCTAAATCCCGCTGTTCCTCTTTCGCCGCGGCATTCATGAACGCGCGCAGCTCTTTTTCGAGCACGTGCTTCAGGAGGTTGACCAATGCATCTTTTTCCGAGCATTCCCGTAATCCTTCGCGGTTGGTCTGATCTGTTAGGGCGGCGTTGGTCTTGCTTGTGATGTCGACTTTGCCGATCAGCTGCTTGCGATTGACCTTATAGCCGCCAGAAGCGAGTGCCTTCTTATCCAAGGCAAGCCAATCGTCGTCTGGGGCACCGTAAGGATGCACGCGAAAACCGTCGCGAAACAGCATGAGTCCTCCAGACCACTCGTTGACCCATTTAACCAACTCCGGTCCGTTTGGCGTCTTGCCCAAAGCTTGTCGGTTGAACCAGTAAGCGCGCATCGTGAATGAACCCAGATTCCATGCGATCGAGGGATTGACGGCGGTAGTCTCCGAAAGGTGGGTCAAATCTTCATACAAGAAACGATTCACTTTCGCCAAATTGCCTTCGTGATAGTCCACGAGGCCGCGGAGCTTCAGCTCGGGCTTTGCTGCGGTCCCGCCCACAACAAACTCAGCCTCAATCTTAGCGTGAGCCATCTTGAGAAGGTCGGTGTCCATCCGGTCCGCCACGATCTTCTCGTCATTGAATCGCAGGTTAACCCGAAATAGCGCCTTCGGCGCGAACGGATCGGTGATTCGGTTTAAGCTCTCGTTTGCGTAAGCCTTGAGCTTTGTTTGGTCCCAATGCCCCTTCAGGTCAGTGATCGTGATGGTGGTTCCACTGGCCGCCGCGTCTTCCTTCGTCTGCCCATGCTTCGGGGTAACATCGACGTCCTCCACCATCTCATCTAGATTTTCTGCGAAGCGTTTCCAATCGATTTCCAAGAGGTTCCAACGGCGCTCGCCTGTTCGGGATGTTTTTACCTTAAGTCCGTCGCCGAGGCGCATCGCCGATAATCGGCCGAGGCCTTTCTCACCCTGAATTTTTCTGCTTTTTTCGTCATCATTCCTCCGCTCAATCAGCCGGTTGGGCGTGCCGATTGTTAGGTAGATTCGGTCCAGATCTGCCAGCGACATACCATGACCGAGATCCTCGATTCGAATGTAATTGGCGCGCCGCGTGAGCGTCGAAATTTCCTCAACGGTTTCCGCTTTTTTCACCTTTGCCTCCCACGCGGCAACATTTTTGCCGTTCGGATTACGATGCCGCAGCAGCTTTTCCTTCAGGCTTTCGATCGGCGTTTCGCCCGCTTTGACCGCTTCAAGGAGAAACGGAAAATCCCCGGGCCATTGGTCGAGGCGCCAAACGACGGAAATGTCGACATGCGGTGCCCGAGCATCCGACGCGTTCTTGATAAGCTCGAAAAGCGCAATTGCGTCCGAACTGATCAGTTCGGCGCCTAGTTGCAAAAGGGTGCGCGCTTGGACACGGAATGCCATGGGGAGACTAGGGTGGAAGCTTCGGACGCCGGCCCAAGTGCACCGCGCTCCAAGGTCAGCTGAATCGGATTGTCCCGAAGGCAGGGTCCATCGTCAACCTCTAGCGGACAAACCGATGGACAGGGGACGCTGTCCGCTTAAGAATTTGCAGGCGCCTTGATCTACCTCGATAACAACGCAACCACTCAGCCTCTGCCCGAAGTCGTGACGGCGATGACGAACTTTTTGGTGGACGATTGGGGAAATCCGAGCAGCGCCCACTCGTTTGGACTTAAGGCTAAGGTTGGAGTCGATTTCGCCCGGCGAGCACTGACCGACTTGGTGAGCGCCGAACCTGCGACGGTTCTATTCACAAGTTCGGCAACCGAAGCGAACAACACCGCGATTCTTTCTGCACTACGGGGCAGACCGCAGCGTCGCCGCTTGGTCGCCGGTGCTACAGAGCATTCTGCTGTAATTACGATGGGCAAGGCGCAGGCCGAAGGAGGGTGCGAGCAGGTCTTGATCCCTCCCCTCCCGTCGGGAGTTGTGAATCTGGACGCGCTCGCGAGTGCGATTGATGACAGGACCGCATTGGTGTCCATCATGTGGGCGAATAACGAAACGGGGGTGATCAATCCTGTCGAAGAAGTCGCGAGACTTTGCCAAGAACGCGGCGTGTTTTTTCACTGTGATGCGGTGCAAGCAGCCGGGAAGGTTCCGATTAACCTGCGCGAGATCGCAATCGATTACCTGACGCTGAGCGCCCACAAAATTCATGGACCCAAAGGTGTTGGAGCCTTGGTTGTCGCACGCGGCGCCCCATTCTTCGCGATGCACTACGGTGGGCACCAAGAAGGTGGGAGGCGCGGCGGCACCGAAAATGTTCCTGCAATCATCGGGTTCGCCTGTGCGGCAAGGTTGGCCCTCGATAACTTAGCGTCGCGCGCAAGTCAGGTCGGCGCGCTACGCGACCGGCTTGAAAAAGGTATT
The DNA here is from genome assembly GCA_048498795.1 of Verrucomicrobiota bacterium. Lineage (GTDB taxonomy): Bacteria > Verrucomicrobiota > Verrucomicrobiia > Opitutales > Opitutaceae > JBEHXH01. The sequence continues at coordinate 241,097 of JBEHXH010000004.1, forward strand.
CTCGGAAACGTGCCTGGAACCGTCGTGCACGGGATGGGCGCGCCACGGCTGTTCAACACAACGAATATCGGCTTCACAGGAGTAGATTCAGACACGCTTGTCAGTCTGTTGGACCAGCGGGGCATCTGCGTTTCGTCTGGGTCCGCGTGTCTGTCTGACGCAGTGGCACCTTCTCATGTCATTCAGGCGATGACCGGGTCGTATGAAAATGCGTCTGAAGCGATACGGTTCAGCCTGTCCTATCTCAATTCCGCGGCCGAAATCGAGTCGACCATTACAGCCGTCAAAGAGGCGGTATCTTCTATCCGCTAACCGTGCGACCAGGCCCGGCCGCGATCTAAACCCGCAGACCGCTGACTAACTGGGCGATTTCGTCGTCGGAAATCAACGGCACCTGCGCGAAGACTATCGACGGAACGTTCACCAGCTTCGCGGCGAGGTGGCCCTTCCCCAACAGCCGCTCCGCTCCACCGTTGCGCTCGCCCAATGAGATTTCGGATGTGCCTTCCGCGTCAACCTTGAGAACCAGCCGGTTGCCCAAGTTTGCGCGCAATTGCATCGGCATCACATCCGCATCCGGTCGTTGCGCCGCAAAAAACAAGAAGATGCCAGCAGCGCGGGCTTTCACGCCCAGCCGACTTACGATGTCGGTGACCGAGTCGCGGTAAGTATCGGTCATCATCCATTCCGCAAATTCGTCGTGGATTACCCAGAGGTAAGGCAAATGCTCGGTGGCGTCGGCCTTCGAATTCAGGCGATAGATATCGCCTACCTTGTTCTTGCGGAGGACTTCATACCGGCGGTCCATTTCCCCGACCAGTTGGGTTAGTTTGGCGACGGCATTCTCTTGTTCGTCAATGATGCCACCATCGAGGTGCGGCAGATCCGCAAAGGCGAAGTAGTCAACACCCCGTTTGGGATCGATGAGGACGATCTTGGATTGTGCAGGAGTATTCGTGCAGGCAATCGCCAGCAGAATGTTCTGCATCAGCACCGATTTGCCGCTACCGGTCGTGCCGGCGATCAAAGTGTGCGGCGCATTTTCTGCCGGCGAAACAAAGAGCAGTTCACTGGTTTCCTCCTGCACCCCGATGAGCAGTTTGACATTACCCTGGGCGGTCGCGGGCTGCCACCGACTCCAAACATCCAGCATTCGCAGCACTTGGCGATTAGGACGGGCGACTGCGATGGAAACCGCACCCGGTTCCGGCCGCACTGAAATGATGTTCAGGCCATGCGTAGTGAGGAACTCCGAGCGTTTCTTCAAAATTTGGTCCACGGTCATGTTCGTCGCCCCTTGGAACTTCAGTAACACGGCATTTGGCGTGAGCACGCTGCCCAGCAACTTCGAATTCATCTGAAACTGCTGCAGCGCCGACCGCATGCGGCTCACCGTTTGATTCTGCCATTCTGTTTCATCGGCTGGGGCTGCGCCGGCGTGGTGACGGCCGGCGATGATTGGCGCGATACTCGGATTTGACCATTCGGAGATCGCCTTAGGGTGAGCAAGAGCCGGGGTGGGTGTCGGTGGCGACGCCGAAACTGACGACGGAGCCGGAGGCGTGATCGCTACTCCTACTGTCGGAGATTTAGGTTTGCTGACCGACGGCGCCACGGCCACCGGCACCGAAACCGGCAATCGAGTAATTTCGGAGGTCTGTGTGAATTCGCGTCGGCGCACCACATCGTTCTCCACCACACTGCCGCGCAACGCGTCGGGCGAGGCATCGTCCGCGTAGGCAACAAGCAACGCGCGGGTTTTCGCGCGCGAATAGACTTCCTGAAACGAATTTTCGCATTCAGATACCTCAACAAAGTCCGAGAGTTCGCCCGACTCCGACGGCCCGGAAACGAACACGTGCGAATAGCCGCGCACGTTAATATGGCATGATCCGTCGCGCAGCGCCCGGCGAAAATCACCGAGACTCAGAGTATCCGCCGCTGCATAGGGAATGCCCGACAGCAGCAGGTCCGAAAACCGAGACAGCCACAGAGTGCGGTCTAATCGCTTTGGTGCTCCGAAGAGCGCGTCACGGATTCTGCGAACCGTGTCCCGCAGTTGCTTTTGGGACTCACGGCGGCATTCACCCAGCGCAACTTCCACGATGTATTTGGATTCGGTGACAATGACCGTCAGCCGCATGACTCCATCAACGACCTCTGGCTGGAGAACCAAGAGGTCCGCGATCTGCTCCTCTCGTTGGCCCAACCACTCCGAATAGTCATCCAAGAAATACCAGCCCACCTTCTTAGTCGTGCCGAGTTCGTGCCGCACGAGATAGCTGCTCAGGACTATGCCCATGAGTTCGCTCGCATTCCGGCCACGCTTTGCAGCGCGAAGGACGATGTCGCCAGAGATCCTGTTGGCGTCTTCTATGAACTGCTTGGCCAATTCGTGAGCCCGGGTGTCTGGGAAATCCGGGTTCAAGTCTTTAATCCGATTGAAAAGCATGGATCGGAGCAGCCCCAAGTCAGCCTTGGACGACACCAGAAGATTCCTGCCTTGGGTCGCAGATTGTTTGTAGCGGATAACGCGGACGCCCTGATTCAAAAGCTGTCGACGGTCCAACAGTTCGTCGTAGTTCACCACCCAGTTTCCCAGATTGTGGCTTTCATTAAAAATGTCGGCCGTCTCCGGGTCGTTGAACTCCAATTGCCGGGCTGGTAGGTAACGCCGAGCCGTATCCTCATCCCAGTCCCCCTTAAAGTAAGATGTCACCGCCGTCATGTATGCCCAACCAACTTGGGATTGGACGGGGCAACAAAGATAAACGATAGACTTCTCCTCATCTACCGGAGAGGGCCGCCGCCGCGACCACCGCGACGGCACTAAATCGTCGAGGGCGTGGGGCACGCCAGATTCGCGATACCACTCCAATTTAGAATGCCGGGAAATTACATCATGCAGAAACACTAGGTCGGTCTTGGGCCCGTCCTGCGGGTCCGGCACTGGAGCTTGGTCGGCCATGATGCCAATCCGTAAGCGCGCCATGAAATCCTGGCTCGCTTCGCTTGCGACAAATGTGTCCGCATCGCCTTCGGCAGATTCGGTGATTCGTTCGTAGAGGGCATGCAGGCGCCTACGGTCGCGGTGGCGGAGGATGACTTCGCATCGAATGTCAGACTCGTCCTCGTGCATTTCGTTAATCTTTCCCACGACCGCCTGCGGCAGGCTCGCGGAATCGCAGTTGTAGAGCACCGCCGACAGATTCGATTTTTCGTGGGGAAACAACGCGAGGTAACGTCGAACCATTTCCACGATTTGCGCAGCGGACTCGACTGGGTTCTCGTTAGTGTCGGCCCCGTGAGCGTCGTCCGCAATCGGAAGCTCGTGCAGGGAATAGTCCAGCAACGAATCGGTCAGCGAGAGCAGTTCGGCCTTCTTTTCGCGCCAGCCGACAATGACTTCTGGATAATGCGGATGCCTTTGTTCGTCCCTCAGGTCCTTAAAGTAGAGTTTGGCGTCGCCGAACAACACATTCTCGTCCGTCAGCAGATGGCCGACCAAGGCGGCCAGCCGCAGGGCCTTAATGGCCACCGCGCGCAATCTCAGCGGATGCCACGGCGCGACCATCGCGGCGGTCGGTCCGCCCAGCACGGGGATCACGCCGATTGCCAGCAGAGGTTTCAGCAAAAGCTCGCGGTTGCGGTCGCCTTTGGCCTGTCGGCATATTGTGTCCAACAATTCTCCGAAGGCATCGAATTGAGTGGCGATTTCTGGGCATAGCACGCCCAGCTTTGGAAAGCCGGCAGCCGCCTTGGCGTATGCTTCGGCGAACGCCTCGAATTTCGCCAATAACGTCGGCGCAGTTACGGCACTGACCGTGCCGCGACTCAGTGCCTCTTGAAGGTTGGATTCCCACTGAAGCTTGAGGTCGCGCTCCTTCCGATACGCCGGTAGAAGCGATCCGCGATTCTGACCGGGTCGCGCGCCCAGACTCTTCACGTTGCGCAAATCGAGGGCTTGTAGTCCGCCTTTGCTGGCGACGGTTTGCCGTTCAACGGTGCCTTGTAGGAAAGGATGGTCGGCCAGATGGTCCACCCAGTCACTCTGAAATTCGCTGGCGATGGACTCCGGCTCAAACCGCCAGATGAGCTGACGATGAGCCGCTTCATCGTTGTCGATTTCGAGAGCGACGTAGAACTTGAGTTCCACTGCCTTTCGAGCAGTGGACGTGTTGGGTTTGTATTTGGCCTCGGCGGACCACGTCGCGACCAAGGTATCGAAGTCGAATAGCGAACCGACATCGAACGTTACGCCCAAGAATAGGTCCTTCAGACCGCGATAGCGAAAAGAGAAATACTGGCCCGCGGCGACGTTGAGATTGCGTAGGTCCTTCTTCGCCTTGCGCTCGGTTGAAATGATCAGTTTTCGCTCCGATCCAAGGATGTCTTGATCGAACAAGGACTCCAGGCACAGCCCAAGTCCGAGGAGAAAATCGTTGGTCTCGATGGGAGATCCGAAAATGAGCCGATCCCAGCGCGACTTTAACGGCGGATGCTCCTTCAACTCACCGCGCCGGCGGTTGTAGAATTCAACGTCATCGTCGAGCGCCTGGCTGATCCGGCCCCGTTTGGTCAACGCGTCCAGATACTCCGTCTCAGTGTCGGCCAGCTGGATGTCGGGTTTCCGCTCGTCATAGAATCGCAGTGTCTCTCGTCCGAGATTAAAACTCTCCCGCTGTAGCCCATCGAAGATCGGTGCGATGATTTCCCAGTCGAGCTGACCCAGCGCCTCGGCCTCCGGATTCCATTTAGGCGGGGCCACGATGAACGCCTCCACCTTGGCGTGGAGTTCCTCTGGAATCTGGTCCTTGACCTTGGTGAACGCAGCGGCCAGCTCGTCAGACGAAAGAGTCTGATCCTTGGGATTCTTCTTTTTCAGGTAACACGCGAGTTTCTTGCTTACGTGCAAGTAGAGGGATCGCCATTTGCTGGGCTGCCCCAGCGTCTTGTCGTTCAGTGAACGAAACAACGCCGGATGCCTTGGCCACTTTAGCGCCGGTAGCGCATCGCCAAGCGCCTCTGCCAGAATCTTACCGTCCTCGATCCGCTCTCGGGTAGCGAGGATATAGTCGGCAAACGCATCGAGGCTTAGGGACGAAATATCCTGTAAGGCCGCTAGCGCGATCTCCCACCACCTGCGTTGTTGATCGGTCAGCGGCAGGTGATGCGCCGCGACCTCGATCCACAACGCCGCGTGCGCCCGGATCTGAGTGGAGTCAATCGGGGTCAGGTCAGCGAGCGAAACGCGTTCGTCGTCACCGCGAGTGGCGATGAGCAACACCGGTTTGTCACACGGAGAATTGCGGAAGAAAGTAGCCCGGTCCTCGGTCAGGCAGTCTGCGGGCAGTCCGTAGCTGCCGACCCAATGTTGTGGAAGCTTGATCTCGATTTGGGCAGCCAGCGCGGTGTCCGCGAGAATGGCCTGAGCGATGCCCACTGTCTGTTCAGGAGAAAGGCGGTCGAGCAGGTAACGCGCGGTGCTGGCCGAATCTTCTCGTGGCAGATTGTTGTGCAGGTATCGGGCTACCACTTTGCCGATGAGTTCGTAGCGTTTCATGGCTCAGTGGGCGTAGGGATTCTCCACGTATGCGCACGCGTCCGAAAGGCGCCGCAACAATCCGAGACTGCTCAACCGTTGTTCAAGCCGCAGACAATTCGCCTGAAACGGCTTCTTGTCGATGTCTTCACTCCGCAAAACTAATTCGGCCTGGGTCTCGCCAAAGACGAGGCCGTAACGCACAAAGAGCAATTGGAGGAACTGCCCGAGTTCCATCCGTCGTTCGACATTGGCGAAGAGCAGTGCCTTGAGAAATGCGTCGGTGGGAGCATAACGCAGCCGGTTTGTGCCCCGCCGTGACACAAGTCCAACCCCGCGTCCATAGGTGCGATGGACTTGGCTGAAATGCTGCCGGTGCCGAGCACGGACCTTCTCCTTAAAAGCAATCCACAGTTCGTCCGGGTCGGGAATGGCCGTATCGTCTTCCCACTGAAACTCGCGTTTCAACACATCGCGCCGCCGGGCGAGGATGTCCGCGACTGAACCAGGGAGATTCCATTCGTCGAGTTTTTCAATCCGGGTGAGGATAGCGTCAAGGGCTTCACGGGACAGGTCATTGTTGCCCTCGTAACTTTCTACCGATTGCTCGCGCACCAAGCCCCGCCGGGGCGCGACGACCTCGCAAATAATCGATGGGATCTGCGTGCGATCCAGCAGCGCCGCGCTGGTGTGCAGATGGTAGAGAAAAATACCAAAGGCTCCGGTCGTTACCAGATAGGGCACGGCGTCGAATCCGGGTAGGTCGCGGCTCAACAATTTGAGCCAGTCCTCCGCGATAATTTCAAAGACCGGATGACCGTCGTATGGGAGATACGACGACACACCTGAACCGCGCTTGACCGTCTTATCCTGGGCCGAATCCGGCTGCAACCGGCGCACTAGATCATCCCATTTGTTAGATCGGAACATCCGGCCGGGAAACACTTGCGTCAGCTCTGCGGCGCGCGAACTGCGAGCTAACATTTGGTAGAGCAACTCGCCGGTGCGGCCGAAGTTGATGTATTGCGAGGACTCGACTTTGCCATCCTTCGTGACGTCGAGATCAACAAACGTGGAAGCTTGTCCGAACGGGAAAATGAAGCGGGAACTCCAGCGTTTGTTCGCATCGCTTTCTACAGCGCAGGATCGCAGCGCCCGGATCAGAAGGGCGAAATGCTGAAATGAAGAGAACCGCGTCTTTAGGTAGGAAAAATCGCGTTCGTCAGGATCGAGGCCGCGCGCATTTTCCTTCATCCATAGCAGCCAGTCGCGCCATGCAGTGGCGCTGTCGGGCACCCGGTCTGCAAGTTCGGCCAATTTCTGTTCTCCATTGAAGAGAATGTTTCGGAGATGGAGGCGGAGGAAAGGGTGATAGGCAAAAGGGTATTGTGCCTTGCACGGGAGGAACAATTCCGTCGAACGGTGGGCGTGCTCCGCGACAGTCAGAAATTCTAAAAAGAGCAGCCACGGCGACTGCTGATCCCAAAGGCGGTGGCCCCAATACCGCTCCTCGACCCAGAAGTCCTCCTTGATCTCACCGGCTCCGGGCTGGTTTTTTGTCGGGGTCAGCATGTCAGAGGGTCACGCCGATCGGCTCCTCCATTGCGCCGCCGGACGCGTCGACGCCTAGAACCCGGAAAACGAGTTCTCCAGTGGGGGTCTCTTCTCCCGTGCGCTTGCCAAGTTCGCGCATCAAGCGGCTCTTGAACGCCATCACGTCCTCGAAACATTCCTTGGAAAAGCTGCTGGGCATCGCGCCCTCGGCAACGCGACTCAAGTATTCATAACGAGTCAACGTTAGCGTCAGGAAACAAGTTAGTCGGTCGCCCAAGTCCACCCGTAACGAGGGGTAACCGCCCTCCGCGACAATCTCGACGCGCTCGCCGCGCCGAGGTGCCACCGATAGCTTGTCATCAAGGAACCGGCATACCCTCGCTTGCGACAGGCTCGCACTGGACGCGAGTAACAGCTCGCGGTCGCTGCCAACCAGCATACCTGTAAAAATGCGATTCGTGCCACGGACTAGCCGCGCCAGGATCGCACGCCGCACCGCGGTATTCCCACGCACCGCGGGCAACACTTCCGCGAGATATTCTCCTCCGTAGCGGAAAACCGTCAAATCCCATGGGTCCAATTCCGGGGAGAGTTCTGCGGTAATCTTGAAGAAGAGTGCCCGCCGCTGGCTCACGAGCAAATTGAGAAAGGCCTGCGCGGTCTCCGGATTTTCGTCCGCGCCTTCGACATACTCGCGCTTGGCCGCGAGGTAGGCGGGGCCCGCCCCGTAGAAATCGTCGTTCGCCAAGTATTGCTCGAACTCTTTTTGCAGGGCCGGATGGGATTCGCCAAAGATTAGAATATTGTCGAACCGATTGGTGGTCTCGGTGCCGATTTGGAAACGCTCGAAATAATCGAAGATCGCTGAACCGCCACGGCGCGCTATGGAGAGATTCCCGCCGAAAAGATTGTTGTAGATACTGGCGAGGTGGCGAGTGCCTGCTGCCAGCACTGCCGGGACATCTGCCGCGACCATAAGGCCGTCCTTCACCTCGGCGTGGCCAAGCACGGCGTTGGCGAGGAGAATGAAAATCTGCCGAATCGGCACGTGTAGTCCATTCTGGTCGCAGAGTTCGAGCAGACTGGCCAAACGCGCACGGGTCTGCGCCGCTCCCAAGATTTCATAGTTTCGCCGAATCGGACAATTCGCGCCGAAGAGACTGTCAGGGCTGGAGGCCTCGTCGCGACAAACTCGCCAGCCATCGTGCGCAAGAAATGCATCCACGGCTAAATGGAATAATCGAACAGAACTACCCTGACTCAAATTGAAGAGGTTGAAGCGCACTCCCTCCTTTTTCGTTTTTCCGGCGACCAACAAGTCCTCGATGGCCGCCCAAGCCTTGGACACGTCCGTGTCTTCGATCCGGCGGAACGTCTCGCCGAGTTGGCCATCATTGCCAGCGATAAGAAAAAACTCCTTCGGCTTTTCCTCAAACAAAGACTTCGCAAAGCGCATCATGAGGTCGCGCTTGTCTTCTGGCCAAGTAGCTCCCTGCTCTGGCACCCATGCGCTCAGATCGCGGATAATGTGTAACACCACCTCGGCGCCGTCCCATTGAACCGGGATCTTAAAATGGGTCGCCTTACTGTTCCATTGCGCGGGATCGCCTCGGAATTTCTCCCACACCCGCGCGCACAAAAACGTTTTTCCATCACCGGCCGTTCCTGTAAGGATGACGGATTCGGGGCCCGCAGGGCCCGGCTCAAAACATGCGAGCACCGCATCCTCGAAGGGATGCTTGAACTCCACCTGCGCAATGCTCAGCCGCTTCGAACGGCGCCGCAGATTTTCATCGAACAAATTGTCCTTGCTGGGGACAGGGCCGTATTCCCGCACGAATTTAATCCAATCACGTGCAGTCATTGCTGGTTCATAGCGAACAGATGTTGCAACCTTGGCGGGGATCTTCCTCCACCTCATGTCCAGCGAGCACGGCCATTAAGCCCTTATCCTTGCGACTCGCGCGTTTTCTCTCCTGTGCCTTTTCCCAATTCTTGATGATTTCCGCCATCCGCTCAGGGCGCTCAATATCTTCGAGCGATTCGTCGGAATTCCAGTAAAACACATTCCCGTTAATCTTATTCGGCTTCTCGTAGGCCTTGGCTTCTTCGAAGCGCTGAGGATATTTCTGTTTCAGTCGCACCCATTCGATTTTCTGCTGGTAGAAACAGAAGAAGCAGCCCGACCGTGTCCGCCCCCAGTCAGTATAGGTCGGCATCCCGACGCCGGACTGTTCTAGGATTCGAACAATGTCCGCGTAGACCAAGCCGTCTTCCCGGAACGGAAACACCGCCTTGATATTCGGTTTGGTGCTGATGTAACCAATACGATCTTCGTCGGCGCGGATACCGACGTAGTTGATGACATCGTCGTCGCCCACCCAATCCTCGAAGGGTTTCAGTTTGAGCATCCGCGTGCACCAGCGACGATGGTTTGAGGGCACGATTTCGCCGTAAACCTTATACCAATGGTCGAAGCTGTTCGGCGGTGTTGTGCGATGGATTGGTTTGCCCAAGTAAGCTTCGATCCGCGCGAGGAACGCGTAGGTTTCATCGAGTTCTTTCCCTGCGTCGTGGAAGATATATTCCATTTCGGCCACACGATCGCGGAGATAAATTGCCAAAGCTGCGCTGTCCTTGCCCCCGGACAGGCTCAGGATGTGGCGGACAGGCTTCGCAGCGGATGCAGTCATTTCTTTCCCAATTGTTGCCAGACGACTTTGGACAAAGCCGCCATGCCCATTCGCCGGTTCTTCGTGAGTAGCTTTTGCACCTCCGCTGCCAGCTCATCAACCCGGTTCAGTTCCGAACTCTCTACGAAGACGACCTCCTGTGCCTCGTCGCCATTGTCGCGAGTCAGCGCCAGTCGGAACGCCTCCGCCCATTCACCCCGTGGTCGCGTCCCGAAATGGATACTCTCCAAGTGCGTGAACTTTGCGCCAAGCACCATGATTTCACGTTCGAAAGAGTCTTCGTCCACGTCCCTCCAACGACTGGGCGGAGTCTGCACAACGAGGCTGCCCAAGGATTCAAGCCACGCTTCGTCGGCTAATTGGCTGTCGGCAAAACGTAAGCAGACGGCCTTCAAGCGTGGCTCTGTCGCGAACACAATCAACTTCTCCACTCGCACGGCCAATCGTTCCCGCATTGAGGGTAAGCTTCCGACTAGTCCGAAGTTTCGGCGCAGCGCGTCCTGCATGCGCTGTAGCAGTTGGCCATAGGCTTCGCCAATATCGTCCATCGCCTTCCGCAGTCGCGTCGCATAGTCCTGTGCCGCTGTCCGGTTCGGATTCCCGGTCACCGGGAACGCCTGCAGACCGCAGGCCACCGGCAGATCGTGGAATAAAAGTTTCGTTGGATCCTTGGCTGCGAGAATGAAATCCCGCACAGTCCGCGCGTGCTCCGTCAGTCGCTGCGTGCTCCGGGCGTAGTCAGGATGCTTGGCCACAAATAAACAAAGCGGACGAACAATGTTGAGAATATGAGTAGATTTGTCCGCGGACTGACCCAGGTCCAAGGCCCGGATCAGCGAGTCGAATACATCCGCACGCAACGCTTTCATGCCGCAGAGCTGGATTTCGAAAGATTCGGGCACCTTGGACATCCGCATGAACTCCTCGCCCCGAACCTTTGCTAAAAACGTATTGTCCTCATAAACGGCGAATTCGTCGGGATGGATTGCCACGTAGAGCGCAAGCAACAAGGGGGCTAGGCCCGCCCGGATGCCAAATGGCGGTCGCTCCAGCACGGCAAAAAGATCGCTCACCCGAGTCCGAGTGTCGCCTTTCATTTCCAAGTGAGTCCGAAGGAATCTGAACAACGGCAACAGGCGACATGGGTCGTCGGCCGTCGGCTCCATCAGTCGCCAGCCCTGTTGGTCCCCCCGGTGAATCTGTCCACGTTGCAGAATCGACTGATACATGGATCGCTCGGGCGGCCGTTTATCCGCCTCCATACCGAGAAATTCGCGGGTCCCGTCGGTGAAAATGCGCTCGATAAGACGCATCCTCGCCGCAGCCGCGGCAGAGCTCAACGAGCGACGGTTCACGAGTTCGTTCGCGATCAACGGCGCATCGGGATAAAGTTCGTCGCAGATATCGGAAAGGCGAGCCAGCAACTCTCGTGGCGTCCTAATCGGTAGTGCCTTGCCTGTGCGATACCAGCGCAGCGCGAGCGCTCCACTTAGGGAACGCAAGCCCAGCAAGTCTTGGATTCTCCGTTCAAGCCGCGTTTCGGCCGCCTGTTTTTGCCGCGACATCTCATTCCGGGCGAACGGATCGCCATTCAATTCCGGCGTATTGAGCGCAACCCAATTCCAACGTAGTGACTCGGCAACCAGCCCTGCATGATTCGACAATGGGTCGGTCGGGGCAGCCAGGAGGATGTGCTCGGCCTTGGCGATTGCCGCATTTTTCGCCTTCTGTGCTGCTACATCACATTCCTCCTGCGTTTCGCACAGCGCCACTACAATCAGGCCATCAGCGTCGGTAGCTTCCGCGGCGACCTGCTCAATTTCATCTACCGCGCAGTATCGGACTGAAAAATATCTGAGGTTGCCCGACTGAATGTAGTGCCGACGTGCGACAATCGGGTGCGTGGCTAGCAATTCGGTCAGGGCATGCCCAACCCGTCGAATCTTGCCAACGGCTTTTGTCGCCTTTTCATATGCTGCCTGCAGGTCGACGCTCGTGTGAGACCAAAGGCGATACGAGCCGGTCACACCGCGCTTGAAAAGGACCCGTCGGCCCATTTGCAGGTGCTCGATTGCTGCGCGCAACTTTCGGGATTCGACTCCGCCCGGACCGCCCAGCGCCGCCTCCAACGCTTGGTCGGTCGGGAGCAGATCAGTCTGATCGAGAAGATTCAGGATGCCGACTGTCTTGACGATTTTCAGTTCGATCTCGTCTGACGTTGCGAAGCTCTCGACCATCGACTCGATCTCGGTCCAATGGCTGCGGTAATTGTGCACGGCTAGCCTATGGCCAAACGTGGCCCGGACATAGTCGTAGAAATCCGGCAGGCGATAGGTGTTGCCGACCGCCAGTGGTCGACCAGCAAAATCCTGGAGCCCGAACGGTTCACTGGATAAAAGGAAACTGAAAAGCGATCGCTCATTTTGTCCGAACCGGGTGAAAGTTCGCACCAACGCGGGGAGCACCGTGGGGTGGAGTGGAAATAACCGCGAGGCCAACCCGGCTGGTAGCACCTCTCGGCCGTTGCCGAGCCAGCCCAGTTGCTGGACGGCTTCCATCCCCTTTGCTACTTCCATCCGGCTAGCCGGCGGCAACAGTTTCTCCCGCACCCGTAAGGCCGCGCCAATGAGTTCGGCCGTCTGCAACAGCGGCTGATTGAAAACAATCTCCTCGAATCGTCCCGCAATTTTTTCCCATTCACGCTGAACCGCAGGCCCCAAATGATCGGCGTATGCGTTGAAGCCTTGATGAAGAAGTCCGACAACGAACAGCGGACAATCATCCGCATTCGCCGTCGCTTCCGCTAACTTCTGCAGCAAGAAGACATCCTGCAATTGCGGATGGTATGCGGCGTATTCCAGAAATTTTCCCAGCTCGTCGAGCAGCAATAACATGCCGCCGGCCTTCCCGTCCTTGACGAGCTTGGCGTTGCACCGGAGCACCCACCTGACGGTGTCCGCATCTGCGATAATCTCACCCGAATCCACCGCCTGCGCCATCTCGTTGACCAGCGCCGCCCGTCCGCCACGCGCGTATTGTTCGTCCATCACCTTGACCAGCGCCCGAAGGATGGCGCGGCTAATCGGTTCACGCGAGCCGGTGATCAGCACCGGCAGGAACTTCGGGCGCTCTCCCACATGGAAGCTGTCGTAATTAACGCCCGTGCCGAGATCTCCTTTCAGACGGCGAGCGTTGCCTGAAAACCAGTGCGCCAGAACAAGCGCGAAGCTGGATTTCCCGGAACCATAATCACCGGTGATACGCCAAGCGCGCTCGGTAGCGCCGTGCCGAAGTCCCTTCGAAAGCCGGTCCAAGCATAGCCGCCCGTGCGGCGTCAGGATGTAGTTTTCCAGTGCACGCGGATCGTGAAAATCACGCTCTAGGTTAGTTGACCGCAGAAAGCGCGGGGTAATGTCAAAAACCTCTCTGATGGCTCGACTAGACATTGGCTGCCTTTGTGTGAAAAGCCGTGTTTAAGAGTGCCATCGGATTCACAGCGCGCCCGTGCTCACGGATTACTTGGGGCAGCGCGGTCGAATCCTGGAAGGACAAGCCCCCCTGCGTTATCGCCATCAAGTCCGCTAGCCGCGCCATGATGTCCTGCTCGGGCAACTTGAAAATCTGTCCGGGACTTCCGACCCCGTGGGCAATCTGCTGCGCCGAAAGAGTCCTCTCGTCTGGCCAACGTTTTTCCCAAAAATCCATCAGTGCCCAAGTGAACAGCTCAGGGCTGATACTGGGCTTCTCCTCTCGTCGGAAGGCAAAGACGGGCTCCCGGTGCTTGCCTCCCACATCTCGTTCGCCCACGACGGTGATCAACTCCAACTCGGTCAGCGGGCAATCCAGGTTATCGTCCGCTAGTTCGCCTTTCTTTCCGCGCGTTGGCAGGTATGTGTGAAGAAATACGTCGAAATGCTGATGCAGCGTCACCGGCGAGAGCTTCTTTTGAGCAAGCCGCTCGGACTCTTGGGCGAAGGCTTTCAGCACCGGCCCTTCGGTGATTTCATGCTCTTGCCAGCGGTTGAGCAGGAATTCCCAAGCGAAGAGCGGGTTTTCCACCGACGTGGAAATTTTCCAATGCAGGAGCCAGAGCGTCTGGACATCCTCCAAATAGCGGTCGAGACCGTTCTCTCCGAAAAACATCTCACCGATGGGGGTCGGTTTCATGCCAGCATCGTGGGGGACCGCCAAACCGGCAGCTTCGACCCAGAATCGCATTGCCCGGACCATGTTCTTCCCAACGCCGAACTCGACCATCGCAGCATCTTCATCATCAAACGCGGTTGGCGACTTGATGATACCGATGCAGGCCTTGGGTAGCCAAGGATAACGGAACGGGAACGTCTCGTGCCCGGAAAAACGGTAAGCCATAGAAATTACGCTGGGTTGCTCGACAAATCACCTCCCGGAGTGAGGGGCGAACAGCGAGCGTTGTTACCCTTGTTTGTAAGGGTTGGCATTGAAAGCCAAATTCCCACTTTGCCGGGACGTTCCAATCATCGCAGCGCGCGCGCTCGTCCGTGGGCGATGTGCGCCTGCTTCGTTCTGAGATCGTTCAGCTTGTCCCCGATTCCTCGGCGTGTTGCGGTGTTCGTCATGACGTGGAAAGAACTTCGCGACTTTCTTGAGCGAGAAAACGAGAAGCTACAGCCAGCAGAGGCGGCACGCATCGAAAGCATCCAGCAATCCGCCGAGTCGGCGACCAAACGCCGCGCTCGGCGCTTGGAGGGTGAATATCCAGCTCGCACTGCGATCGACAGCGCATGTCTCCAGTTCGCCGCGCACGGGCATTGGCCGATCATGGACCCGGATGCGACGATCTACGCGCATGACCGCTGGATTTGGGCAATCTGGTTTTCCCGTTGGCTCGATGAGACGAGCTCGTTGCAGGAAGAACGCAGTCGTGAAGAATGGCTGGAATGGCTGCTCGTCGAATCGTGGGACGAATTAGGTTCTTGGCGGTGGCGAGCGTCACAAAAACCGTCATGATTGCGTTTCCCAGCGAACAGCTTTCGAGGGCAATCCGGTCGGCCCAAAGTGATCCGCAGCCGGTGTGAAAAAGCGCCTCCGCTACATCCCAAGAATTCGGCTACATCCGCGAGTTTTGTCTTACTGGGTGTCTAACTTTCGCGACTTCCAAAAATGGCGAAGGCGCTAATCATTGAAAATTAGCGCCTTCGTAAGTTGGCGTCCCCACGGGGATTCGAACCCCGGTTCTTACCGTGAAAGGGTAGTGTCCTAACCGGGCTAGACGATGGGGACTAACCGCGGAATTGAGGACGGTAGGACGGGGAGCGGTTCACGCAAGGATTTTTTCCGGGGGATGCGAAGGTGTCACATGGGTTTCGGCGATGCCGCGTTTTCGTCTGGCTCCGCGCGCCGGGCGCGAAAGGCTGACAACGATGAATTCCTCCGCCATTGCTGCGGCGCTGCCCCGCGAAGCCCGTCTGTCCATTGAGGGCCTGTCTTTTCCCCGCATCGCGTCGGGCAAGGTCCGCGAGATTTTCGATCTGGGCGATGCACTCCTGCTCGTCGCGACCGACCGGCTCTCGGCTTTCGACGTGATCCTGCCCGATGGCATCCCAGGCAAGGGCATCGTGCTCACGCAGATGAGCAACTGGTGGTTCGCGCAAACGAGCGGGATGATTCAAAATCACTTGCTGCCCGACCAGACTGGTGAGTTTGCCCGCCGGGGCATCACCGACCGCGACCTGCAGCTGCGGAGCATGATCGTGCGGAAACTGAAACCGCTCACCATCGAATGCGTGGCCCGCGGCTACCTCATCGGCAGCGGCTGGAGCGCCTATCAGAAGACTGGCGCGGTCTGCGGCATCCCGCTCCCGGCGGGCCTTCGACAAGCAGACAAGCTCCCCGCTCCTATATTCACGCCCACGACCAAGGCCCCGAAGGGCCAGCACGACGAGCCGATCGATGATATACAGGGCGCAGCCGCCATCGGCACGGCACTATATAATGAGGCCAAGGCCCGGAGTCTCGCGCTTTATCAATTTGGCCACGACCGCGCCCGGCAGGCGGGGATGATTCTGGCCGATACGAAATTCGAGTTCGGCACGGATGCCGCGGGCAACTTGTTTCTCATCGACGAGGTGCTCACGCCCGACTCGTCGCGTTATTGGCCGGCGGACAGCTACGCCCCGGGCCAATCGCCGCCCAGCTACGACAAGCAGTTCGTGCGCGATCACCTGCTCGCGCTCAAATGGAACCAGACTCCGCCCGCCCCGCGACTGCCCGCCGATGTCATTACCCGCACCCAGGAGAAATATCTGGCGGCGCTGCGTAATCTTCTCGGGAGCTGAGCTTACAAAAGTCTCGTCAAGTGACGGCAGACTCTTTGAATCCTGCCTCGTGAATTCCCGCTTCACCGCCCTCCGCGCCGCCCTGCTCTGCGCCTTGGTTGCGAGCACCGTGTATGCAGCCGCCCCCCTCGTCAGCACCACCGAGATGCTGACTTTGGCGGATTTGCAGAAGATCTTCGCCCAAGCCGCCGACCGCGCAAAAGAGAGTTCCCCCAACTCCGTGATCTCCGTCGTCAATCGCGACGGCGTCGAGCTCTTCACCGTGCGCGCCAATGGCAGCACGACGGTCAGCGTCACGGAGCGTTTCATCGCGGTGTCGAAGGCTGGCACGGGCGCGTTCCTGAGCAGCAACGATCAGGCGTTTTCCACGCGCACGGCAGGCTTCATCGTCCAGCAGCATTTTCCGCCCCTGATCAAGAACCGCCCGACCGGCCCGCTCGTCGGCGTGCCGTTCTCGAACATGGCGTATTCGGACGTGAACTATTTCCGGGCGCTCGATGGCAGCCGTATCATTGGCACGCGTCTCTATGGTTCGCCGGGTGGTGTCCCCCTTTATAAGAACGGTCAGCTCGTCGGTGGTATCGGCGTCACCGGCGACGGCACCGAGGGCGAGCTCGACGTCATCCTCGACAATCGCGTGCAGGGCCCGCGCCTCACGGGCCCCGATGTCGACGAAGCGGTGGCGCTCTCGGGCCAGATCGGCTTCGCGCCCGCGCCGGAGATCTACGGTTCCAACGTACTCATCGACGGCATCCGTGTGGACTACATTTCCACGGAGATCCGCGCCGCCTCCGCTTCAGCGGGCGTGGCGCTTCCGGCCTCGGTGGTCGCGAAGCTGAGCCCGCCACCCGCCCCCATCGCGTGGCAGCATGTTGTGCTCGGAGGCGTGCCCGGTGAATTAAAAGACGGACGCGGTCCGTCGTTTGCGGCCATTCGCAGTGACACCGGCCCGGACGGCAAGAGCACTCCGATCAATGGGCAGGCGCGGCTTACCGCTGCCGAGGTGGCCCAGATCATTGCCCATGCAGCCGCGCGCACCACGGTGCTGCGGGCTGGCATTCGCCTCCCCGCGTCGGGCGCGCGCGCCGCGCAGGTGCACATCTCCGTCGTCGGCAACCCCAATCAAGCGGGTGCGCCGCCTCCGCTACTCGGCAGCTTCCGCACGCCCGACGCGCCGATCTTCGGCTGGGACGTTTCAGTGCAAAAGGCGCGCACCGCGCTCTTCTTCTCCAGTAACAACCGTGCGTACTCCTGCCGCACGGTCGGTTTCCTCTCGCAGTCGATGTATCCGCCGGGACTCGAGAACCAGCCGCCCGGCCCCTTCAACGGCCTGCAGGAGCGCTTCTCGGTCGACGGCCTGATCCTCGGCGACTCGACGAAGGTGAATCCCAACCTACCCAACGGTATCACGATCTTCCCGGGTGGCTTCCCACTCTACCGCAATGGCGTGCTGATCGGAGCCATCGGCATCTCGGGCGATGGTATCGAGCATGACGACATGATCGGCGCCTCCGGCACCGACGGCTATCAAGCCCCCGTTGCGATCCGGGCAGACAACTTCACCTACCTCGGTGCGCGTCTGCCGTACGCCAAGTTTCCCCGCGACTCCGAGCTGCGTCCCGCGGAGACCTTCGTGATTCCGGCGGGCTACACCGTACTCGACGCCGACTCGATCCCGCGCTCGACCTTCGCGGTCACCCCGGAAGGCTTCGAGGATGTCGGCAGCAACGATGCCGCTCCGGGCAATGTGATCAATCTCTCCGCGCGCGGCTACGTTGGCCCCGGCGGTCCGCTCATCCTCGGCTTCATCACCGACTCGACCGGCCCGTCTTCTCTACTACTCCGCGGCGTCGGTCCTACACTCTCGAACTACGGCGTGACCGACGCTCTCCCCGCCTCGGTCGCAGCCCTGCACGACGGCACCGGAGCGACCCTCGCCGTAAACAGCGGATGGAGCACCTCGGCTGACGCCAACACTATCGCCAACACCGCGACTCAAGTCGGCGCATTCGCCCTTCCCGCCAACTCCGCCGATAGCGCCATCGTGACCTCGCCGACCTCCGGCGTGTATTCGGTCGTCCTCAACGGCGCCGATAACAAATCCGGCACCGCTCTCGCCGAAATCTACGACGCCAGCCAGCAGACCGGCGGTGTACTGAAAAACGTTTCGATCCGCGGCCGGGTCGAGGGCAGCGATCGCCCACTGATTGCCGGACTCTATGTGGCCGATGGCTCCGAGCGCACCGTGCTGATCCGCGGCGTCGGCCCGGCGCTCGCTGGCTATGGTGTGAATTCTCCGCTGCAGACCCCGCGCATCAAACTACTCAACGACAGCGGTCAGGTCGTCGCTGAAGGCTCTGCTTGGGACAGCGGCTCCAACTCGCACGAGATCAGCGCAGTCTCCGCGACGGTGGGTGCCTTTCCGCTCGCGGCTGGCTCAAGCGACATGGCTCTCCTCGTCAATCTCGGGCCTGGCAAGTACTCCGTCGTCGTCACCGCTCCAGATGGTGCCGCTGGCGAAGCGCTGGCGGAAATTTACGCGGTGCCGAAGTGAGTTGGCGCTAGAGCGCCGCAAAAAAGAAAGCCGGCCAGCGGCCGGCGCTCCCTGTTGGGAAACTCCGGATCGAAGTATTCCCTTTTGCGCTGCTTGTGCCCTCTGTGGCCAAGTATTCGGATTAGCCACAAGAGGCACAGAAGGCACAAGACCGGAATGGTGTTTGGCTGAGTCTGCAGGTTGAGCGCTCGTTCGTGGTGTTTCGCTCGTGAGCCAGTGGCTCCGATATCTTTCTGGCCAGCCAGACCGGCTCGGCGGCCGTAGACCGCCGCTACAGTCGATCCGCAGGCCATATTTCGTGCTCTTTCGTGTACTTCGTGGGCAACCTCTGCGCGATATTGCCTGCAAAGAAGTGCCCGTCAAATACGCAAGCCGCTGAGGCAACATTCGCGTCAAATCACGTCCATTATACTTCATTTAATGCCCGCTTCGGCCTCATTAAACAACAAGGCCGGAGCTTTCATAAGCTCCGGCCTTGCGGGAAAGCCCTTCGCCTAGGCGGCGAATAGCGGCTCTTTAGTTACCAATCGTGGCGGCGAAGCCCGCGAGTTCCTTGGCAAAGTCCGCGGGAACGAAGTCGGGCTGCGATTGGGCGAGCTTGAAGAGCTTGTCGAGCTGCGCCGAGCTGCCGGCCGGGCGAGCCGGCTGCGGGGTGGCGGCGAGGAGGCGATCAAGGGCCAGCACGAGGCGCTCGGCCCGCACGGCTTGGGCGGCCGGAGTTGCGTCGGCGGCGCGGAAATCACCCGACGTCGCGGCGAGTTTGCGGAGCACGGTGGCGGTCGTCTCGGGCGACCACTGTTTGGCCGCACGCTGGGCGACTTGATCGGCCGAGGCTACCGCTGCGGCCGTGCCGTCACCGGAAACGGAGGCGGCGAAGTCGATGCCCGAGCGCTGGAGCAGCCAAGCGAGGGCCTTGGCCGTCGCGGCGTCGCGGACGAGGTCGCCACTGGTCGGATCGGAAACAGGCTTGGTCAGCGCCCAGTTCACTTCGCGGAGCGCGACCGCTTGACCGACGAACCATGCTTGGCCGCCGTTGAGCGTGGCGTCTTCCTTCCAGTGCTTCGGCTCGCTCTGGGTCTGGCCATCGAGTTCGAAGATCAGGGCAGGGTGCTTGCCGATATTGACGATCGCGGGCTCGATATTCTGGTGGCAAGCCACACAGGCGCCCGCGCGACCGGCGAGATTGTGCACATCGCGCAGACCCGCGGCGAAGCGGTCGGCCTTGGTGAAATCGGTGCGGGTGTGGCTGCGAATCCACTCATCGCCCATGCCGTGGCAGCTCACGCACGAGACGCCCTCGGTCACGAGCGCGTCGGAGGCGCGCATCTCGGCGGGCACCGTCTGAAGCGGAGCGTGGCACGTGGTGCAGCGGGCATCCTGCGCCGGGTCCTTGATCGCGAGCGCCTCGGCCATGCGCAGGGCGCGGGAAGTGGTGAGCGTCGCATACGAGCGGGAATGAACATCGCGCTGCGACCAGATGACGACCTGGCAGCTCTTTTCGCCGGCGCCGCCATGGCAGCCGCTGGAGGCACATGAGGCGGAGCCCATGACCGGCGGATGACCGTTGAAGGGCGCCGAGCCGCCGGTTTGCGCGAATGCACTCACGGCGAGCAAGAGAAGTGCTACACTCGCGAGGCTCCGAGCCGATTTCCGCTGGAACGAATTTTCGACCCTCATGATAATTTTCTGTTTACTCCCCCCGATTAGTCGGAGTTTTATTTGCGGCGTCAAATCTTACCCGCCGCACCGCGCGCATTTTCTCCACAAGTGCGTGTGACTCCAGCTAGTGCGGTACTTCCAACACCTACTCCTATGCTCGCGGAAACATTGAACATGCTTACGCAGAACCCCGCGCTAGCCGTCGGCTGGCTGATCGTCGCGGGGCTTTTGCTCCAAGTGGGTTTGCTCATCAGTGGCGGTGCGCGCCGGCTGCTCTTCGAGAAGAAGCGCAGCCGCCTCGAGCAAGAGCGCCTCTCGCTCGAGATCAAGGCCGCGCGCATGAAGATCCAGGTCGTCGAGACGGACAAGACCGCGTGGAACGGCGTCCGCAAGTTCACCGTCGCGCAGAAGGTGAAAGAGGCCGAGGACACGTTTTCGTTTTATCTGAAGCCGCACGACGGCAAGACCGTGCAGCAGTTCAAGCCGGGCCAATATCTGACCTTCTGTCTCAATATTCCGGGCCAGGCGAAGCAGGTGGTGCGTTGCTATTCGCTGTCCGACATGGCGCGCCCCGCGCATTATCGCGTGACGATCAAGCGCTGCCTCCCGCCGCCGAAGACGAATCATCCGCCCGGACTCGGCTCTTCGTTCTTCTGCGATGTGGTGAAAGAGGGTGACATCCTCGACTGCAAGGCGCCCAACGGCCACTTCTACCTCGACATGGAGAAGCAGCACCCGGTGGTGCTCATCTCCGGTGGTATCGGCAGCACGCCAATGGTCACCATGGCCAACGCGCTCACCGAGGCCGGCGACACGCGCGAGATCTGGTTCTTCTTCGGTGCCCGCAATAGCACCGACCACATGTTCCAAAAGTGGATGGAGGAAATCCAGGTGAAGAACAAAAACATCCACATGCACGTGTGCTACTCGAAGCCGCTGCCGGGGGATGTGAAGGGCAAGGACTACCAGCATGAGGGCCGCGTCACGGTCGATCTCTTCAAGGAGCTCCTCCCTTCGAATAATTATCACTACTACCTCTGCGGCCCGGGCCCCTTCATGGAGTCGATCACTTCCGATCTCGAGAAGTGGGGCGTGCCGGATGCCTGGGTGCACTTCGAGGCCTTCGGTCCCGCCTCCGTCAAGAAGAAGGCTCCGCCGAAGCCCGTCGAGGGCGCCGCGCCCGCCGCTGCGGCCGCGGTCGATGTTACTTTCGCCAAGAGCGGCAAGAAAGTCGTCTGGGATGGTTCGCATGACTCCCTCCTTTCGCTCGCCGAGGCCGAGGGCGTGAAGATCGATGCCGGTTGCCGCGCTGGCGGCTGCGGCTCGTGCATCATCGCCGTCAAATCCGGTGAGGTCGAGTACGCGGGTGCCAAGCCCGACGTCGAGGCAGGCTCGTGCCTGACCTGCATCTGCAAACCCAAGGGCGCTCTCGTCATCGACGCCTGATGAGCACCGCCGCCCCCGCTCTAGGTCGCCCACGGCGCTGGGATGCGCCGTTCAGCGAAGAGATGACCGATGCGGACGCCGAGCGTCTGGTCGGTCTTTCGCCGTTCAAGGACATGAACCCGGCGAGTTTCCCGGGTTCCGCGCCGTTGCGCGATGTGCTCAAGAACGACACGCGCATCCGTCGCTTCAAGAAGGGCGAAATCATCGTCCGTGAAGGCGACTACGGCAACTCGGCCTTCATGGTGCTCGCCGGCGCCGCGCAAGTGGTGCTCGCCCCCGGTCTCCCGCCCTCCGCGGTCGGTCGCAACGAGCGCAAGAGCCGCGGTATCTTCCGCGCCATCGCGCAGCTGTGGTCCAATCCGCGCGACATCGAGGTGCTGCCCGAGTCCGCCCGCAAAGGCGTCGCCACCACCAAGAGCAGCTCCGGCAAGGACGAGGTTCACATCATTCTGCAGGACATCCCTGCCGTACTCGACAAGCACAAGACCGTCGCCCTCGAGACCGGTGTGTTCTTCGGCGAAATCGCCGCGCTCTCCCGCATTCCCCGTACCGCGACCATCTTCGCCCGCGACGAAGGCACCGAGCTGCTCGAAGTCCGCTGGCAGGGTCTCCGCGACCTGATGAAGTACGACGGCAAACTCCGCGCGTACATCGACAAGATCTATCGCAAGAACGCCCTCTCTTCCGCGCTGAAGGAAATTCCCTTCATGAAGTACCTCTCCGAGGACGCGCAGAAGAAGGTCGCTGACGCCACGCAGTTCGAGACGTACGGCGACTATGAGTGGTCAGGCAAATACAAGGACCTCCTCAAGTCCGGCGCGCCCACCGCGAAGGAGCCGATCGTCGCGCAAGAGGGAGATTATCCAAACAGCGTCGTCGTCGTCCGCACCGGCTTCGCGCGCGTGACGCAGCGCTATGGCGACGGCCATCGCACGCTCAACTACCTCGGGGCCGGCCAAGTATACGGCTTCGACGAGATCGCGCACAACTGGCGCAGCCCAGACAAGCCGGTCGACCTCCAATACACGCTCCGCGTGATGGGCTACACCCACATCCTCGTGATCCCCGCGCCGGTGATCGAGGAGTTCGTGCTCCCGGCGATCCCGAAGGACAAGCTCCCGCCGCTCATCGCCGAGAGCGAGGGCACCCGTTCACCGTTCGCTAGCCAGCCGAGCATCAAGGCCAAGCTTACGGGCGAGGAATCCAAGTCCAACTCCGTCATCGGACCGGACATGATGGAGTTCCTCACGCAGAACCGTTTCTTCAACGGCACCGAGGCGATGCTGATCAACCTCGACCGTTGCACGCGCTGCGACGACTGCGTGCGCGCCTGCGCCGCCACGCACGACAACAACCCGCGCTTCCTCCGCCACGGTCCGATCCACGACAATGTGATGGTCGCCCAAGCCTGCATGCACTGCACCGATCCGGTGTGCATGATCGGCTGTCCCACGGGCGCGATCCACCGCGATTCCTTCGCCGGCAACGTGATCGTCAATCCCGCCACCTGCATCGGCTGCACCGCGTGCGCGAACAACTGCCCGTACGGCAACATCCGCATGATCGAGGCCCGCGACGACGACGGCGAGATCCTCGTCGCCGCCGATACGAAGCCCATTCTCAAGGCCACCAAGTGCGACCTCTGCCTTGATCAATACGGCGGCCCGTCCTGCGTCCGCGCCTGCCCGCACGACGCCCTCCAGCGCCTCAACCTCAACACGCTCGACGAACTCGCCGCGTGGCTCCGCCGATGAAGTTCATCTCCTTCACCACCCGCCGCATGATCATGTGGACCGCGCTCGTCGCGCTGTCCATCTGGGCGCTCATCCGGTTCGAGGAGCTCAATGCCACCCATCCCCACCTCGTCTATGTGACGGGCTGGATTCTGTTGACGTTGATGCTCGTGCTCACGGCTTACAACGCGCGGAAGAAGCTACCGTTTCTCCCGCTGATCAGTTCCCGTCTGTGGTTTCAGTTTCACGTCTATCTCGGTCTCTTCACCGGCCTCGTCTTCCTGCTGCACATGCGGTGGAACTGGCCGCAGGGTGGATTTGAACTCACGCTCGCGCTGATGTTCATCGGCGTGACGCTGAGCGGCATCTTCGGCTGGTGGCTCTCCCGCACGCTGCCGAAACGGCTGACCACTGCCGGTGGTGAAGTGCCTTTCGAGCGCATCCCGGTCATCCGGCGCGATATTCAGTTGCAGGCCGAGAAGCTGGTCCTCGCAGGTGTCGTCCCCTCGAAATCCGACACGCTGGCCGATTTCTATACGCAGCGCCTCTCGGATTTCTTCTCTCGTCCGGCGAACTTCGGCGCGCACCTCGTCGGTTCGCGCCGGCCGTTGAACAACATCCTCGGCCAGATCGCCGAGGTGGATCGTTTCATCAATGCCTCCGAGAAGAAGACGGTCGCCGATCTCACCGAGCTGGTCCGCCAGAAGGACAGCCTCGACTATCACCGCACGGCCCAAGTCGTCATGAAGGGCTGGCTCTTCATTCACATCCCGCTCACGTACGCCCTGCTGGTCTTTAGCGTGGCGCACATCGTGATCGTTTACTCGTTCTCCGGAGGTGCCCGATGAGTGTAGGACGCGTCCCCTCGCCCGACTTCGACGATCATCGTTACGAGCGGCCCAATGCCGATTGGGTCTGCGGCCACGCCTGCGATGGCTGCCCGTGCCGCATCGGCCCGGCACCCAACGGCACCTGCCGCGCCACCACGGAGTGCACGCCTCTCCTGATCAAGAAGGAAGGCGAAGCCAAGGGCACGTGGAAGTGCACGCGCCCCTCGACCGCGGGCGGCGCCTGCCCTCAGGGGCCCAATCCCGATGGCACTTGCTGCAAGACGATCGAAAAGTGCCAGCCCGTGCGCAGCATTCGCGCGAAGCGTGGCCTCGTCGTGCGCGTCACGATCGCGGCGACCGTTGCCGTGCTCTTGATCGGCCTCGGCGGCACGCTCCGCGAGTCGTTCATTAATCCCGCCCCGCTTTCCCGCAGCCACTCCGGCCCCGAGTTTGAGCGCCTCGCGCTCACGCATGGCGGCGGCAAGGGCTGCGTGAGCTGCCACGCCGAAGCCAATCAGGATTTCACCACGCTCGTGAAGAGCGCCGTCGCCGCGTCGAAGGTCTCCCTCACGGTGAGCAAGATCACCAGCGATCACCCGAAGGACTTCTCCCGCATGGATAAGTCCTGCATCGAGTGCCATACGAAGGAGTCCTTCCACCAGGCCAACATGCCGCGCGACACCTCATGCACGGTGTGCCACACCGAGCACCGTGGCGCCGGCTCGCTCCCGCCGGTCGCGGCCTCGAACTGCACGGATTGCCACGGCAACTCCAATGACATGAAGATCGCTGCGGCTCGCCTGCCCTCGATCCCCGCTGCCGCCTTTGAAAAGAAGGTCGCCCCCGGCGTGGTCGTGCATGCGTCGCCTCGTCCGGCCGAGGGCCTCACCAAGGTCTTCAATGGCTTCACCGATGGCCACCCGGAGTTTCAGGTCGTGCGCGAAAAGTCGCTCGATACGAACAACCTGAAGTTCAACCACAAGATGCACCTCACCGGTGACATCCCGGTGGTCAACGGCAAGCCCCTTGACTGCGGCTACTGCCACCAGCCCGACGCGTCGGGCGCGTTCATGCAGCGCTTCTCCTTCGAGCGTAACTGCCGCGCCTGCCACGCGCTCAACTTCGACGAAAACACGCCCGGCCTCGAGCTGCCGCACGGCGATGCGACGTTTGCCCGCGCCTTCATCCGCAGCCTGCCCACGCAGTATGCCGACTATGCGCGCAAGCACCCCGAGCAGACCCGCGGCCTGCCGATCGAGGAGTATGTGAAACAGCAGATGTGGAGTCTCCGCCAACGCACCATCTCGGGTGAAAATCTCGAGCGTTCCGTCTTCTTCGCCGACGCCACGTGGGCCGAGGCCAGCAAGATCGCCGGCCACGATGGTCCGGCCCGCGCCAAGTTCGCTGGCTGCGCCTACTGCCACACGGTCACCGACCGCGGCGAGAGCGCCCCGCTGATCACGAAGCCGGAAACGCCCGACCGCTGGATGCTCCACTCGCGCTTCAATCACGAGAAGCACAGCACCATGCACTGCGTGGAGTGCCACAACGCCGACCCGCGCAGCTCCGAAGGCGCGGAAAACCGCAAGTTCATGGCCGCGCACCCGGACAAGCTCCCGGAGATGAAGAGCACGCGCACGTCCGACATCCTCATGCCCACCCAGGAGAGCTGCACCAAGTGTCACAGCAAGCCGGGTGGCGTCCGCGACGACTGCAGCGCCTGCCACGGCTACCACAACACTCCGCTCAACCTGCCCGCGGGTCAGACGACCGCGGCCTTGTTGAAATGAAAAGCGCGCCGGTCAACGTTCGCTCGTCCTTCTGCCGCCGTTTTCCGGCGCTGTTGAGTCTCTGTGCGCTGACCGGACCGCTGTGGGCCGCTCCCTCGCCGGGTGAACGCGAAACACCCCTAGATCAGGCGCGTCCTACCCAGCAGGCCGACCGCTCCCCGCCGCCTGCCGCCTCACGGCCCGATCCCGGCGCGCCGCTACCCGCGCTGCCGCCGATTGCGGATCCCAGCATTCGTTTCCGCCGCGAGATCACGAACACCACGGCGGCTGAACCGCCGCCGCAGTTCAATCCCGATCCCGGCGCGGACAAAAAGCCCGCGGTGAAGACCGAGGAGCCGTATTTCAAAAGCAATCAGGTCACGTTCGGCAAACCGCAGGAAGAATGGCCCGTGCCGCAGGAGCAAGCGCTGCCCCGCTATCCGCTGGTACGGCCAAGCTCCGAGTTGAATGCTGGCGAACTCCCGCCGCCGAAGTACGGCCTCGATCCACTGCCTGCCGATCAGGCGCTGCCGCGCGCAGGCGTTCGTGCGAATCGTTACATTCCCACGCATTTCGAGGCTCCCGAGGGATACGAGGAGTCCGCGCGCGGTGAAGGCCTGCTGCCCAATACCAAGGTCGTGCAGGACCGCTGGCGCTCGACCGGCTTCGTGCCGTGGCGCCGTACCACCGGCGGCGATCCCAACGAATCTCCGTTTTTCTACAGCAAGCCCGAGGTCTGGCATTGGTACCGCCAGAGTATCCTGAAGGGCGATCTGCCGATTCGTGGTCAGGAGACTTTCCTCAGCCTCACCGCGGAGAGCGAAACGGTCTACGAAGATCGCAAGCTCACCACACCCAGCACGCCGAGTGCGTCGCGCGTCGGCAGCTTCGAGAATTTTGGCCAAAGCCGCTCGCAGGTCTTCGTCGAGAATTTCTCGATCAAGGCCCTGCTCTTCAAGGGCGAGACGGTCTTCAAGCCCGTCGAGTGGGCGATTTTCATTCACCCGGTCTTCAACGTCAACCGCGTGGCCTTCCACGAGACCGTCGTCTCGCCCGATCCCCGCGGCTCGGTCAGCGCCGGCATCGGCAGCCAGCCCAACAACGGCTTCGTCACCAATCCGAGCGACATCGACATCCTCCTCGGCAATACCGGGGCCGTCGCGCAGGCCCCCACTTCGTTCGACAACTCCAAGCGCACTACCCGCACGAAGAACTACATCTCGCTGCAGGAGTTCTTCTTCGAGAAGCACCTGCGCGACCTGTCGTCCAACTACGATTTCTGCGCGATCAAGTTCGGCAATCAGACCCTGAACACGGATTTCCGCGGCTTCATCTTCAACGACACCAATCTCGGCGTCCGCTTCTTCGGCAACTACGACAGCAACCGCTGGCAGTATAACGCCGCCGTCTTCGACCTCCGCGAGAAGGACTCCAACACTGACCTCAATACCTTCGACCGTCGCGGTCAGGTCGTCGTCGTCGCCAACGTCTACCGGCAGGACTTCCGCGGCTGGCACGGCTACACGCTCGAGGGCAGCTTCCACGCGAGTTTCGATCAGGCTTCCGGCCCTTACTACGACACCAATGGCGGCATCGTGCGCCCCTCGCCGCTCGGCGGTCCGATCGTCCCTCACCGCGTCAACAGCTACTATCTCGGCGTCGCGGGTGACGGCCACCTCGGTCGCATCAACATTTCCCACGCCGCCTACGTCGCCTTCGGCCGCGACGACGCCAACGGTCTCGCTGGTCGCGCACAGGACATCTTCGCACAGATGGCCGCGGCTGAGGTCAGTTACGATCGCGACTGGCTGCGCTACAAGGCCTCATTCCTCTGGGCTTCCGGCGACCACGATCCGACCGACCGCCGCGCAACGGGCTTCGACTCGATCCTCGACAACACCAATTTCACCGGTGGCCCTTTCAGCTATTATGTCCGCCAAGGCTTCAATCTCGGTGGCACCGCGGTCGGCTTGAAGCAGCGCTTCAGCGTTTTCCCCGATCTCCGCACCAGCAAGACCCAGGGTCAGCAGAACTTCGTGAACCCCGGCCTGCAGCTCCTCAGCCTCGGTGCCGATGCTGACCTCACGCCGCGCCTGAAGGGCTTCTTCAACACGAACTACATTCGTTTCGACACCACGTCTCCGCTCAAGACTGCGTTGCTCACCAATCAGGTCGGCAAGACTTTCGGCACCGATATCAGCCTCGGCTTCCAGTGGCGTCCGCTGCTGACCGACAACATCATCATCTCCGCCGGATATGCCACGCTGCTCCCCGGCAGCGGCTTCCGCGACATCTACCGCGCCGCCCAGCCGGGCGTCCCCGGCTTCACCGATCCAAAGCAGGGCGCCGAGATCGATCACCGCCTTTATAGCACGACGCTTGCCGTCACCTTGACTTACTAAGCCGACCTTTCCACCAATGAATTCTCGTCCGCGGATTTTTGCCTGGAGCGTCGCCGGTCTGGCGACGTGGGGCGTAGCCCTGAGCGCGCTCGTGATGTTCGGTCAGACGGAGAGCCCTGCGCCCCGCACCGCCGCTTCCGCCGACAAGGCGTTTGGCCCGTCCATTGCCGCGCCCCGTGATACCACGGTGGCTCCAACCAAGCCTTCCAACTGGATCGATCAGTCCCGCGCCGAGGCCCACCGCAAGAGCGCCGGCTGCATCGAGTGCCACACCGGCATCGAGGACATGCACACCTCCACGCAGGTCGTGCTCGGCTGCACCGATTGCCACGGCGGCAATCCCACCCCCGGCCTCACGATGCGCAAGGCCCACGTCCTCCCGCGCAATCCCATCTTCTTCGAGAGCTCGGCCAACCCCTCCGACTCCACGGTCCTCCTCAATCACGAGTCCGCCGAGTTCATCCAGTTCGTGAATCCCGCCGACCTCCGCGTCGCGGAAAAGGCCTGCGGTCTCTGTCACGAGAAGCTCATCCACGAGGTCGGTCACAGCATGATGAACCACGGCGCGATGCTCTGGGGCGCCGCCCTGTACAACAACGGCGCGTCGCAGTGGAAGAACTACCGCTACGGTCAGGCCTACGGTCTCGATGGCGCCGCGCTCCGTCTTGAAAGCCCCATCCCCGTCACGCCGGAAATGACTTTGCAGAAGGGCATCCTGCCCTTCATTGAGCCGCTCCCGCGCTTCGAGGTCGCCCCACCGTCCAACATCCTCCGCATCTTCGAAAAGGGCGGCGGCAAGCAAACCGAGATCGGCAACCCGAATGCCTTCGAGCCGCCGGGCAAACCCGATCGTCGTCTCTCCGAGCGCGGTCTCGGCACGCTCAACCGCATCGATCCCGTCTACCTCAATCTCCAGAAGGTCCGCCTCCACGATCCGCTCCTCGGCTTTATGGGGTCCAACAATCACCCCGGCGATTACCGCACCTCCGGCTGCGCCGCCTGCCACGTCGTTTACGCCAATGACCGCTCGCCGACCAACTCCGGTTGGTGGTCCAAGTACGGCCATCAGGGCCTGAGCTTCTCGGCCGACCCGATGATCTCGAAGAAGGAGAAGGGCCACCCGATCAAGCACCAGTTCACCCGCAGCATCCCGTCTTCGCAGTGCATGAACTGCCACATGCACCAAGGTAATCTCTTCGAAAATCCCTACCTCGGCTACATCTGGTGGGATCAGGAATCCGACGGTAAGTTCATGTACCCGGAGAAGCAGAAGAACCCAACCGAGGACGAGGTCATCAAGACGCTCGCTCTCACGCCCGAGGCTGCCGCCGTCCGCGGCAAGTGGGGCGACCCGGAGTTCCTCGAGAAGGTCGCCGAACTCAATCCCCAGCTGAAGCAGACGCAATTCGCCGACTACCACGGCCACGGCTGGGTCTTCCGCGCCATCTTCAAGCACGACCGCGAGGGCACGATGCTGACGCTCGACGACAAGCCGATCGATCACAACGACCCGGACAAGTTCGCCAAGGCCGTCCACCTGAAGGATGTCCACCTCGCCCGCGGCATGCAGTGCGTCGATTGCCACTTCCAGAGCGATGTCCACGGCAACGGCCTCCTCTACGGTGAGCCCCGCGCCGCGACCGCGATCGAGTGTATCGACTGCCACGGCAGCATTTCTGCCCGCCCGACGCTCGTCACCAGCGGCAGCTCCGGCGAATTGCAGGGCGACAAGGTCGTCCCGTGGGATATGTCGAAGGGCACCACGCCGTGGGGCCCGCGCTTCTACTGGCAGGGCAAGAAGCTCTACCAGCGCTCCATGATGGCGCCCGACATGATCTGGGAAGTCCCGCAGACCATCGACACCATCGACCCGACCTCCTCGCACTATAACCCGAAGTCCGCCTACGCGAAGACCATTCAGCGCGACGGTACCTCGTGGGGTGAAGTGCCCGCCGGCGGCGTCCCGATCCTCAACGCCAAGCTCGCGCACGCCGACGCCAACATCTCCTGCCAGATCTGCCACACCTCCTGGGCCACGAGCTGCTTCGGCTGCCACATCCCGATGAAGGCCAACAAGGAGATCGCGGCCAACAAGTACGAGGGCACCACCACGCGCAATCACTCGACCTACAACCCGCAGGTCGTGCGCGACGACGTGTTCCAGCTCGGCCGCGACGCCACGTACAAGAATCACCGCCTCGCGGTGCTCCGTTCTTCGAGCGCCGTCATCGTGAGCTCCGAGAACTCCAACCGCGAGTGGATCTACCCGCAGCAGCAGACGGTTTCCGCCGAGGGCTACTCCGGTCAGGCGTTCAACCCGCACTTCCCGCACACCACGAGCTCGGTCGGCACCACCAAGAACTGCTCCGACTGCCATCTCTCCACCGCCAACGACAACAACGCGTGGATCTCGCAGGTCCTCGGCTACGGCACCGGCACGGTCAACTTCTTCGGCCGCTACGCCTACGTCGGCGAGGGCAAGGAGGGTTTCCACGCCGTCGTCTGGACCGAGAAGGAAGAGCCGCAGGCCGCCATCGGCAGCAATCTCCAGCACCTCGCCTACCCCGATAACTACAACGAGCACGCCGTCAAAAATAAGGGCATCCTCAAGGAAGCCCACCACCACGACGGCGAGGACATTCAGGACCTCGTGCTGCGCGGCGAGTACCTCTACACGGCCAACGGCCCCGGTGGCTTCGAGGTCTTCGACGTCGCCAACATCGACCACAAGGCCTTCTCCGAGCGCATCACCTCCGCGCCGGTCTCGCCCCTCGGCCAGCGCCTCTGGGTCAAGACCAAGTACGCCACCAGCGTCGCGCTCCCGAGCACGCTCGGCATCGATCCGACGCGCAATCGTCTCCCCGAGAACGAGGAGCAGCCGATCTCGCTCATCTACGCCTTCGTTTACGTCACCGACAAGTACGAGGGCCTCGTCGAGGTCTTCGTGAAGACCCTCGTCGACGGCGATCCGGCCAACAACTTCTTCAACCCCGAAAAGGACGCCATCCGCTTCAACCCCGACGGCATCCTCACCGGCGCCACGCACTCCTACATGGCGGGTCACCGCTTGTATGTGACCTGCACCGCCGGTCTCGTCGTCGTGGATGTCGCCGATCCGTTCCACCCGAAGGTCGTTGGTCGCACTGCCGAAGGCGCGCTCAAGAACCCGAAGCGCCTCGCGGTCCAGTGGCCCGGCTACGCGTGGGTCACCGATGACGATGGCGTGAAGACGATCGATCTCAGCGAGCCCGAGAACCCGAAGGTCCTGCCCGCGGTCATCCCGCTCGCCAGCGCTCATAGTCTCTACATCGCGCGCACCTACCTCTACGTCGGTGCCGGCCCCGAAGGCCTCGCGATCATCGACGTGAAAAATCCCGCCGCGCCGAAGCTCTACCAGAAGTTCACCGCCGACGGTCAGCTTAACGACACCCGCGCCATCCAGATCGGCTCGGTCGCCGCCTCGATGTTCGGCCTCGTCGCCGACGGCAAGAACGGCCTCCGCGTCGTCCAGCTCATCTCGCCGGAAAACGTCCCGGGCTACATGGGCTTCAGCCCGCCGCCGAATCCGAAGCTCATCGCCACGTTCCCGACCAAGGGCGAAGCGGTGGCCGTGGGCCGTGGCCTCGACCGCGACCGCGTGGTCGACGAGACGGGTGACCAGACGGTGGTCTTCGGTCGCCGCGGCGCCCGTCCCTTCAACGAAAAAGAAATGGCTTCCTTCCTCCGCAAGCCTGACGGCTCATTCTACCGCGTGGACGACGTGACGACCAAGGACGGCGTGTTCCAGACCAAGGACGGCCGCCCGATCAAGCCCACCACGGTCTTCCAGCCCGAGCCCGACCAGATGATCGACCGCCCGCAACGCGAACGCCTCGAGCGCCGCCCGGTCGACACATTAAACTAGTCGGCAAACCTCTCACTCAAAAGGCGGCCCCAAAACGGCCGCCTTTTTTTGTGCCCAAAAACCAAACCTCTTTCGCCACAGATCACACAGATGAGCACAGATAAATCCTCCGATCATCCGTGCCCATCGGTGTAATCAGTGCCCCCCCACCTGTGGGTGGCGTGCTCGCACGCCACGCTTTGACTCCGACCACGATCCATCTCCGTCAGCCAGCTTCACACCGCCGCTCAAACCCCTCTTCGCGAACCTTCGCCAACTTCGCGTCTTCGCGCTTAGCTCAAACCTCCACCTACCCCGCGATCACCTTCCGCTGCGACCAAAGCGCATCCGCAGTATAAATAATCAGCCCGGTCCAGATCAGCCCAAACGACTGCGCGCGGTGCGCATCGAAGGCCTCGTGAAACACCGCCACGCCGAGCGCAAACTGCACCGTCGGCGCCGCGTACTGCAACAGCCCGAGCGTCGTGAGTCGCAGCCGCCGCGCACCGTAGGCGAAGAGGAGCAGCGGAATCGTCGTCACCACGCCGGTGAGCAGCACCATCGTCTCGATCGGCCACGGCGTGTTGCCCAACGCTCCCGTGCCCTCATGTGCGCGCCACAGCAAAAGTCCCGCCGCCACTGGCGTGAGCAGCGCCGTTTCGACCGCGAGGCCCGCGAGCGGACCGAGCGATGAGCGTTTCCGCAGCAGTCCGTAGGTGCCAAATGTTCCCGCAAGGGTAAGAGCGATCCATGGCAGACGCCCGAGCTGGATGAGCTGCCAAGCCACACCGGCCGCCGCAAAGGCGATCGCGCCCCATTGCGCCGGTCGCAGTTTTTCGTGCAGCACGAGTCGGCCAAGCGCGACATTCACCAGCGGCACCAGAAAATATCCGAGACTCGTCTCGATCACGTGCCCGTGCGCCACGCCCCAGACATACACCGTCCAGTTCGTCGTGAGCAGCGCACTGCTCAGCAAGTTTATTCCGAATCCCCGCGGCGTCGCGAGCGCAGCCCGCACCTCCGCCCAACCGCCGCGCCAGGCGAGGATCGGCGCCAGCAACACGCACGACCACACGAGCCGGTGCGCAATCAGTTCATGCGCGTCGACCGCCTTCAGCGGTTTCCAGTACAACGGAAACAGCCCCCACAATAAATAGCACCCCAGCGCCGCCGCGATGCCGCGCGAGCGCTGGGAGTGAGAGTCGTCCGAGTTCAAGCCCGCCACGCTCTCCGCCCGCGCTCACCCCGTCAACGCCCCGCCCATTGTGCCGCCCTGCCCTCTCACACACTGCCCAAACCTGCTTCACCAGAAGGCCGCAAAGATCGCGAAGCACCAAAAGGCCTTCGTTACCTTCGCGATCTTCTGTAAAAAATAAAAGCTAGCTACCTCCCTCACTTCTTCGCCGAGCTCGTATAGCTGTACTTTTCGTTAAACTCCGCCTCGGCCTGCGTCTTCGCAGCAGTCGCGTCGGTGCCTTTCGCGACGAGTTCAGCCGTGCGTCGCTCCACCCAGCGCTGCTTCAGTTCCGCGTCGGTCTGGGTCGCGATCGCGCCCGTGTCCTTCGGCTTGTCCGATTTTTTGCTGAACGGCATGGACATGGAGCAGCCGGCGCAGAGCGCGGCCGCGACGGCGGCGATGAACAGGAGGGTGGTGCGTTTCATGCGAAAAGTCATGGGGCGTGGTTCGTGATGACTCGCGGTGCGACCACGTGCGAATCTTTTTGGTTTCATGCGCGGCGTGAAAATGTTTTGGTGCCCCTGTGAGCGAGGAGCCTAAACCGTTTCGCCTGAAGCCACGTGTGCGTCCACCCGACACGCCGGCTCCTGCGGCTTCGCCTGCCGCCCCGACTCCGCCGCCCGCAACCATCCCGCCGGCCACGCCTGCAGCCGCTGAATCACCCGACGCCGCTCCGCGCCTGCGCATAAAGCCGAAGCTCACGGTCGAGCCCGCAGCCACCGCCACGCCCGCTGCGCCAGAGCCCACCATTCCGCCATCCGCCGCGCCCAGCCCCGCTCCCGCCGCCGAGGCGCCGCGCATCCGGATGAAGCCCAAGATCACTCTTGATCCCACGCCTGCACCCGAGCCCGCCGCGCCAGCCGAGAGCCCAGTTCTCTTCAAAGAGGAGCCTCTCATCCCGCCCGCGCCAACGCCTGCGCCGGTGGTCGAGGAGCCGCTGATCCCTCGCACCCCGCCGCCCGCGGCGGTCATTCCGCCGGCTCCGGTCGTGCCTCCCGCGACGGCCCCAGCTCCCGCAGCGCCGGCCACCCCGGCCGCGCCACCGAAATTCGTCCTCAAAACCAAGCCGCCTGCGCCGACGCCACCGCCCGCCGTCATCACTTCCGCGCCGCCCCCTCCCGCGCCTGCTCCTGAGGTCTCACCCGAGCCCGCGATCCCGGCCGCCGCTCCCGAATCTCCAACCGCGAAAGCCGCGGCGCCTGAGCTGCCACCGCCGGACTCTGACTCCGACGCGCCCAAAAAATCTCCGCCGCCCTTCCCCGTCGTCGCGCCACCCGCCACTGGCCGCACCGCGCCGCCGATGGCGATCCACATCCGCGCGCCCCAGTCCGCCACGGAAGAAGAGCTGCAACCCACTGCGCCGCCTCCGCCCACCGCGCGCAAAAAGAAGAAGGGTAAACGCGTCCTCTGGATTAGTGTCGCCGCGGTCGTCCTCCTCGGCGGCGGCGGTGTCACGTGGTATCTCCTCCAGCCTGCGCCGCTCCCGCCTCCACCCCTCAAGAAGCCCGCCAACGCACCCGCCGTCCTTCCCGGCGCGTTAGCAGTGAAGCCCGCCGCGCCCGGCCAAAGCGAGACCGAGAAACTCGCCAACAACACGGCCAACTCCGACGGCGTGGTCAATAAGGCGCAGAATGCCATCGCGGAGAAGCGCAAGGCCGACCAGGCCAAGCTCGACGCGCTCGTCAACGGCGTGGACACCAGCCCCGCTCCCGCCGAGACCCCGGCACCCGCGCCCGTCGTCATCAAATCCACCCCGCCGCCCAAGCCCGCTCCCGCCCCTTATCAGGCCGCCGGCAGCGCCTCGCTCGGCGATGGTGTCTCCGCGACGACGACCGAAGTGCAGGCTGCGACCGACGCCTCCATCGCTTTCCGCACGTGGGTCGCCAATGCCGTCATCCGCGGCGTCGTCGGCCAGCGCGCGATCATCAATGGCCGCCTCGTCAACGTCGGCCAATCCGTCGACGCCAATCTCAGCATCATCTTCGACAGCGCCGACAACGACGCCCACATCCTCGTCTTCCGCGACAAGTCCGGCGCCAAGGTCACGAAGAAGTACTGATCTCGTGGGAGCACCGGCGGCCCGCCGGCAAAAAATCGTGAGCCATTTTTAGCCACAGATGAGCACAGATAAAGGCGTCAGCCATCCGTGCCCATCTGTGTAATCTGTGGCCAAAAAATTCACTCACCCCGCCCGCAGCGCCACCATCGGGCTAATCGCCGTCGCCCTTCTCGCAGGTAACGCACACGCCAGCGCTGCGACCACCAGCAGCACGCTCGTCACGATCACAAACGTCACGCCATCCGTCGGCGGCACGCCATAGAGGACCGAGGTCATCAGTTGCGCGAAGAAATATGCCGCACCCGTGCCCACCGCGAGGCCGAGCGTCACGAGCGAAAGCCCTTCGCGCAGCACCATCCACAGCACATCGCCGCGGCTCGCACCGAGCGCCATGCGGATGCCGATCTCCTGCGTGCGCTGGCTCACGGAAAACGCCAGCACACCACCGATGCCCGCCGCCGTGATCGCCAGCGCGAGCAGCGCGAAGAGACCCAGCAGCGTCGCAATCAATCGACGCGAAGCCAGCGATTGATTGCGCACTTCTTCGAGCGTCTCGATGCGCGTGATAGGCTGCTGAGCGTCGACTCTTAGCAATGCTTGGCGAAGTCCGAGCCGCAATCCCGGTACAGCAGCGCTGGCGCGCACTAGTACGGTCCCACTGATGAGCCCGCCGCTGGCGCGCAGTGGCGTGAATAGCTCGCTCACCGGCTCCGCATCGAGTTGCTGCCGCGTGTCCGCCACCACGCCTACGATTGTGGTCCACGTCGTGCCGCGATCCGTCGTAATGCGCCGGCCCACCGGATCCTCATTGGAGAAATAGCGGCTCGCGAGTGCCTGATTCACGATCGCCACGCGCGGAGCATTACGGTCATCGCTCGCGAGAAATTTTCGGCCACGCAGCAGCGGTTGCCCGACCGTCTGAAAATAATCTTCGCTCACCACGAACCCCGTCGCGTACGGCCCCGCGGAGTTGGGCGCGACCACTTGTCCCTCGACCGCAAAACTCGTGAGAAAATTCACGAGGCCATTGAGCGGCTCGACGCCGGAAAACCCCACCGACTCCACCCCCGCCAGCTCCGCCGCACTCGTCAGCGCACGATCCCAGTAGCCAAAACGCTTAGGAAAATCATCGTAGCGCGTCCAGTTGAGTTGGATCGGCGCCGCAAGCACGCGCTCCGTGTCGAAGCCCGAATCCACGCCCTGCAGCTTCAGCAAGCTGCGCGTCGCGAGGCCCGCGCCCACAAGCAGCGGCACCGACACTGCGACCTGTCCCACCACGAGCAACGAGCGCAACCAGCCGCGCTGCCGCCCCGCACCGCGCGAACCATCTTTGAGCGCATCGGCGAGTCGGTCTGTGCTCGGCAACGTCGGCCGCGATCCAACGAGGAGCCCCGTCGCAATCGCCACTGCCGCCGTGAAACCGAGCACGGTGCCATCGATCGCAATCTCGTCCGTGCGCGGCAAAAAGCGGCTTGAGTAATTCACCAAGAGTTTCAATCCGCCCGCCGCCAGCGCGAGCCCCGCGACTCCGCCGAGTACAGCGAGGAGAAGATTTTCCGTGAGGAGTTGACGAACGATTCGGCCGCGGCCCGCGCCCATCGCAGTGCGCACCGCGAGTTCGCGGTCGCGGCGCACGAGACGCGCGAGAGCGAGATTCGCCACGTTGGCGCACGCGATCAGGAGCACGAAGCCCGACGTCGCCAGCAGCACGAGCAGCGGTGTGCGCGCTCCGCCGGTGAAGGCCGCAGTCACACTCTGCAGCTCCACCGCATAACCGCCGTCCTTCGGATAATCCTGCGTATACTCGCCGCAGAGTTCCAGTCCCACGCGGCGCGCGTCGCCGAGCGCCTGCTCCGAACTCACACCATCCTTCATGCGCGCGAAGACATTCGCGATGATGCGGCCCTGCCGGTTGGTGAGTGTGGCCTCACGGCCACGAAACGGACACGCGCTCGCTGGCATGTAGACTTGGTCGCCATTGGGAAACGCCGGTAGCGACGGCAGCACGCCCACCACGGTGTGCGGGCGGTTGTTCATCTCAAAAACCTGCCCGACGATCTTCGGGTCGCCGCCGAAGCTCCGCTGCCAGTATTCGTAGCTCAGTACGAGCACCGCCGGTGCACCGGGCAAATCCTCGCCCGGCAGAAACGTGCGGCCGAGCAGCGGCTTCACGCCGAGGAGCTCGAAGAAATTATCCGACACCACGCCGGTCTGCACGCGCTCCGGCTCCGGCCGGCCGAGCAGGATGAACCACATCGAGTGGTACTCCGCCATCGCGCCAAACGCGCGGTTGCGCGCGCGAAAATCCATGAAGTCCGGCACTGAGAAACCCAGCGAGGGCTGCCCCGCTTTCAACGCCGACTGATTGAGCGACACCAGCCGCTCCGGCTGGGCGTAGGGCAGCGGACGCAGCAGCACGCCGCGCACGACGGAGAAAATCGCGGTGTTGGCCCCGATGCCGAGCGCGAGCGTCAGGACCACGACTAGCGTGAAGCCCGGATTCCGCCGCAGCCCGCGCAGACCGTAGGTGATGTCCTGCCGCAAATGATCGATCATGCGCGTACCCCACTCGTCACGACACGCTTCCTTCGCTTGCTCCATGCCGCCAAACTCCCGCCGCGCCGTCGTACGCGCCGCGTCGGTCGCGAGGCCCGCGCGCTCGTTGGCCGCAGCCTCCATCTCGAGGTGAAACGCCATCTCGTCGTTCAACTCACGCTCCACCTGTCCCCGGCGAAACAGGGCGTGCCAGGCGCGGCGGAGTCGAGGGCCGAGGGGCATGGCGGCCTACTAGGTTTTCAGCACGAGGCCGACCGCGCTCGTGAAGCGCGCCCACGCCTCGGTCTCTTCGGTGAGGCGTTTCCGCCCTGCCTTGGTGAGCGTGTAGAAGCGGGCGCGGCGATTGTTTTCCGACTCGCCCCACTCTGCCGCGATCCAGCCCTGCGCCTCCAGCCGGTGCAGCGCTGGGTAGAGCGAGCCTTGGTTGACCACCAGCGCGTCGCGCGACACCTGCGCGATGCGCTGCGAAATGCCCCAGCCGTGCATCGCATCGTTGGCCGCCAGCGTGCGCAGGATCAGCAAGTCCAGCGTGCCCTGCAGGAGTTCGCTCTTGGTGTCGCCCATGGCTCTTGTCGGATGACGACAAGAGCACTCCTGTCGATTGTCAACAAGAGACCAAGTCCCCTCAACCGCGCCCGCCGCGCAGCAGCATCAGGTTGTCCACGCCGCGCTGCTCAAACTCGCGCCAGTAGCTGTCCTCGATCTCCTCCATGCGCTCGAGTTCCTCGTCGGAGTAATCGTCGCCGAGCTTCGTGATGTCCTTGCCCAGCTCGGCGCGCAGATCGCGCTCGGCGAGGCGCTGCACGAGCTCGCTCCAAAAAGTGTCCTCGAGGAAGCGGTCGAGTTTCTCGCGCACGGGACCGTCGGTGAGTTTCTCGTTGGGAAACAGCTCGCCGTTCACGTCCGACTCCACGAGGTCGGCGCAGCCAAACATCTCGGCGAGACCCAACATTTTCTGCGCCACCTCGGCGTAGCGCTCGGGCATCGTCGCCGGATCGTCGGGACGCGCGCCCGCGACCCAGAGGCCGAGGTGCGCCAGCTCCAGCATGCGAGTGTACTCTTTCGTGGTGAACGAAACCTTCATGGGCCAACAGAGGACGCGTCCGCCGCCCGCGCGCAAGGCCGGAGTGCAGGCTACCCGACCGCCACTGTGCTCATCGCACCCCGCCCATGCCCGCCCGGAAGACCGCCGACCAATGGTTCGCCGAGTATGGCGAGAGCCACCAGGACGATATCAACGAGCTGATCCACTGGATCTGCGTGCCAATCATCTTTTGGTGCGTGCTCGGCTTCATCTGGTCGATCCCTGTACCTGCTTCGCTCGCAGCCGCCGCACCGTGGTTTCGTTGGACCTACGCCGTCGCCGTACCTGCGCTCATTTTCTACGTGCGACTCTCGCCGCCGCTGAGCGTGGGACTCACGCTCTTCATCGCCGCGAGCTGCGCACTGCTCGCGTGGCATGAGCACGCGTGTCCCTTCGCGCTCTGGAAATCCTGTCTGGTGCTTTTCGTGCTCGCGTGGATCGGTCAGTTCATCGGCCACCGCATCGAGGGCAAGAAGCCGTCGTTCCTCAACGACATCGTCTTCCTCCTCATCGGCCCCGCCTGGTTGCTGAGCATGGCCTACAAAAAATTCGGCCTGCGCTACTGAGTATCCGCTTCCGAGGTAGGGACGGGCGGCTCGCCCGTCCGATGCGCCTCACCTGCGCAAGTAACACACTC
Organism: Verrucomicrobiota bacterium; assembly: GCA_048498795.1. GTDB lineage: Bacteria > Verrucomicrobiota > Verrucomicrobiia > Opitutales > Opitutaceae > JBEHXH01. Next base: position 281,052 of record JBEHXH010000004.1, read on the forward strand.
CGATGGGGACGCGGCGCCCTCGCCGCGTTTTCTTTCTCTGCACGCTCAGCCCTTCCCTAGATCGATCCGCACGAGCTGCAGCTTCGTCGCCTGCGCCTGCGCTCCGCCGACCATGCCAGGCCGCTGCATCATGCCCTGGCCCATCCCGGGGCCATTCATGCCCGGCGGACCAAATCCACCCGCACCGCCCGGCCCCATTCCACCCATCGGCCCGGTCATCATCGCCCCCGGCCGACCGCCGCCCGGCCCGCCTCCGGGCATCCCCGACGCCGGCGCATCAACCTCCGCGATCTTCTGAAAATCCATCGCCGACGGCAGCGCCGTGTCGACTGCGTCCGTCGAGCGCGCGAGCCAGAACACCTGCCTGCCCGCCGCCCACGTCCGCACGTCCGCCCACACGCGAGTCTGCCGCTCGCTCGCGCTCACGCCGTCGTAGCGCGCACGTTGACCACGATTCTTTTGCGCCTGCATCGGGCTCGGCTGGTCGCCGTTGCCTCCGCCCATCGGTCCGCCTGCCATGGGACCATTCGCTCCGGCACGTCGCCCCGCCATCGCACCTCGGCCACCCATGCCCATGCCGCCGAGTCCGCCGCCACCGACCACGCCTTCCTCGACAAGTTTCCACTGGCCCGTCGCATCGAGACTCTCACCGAGCTGGCGCTCGACGATCACGATGCTGCCGGGTGGCACATCTTTCTCTAGCACGGCGCGCACTTCCGCTGCACCACGCAACGCCTCGTGCACGCGCGTCGTCGATTGCACCGCGGCCACGCTCGCCGTGCCGAGCTGGATCGCCGCGACCACCGCGATCGCGGCTGCGCCCGCTGGCCCGAGCGTCGACTGCACTTGCGCCAGCAGCCACACGCCCGCCACCGCAAAGATCGGAAATACCGGCACGAGAAAGCGCAGATTGCCCGCCATCGCGCCGTCGCCTGCGCCACCCGGCCCGCCGCCGAAGTAGTACGCCATGTAGAGCAGCACGAGCGGCACCGCCACGCCCGCGAACAGAACACCCGTCGCGCGCCGATTCTTCTGCGCCACGAGGCCTGCGAGTCCGGCTATACCAAACGCAAAGATCAGCCCCAGGCCCGATCCACCGAGCGCTTGCAGATAGCCGAGCGCGTGCGCCGTGAAATAGTTCCAGCCAAAGCCCGTCTGCTCGCCCGTCAGCGCATAGCCTGTCCGCCAAAATGCCCCATACGCCGTCGCGTTGTGCACCAGCAACGCACCGAAGGGCAGTGCCGCGCCCACCGCCGCCGGCCACGTGCGCCAGATCGGCCGCACGCGCCAGAGCAACCATCCCGCGATCGTCACGCCCACGATCGCCTCCGGGTAACGGATCGTCGGCACCGCGCCAAGCAGCACTCCCGCGAAGAGGCCAAGTGGTATCCACTTTTTACCTACATTGCTCTCCGCAGAGTTCACCGCTTCCTCAAACGTCAGCAGCGCGAGCAATCCTGCCGTGAGAAAAAATGCCGCCGCTGCATGCGAGTCCGCGTCGAGCGCGTGCTGCTGCGCCACACCATTGGTCGCGAGCACCGCCGCCGCGAGCAGCGCGTGGCCCTCGCTCACGATCCGCCGCGCGAGCAGAAACACCAGCAGCACCGTGCCGCTCGCAAGCAGCGGATTCACGAGCACGAGACCCGCGATGCCGCCGAGTTTCCATGCGAGCGCGAAGAGCACCGGCAGCCCCGCCGGGTAGCGGCTGTGAAACACACCGTCGGTCGTCTCCAGCCAGTGCATGCCTACGAACTGCGCGGGCGAGGCCGTCGCGAAAAACGTTTTCCCCTCCGTCGCCAGCAAGCGCGCCTGCACCACGTAGCCGTTGGCATCGGGGCTGTTGATCGCTGGCGCGAGGTGGGCCGCGATCCACGCGAAGTGCGCCACCGCGAGCATGATCGCCAGCACCAGCGGCCAGCGTCGGCCAAACGTGCGCGCGAGCGGCGCAGCGGGAGAAACAGGCTCAGCAGCAGAAGCGGGATCGGCGGGATTCATGGCGACGGTGACGCGAGACAACCGCACCCGTTGCAATCCGGCGCGGAAAAAGGAGCGAAGCAGGGAATAAGCGGGACGAACCGCCTGGACCCTATCCAATCCACCCGCCGAAAACAATCCCCGCCACCGCGCCTACGCCACCTCGATCACCGGCCGCGTAAACGTGCCGGAGCAGCCCGTCCAGTTCATCGGCAGCGCCCAGAACTTCACCGGCTGCGGCAGTGCGAACACTTCCGCAGGAAAATGCAGGTCCTCCAAAATCCAGCGACCCGAGCCGAGGATGATCGTGTGCGTGGCAACATTCTCCGGCCCCATGCCGCCGACCGAAAAGTGATCGATGCCCACTCCGCGCACGCGTTGATCCACGAGCCACTGCGCGCCCTCCGGGCAGACATACGGCGAGTGATGGAGCCACTCCGGGGACTTCGCGCGCTTGTCGCCCCAGCCGGTCGCGAGCAGCACGATTTCCTCGGGCTTCAGCCCCGGCAGTTTCGCCGCGAGAATCTTGTCGTCGATGCGCGTATCCGGCGCGATACCGCGCAGGTCCGCGATGCGCGCCGGTCCGACGAAGCCATCGAGCGGCAAGTCCGTGATCGATTTGCCGCCGGCGATCTTGTGCAACGGTGCATCAAGATGACTGCCCGTATGAGTGGTCATCGTGATCAGCTCCATGCGCCAGCCGCCATCGGGCCGGTCAGGCGAGTGATCGCCCGTGCGGCGAAACGACACCGGCGGATGCACCGGGCAGTTCGGTGCATCGTCATAGAGCGGCTGCGAAAGATCGATGAGTCGCATCGGACGGGGGGATTGTTCGCCCATCGTTACTGTAGACCTGCCCGCCGATCAAACGCGAACCTACCGCTCCGTCAGAGCATGACATACTTCGTACGTCCAAAACAAAAACCGCCGCGGACCTCTCGGTCGCGCGGCGGTGATGAAATGAAATAAGCTCGGTCGCTTCGCTCAGCCTTGATTGCGCCGATTCATCCGGTGCTTGCGGAAGGCTTGGAAGCGCTTGCGCATATGGTGCGCGCGCTTCTGCTGCTCGGGCGTAAGCGTCGCGCGGCCAGCGCCGCGGGCGGACTGGATGATCTCGCGGGCTTTCGCGCGTTTTTGATCCTGCGTGAGGCTCGTGTCGTTGCGGAGGCCTTGCAGGGCCGTGCGGGTCTGGGCGCGGTTGGCCTTGAGGGTCGCGATCTGATCGGCGCTGAGATCCAGACGCTTGGCCACCTGACGGCGGACCATCGCGCGGCGCTGCATCATGCGCGCGAGGCGCGGGTGCTTGGCGACTGCCTGACCCGCGGCGGGCGCGGGCGTGGTGGCGGGAGCATCGGCGAAGAGCGGGACGGACGCGACGGCCAGACCGGCCGCGAGGAGGGAATATTTCAGGAAGGTTTTCATGAGAGAGTTTTTGGATTCGATTCGGATAACTGGACTTGGGCTTTGAGACGCCCACCCACGGGCTCGGTTACGTCTGCGTGCCTGCCGACGGTTTCGCCCTCGCAGCCCCGTGTGCCCCCGTCCACAGTCGCAACTATGTTTCGCCTGCGCCCCCTCGCAGTTTTTCGAACACTCGCATTGTTCATCGGATTGGCCGCATTAGTTCAAGCTGCTCCGCCGACGGTATGGCTAGATCTCGATCCTGTCGCAGTCAAATCCGAGCCGGTGCAGCATGGCGTGGAGAAACTCCGCGATGCGCTCACCGCTCATGGTTGGCAACTCGCTCCGCGTGCCTCCACGGCGGCAGCCGTAGGTGGTCGCACGCTCAGCGTCCGCCTCGATCCCAAGCTTTCCACGGCCGAGGCACTGGCCATCAAGGCCCAGTCCGCATCTATCGCTCTTACCGGCGCCGACGCCCGCGGCCTCATGTACGCGCTGCTCGATATTGCCGAGCGCGTGAGCAGTTCGACGAGCGACAGCGATCCTTTCAGCGAGGTTCACGACGCCACCGAGCAGCCGTTCGTCCGCGAGCGCTCGCTCTCGGTCTACACGATGAATCGCGCGTACTGGGAGAGCCGCTTCTACGACGAGGCGTACTGGACGCGCTACTTCGATCTGCTCGCGGCGAGTCGTTTCAATAAATTCCTCATCGTCTTCGGCTATGAGAACGGCGGCTTCCTCGCGCCGTGTTATCCGTACTTTTTCGACACGCCGGGATTTTCGGATGTGCACTTCCTTGGCCTCACGGTGGAGCAACAGCAGAAAAACACCGCGGCGCTCAATCGTCTCATCGCGCTCGCCCACGCACGCGGCATCGCGGTCGGCGTCGGCATCTGGGATCATATCTACCGCGGCGGCGTGCAGGGCGGCGGCAACGAGTGGGAAAAAACCTACACCGCCGCCGGCCAGCCTGTGCCCAACACCGTCACGGGCGTCACCACCGAGAATCTCAACGCGTACACGCTCGCCGCGCTGGAGAAATTTCTCGGTACATTTCCCGCGCTCGACGAGGTGCAGTTCCGCATCCACGAGGAATCCGGCCTGAAGCGCTCCGAGATGGACGCCTTTTGGCGCGAGGTCTTCAACATGACCAAGCGCGTGCAGCCCACTATGCTCTTCGAGGCGCGCGCCAAGGGCACGCCCGACAGCGTGATCGCCACCGCCCTCGAACTCGGTGTGCACCTGCGCGTTGAAACGAAGTTCTGGATGGAGCAGATGGGGCTTCCGTTTCACCCCACGCACGTCAATGCGGCCGACCAGACCAATCGCCGTCACGGCTACGCCGACCTACTGCGGTATCCAAAAAAGTATGACCTCAACTGGCGCCTGTGGAACGGCGGCACCGCGCGCGTGCTGCTCTGGGGCGATCCCGAGTACGTGCGCCGCTACTCCGCTTCCACTGCGCTTTACGACGACGCACCGATCTGGGACGTTAACGAGCCCCTCGCCACCAAAATGGAGGCGCAGCGGCCCGACCTGCCGGTCTTCGCGCTGATGCCGGAGAAGTACCGCTACACCGACTACGAGTTCGAGCGCTACTGGCATTTCTACCAGCTCTGGGGCCGCCTCGGCTACAATCCCGCCACGCCCGATGCCGAGCTCGACCGCGAGTTCACGCGACGCTTCGGCGTCGCCATCGGCCCGCACGTCGCCACCGCGCTGCACCACGCCTCGCAGGTGCTGCCGATGCTCGTCGCGTCTTCGTGCTATCCGTACAGCGCGTTTCCCACCACGCGCGGCTGGGCCGAGCGCCAGAGCCTCGGCGTCGCGCTCAACGACTACGCGAAGAACACCGGCACCGACACGGAGCAATTCGAGAGCTTCGACGCCGCCGCACAGCGCATCCTCGCCGGCGGCACCACCACCAAGCGCACGCCCGACGCCACCGCGCGCTGGCTCGACGAAACGGCCGACGCGATCCTCGCCGAGACCAAGGCCATCGAGACACTCTGGAAACCCACCGCGCCGCGCGCGTCCCTCGAATTGGAGTCGACGCTCACCGATGTGAAAATCCTCGCGCAGCTCGCGCGCTTTCACGCCCGCCGCTCGCTCGCGGCGGTCCACTACAATCTCTTCAAGCGCAGCCTGAAACTCGCCGAGCTCCTTGCCGCCACGTATGGCGAGCGCGACGCCGTCGCCGAGTGGCGCCAACTCGTATCGATCGCGGGCGACCGCTACACCTCCGACCTCGCGATGGGCGCGCGCAACCACTCGCTCTGCGGCCACTGGCGCGACGAACTCGTGAAACTCGAAAACGACGTGAAGGAACTCGAGTCACAGTGCTGCCCGCCCGACGAGGCCGTCGTGAAGGAAAAAGTCTGGCAGCCCGCCGCGCTGTCGTCCGTGCCACAAATCACGGCGCAGCGCCCAACGCGCGCGCAGCCCGGCCAACCGCTTGTCGTCACTGCAAAAGTCTTTTCCGCTGAAGGGATCGCCAGCGTGAAACTCCGCTACCGCCACCTCACGCAGTACGAGGATTATGCCACGCTGGAGATGACGCGCGCCGACTCCGGCGACTATGTCGCCACTGTGCCCGGAGAATTTCTCAAGCCCGAATGGGACTTCATGTATTTCATCGAGGCCACCGACCGCGCCGGTCACGGCACCCAGTGGCCCGACCTCGCAAAGGAGCAGCCGTACGTGATTGTTCCGCTCGAGCGCGCTAAGTGATCGCAAAGAAGGTCGGCCGTACGCGGGCTTCGAGCTTTTGCCCGCCCTACTTCTTCGCGCGTCGCGCCGGCTTTTTGGCTGCCGGTGCTGGCTGCGCTTTCGGCTTCGTCGCTTCGTGGACTGCAGCACGAGCCGAGTCGGCTGCACGCTGCACGGCGGTGACGAGACGTTCGCCGGTGGTCGTCACGTCCTCGCCGACTTGAGCGATGATTTTCACGCCGCGCGCGACGCGGCCGTTCGGAGCGAGCGACACACCTTCGGTCGCGAGTTTCTGACGGATCTTATTTTCGAGCGTGCTGCGTTTCATGGGATAAAGTCTCCACCTCGTCACCTAAGTCAATCGCCCCCACCGGTGGAAAACCCACCACCACTGTCGCCCCCTCCGCCAAAGCTCGACGACGAAGACGAATCGCTACCGAAACTGGACGATGAGCTCCAATCTGAGGACGAGCTCCAATCGGACGATGAGCTGTAAGTATGCCGCGGCGTCGCGTCGGTGTGATGATGGCGCACATGCCGCCACATGACCGTGTCGGCGATCTCGCCCGCGATATACGCCGTCAGCATGGGGCTGATATCGAAGCCCGGGCTGAAGTGATCGTAGGTGCCAGTGTAATCGGAATTGAACTGCCGCCGCACGGCGACGGCGCGACGATGACGCTCCTCGGCATCGGTCAACTCAGACGCGAGACTCTTCGCGCGCTGGCGACCGGTGTTGATGGTACCCTCGGCGCGCTCGATCTGCGCCACGAGGTCGTTGTCGCGCGTACCGCCGGTGGCCGCAGCGCGGGCCTTGAGCGTCTCGATGGGATTGGCGGTGAGGAAACTCTTCATCTCCTCCTTCGCGCGCTTCTGAAATGGATCGCTGCCCGCGTCGATCGCCTGCCGCTCAGCGGCGAGGCCATCGCGGCGTTTTTCCAATTCCGCGATCTGCGCCTGAAGCTGGCGACGCGCCTGCACCGCGGCGGCGAGCGCGGCGCGCGCGGCATCGGCTTGATGCGCGGCTTCGCGCTCCTTGATCAAGAAAGTCACTTTCGTCGCAGCCAGTTCGGCGCGGCGATTTGCTTCTTCCACGCGCTTCTTCGCGAAATCCGGTAACTCGCAGAGGATTTGATACGAGGGGTGGTTTTTCTCCCACGCCACGAGCCGCGCAAGCCATGCGTCGCCTATCGCCGTGAAGCGATCCTTGCGATAGTTTGCGGTGCCGTAGCTCGTGCCGAGGAGATATTTGAAGAGCCGGTTTTCCTCGTAAGGCGTGCGCTTCGTGCGGCACTCGACCTCGATACGGGCGCGCTCGCTTTCGGCATTGGCCGCGACGCTACGCAGTTCCTCGGCCTCGCGCTTGCTCGCTTGAAAGACCGCATCGACCTCGAGTTCGGCGTTCACGATGCGCAGGAGTTCATCGAGCTTCACTTGCGCGGTGTGTTCCGTGTCGTCGGCCGCCGGCATCTGCTGCTGCGCTGCCGCAATGAGCGTGGCCGCCTGCTCCGTGAGTTGATTGATCTGCTGGCGGCGCTGCATCTTCTCGTTGAAGATCGCCTGCAAGCGCCCCGACACCTCGCCGAATTGCGCGGCGAGGCGGCCGTTGTCCGCGGCGTAGAGTTCGGCGAGCTCGGTGTATGCGGCCTCGCGCTGCGTGTTGGCCGAGGAAATGGTTTTCTCCTCGTACGCGATCTGGCTCTCCAGCATCGAGCGCGCGGCGTCGCGCTCCGCGACTTCCTGATTGAACGCCGTCATCAACGATCTGCCGGTTACGATGCTCATGGCTTAGCCTCGGTATTCCCAACGGTAAATGCGGCCACCCTCGAGGTCGCCGCCACCCGCCTTCGGGCCCATGCGGTAGGTCGGGTTGAGGAGGCCTTTTTCTTTCTCGGCGAGCACGGCGTCTTGGATGATGCCGTCGTCCTGCTTATCGCGACCCACGCGATTGTACGTGGCCTCGTCGACGCGCTCGGCCCACTTGGTCACACGGCCGGTCGAGCCATCCTCTTCGCTGCGCACGGTAGTCACGAGCGGTTGGCCGTTGGCGGTGAACGCTTCGACGACGATGTAGAAATTTTTCACCGTCGGCTTGTTATTCGGATAGCGCCAGAAACGCGTGTACTCGCGCGGGCGATTCACGATGCGGAGGGTGAACACTTCGCTGAGACGCGTCGCGATTTCCTGGAGGGCCGTGAGGTTGGTGTCCGCGGCCGCGATGTCGGCGCTGTCGACCGCCGCGAGGCCGATGCGCTCGTTCGCCGCGATGCGCTGATCTGCCACCGGATCGCGCGAAATGGCGCGGGCCTGCGCCGCCACGGCGCGAATTCGTGCCGGCATGTCGCGCAGGCGAACTTCGGCATCAGCAAGCTTGTGCAGGCGCAGGCTGGCGGCACGCACTTCGGACGCAGGAGCAAAAGCGGCAACCGTCGCGAGTGCTTCGGCGTAGATGGGCTCGGCATTCGTGCGCAAGCTCGCAGGCAAGCCCGCGTGATCGAGTCGCTGCCAAGCGGTTTCTAGCCCCGCGCGCTCGGCGCGGAGCGCGGCGACGTGCTGCGCAGTGCTCCCGATTTCGTCGAGCTCGTGACCCATCGCCAAAGCGAGGTCAGTCGATTCGCGCGCGGCAGCCTGCGCTCCGGGCACCTGCTCAAAGGTGAGCGGATGATCCGCCGGGAAACGCGCGAGCGTCTGATCCGCACTGCGAAGTTTCTCCGCCACGGCAGCGCCGCGGTTCTCCACGCCTGCGCTGGCGAGCGCGATGGCCTTGGGCATCTCGCGGTCGGTCACCGCCTGCGTCGTGTGCGCCAGCTCACGCTGCACGCGGGCGAGCTCATCGGCCTCACGCGAGGCGACCGTGTGCACCTGACGGCTCGCTTCATCGAGTGCTCGCCGCGCATCCGTGATCTGCTGCTCACGCGCCCGGCGCTCGGGCAGCACCACGCCGACGTACACGCCGGCCGTCGACACGGCGGCGAGAAGCGCGATGAGCACGCCACTGAGGAAAATCTTTCGCCGGTGCAGCCACAGCGGCGCGAGGCGGGTCGCGAGCGTCGGCTCCGGCAATTGCATCACGAGGCGCTGCGCGAAAAATTTCTCCACGCCCTCGGCGATCGTTTCGTCGCGCACGTTGACGCCTTGCTGGCGGTACGCGGTCTTGAGTCGCGCGCTCACATCGGCCACGCGCGCGGGCATGTCGGCCTCGAGCGCGAGCAGTTCCTCGCGCGATTTCAGGCGGTCGACCTCGGCCATCGAGGCGAGCACGTCCGTAAAATCAGCCGGCTTGATCGTGGGCGCAGGCATGGGAAGCGGGTGGCGGTCGGGGACCGTCGGGGTGGAGGGTTAGGCGTGGCTCAGCGGTGCGTTCACTTCGCCGCGGGCGGCGGGGCGACGAGCAAGTCGCGATGGCGGGCCTTGCCCTCGTCGACCAGCTGCGCGATGAGCGCGGCGTTGTCGGTCGCTTCCTTGCGGGCCTGCGCGATGATCTGCACCGAGCGCTCCTGATAGCTCACGACCGCGTCGATGAGTTTCTTGACCGACTCGGCCTTGATCGTGGCCCCATGGCCAGCCTTGAGCGCATCCTCCTGCACGCGGGTGCCAACAGTGGCGAGGACCTCGAGACTCTTGTTGGCGCCGTCGGTCATCGCGTTGATGGCCTGCGTCGACTCGTGCAACCCGGCCTGCGCGGTGAGCGCGGAGTCGAGCGAGGTGAAGACGTTGTCGTTGGTCGTGAAGAACACCACCGACTGGTCGTACACCGCCTCCTTGGCGCTGTGCGTCTGCGCGAGGCGCGCCATGACGGTCTCGCCGACATTGTAGGAGAGGCGGAGATTGTCCGCGATCTTCTTGATGCGGTCGTAGCGACGCTCCTCGGTCTGAAATTTTCTCAGTGCCTCGTCACGCGCGAGCTGCGCGGCGGCGCGGGCCTCGTCGCCCTCGGCCTTGCCGGTGGCGTCGGTCTTCGCGGCGAGTTCCTGACGCGCGGCTTCGAGCGTGGCCTCCTGGGTCTTGAGCATGCGAGCGGAGAGGATTTCCGCCTCCTTGAGCGCGCCGCGGAAATCGAGGTACGCCTCCATGATGACCTTCTCGCGCTCGAGCTGGTCCTTCGTCGAGAGGTTGATCTTGTCGAACTCACCGCGGATTTTCATGAACCGCGAGTGAATCGTGCCGCGCGTGAGCTTCATGCTCAGGTTGCGCATCTTTTCGGAAAACGAGATCGTGCCGTCGTCGAGCTGAGAGAGCATCACCTTCGCGTCCTCGACGATCGTGTCGAAGGCGCGCACGATGGTGGTGTAGCGCGTGCCGAGCTCCATCGCGCCGACCTGCTCGCGCACGACCTCGTTGAAATACGTGGCGTGCTCCAACGTGCGCCCGATGGCGAGGGCGTCGGCCTCGTTGATCACCGACACGTCCTGCAGCAGCGGCATGATCGGTGCAGTCGTGTCCTTGCGCGTCGTGAGGCCGAGCTTGGCGAGGGCGTTGAGCGCCCGGTCGAGATAGCTGAGCGTCGAAGTCGAGCGAACCAGCGGGGTGGAAGCGTTCATCGGATTTGGTGCCGCTATATTAGCATACCCTCACCGGGCGAATAGTGGAATCCGGCGGGCCGTTTCCACAATTATGACAGGTCACGGTGTAACCACGTCCCGAGACGTCACTTCGGCGCAGCGCTCAGGATCCAGTCGAAGACGGCTTTACCGCCGCGCTGCACGCCGACGGGCCCGATGATCGCGGTGACGCGCGACTCGGACTGCGTGCGGAGATTGTTTACGCTGGCCTTGAACTGATCGGCCGGGAGGTTCTGCGTGCGGAGCGTGAGGATCTGCAGCGTGAAATCGTTTTTCGCGCGCCACAGCTCCAGCTCGATGCCTTTTTGCTGCTGTTGCTCGGCGAGCGCGGCAAAGCGCTGGTAGGCTGCATCGTCGCGCTGCAGCCAGATCGAGAAGATCTGATCGCCGAGCACCGCACGAATCGCCTCGACGGTGTGTTGCCGCGCCTGCTCGCGCTGGAGGAGCGAAGCGGGTGCGAGGTCGAACGTGTAGCCGTAATCGAGGTCGAACTGCCGCTGGAGCTTAAACGCCGCGCGACGCATATCGTCGTCGGCCGGCGTACCATCGAGGAGCTTGTGAATCGTCTGGCCCGTGCTCGTGTCGCTCACCTCGTAGTCGGCGAGTTCGTCCTCGGAAAGGACAGCGGCAAGATCGCGATGCTTCTCACGTTCAAGCAACGCGAGGCGCTGGAGATAGGCATTCAGCGAGCCCGCGGAGAGATCGGCGCTGCGCTCGGCGGATTGCTTCGCGCGCATCTCCTCGTAGTCGGCGCGGATCTTGTCGGCGCGCGCTCGCTTCTCGGGCGAGATCGTGAGCTTGCCGCCCTGCTTCGGGCCGACTGCGGGCGTGGGCGCAACGGTCACCGACTTCTGCACCGGTGTGAGCTGGGGCCTAGTTGAGGGGGGCGCTTTTTCGTCCTTGCCGGTGAACTGCACGACGAGGCCGACGACCACGGCGAAGAGCACCAGCGCACCGACGATGACTGCGTTGCGTTTCATGGAGATAATCAGTTTTCGGTCAGTTGTTTTTCGCCCTCGGCCACGATCTCGGGATCGATCTTCACGCCGAGCTTCGAGAGCACGGCCTCGACGCGCACGTCGCCCGGTCCGTAGCCGCCGACCATGCGCACGACCTTGCCATCGCGGCCGATGATGAAGCGGGCCGGGATGCCGTTGACGTGGTAGAGCTTGGCCGACGCGCGCTCGGGACCGTCCTCAGCGGGGTCGTGAGAGAAAACGATATTCGGGTAATCCTCACCGGAGAACTTCATCCACTTCGCGAAGTTTGCCTTCGTGTCACTCGTGCACGCCGCGAGCACAACCACGTCCTGATCCTTGTACTTGCGCGCCATGCCCTGCGTGTGCGGGAGCGACATCAGGCAAGGGCCGCACCAGGTGGCCCAGAAGTCGAGGACCACAATCTTACCCTTGAAATCCGAGAGCTTCACCTCGGCGCCATCGAGCGCCTTCGTCGTGAAATCCGGCGCGACCTCGCCATCGGCCAGCGGCTTGGGCTCGTCTTGCTGTGCGGCGGCGGCGCCGCGAGGCGCACGTTCGCCGGCTTCAGAAGCGGCAAGCGAAACATCGTCGCCGACGAGTTTCACCCCGGCGGTTTTCAAATAGAGCGCGAGCACCGCCGAGCTACGCGAACCGTAGCCAAGATAGCCGCCAACGACCTTGCCCTCGCGGTCGATCACGCCAGTCGCAGTCGACGAGCTGAGACCGAAGACTTTCGCGTAGGCGTTGTCGGCCTTCGTCGTGCCTGCGGGGTCCCACGCTACGGGAAAATTCAACGTGTCCTTCGCCTTCGCGTACCACGCGGTGAACTCTTCCTTCGTGCTCGCGGAGCACACACCCCACACGGTCACCGGCTGGTCGGCGTAGCGCTTCGCCACATTGACGAGTTCGGGATGCGTGCCCTTGGCCGCGGTGAAAAACGCCAACACGACGGTCTTTCCCTTGAAGGAGGAGAGCTTTACCTCGGTGCCGTCCGGCGCGTTCGCGGCGAACTCCGGCACAGGTGCCTCTTCGGCGAGGCGGCCGATGCGCGGCGCCGGCGTCGCGGCCGGCGGGACGTCAATCCCGGGGGTGTCGCCCGCGGCCCGGGACAAGCCGGGCAGCCCGAGGGCAAGGATGAGCACGGCGCGGAAACGCAGGGGAGCATTCATGTTTCGCGGCGGGTTACATAGCAGCGATCCCCGTCACGGCAACTGCCATCGGCCGGTTTTTCGCGTGCGCTGCCGGCCTGCTTCGGCCAAGGCTGGGCGCTTCGTGAAAAACTCCGCCCACTCCCGTGCCGTCGGCCAGCTCGTGCTGGCGGCGCTCTGCTGGAGCCTCGGCGGGCTGCTGATCAAGCGCGTCGACTGGCCGCCACTCGCGATCGCGGGCGGGCGTGGCGTGATTGCGGCGGTGTTCCTGCTGGTCGCGAATCGCGGCAAGCTGCGCTTCACGTTTTCCCGACTGCAGCTTGGCGCCGCCGTGGCGTATGCAGTCACGACGGTCCTTTTCGTCTACGCCAACAAGCTCACCACCGCGGCCAACGCCATCCTGCTCCAGTACACCGCGCCGGTATGGATCGCGCTGTTTGGCGCATGGTTGCTCAACGAGCGCGCCACGCGGGCCGACTGGGCGGCGATCGCGGCGGTGTTTGGCGGCATGACGCTATTCTTCTCCGAAGAACTCAACTTCACCAACGTGCTGGGCAACACGCTCGCGGTGCTGAGCGGAGTGGGGTTTGCCGCGATGACGATGCTCATGCGCGCGCAGAAGGACACTTCTCCCGTCGAGTCCATCATCCTCGGCAATGTGCTCGCGTTTCTCATCGGCCTGCCCGCGATGCTCGGCGCGCCGCTCCCCTCGCCCGGTGGATTCGGCGCGCTCGCGGTCCTCGGCATCGTGCAGCTCGGTGTCTCGTATCAGCTCTATTCCCACGCGGTGAAACACGTCACCGCACTCGAGGCCGTGCTGCTGCCCGTGATCGAGCCGATCCTCAACCCCGTGTGGGTGCTGATCGCCACTGGGGAAAAGCCCGGCTCCCGCGCGCTCATCGGGGGCGTGATCGTGCTCACCGCGGTGACGCTCCGCGCGCTCTCCACGCTGCGTGATCGTCGGGTCGCTGCCGCGGCGGCGAGTTGAGCGCACACCCTTTCTGCAACTTTTCCGGATTATCGTTTGTTCTCTCGCCATGACCGTCGCCGCCCGCGCCGCTGAAACTGTCGTGCTCTTGCACGGCCTCGGTCGCACGAGTTGGTCGATGTCGCACCTCGCGCGGACGCTCGAACGCGACGGCTATCGCGTCGTCAATCTCTCCTACCCCTCGCGCTCCCTCCCGCTCGAGCAACTCGCCACCGAGTGGCTGCCGCGCACGCTGCGCGAGCGAGGAGTCGACCTCACTGCGTCGGCCGATTCGCGCGTGCATGTCGTCACGCATTCGATGGGCGGCATCCTGCTGCGGCTCTATTTGCGCGATCACCCCGATGCTGCGCTCGGTCGGGTCGTAATGCTCGCGCCACCCAACGCCGGCAGCGAACTCAGCGACCGCATGAATGCCTTCCCACCGTTTCGCTGGTTCACCGGCGTGAATGGCCGTCGTCTCGGCACCGACGCCGCGAGCCTGCCACGCACACTCGGCCCGTGGCCAACGCACAGCGGCCAGCTCGGCGTGATCGCAGGGACGTTTTCGTGGAATCCGCTCTTCGCTTCGTGGCTGCCGTCGCCGCACGACGGCAAAGTCTCCGTCGCGAGCACGCGGCTCGATGGGATGACCGATCATATCGCCCTGCCCTACTCGCACACGTGGCTCGCGTGGCGCGAGGTAACGACGAAGCAAGTTGTCACGTTCCTCAAAACCGGAGTGTTCACCCACTCAACTCAGTAGCTACTCACCTATTCGTGTAGCTTCGTGTCCATTCGTGGTTACCCGGTTTGAATGGAGTCCAGTCGAAGCATTTTGAACCACGAATGGACACGAAGGCACACGAATGAGAAACTTTTCATTCGCGTGGATTCGCGTTCATTCGCGGTTAAACACTACCCCTTCGCCGGCGGCTTGAGCTGGATCAGCACATTGGCCGCGGTGATCAAGCCGCCACCGACGAGCAGCGTCCATGTGGCCTGCTCGTTGGCATAGTTGATCCCGGCCCACACCGAAAACATCGCGGGAAGAAACAGCGCCATGATCGAGCTGAAGATCGGCTCCACGCAGTAGATCAGGCCCGCCTCGGTAGCGGTGATTTTTGGCTGCCACGTGTTCATGAGGCCGAAGGCCGCGAGCGTGCAGAAGAGCGTCAGCACCATCGTGAAAGCCACCCACGCGCCTGATGTCCACGGCGCGACGAGCGTGTGCGTATCGGGGGCCAGCGTGATCGCGCACGCGGCGAAGATCACGGCCTGCGTCGCGAAGCTCGCGAAGGTCACGTGCAGCGCGCGATTGGCGGTGAAGCCTTTGTTCTCCAGCCAAAGGATCTGCCCCATGAAAAACACGGAGCATGCCAGCGTCTCCCATTCGCCGCGGCCGAAGTGCAGCGTGCGCCAGTCGAAGTGCCCGAGGATCGCCACGCCGGCGAGCACGAGCCCGCAACTCGTCCACACGCGGCCGCCGGGATTTTTGCGGCTGCGCCACGCGAGCCACAGCGGGATCATGATCGCGTAGAACTGCGTGAGAAACGCGCTCGTGCTCGCGGCGGTGAATTGCAGGCCGTCGTTTTGCAGCAGCATCCCAACCGACACGAAGAGCCCGAGCCCGATGCCCTGTTTCCACTCGCCGCGCGTCGCCTCGAACACCGCGCGCGGGCGCAGCAGCAGCAGAATTCCCGTCGCGAGCACGAAGCGTGGCGCCACCGTGTAAAACACCGAAAACCACGGCCCCGCCGCCGGCACGAGCTGCGCGTGCAGCGCCATGATCGCCTTCACCACCGGGAAGCTCACGCCCCAAAAGAGATTGGCGAGCAGCAGCATCACCACGGCGCGACCGTGCTGCGGATGGCGGGAAACGGTTTCAGCCATGGCGAAGCATCAGATAGAAGTCGTTCAGCATGCCACGGCTATCGGCTCCGCCAAGTGAATTGCCCCGAATCAGTGGTCACACTCGTGCATCACAGCCGAGTTCGACTGCACCTGCATGGGCGAGCGCCGCCTGCCCAGCCTCACTGCCACGTCGTCCCGACATCGCCCGCCTTCACACTCGCGCCTACACTTCATTTCCCCCACATTCTTGCGCGCGTTTCGTCGTTACAGCCGTGCCATGAAACCTTCCCACCTCGTGCTGACTGCGACGCTCGCGGCCAACATCATATTGGTGGCCGTGTGCGTCCTGCGACCTACCCGCGCGCCGGCGGGTATTCGCGGATTAATTCCTCACGCCTCCGTCCCGGCAGCGGCTCCGGTCGCATCCACGCCGCCGCCCCCGACGGCTCCGCCCACGCTGACATGGTCGGCCGTAGCGAACGATGACCTATCGGCGCTAGTGAGCCGGCTCCGCGCAGCGGGTTTCCCGGCTCGCCTTATCCGCAGCATCGTCGGGACCGAGATCAATCGACGCTTCGCCGCCCAAACCAGAGATCTGTTCTCCCCGCTGCTCGACCAGCCCGACTGGAAAACGCCGACGGTGCGTGCGTTCTTTTTCGACCCGCAGTTCTCCCCAAAGTACAGCGAGCTAGTCCGCGCGCGCAGCAAACTCGCCCGCGAATTGCTGGGCGACGATTTCTTCACGGAACTAAGCTCCGAGGAACTCGCTCAACAGCAGCGGCGCTTCGGCGCACTCTCGCCGGCCAAGCTTCGGCAGTTGGGCTACATCCGCCAGGACTACGATGAGATGGCCCGCCAGCTCGCGGCCAGCCAGCAGGGCATCACGCTGCCCGAAGATCGCGCGCAGCTCGACCTGCTCAATCGCGAACGGCGCGCCGACCTCGCCGCCCTGCTCACCCCGGAAGAACTCGCCGACTACGACAGACATACTTCGCGCATCGCGCCGGAAATGCGTCTGCAATTGACCTATATGGATGCCACCGAAGCGGAGTTTCGCACGCTGTATGAAATACGGGCGGCGTTTTCCGATCGGATCAGTAACCAACCAGCATTGGAGACCATCGGCCGGCCGGGCGCGTATGATCGGGTCTACAGCCCCGCCGCAGAAGCCCAGCGCGAAGCGGCAAAACAAGAGATGGAGGCGCAAATAAAGGCTGCCCTCGGCGACGATCGCTATGCCGACTACCTGCGGGCCAACAATTCGGATTTCCAGGAGCTGAGTCAGCTCACCGAGCGCAACCACCTCCCGACTGCCACCGCCAAACAAGCCTTCGCCGTGTGGGGCTACCTCGCCCAAGAATCCGACCGCATCGCGAGCAATGACACTCTTTCAGTCGATCAGAAGCGCTCTGCGCTCCAAGCGCTCGCCCAAAATTCCCGCGCGCAATACCTGACTATTCTCGGCCCAACCGCAGGCGCGGCTTACCTGCAGTCCGCCGGCCCATGGCTGGACAAGATAGAAAATGGCAGCACGGTGAGTTTTACTGCGTCGGGCGGAATGATTTTCCGCCGCATGCCCGGCCTCGACTCCGTCACCGCCAAGCCCAGCGGTCCATAACCGATCAAGCCGCCATGAAACGCATTCCCCTGTTCATCATCGCGACTTCACTTGCGTTCAATGGCTACCTGCTGGTCGGTCTACTCCACGCTACCAGCGATACACCCGCACCAGCTCACCCCGCTTCTCCGGCCCAAATCACCGCACCCACCATCGACGCAGCCGGATGGGCCAAACTCGACTTAGCCGAATTGCCTCAGCTCATCGCACGACTCAGGGCAGCTGGCTTTCCGAATGACGTGATCCGCGGTATCGTCATTTCGCAGGTGAGCGAGCGGTTCGACGCCAAGCGCAGAGCGCTTCAGCCAGTCGACTATGCCCGCCCGTACTGGAAAATGGAGTCCGACCACGAGGACAACGATGTCGCGCTCCGCCAACTCGACCGCGAGCAGGAAAAAACGATCTTGGATCTCCTCGGCGCGACGAGAATCACCGCCGAGATCGGCGAGCCCATGGAACTCTTCTTTCGCCTGCGTCAGTTTGGCCACCTCTCCGGCGACAAGATCGCCGCGATCCAGCGCATTCAGGCCGATTTCTGGCTTCGCAGCAGTGAGATTAGCGCCGGAGACTTCGCGCCCAGTTCGCCCGAGGACCGCAATAAGCTTGAAGTGCTCTCCCGTGAAGAGCACCGAGCGATCACCTCCGTCCTCACTCCGGCGGAACTCGAGGCCTACGATCTCCGCAACAGCACCTCCGCCAATAAGCTCCGGGCAAAATTCCAATCGATGGACCTCAGCGAGTCAGAGTTTCTTGCTCTGTACCGGCTGCGCCAGTCGATCGATGAACAGTTTCCACCTATTGGCCGCATCGTCGACGCAGAAAGAGAGGGTCAGCGCACCGCCGAGGAGAGCTATGAAGCGCAGGTAAAAGCTCTGCTCGGCGACCAGCGTTATCAAATGTACCAGATGACCAGCACGCGCGACTATCAGCACACGGCGCAACTGGTCTCGCGCTTGCAATTGCCCCCGGAAACCACCGCCACCGTGTATGCGGTACAGCAGAGCATACAGCCCAAGATCGAGGCGGTGAATGAAAATCACGCGCTCTCCGCAAGCGAGCGCGCCATGCAGCTCGCCGCCCTCGCCACCGAGGCCAATACCAAGATCGCCGAAGCCCTCGGCGGCGCCCGCGCACTCGACGCCTACAAACTCAACAACGGCGATTGGCTGCAAGAGCTCGAGCGGACGGCGGCACGACTCAAAAACAGCGCGGGCTCGAGCCACTAGCGCCTGATCATCAGGCCCGCGCGGTGCCGTCCGTTTTTGTCGCTCCATTCGCCACGGCATTGTTCAGCTCGTCATAACCCCACTTCACCCTCGCACCCCACCCCAGCATAGCACAGGCATCCGCGTTCGCTTCATCATTATATTTTGCCCATAGCCCTCGGCGCTATTCGTCTTTATAGGCCCGCCATGAAACTCTCCCCGCTCGTGCTAACGGCGACCCTCGCGGCCAACGTCGTTTTGGTGGGCCTTTGCGTCCTGCGGCCCACCCGCGCGCCGGAGGGAATTCGAGGGTTTCTCCCGCATGTTCCCGCGCCGGCCCAAACACTGGCCCCAGCCTCACCGCCATCAGCTGTAGCTCCGCCGGCTCTCACGTGGGCGGCGCTGGCGAGCGACGACCTGCCCGCGCTGGTGAGCCGGCTCCGCGCGGCCGGGTTCCCCGCCGATCTCATCCGTCGCATCGTTTGGGCCGAGATCAATCGGCATTTCGCCGCACAAACGAAAGACCTGCTCGCCCCGCTGCTCGACCAGCCCTACTGGAAGACGCAGAGCTTGGGGGCATTCTTTTTCGATCCGAAGATTTCCCCGAAGTACGACGAGCTCAATCGCGCGCGCAACAAGCTCGCCCGCGAGCTGCTGAGCGACGATTTCTTCACCAGCACGAGTGCCGAAGAACTCGCTCAAAAACAGCAGCGCTACGGCAATCTGTCGGCGGCGAAGCTTCAGCAACTGGGTTACATCCGCGAAGACTATGACGAGATGGCTCGGCAGCTCGCCGCGAGCCTGCAGGGCGTCATGCTCCCTGAAGATCGCGAGCGACTCCTCCTGCTCAACCGCGAGCGCCGAGCCGACATCGCCGCCCTGCTCACGCCCGAGGAACTCGACGACTACGATATGCACACCTCGCGAGTCGCTTCGTGGATGCGCTCGCAATTGACCTACATGGACGCCACGGAGGACGAATTTCACGCGATCTACGGGATTCAGCGGAAGTTTTTTAACCGGGTAAACGACCGGCCTGCCCTCGACACGATCATGGAGCCCATCGGCATGTCGCTGGCCTACGACCGCCCTTTTTCCGCCGCGAGCGACGCTCAACGCCAGGAGGCGAAGCAAGAAATGGCGGCGCAGATCAAGGCCGCGCTCGGCGATGAGCGCTACGCCGACTATCAGCGCGCCGGGATCTGGGAATTTCAGGAGGTCAGTCGGATTGCCGAACGCAACAACCTGCCGGTCGACACCGCCAAACAGGCCTTCGCTCTGCGTGACTATGTCGCACAGGAGTCCGGACGCATCGCCGAAAACGACGCGCTCTCCGCCGACCAGAAGCGCTCCGCCCTCCAACTACTCGTACAGAATACCCGCGCCCAATATGTCAGCCTTCTCGGGCCGACCGGGGGCGCGGCCTATGCCAAAGCCGCGGCCGGTTGGTTGGGCGAGGTCGAGCGCGGGCAGACTGTGAGTTTCTCCCCGACTGGCCAACCAACTTCTCGGCGCATTCCCGGCCTCGTGCCCGCCCGCAAGCCCAGCGGTGAGTGACCCGCCACGCCGCCATGAAACGCGTCTCTCTCTTCGTCATTGCCGCATCGCTCGCGTTCAACGCCTACCTGCTCGTTGGCCTACTGCGCTCCCGGAACGACAACCCGGGGCCAGCGATACCACTTCCGCCGGCTTCACCCGCGCAGAGCATCACGCTCGCGGTCGATCCGGCCGGATGGGCCAAGCTCCGTTCCACAGATATACCCCAGCTCGCCGCCCGTCTCCGCGATGCCGGGTTTCCAACCGGCGTCATCCGATCCATCGTCGTTGCTCAAATCGATGAACTGCTCGCCCCCCGGATCAAGGCACTGACGCCAAAGGACGATCATCACCCGTTTTGGAAGATGCCATCGGACCACACCAAAGATTACACCGAGATCGATAAGCTAAGTCGTGAACGGGACAAACTCATCCTCGATGTGCTTGGCACCAATCAGATGACCGCGGACGTCGATGAGCCCATCGTGATTTTTCAGCGTGCGCGCCAATTCGGCCCGCTCTCCGACGACAAGATCACCGCGATCCAGCGTATTCAGGCCGAATTCTCCGCTCGCAGCAGCGAAATCCGCAAAGGGACATCCCTACCCGACTCGGGCCCCGATCGGGCCAAACTAGAAGCGCTCTCAGCCGAAGAGCACCAAGCCATCGCGGCCACCCTCACCCCCGCCGAGCTCGAGGCCTACGATCTCCGGAATAGCACTTCCGCCAACAAGCTCCGCGCGCAGTTCCAATCGATGAATCTCAGCGAGGAAGAGTTTCTCGCCCTTTACCGGCTGCGCCAGCCGATCGACGAACAGTTTCCATCTATCCGTCGCCTATCCGACGAAGAAAAAATGGCTCAGCATACCGCGGAAAAGGCGTATGGTGCGCAGGTAAAGGCTCTGCTCGGTGACCAGCGCTACCAAGAGTACCAGATGGCCAGCACCCCCGCCTATCAGAACACCGCGCGACTGGTCACACGGCTGCAACTGCCGCCGGAAACGACCGCCGCGGTCTATGCGGTGCAGCAGTCTATCAACGAACGCTCCATCGTCGTGAGTACCGACCCTGCGCTCTCGACGACCGAGCGAGTTGCGCAGTTTTCCGCTCTTATCACCGAGGCCAGCACCAAGATCGCGACCGCCCTCGGCGGCTCGCGCGGCCTCGAGGCCTACAAGACCAACGGCGGCCTGTGGCTCCAGGACCTGGAGCGTGAGATGGTGGCAAGGGCTAAAAGCGCGCCGACCAAACCCTGAGGGGGCCGTAGCACGCGCAGCGGTGTTTTGTTGCGACTCACTGTCGTCTGACCGCCGGTAAGGCACTTTTCCCGCTCGTCATAGTCCCACTTCACGCTCGCGCCGTACCCCCGTATAGCACAGTCATTCGCTCTCGCTGGATTCGCTATATTCCCCCCTGCAATGAAGCTGCCCCACGTCCTGCTGGCTGCCTCGCTTTTGGCCAATGTCGGCCTCGCGATCACCTTTGTCGCCAAGCCTGCGCTGGCCCCGTCGGCGTTTCGCGGATTTCTCTCCCGCGGTGCCACGGTTGCGCCCGTGAGTAGCGCCACACCCGTGCCCACTGCGGCCAAACCCGCCGCGCCTGCGCCGCTCGCGTGGACCACGCTGGCGAGCGACGACCTGCCCACGCTCGTGAGCCGGCTGCGCGCCGCCGGTTTTCCGCCCAATCTCGTGCGCGCGCTCGTCTGGGCCGAGATCAACCGGCGCTTCAGCGCGCAAACGCGCGAACTCATTGCGCCATACATGAACCAGCCGTATTGGAAGGGCGACGCGATGGGCGTGATCTTCGGCAATTCCCAGTTTTCCGACAAATACTCCGAGCTCATGCGCGCGCGCACCAAACTCGCGCACGAAGTGCTCGGGGGCGATTTCTTCGCCTACGGTAGCGGCGACCCCACCGTCGCCCAGCGCCGGCAATTCGGCGATCTCCCTGCCGCCAAGATCGAGATGCTCCAGCGCATCCTTGATGACTACAGCGACATCGGCTCGCAGGCCCGCGCCGGCTCCCAAGGCATCACCCTGCCCGAGGATCGCGAAAAGTCCGCCCTGATCGACCGCGAGCGCCGCGCCGACATCGCCGCATTGCTCACCCCGGAGGAACTCGCGGACTACGAGATGCACACTTCAATGGTGGTCAATCGCCTGCGCACGCCGCTGACGTTGATGGATGCCACCGAGGACGAATTTCGCACGCTCTACAAAATTCAGCAGGGGTACAACGATCGCATCTATGGGCGCTCCAATACCATGACCTCCTATGTGCCGGGTGGCATGATGACCATCGCTGGCACCGATACGAATGGCGTCACCGCGGCCCAGCGCAACGAAGCGCAGCAGCAGATGCAGGCCGATATTAAAGCGGCCCTCGGCGATGCGCGCTACGCCGAGTATCAGCGGGCGAGCAATTCGGAGTTTCAACAACTCAATCGCCTCACCCAACGCTACGACGTCGCCAGCGACGCGACCGTGCAGGCTTTCAACCTGCGCGACCGCGTGTCAGCCGAATCCACCCGCATCGTCGACGACACCGCACTGTCCGCGGAACAAAAGCGCTCCGCCCTGCAAGTCCTCGCGCAGAACACCCGCTCACAATACGTGAGTTTGCTCGGGAACGACGCGGGCGCTGCCTATGGTCGGCTCGCCGACCGCTGGCTTAAGCCGGTCGAGAACGGCAGCGCTGTCACGTTTACACCCGATGGTGGCACTAATATGCGCCGCATCCCCGGCCTCACCCCGGCCAATCCCGGTCGCAACTGAGCCCGTCCGCCATGAAACCCGTTACCCTGATTCTCCTCGTCGGTTCGCTGGGACTCAATGTCTGGTTTGCCAGCGGCCTGCTCCACGCCTCGTCCAGCGATTCGGCTGCGCCCAGCGCCGTACCTGTTGCCGCTGCTCCAGCCAAGGCGGAGAGACCGGCCGCTCTCGCCATCGATCCCGCCGCGTGGACCAATCTCAAGACCACCGATCTGGCGCAGCTCAACACCCGGCTGCGCGACGCCGGGTTCCCCCCGGCGCTGATTCGTGCGCTTCTCCAAGCCCAGATTCAGGAAGACGCCGAGGCCCGCATGAAAGCCCTCGATCCCGAAGCGGCCAACCGGCCGTTCTGGAAAAACTCCCAGCCCAACGCGAAGCTCACGGCCGAGCTGCGCAAGCAATCCAGCGAGGCCTACAAACAGCTTCGCAAACTAGTCGGGGAAGACGACGCCGAGACCGAGCCCTTCGCGGTGTATTATCGCGAACGCCAGTACGCCGGACTCCCCGCCGACAAGGCGGCGAGCATCCGCCGCATCTCGTCCGATTTCGACGACCGGATGAATGACCTCGCGCAAAACTCCCTTGAGTTCAACCAGCCGGCCGACCGGGCGAAGCTGCAGGCGCTCCAAAAGGAGCGTCACGACGCCATCGCCCAAGCCCTCACGCCCGAAGAACTCACGACCTACGATCTGCACAATAGTTCGACCGCGCAAAACCTGCAGTACCAGCTTCGCTCGTTCGACATCACGGAGTCCGAGTTCCTGAATCTCTATCAGATACGCAAGGCGCTCGACGATAAATTCCCTCCGCCCAGTATCAGCGGCATTCCCTCGCCAAGCGACATGGAGGCCCGCCGCACCGCCCAGCAGGACTACGACGCGCAGGTGAAAGCGCTCTTCGGTGAGCAGCGCTACGCCGAGTTCCAGCGCGCCAGCGACTACACCTACCAGCAGGCGACGCGACTCGTGGCCCGACTGGAGCTACCGCCGGAATCCGCCGTCACCGTGTACAATGTCCAAAAAGACATTCAGCAGCGGGCCAACGCCGTGCGCAACGATCACAACCTCAACGAGGCCGACCGCGCCGCGCAGCTCGCCGCCCTTTCGACCGAGGCCACGACCAAGATATCCACTGCCCTCGGCGGAGCGCGGGGATTCGAAGCTTACAAGCTCAATGGCGGCAATTGGCTGCAGACGATCAACCGCCTGCCCGTGCGCCCGCCCACCAATTGAGCTAATCTTTCGTTCGTTCGCTCGTTTCACCGGCTGCTAACCCTGCCTCCTCGATGAAAAAAACCCTCATCGTCCTCTCCGTCGCGGCCAACATCGGCCTGCTCGTCGCGTGGCTCGGCGCCCGCAGTGCATCTCCCACGTCGACGAGCGCCACCGGCTCCAACTCCGCCAAGGCCGCCGTCGCCGCGCCGAATCCGGACACCCCCGATCCGCAGACCTACGACACGCTCTCGGCTGGCGACGATCTCAATATCATCGCGGCCCGCCTGCGCGCCGAGGGGTTTTCGCCGCAGCTCCAGCGCACGATCCTGCGCGCCCTGCTCATGGAGCGCTCGATGGGGCGCCATCAGGAGTTCGCCAATCTCGTCAACGCCGCCCCGTGGTGGCGCGGCAACATCTTTGGCGGCAGCCAGAGCGACGCCAAGGTCAACGCTGCCCGCCGCCAGCTCAACCGAGACGAGCGCGAGGCGATCGAGGCGATCCTCGGGCCCAACAAAAATCGCAACGAGTTTGATCGGGCCAACATCGCCCGCCAGTTCGGCGAGATCGATCCGGCCAAGGCCGACGAGGCCGGTCGCATCCTCTCCGACTACAGCGAGCTGATCCAGGAGGCCCGCGAAAGCCAGCACGGCATCGTGCTGCCGCAGGACGCCGAGAAGATGGCTTTCCTCGAGCGCGAGAAGCGCGCCGATCTCGCCAAGCTGCTTTCCCCCGAGGAGATGCTGGCGTACGATCTGCGCAATTCGCCCACGGCGAACCAGCTGCGCTATAAGCTCACCGCGTTTGAGCCGACCGAGGAAGAATTCACCGCGATCTTCAAACTCAACCAGACGCTCGACGACAAATTCGGCACCACCCAGTCGATGACCCCCGAGCAGCGCCGTCTGCGCTCGGAGGCAGAAACGGCTCTCCAGCCTAGCATCCAAGCCATGCTCACGCCGGAGCGCTGGGCGGAATACCAGCTCAAGACCGATCAAGCCTATATCAGCGCCAATCAGATCGTCACCCGTTACCAGCTCCCCGCCACCGCCTCGGCCGAAGTCGTCACCGTCCAAAAAGACATCGAGAAGCGCAACACCGCCCTGCAGACCGACCGATCCCTCACCCCCGAGGACCGCGCCGCTCAGCGCGCCAATCTCGCCACCGAGGCCAACCTACGCCTGACCAACATCCTCGGCTCCGAGGCGCTCACCGCCTATCGCAGCGCGGGTGGTTATTGGATGCAGAATCTGATCCCACCGCCGCCTCAGCCAGCGCAGCCCGCCGCGAAGAAATAAACCGCCCACGCATCATGAAATCTTCCACCGTGATCCTCGGCGTCTCGCTCGTCTTCAACGCCCTCCTTGCCGCCGCTTTCCTCAGCACGCATTCCGCCAGGCGAGGTGATGCCGGCTCGGCAGCCGCTTCGGCCAAGACGTCGGCCGCCTCCGGGCAGGTATCTTCCACCTCAGGCAGTAGCGGCCCTGGATCTTCCTCGGCTGGCGGCACTGCCGCCGCCACTCCGGCGACCATCGGACCGGTGCCGACGTGGGACCTCATTCACACCGACGATCTGCCCACGCTGGTCAATCGCCTTCGGGCCGCCGGTTTTCCCAATCGAGTCATCGCGAGCATTCTCCAGTCGCTCGTCTGGGACAAGATCAGCGCCCGCCTCTACGAACTGCAGCGCTCCGACTACGAGTCCCCCTATTGGCAGCAGACCAAGTATTCGTATAGCGATCCCAAGGTCGGCCCGGAGATTCGCCGCATCTACCGCGAGCAGACCGCCCTGATCGAGAAACTGCTCGGCGAGAACAGCACCGCCCTGCAGGCCGAGTGGCCCGAGGGAGCTGCCTACCTCAAGGCCCAGTACGGCAACCTCTCCCTCGACAAGATCGCGCAGATCGCCCACCTCGCCGAGTCCTTCAACGATCAGCGGCAGACGGTATACGGCGCGGCCAGCGGCGGCATGTTCACCGCGGCCGACGGCAAGAAAGTCGATGAGATCAACAAGGCGTTTCACGCCGAGCTCGCCAAGGTCCTCTCGCCTGACGAGCTGCTCGAGTACGACCTGCACGCGAGCGACACGGCGAACAACATGCGGTTCAACCTCATGACGGCATTTCCCGCCACCGAGGCGGAGTTCCGCGCGATCTTCCCGCTGTATCAGGAATTCAATGACAAGTTCGGCAGCAACTACGGCAGCCTGACCCCCGAGCAGCAGGTCGCCCGCACCGCGGCCGAAACCGAGCTGCGGCAGAAAGCCGCCACCCTCCTGACCCCCGACCGCGCCGCCGATTTCCAGATCGCCACCGATCCGCGCAATTACCAGACGGCCAAGCTGCTCAATCGCCTCGAGCTGCCGCTCGCCACCGCGACGCAGCTCAATGCCATCCAGGACGCCACGCAGAAACAGGCGAATACCATCCGGCGTGACAACACCACCGATCAAGCCGCCAAGGCCACCCAGATCGCCGCGCTCACGCAGAGCAGCGCCGCTCAGCTCACCCAAATCCTCGGCGCGCAGGGCTACGAAGCCTACCGCCAGACCGCCGGCACGTGGATCGGCCGCCTCCAGCCACCCGCCGCAGCGAAGAAATAATCTCCCGCGCTCTCCCACATGAAGCTGCCCCACTTCATCCTCGCGGCCTCGCTTGTCGGCAACGCCGCCCTCGCGTTCGTGCTGCTCCGCCGGCACGAAGCCCCGAATAGCTCGCCGCCTTCCGCGACAAGCGTCGCTGCGGTCTCGGCCGTTCCCACGAGCCCCGCGTCCCCGACGGTAGCCTCCGTCCCCTCTGGCACGTTTGCCGAGCTCGCTACAGGAGATATCAACGCCACCGTCGCGCGGCTGCGCGCCGACGGCGTTTCTCCCCGCATGCTCCGCGCCATCGTGAGCGGATTGATCGCGCAGCGCTTCGCCGATCGCCACCAGGCGCTCGTCGATGCAATACTCGCCAAACCGTGGTGGCAGGGCGAATCGTACGAAGCTTATCAGGATCCCAAAATCACCGCGATGCGTCGTCAGCTTGCGCGCGACGAGCACAACGCGCTCTACGAACTGCTCGGCCCCGAAGAGCCCGAGACCGAATTTGACCGGGCTTGGAGCGAGCGCCGCTATGGCGGCATTTCTGCGGCGAAGCAGGAAAGCATTCGCCAGATCAACGGCGACTATGACGACCTCATGGCCGAGGTCCGCGAGCGCGCCCACGGCATCATTCTCCCCGAAGACCGCGCCAAACTCGCCTATCTCGAACAGCAAAAGCGCGCCGACGTCGCCAAGCTCCTCTCGCCCGACGAGCTCGCCACTCTCGACCTCCACTCGAGTCCGACCGCCAATAACCTCCGCAAAACGCTCAACGATTTCGATCCCACGGAAGACGAGTTCCGCGCGCTCTTCAAAATCCAGCAGGGCATCGACACTCAGTTCGGCGAGGGCAAAAATCAAAATCTCTCCCAGGACGACCGCCGTCAAAAGCGCGACCTCACCCTCGCCTCGGTCGAGCAAGCGCGCGCCGTTCTCACCCCCGACCGGTTCGCGCAATACCAAGTCGTTACCGACCCCGCCTATCGCGGGGTGCGCGAGTTTGTCACCGAGCAGCAGCTTCCGCTTTCGGCCGCCGCGCCGCTCGTCGTCCTGAAAAACGACATGTCCGCCAAGATGCAGGCGGTCATGACCGACTCTTCATTGTCCGCGACTGAGCGCAGCGATCGACTCGGTGCTCTCGCCCAACTGGCCAACTCCACGGTCGTCACGCAGCTCGGCGCCGATGGCGCTGCACGGTACAAGCAAGAGAACCCCGGCCAGTGGCTCAACAACCTCGAGCGCCGCGCCCAAGCCCGCCCCAAGGGCAACTAGCGCACCGCCGTGAAGCCATTCGCCACGCTGCTTTCGGTCTCCCTCGTCGCCAATGTGACGCTGGCGGTGATCGCATCGCGCGAGCCGTCGAATGCGACCACGGCCAGATCGTCCCGCCGAAGCGAAATCGCCTCCGAAAACTTCGCCGCTGCCTCACCGGCAGAGCCATCGACGCACCGGGCCGATGCGGAAAATTTCGTCGCCGTCATTAACCGCCTTCGCGCCGCGGGGTTTCCACCGGCTGTCCTCGCCGCGGCCGCCGAGGCTCATTTCAAAGCCCGGCGGGCCGCGCTGGCCCCCACTCATTTGCCGCGGCCATACTGGCAGGAACAGCCGGACGAGGTGCAGCCGGAAAACTCGCCCGAACTGCGTGCGCTTCAAGCCGAGTGCCAGGCCGCCATGAAGGCGGTGTTGCCCGCGCCGACCGAACCCAGCGACGACGAGAGTCGCGTAAACCATGTCCGCACCTTCGGCTTCCTGCCCCCGGAGAAAGCCAGTCGCGTGCTGCAAGCTCAGTTAGCCTTTTCCCGCGCGCTCGACACGTTGTCGGACCTCGCCCCGCAGGATCAACCGGAGAAATATCGCGCGCTCCAAAAGGAGGAGCATGCCACGCTCGCGGCCATCCTCACGCCTGCTGAACTCGAAATGTGGGAACAGCATCACAGTCCGGTCGCCACGCAGATGCGCACGGAGTTTTACGCGATGCACCTCACGGAAGCCGAATATCGCGCGCTGTTCGCCCTCAAATACGAGCTGGAGCAAGCGCACCCGCGGGATCAATGGCGCGTCCCCGGCGAAGAGCAGGCGCGGGCGTTTGCAGTCAGCAACCTAAACGACGAAGCGAAGGCCCTGTTTTCCCCCGAGCGCTACGCTGATTTCCTGCAAGCGTCGAACCCGGCCCATCAGGACCTCAACCAACTCGTGGTGCGGCTCGACCTGTCGCTCTCCGCCGCCGCCCAGGTCGCCGCGATCCAGCGCGACATTGAGCACCGCGCGCGGGCGGCGCTCCCAGCGGATCGCCCTGCACTCGCCACCGAAGCCACCAGCAAGATCGCCCGCATCCTCGGCGACCGCGGCCTGGAGGCCTATCGCGAACACGGCGGCCAGTGGCTCGACCGGCTCGCCCCCCTTTCCCCCGTCAGTTCCGAGTGACTTAACCCCACGCTCACGTGAAACCCGTCACCGCAGTTCTCGCCGCTTCGCTCGCCGCCAATGCCGCGCTCGGATACTTCGTCGTGCACGAGTCAACGCCGAGTTCGTTGTCCGATTCGACCGATCGCTCACCTCCGTCTCCTCAGTCCCACACCATCTCGGTCCGCACGGAGACCATCCAGGGAGCTGCGACGCCTCTGGCCGCGTCCAATGCCGCCAATACCACCCATCCCTGGAGCCATCTCGACACCGACAATCTCACCGAGGTGCTCAAGCGTCTCCACGCCGCCGGCTTCCCCTCGACGGTGCTTCGCGCCGTCGCTGACCAACGATACAAGCAGCGCTATGGTGAGCTGGCTGATAGCACTGCCGAGCGCGCCTATTGGAAAAGCGAAGCCGAACTATCCAATGAAGCGGGTGAGAAATTTACGAAACTCCGAGCTCAGGGCTCATTCGAAAATATCTTCGGCTTCGATCTTGCCCTGCTCGACGATGATTCCCGCGCCCACGCCCTGCGTGCTTACGGCAATCTTCCGAATGATAAGATCGGCCGCATTCTTGCAGCTCAGAAATCATTTGCCGATTCCATCGTAGCCTTGGACCGCAATATATCGAAGGATGGCAATGATTTGATGACGAAGACGCAAGCGATCCTGCGTCAGCAGCAAGAGACCATTGCTGCCATCCTGACACCAGAGGAGCTCGCCGACTACAACCTCCGCAGCAGCACCACCGCCTACGCTCTGCGCCGTCAACTCAGCAGCATGCATCTTTCCGAGGCCGAGTACCGCTCGATCTATGCCCTGCAGTCCGCGTTCGATCTACAGTATCCAGCCGCCTATGGCGGGATCTACGCGGACCTGTCCCCCGCCATGAGCGCAGCCAACGATGCCTTGCAGGCGCAGATTAAGACCACCCTCGGCGACGCTCGCTTCGCCGAGTATCAGCAATCGAGGCGGCCCGAGAATCAGGAACTCAATCAGCTCGTCCTTCGCCTCGATTTCCCCCTTTCCGCCGCGGCTCAGGTCATTGCCATTAGGGGTGACGTCGAGCCCCGCGCCAATGCCATCCGCGTCGACTCCAGCCTCTCCGCCGCCGATCGCACGCAGCGGCTAGCCGCCCTCTCCGACGAAGCCTCCGCCCGCGTCGCCCTCGCCATCGGCGAGCGCGGCCTCGAAGGCTATAAACAATACGGCGGCAACTGGCTCACCGGCCTCGTCCCTGCGCCCGCCAAGAAGGCCCCCGCTCGCAACGGATCGCCAGCTCGGGTTCCGTGAAAGCGCCCTTCGCCACACTGCTGGTCGGTTCACTCGGTGCCAATATCGCGCTCGGCTATCTCATTCTGTATTCGACCGCCCCGCTTGCCCCATCTCCCTCTTCCGTTCAAAACCCATTCTCTTCCACGGCGGCAAACCATCCGCTCCCTGTGCCGTCCCCAGCCAAGCCGTCGGATCACTCCGCGAGATTTCCTTCCGCTCCGACGCATCCCTGGAGCAATCTCGCCACGGATGACCTCGTTGTCGTGATCCAGCGTTTGCGAGCGGCAGGTTTTCCACCGTCCGTCATCAGCGTCATTCTCGAGCAACGGTATCAAGCCCTTCGCGCCGAGCTCTCTACACCCTACGGGGCGCGGCCCTATTGGAAAAGCGACGCCGATGTGCCGAAAGACTTGCGCGCCCAACTGGAGCATGCGCGCGCGACCTACCAGGAAGCGTGGGAACGAGTCGTCGGGCCCATTTCTCTCGGTGAAGACGATGCCGATCGCGCCAATCGCGGCCGTCACTACGGCGATTTGGCCCCCGCCACCGTCGGCCGAGCAGAAGAGATTGAGCGAACCTATAACCGAAGATTGGCAGAAATCCCCGATACCCCCGGCCTTAACGACCAAGCACGGTATGAACAAGCCCAGCAGGTCCTGCGCGAATTGCACGGCGCCATGGCCGCCATCCTCACGCCGGACGAACTCGCCAACTACGATCTCCGCAACAGCGCCACGGCGACCCGCCTCCAACGCGACTTCAGCAGCATGAAGCTCACCGAAGCGGAGTACCGCTCGATCTACGCATTGCAGTCCGCCTTCGATCGACAGTTTCCAGACAGCTACGATCCCGCTGAGACCAAGGCGCGCAACACCGCCACCCCTGCCCTGCTGGAGCAAATCAAAGGCGCGCTCACTCCCGAACGCTACGCCGACTATCAGCAAGCCGCGCGACCCGAGTACCAGCAGCTCAACCAACTCGTCGCTCGCCTCGACCTCCCACTCTCCGCTGCCGCTCAAGTTGCCACGGTGCAAACCGACATCGAGCAGCGTGCCAATGCCATCCGCTTCGATGCCAGCCTCTCCGCTGCCGATCGCACGCAGCGGCTCGCCGCCCTCTCTGACGAAGCTTCGGCGCGCATCTCCCTCGCCATCGGCGAGCGCGGACTCGAAGGCTATAAACAATACGGCGGCAACTGGCTGACGTCGCTCGTGCCCGCCGCGCCGAAAAAGGCTCCCAATAGATCCGCTTCTCGTCCGTAATCGCCTCGTCCCCCTTCTCTCGCGCACCCCATGAAAGCTCTGCTCACTGCGCTCCTGCTCAGTCTCGTGGCCAATGCCGGCCTGTTGATCGCCGTGGCCATTCATCCCGAAACCGCCCCCGGGCCGCTTCGCGGTTTTCTCCCACACGCGGCGGCGCCAGCCGTCGCGACCACCACTCCCGCGGCACCGCGTCCCGCGGCCAAGCCCGCCACGCTGTGGAGCGCCTTCAAACCTGATGATCTTCCCGGGCTAATCACCCAGCTCAAGTCCGCTGGCTTCCCGCCCAATGTCATCCGCGCCATCGCCTCCGCGCAGATTCAGGCGGGTTTCGCCGCGCGGATGAAAGCGCTCAACGACTCCCTCCAGCAGACCCCTTACTGGGAACCGTCTGCATCGCTGTGGAACAATCCGAAGCTCACCGAAGAGCGCGCCCAAATCTACCGCGATCGTTCCAAGCTCATGCGCGAACTCATGGGCAATATCTCGCCCGAAGCGGAGGGTGCCATGATCGAACAGGGCGGCCGAAATGGGAATCTGCCCAAGGCCAAGATGGATCTCATCCAGCAGATCAACGACGACTACGCCGAACTGGCTTCGCAGATTCGGGCCGCCACCCGCGGCATCACTCTGCCTGAGGATCGGGCCAAGCTCGCCCTCCTCGACACCGAGAAGCACAAGGACCTCGCGGCGATTCTCAGTCCAGATGAGCTCGCCGACTATGAGATGCGCACCTCGGTCATTACACAGCGCCTGCGGCAGGCCCTCACGTTGATGAACGCCTCTGAGGCCGAGTTTCGCGCCATCTACGCCATCCAGCAGCCCTACGCCGACATCCTTTATCCAGGTGCCAACGGCGGCTCGATGCAGTTCGAGCAGCGCCGCGCCATCCAGGACAAGGTGACTGCCGACACCAAGACCGTCCTCGGCGAGGCCCGCGCTGCGGAATTCGCCCGCTCTTCCGATAATGAGTTCCAACAACTCGCCCGAGCCGTGCAGGCGGAAAATCTGCCGATGACCGCCGCAGTGCAGGCCTACGACATCCGCTCGCAGAATTCGACCGAGGCCACGCGCATTTCCACCGATAAGTCGCTCTCGACCGACCAGAAGCTCGCCGCCATGAGCGCGCTCGCGCAGGCCACGCGGGACCGACTCATCTCCGCCCTGGGGCCCACCGCCGGTCCCGCCTACGCCGATTCCTCCCGCTGGCTCAAGGCCACCGCCTCCGGCACCGTCGTCACTTTCTCCGGCAGCACCACCATGTATCGCCCCATCCGATGAAGCCCCTGCTCGCCCTCCTCGTGCTCGCATCGCTCGCGCTCAATGCGACGCTCGCCTACTCTCTGCTGACTACGCCCGTCGCTCCTGCTGCCGCGCCGGTTGCTTCCGTCGCCAAGGTCACCGCTGCGCCCGGGCCGAAGATCGACGATCAGACTTGGTCCGAACTCTCGACTGGCGACACGGCGAATCTCGCGACCACGCTCCGCACCCAAGGTTTCCCACCCGACATCGTGCGCGCGATCATCGCTGCCCAGATTCACGAATCCTACGCGGCCCGGCGGAAGGCACTCAGCTCCAATCAGTCTTCCACGCC
The DNA here is from genome assembly GCA_048498795.1 of Verrucomicrobiota bacterium. Taxonomy (GTDB): domain Bacteria; phylum Verrucomicrobiota; class Verrucomicrobiia; order Opitutales; family Opitutaceae; genus JBEHXH01. The sequence goes on from JBEHXH010000004.1 coordinate 314,105, forward strand.
TTACTGGCAGACCACGCAGCCAGACGTGACCTCTCTCGCCGCCCTCCGTCAGCTTTCGAAGGAGGAGGAAAACGAACTGCGCGCCGTACTCGGCCGCGACCCCAGCGATCCGCTGTCGCGTCTTAACAACAACCGCGATCTCAGCTATCTGCCTGCGCAAAAGGCCTCCGAGCTTCAGCGCATCATGGACCAGTTCGATGAACAGCGCAGCGACCTGTACACCTCTGGCAGCAGTGTGCTAAACCGCGACAAGATCACGGCCCTCGAAAAGGCCCAACTCGCGGCCATCGCCGCCGCGCTCACGCCTCAGGAATTGCTCGAGTACAATCTCCGCAACAGCAACACGGCGAGCGCCCTACGCGACAGCCTCTCCGCCTTCAAGCCGACCGAGGCGGAGTTCCGCGCGATCTACCCGTTGCAGGCGCAATTCGACGAGCGCTACAGTGGCGACTTTTTCATCGGTGCCACGCCGGATCAGCAACGCGACCGTACAACCGCGCAAAAACAGCTCGCGGATCAAATCAAAGCCACGCTCGGCCCCGAGCGCGCCGCCGACTACGAGCGCACGACCGACTACAACTACATGCAGACCGCCAAGCTGATCGACCGCCTGGAGCTTCCGCCCGCCACCGCCGACCAGCTCGTCGCCATCCAAAAAGAATTCAATCAGCGCCGCATGGACGTGATGCGCACCAACAATTCCAATCGTGATCAGATCGTCCAACAGGTGACGGCCCTCCAGCAGGAAGCCATCGCCCGGGTCACTCCGCTCCTCGGTGGCGCCTCCCACGTCGAAGCCTACAAGTCCTACGGCGGCAGCTGGCTCACGAACTACGTCCCCACCTTCAACGCCCAACCAATCATCCGGCGGTAGCTCGGGCGAGCGACGCATCCCCTCGTAGCCGCGAGCGCCAGCGAGTGGAGTTCAACTCTGTTCGCTCTTTTGCGTCGAGCGGATCGGGCTGGGCCAAATCCCTGAGCACTTCCCCCGCTTGAAACTCGGCCTGACTCGGAGAATAACTGCCTCCGATGTCCGCCCCGGCCGCAGTCGCACCGACCGTCCTCGCCGAGCCCGATTGGCAATCTCGCCAGCAGGCCCACGAGACGCGCGTGCGCGCGTGGACCGATCCGCACCAGCTCCGCGCCGCCCGCGGCGAGAAACACCCCGTCTACGATTTCTTGTTCAGTTACTACGCTTTCCGCCCCGCTTGGCTTCGCCGCTGGCATCCCGGTCCCGACGTCGCGCTCGCGGGCGAGTCCGCGCGCGATTTTCTCCGCTGGCCCGAGTATCGGGAAACTGAATACGGAATCGCCCTAGATCCAGCGACGCTGCCGCCTCACCGCCGCGAATTCGTCGCGTGGCTGCGCGGCCTTCTCAGCGCGGTGCGCGACCGGCCGGCCTTCTTCGGCTGCTACGGTCTGCACGAGTGGGCGATGGTCTATCGCCAGACGCCCGACGAGGTGCGGCACAATGCCTACCCGCTCCGCTTCCCGCCCGCCGAGCTCGCCGCCATTGTCGAAGCGCAGCCCGTGTGCTGCACGCATTTCGACGCGTTTCGTTTTTTCACCGCGCCCGCGCGTCCGCTCAATCGCCTCCAGCCCACGCGCCTCACCACGCCGCAGCTAGAGCAACGCGGCTGCTTCCACGCCAACATGGACCTCTACAAATGGTCCTTCAAACTCGCGCCGTTCACGCCCGCCGAGCTGATCGCCGACTGCTTCGCCCTCGCGCGCGACATCCGCGAAATCGACATGCGCGCCAGCCCCTACGACCTCCGCACTCTCGGTTTCGCTCCAATCCCCATCGAGACCCCCGCCGGCCGCGCCGAGTACGAAGTGCACCAGCGCGCCTTCGCCGTCCGCAGCGACCCTCTCCGCACCCGTCTCATCGCCCTCTGCGAACGGCTGCTGGCCTGAACGATTAGGATGAGGCCATTTAGTCCATCGCGTAAAACCTCCTCGCGCTTCCGCCCTCGGCGACCACCAGCCTCCGGAGCCCATGCGCGTTTCCAGCCCTCGCTTAAAAGGCCAAGAGTTATTCGCAGCTCATCGCCGCGTTGATCCTTCCGATTGCCTCACGCGCCCGACGCTCGCCTCAGCGCTGACCGGCGTTCAGCCCCGGATTCGTTTGTGTCGGGTCGATGGGCGTAGCCGCATTCATGGGACTGTATCCCGCGCCGCGATCCGGTGCTTTCGGCGGCAGGTCGGTACCTGCGTCCTCGCTCCACGTGGTCATCACTCCGGGCTTCTCATCCGGGTGATCGCGATAAAACGCATCGTGCTGCGCTTGCGTCTCGGCAAATGCGATCGGGCTCTTCCTCGGCGTGCCGTGGTCGATCAATGGACGGGTGAGATGCGCTATGGGTCGATAGTAAAAATTTCCTCGGACGCGCGTCACCTCGTACGCCTCGGCAAAACCTTTCGTCGCCTGGGACCAGAGCACAAACTGCGTCACGTCATCCTCCCACACCGCATAGCCGCCCCAACGGAGAAACACCTGTTCGACCATACGCAGCGTCGTCGCCCCCGGAAGCTGTGGTATCGACAACTTACTCGCTCCCGTCACGGGCGCGATCGGCGTGGGGGTCGATTGCGGTTCTGACGGCGGCGCATCGTGAAACATCGCCCAACCCAGTGTCATTCCAAGCACGGCGCCAAATGTTACCCAACCGGGAATAAAGGCAGGGCGGGTCGCCATGGGAGGTAACATTTCGGTGCCGCAAATTGGCCGGGCCAACAAGCGATATATCTTCTCCCTCGCGTCTTATTCCGCTCGTCGTGATTTTCCCCGCCGCCGCCATGTCTCGCCTGCTCGCTCTTTTTCTCTGTGCGACCGCGCTGCTCCACGCCGTGCCCTCCGGTGCCGAGGCGCTACTCATCATCGCCGCCGACCAGCACTCCGCGTACGAGCGCTCCGCGCAGCTCCTCGCGCGCGTCGACCGGCTCGCGAAGGAAAATCCCGGCCTGCCGCTCGCCGTGCTGCTCGACGGCGACACGCTGGAGTACGGCAACATCGTCGCGCGTCGCACCTCGGGCGCACTCGACTTTGCGCTCTTCACCGCTCTCGCGCAGCGCGCGCCAACCATCGTCAACCTCGGCAACCACGAGCCGGAGTTCTACGACGTCGCCGAGACCGTCGCGCGCTTGCGGGCCACTGGCGTTACCGTCGTTTCCAACCTCGCCGACCACGCCACGGGACAGCCTTACGCACCCGCCTCGACCAAGCTGAAGCTCGGTCCGCTCGAGGCGACCGTCGTCGGCCTCGTCACGGATCGCCTCAATACCTTTCGGGCCGCCGTCCGCCCTTCGCTCGATCTCACCGATCCGGTCGTGTGGGGCCACAAGCATCTCCCGTCGCTGCTCGCCGACGCACCCGTCTCGATCGTGCTGAGCCACGCTGGCGTCGCCGCAGACCGCGACCTGCTCCCGCTCGTGCCCGACGGCACGCTCTTCGCCGGCGCACATGACCACCTGCGCTTCGTGCACCGCGAGGGCCGCACGGTCTACGTGCACTCCGGGAGCTGGAACGAGTTTCTCACCCTCGCTTGGCTAAAGCGCGACGCCGCGAAACACGTCTCATGGGAAATCGAGCAGGTCCCACTCGAAACCAGCGATCCCGCCGACTCCGCGTTCGCGCGCCTGATCGGCGGTGTCGTCGAAAAAAATCTCACGCCCGAGGACACCGCCGTCGTCGGTCATTCTTCGCGCGCTCTCGGCCCGACCGCCGCCGCCCGCTTCGTCGCCACCGCGCTGCGCGATGGCGCGCACGTCGACGCTGCCTTCATCGGCAACACCACCTTCGGCGCCGGTCTGCCCGCAGGCAAGGTGAGTCGCGTCGCCTTCGACGCCTGCGTGCGCTTCGACGGCACGATCTACATCACCGAGGTCGATGGCGCCACGCTGCGCGCGCTCCTCCGCGCCGCCAACCAAGGCCCCGATACCCCCTGGAACGAACGCCGCGGCGAATTTTCCCTCGCCGCTGGCCCCGCTCAGATCGACGACACTCGCCGCTACCGCATCACCACCACCGACTGGGGCGCCAAAAACTCCGACCGCTACTTCGCCCCCTTCAAGCTCACGTGGCAGGAGCAGCCCTCGCTGAAGCTGAAAGCTCTCACCCTCGCTGCCCTAAATCCCGGCAAGTAGTTCTCAGTCTGCGTTTTCTCATAGGTCCTATAGGTCCCATAGGCCCTATAAGTCCTATCCTTCCGCTCCCCTCAGCACCCACTGCTCCGCCTGCCCTAAAATTTTTGAAGGACTTTTCCCGCCCGTGGTGTTGAGTGATCGGGCACCTTCTCGGTTGCCCTCGCCATGACGGAGCCCGAACCACCCGAATCGCTCGACCATTTGCTCAGCCGCTGGTCGCAGGAAACACCGCCTGCGCCCGACTCGGTCGCGCCCGAAGTGTGGCGTCGCATCGGGCGCAGCCGGCGCACCGCCCCCGCGCGCCAGCTCTCGTGGCTGGAGCGGCTGCATGCGGCTTTCGCACGGCCGTCGTTTGCGGCGGCGTTTGTCGCCATGTGCGTGTTGCTCGGGCTTTTCCTCGCCGAGGCGCGCAGCTCGCGCCAGCAGGCCGAGTATGGTGCCCGCATCGCGCAGGACTACCTGAAGCTCGTCGACCCGCTGCTCGCCGACTCCGACCAGCACCCCGCCAAGGCCCCATGAAACGCACGCTGCTCACTCTCCTCATCGGTCTCGCGTGCGGTGTCGTGGCGCATGTCGCGTGGTTTTCGCACCGCCGCCCGCAGGCCGCCGATGGCCTCGGCGCACAACTTGCGTGGATGCAAGCCAACCTGCATCTCACCGATGCGCAGGTCGCGCGCCTGCAGACGCTGCACCAGCAGTCCGCCCCGCACTTCCTCGAACTCGCCGCACAGGTCGCGAGCATGAAGACCGAGCTGGCCGCCTTTGAGCGCACGCGCGAGACGACCGGGCAGATCGATTTCCTGGAGTTCGCCCGTTTCGTGGAGCAGCGCCGCGCACTCGACCGCGCGTGCCTCGATTCCACTCGTGCGCTCGTCGCCGCGTCCGCGGATGTCATGACCGCGCCGCAGCGCCGCGACTATCTTTCGCTGATGGCGCCCGCGCTCCAATCCGGCCGCAACGCGTCCATCCCTTGAACTCCGCGCTTGCGAGCCTGACGTTGAACGCCGAGCCCGCCCCCGACCTCGCGGAACTGCACGCGCTGCAGGCCGGCGATGACACCGCGCTCAACCGCCTCATCGCGCAGTGGGAGCGCCGCCTCTTCGGTTTCGCGTGGCGCTACGTGCGCAACACCGCCGACGCGCAGGACCTCGTCGCCGAGGTTTTCGTGCGCCTCTACCAGCAGCGCGACCGCCTGCGCCGCGACACCAACCTCTCCGCGTGGCTCTTCACCACACTGAGCAATCTCTGCCACAACCACCACCGCTGGCATCGCCGCCATCCAACCACGAGCCTCGACGCCGAGGCCGACCCATCGACTGCCACGCCCACGCTCGCTGCCGACGCTCCCTTGCCCGCCCAAGCCCTGGAGCAAAAGGAACGCCTCGCCGCCCTCGCCGAGGCCATCGACCGCCTCCCGCCCGACCTGAAAACGACGCTCCTCCTCCACCACTACGAACGCCTCTCGTATCGCGAGATCGCCGAGATCACCGGCTGCTCCGAAGGCGGCGTCGACACGCGCCTCTACCGCGCGCGAAACAAACTGCGCGCCGAGCTGGGCGCGGGGATCGTTTCCTAGAGGAGAAATCGTGAAATCGGGCAGCATGAAATCGAAAATCTTGAAATCGGCCACCGCGCGGCTGCGCCGCGCCGCATTTCGATTTCAAGATTCCCGATGCCCGATTTTCAGTTTTCACGATCTCCGATTCCAGCCAACATCTGGGCGCGAATTCACCCGCACGACGCGGCGTGATTCGCCCATCCCGCCATGAGTTCTGAAATCTCCGAGATCGGCCAGATCGCCCTCACCGTCAGCGATGTCGCACAGGCCACGACGTTTTATCGCGATGTGCTCGGCCTGAAATTTCTCTTCGGCGCCGGCCCCAATCTCGCGTTTCTCCAGGCCGGCAGCGTGCGCATCATGCTCACGACGCCACAGGGTCACGGCGCGCCGGGGCAAAACTCGGTCCTCTACTACAAAGTTTCCGGCGAGATCACCGCCGTGCACGCCTCTATCGTCGCGCGCGGCGCGAAAAACGAACGCCCGCCCGGCCTGGTCGCCAAGATGCCCGATCACGATCTGTGGATCGGCTTCGTGCGCGACCCCGAAAACAACCTCGTCGGCCTCATGAGCGAAGTGCGAGGCAGCTGAAAATCGAGATGCCCACCCGCGTCGCAGCCCTTCCTGTAGCGGCGGTCTATGACCGCCGATTCGACGCGGCTGGCGTGCAGCATTTATTCGGCGGTCATAGACCGCCGCTACAGCAACGCCTTAGTTTTTGCGGACTCTTTGTCCTTTTGCTCGCGCTCACATTCTCACTGCACGCCGCAGAAGCGGAGACGACCTTGCCCGCCGATGCTCCGTGGAAAATCCACCAGACGGTGCGCGCAACGTATCCCGCGCGTTTGGTCCAAGGAGGCATCACGCATGGCAGCGCGCGGGTGCGCGTGAGTATCGCCGACGATGGACGGCTGCTCGATGCCCTGCTGATTGCGTGCTCGCAGCGCGAGTTCGGCGACGAGGCACTGCGCGTGATCAAGCTCTGGAGCTACGATGCCGAGCGCGAGCACGGCGCGGCCGTGGGCATCGTGGGCGACGTCGAGTTTCGCTTCGAGATGAGCGGCGCCGTCGCGGTCGAGCGCCGGCTCTCACCAACGCCCGAGCCCGACGACGCTGCGGATGCGACCCTCGCCTACCGCGCCGAAAGCCTGAAGCGCCTCGACCGTATCCCAGTGCCCACGCACGTGGTGCCGCCGGTATTCCCTCCCGACTGGTCGGAGCACGGCGTCACCGGCAAAGCTGTGGTTGAGTTCTACATCGACGAAACCGGTCACGTGCGAATGCCCGTCGTGAAATCCGCCGACTATCCGCAGCTTGCCGCTTCCGCCATCGCCGCCGTAAGCCAGTGGCAATTCGACCCGCCTCTTCGCAGCGGCCAACCCGTGCTCGTGCGCGCTGGGCAGACATTCAATTTTCCCGCACTGGCAAAGCCGGGAGCGAAATAGGCTTTTCCCGGAAATCGTGAAATCGGTCACCGTGAAATCGAAAATCTGAAAATCGACCACCTACGCGGCCCCGCCGCGCCGCACTTCGATTTCACGATTTCAGATGCCCGATTTTCAGTTTTCACGATTTCCTTATCCGTCCAGCGAGGCCGCATGCCGCGAAAACCGTTTGCCGCGCGGTCCGCGTTGCCGCCATCTTGCGGGACCGCGTGCATCTCCAACTCCGTCAGCTCTCCAAAGTCTACAGCGATACCCGCGCGCTCGATTCCGTGTCGCTCGAGCTGCCGGCCGGAAAAATCGTCGCCGTCATTGGCCTTAATGGCGCGGGCAAGACCACCCTGCTGCGCTGCCTCAGCGGCATCGTGGCGCCGACGCAGGGTGACGCGCTCTTCGACGGCGAGGCGTTTCGGCGCGCGCGCATCGACCAGCGGCGACGGTTGATGTTTCTGCCGGATTTTCCCGCGCTCTTCGCCCAGCACACCGCACTGCAACACATCGCGCTGATGCTGCGGCTCTACGAGCGCGACACCACAGGCATCGACGACCGCATGCTCGGTGCGCTGCGCGATTTCGACCTGCTCCCGCTCGCCGAAGCGCCGCTGGCCACGCTGAGCCGCGGCCAACTCTACAAGGTCGCGTTCTGCGGCCTGATCGCCGTGCAGCCGGAGCTGTGGTTGCTCGATGAGCCTTTCGCGTCGGGCCTCGATCCGCAGGGACTCGCGATGCTGAAGCAGCACGCGCGCACGGCCGCGCAGGCGGGCGCGACCATCGTGTACTCGACGCAGATCCTCGAAATCGCCGAGCGGTTCTCCGATCTCCTCTGCGTGCTCGATCACGGCAAGCTCGCGACCACCTACACCCGCGAGCAGCTCGCCGCGCTCCCCTCGACGGGGCCCGAGAGCCTCGAATCACGGCTCCGCCAGTTTCGCGAAAACCCGTGACCGAGCCCAACGCCCAACTCGTCCGCCGCCTGCGCACAAGCGTTCGCCAGCTCGTGAAGGCGAACCCCGCGCTGCGGCGCGAGCGGAAAAAAATCCGAGCGGCTTGGCGGCGCGCGCTCACCACTCACTGGACTCGCATCATCCCAGCGCTGCTCATTTCCAGCTCGGCCGTCACGCTCGATGACCCGCTGCAGCTCACCAGCCTGCTCGCCCTGTGGTCGCTGATCGTCACCCTCGCGCGAACGCAGCAGATCGTGACGCTGTTCACGACGCCTGTCGCGCTATGGAATTTTTACCTGCTGCCGGTGGAAAACGCCGCGACCTTCCGCCATCAAGCCCGGCTCGTGCTGCGCTCGTCGCTGTGGCTCGGCGTGGACTGGCTCGTGTTCGGCATCATCGTCGCCCTACGACTAAATCTCGGAGTGACCTGGCTCGCGGTGCCCCTCGTCGTGATTGGCCAAACTGCGACTGCACTGGCCGTCGCAACTGCCTTCGCCCGCTGGCGGCCTCGTCTCCCTTGGGGCGGCCTTGCGATACTCCTGGGCTTCGTGCTCTTCGTGCTGCTCCGCGCGCTAAACAACACCACACTCGCCTCCGTCGCCGCGCCGCTGCTCAACGGCCTGCAGCATTTCACGCCGGCTGGCTGGCTCGCGACGAGTTTCATCGCCGTGTGCCATGGTCAACCGCTCGGCTGGCTCGGCCTAGTGGCCGGTGCGGCAGGCAGCGCGATGCTTGCGCGCTGGCTCGCGCATCACGCGGCCAAGGAATTTTCCGTCGAGGAAGTTTTTGGCTACAACGATGGCACCGAAGGCCCCGCCACCGGCTGGATTTCCGCCGAGGCCGACGCAGAAGCGCCACCCACAGTGGTCGCCGAGCCCGAGCCGCTGCCGCCCGCAGAAGCGTTGCCCCCAGTCGATCTCGGCCCGATCCGCACGGCGCTGCACCGGCGACTGGAAGAGCCCGCGGGCCTTGCGCTGTTTCACCGCGGCTGGCTGGAGGCGTCGATCACGCGGCTGCTCTCGGAGCGGCGGCGCGTGCTGCTCGATGTGCTGCTACCCGCGGGATTTCCGTGGGGGCGCGGCTGGCTGATCGCGCTAATCGCGACGCTCGGCGCGCATCTGCTGCACGTCGCGGGTTTCGGCGCTGATTGGGAATTCTGGCTGCCGTGCGGCTCGATTCTGATGTTTGGCGTGCCGGCCTTCGGCGGCGCGTGGAATAGTTTTGCGCAGGCCGGCAACTCCTTCGGTCGGCCGAGCCTGCCGGCGCTGTTTCCCATCGGCTTCGGCGAGACCGCCACGACCATCCTGCTCGTCAACACCCTGCGCTGCATTGCCGGCCTGCCACTGATCGTGGTCGCGATCCGCTACGGCTTTACCGCGGAGCCCGTATCGTGGCCAGTCGCGCTCGATTTCACATGGCGCGCACTCGCGCTGCTGTTGGCGGTGCAGCCGATCTGGGTGCTATTCATGTTTTCGAAAACGACCAACGACTCCGCCACGCGCTGGTGGTTCTCGCTGCTCGCGATCGGCGTGCTCGTGAGCATCGTCGTCTGCTGCGTCGGCCTCGCCACCGCGCTCTTCTACGCCGACGACTTCGTTTCCGCTCTCGCGTGCGGTCTCGTGCTCTTGCTGCTCCCGCTCGGCACGCTCACGCTTTACGGCTGGGTCTGGGGCCGCGCGATCTTCGACGTGATGGGCAAGGCTGTGGTGAGCTGAGCGGAGTCTTCCGCTACTTCCCCAGCCAGCCGTGCAGCACGAAGGCCGCGCCACCCGCCGCGGAGCCGACGATGGCGAAGTACACGAGGGTCAGCACGAACATCACGTAGCCCCCGACGACAAAAACGCCGTCGCGCTCGACCAAGCCCGCGGCGAGGAGCAGCACGGTCCACGCGGGAAACATATTGGTCATCGGAAACGGGATCGGCAGCGCGAGGATCAGCGCGGCCAGCATGGCGAAAAACAGATGAGCGGCGAACCAGCCGCGCCCTGAAGTGAGCAGCAGCGCGCGCGGACGGAGAAATTTTTCAAGGAAGCGTACCACGCCGACCGTCGCGGCCAGCACCTTCGTGAAAAATCCTGCGGGCAGTTTTTTATCGAGCAGCCAGCGCGGCAGCCACGGCAACCGGCCAAACGCGAGTTGCACGGAGATGACCGCGATGGCGAGGCCGAGCGGCGTCGAGGTGCCGGGCAGCGACACGGGCGCGACGAACGGCAGCGAAAACAAAATCATCAGCAGCTCGTACGCGCGCCCGCGCAGCGCGCTGATCACCTCGCGCAGCGTCACGGCGCGGTCCGCGACGGACGCGCGCAGCTCGGCCAGCTCGACGGAGAGCGGGCGAGACGAGAAGGTCGCTTCGGCCGGCGTGCTCATCGGGCGAGAATCACGTGCCGCGCTTGTTGCCGTAGAGTTCGATGTGCAGGCGGTGCGCGTAGCGATAGCCACGAGCTTTGCAGAGATCGCCGAGCCACGAGGCGCGGCCGCGCATCTTTTCGAGCGTCGTCGCCTCGGGCATGAGGAGCACCTTGTGCGGCGGGATGTCGCGCTCGAGCGATTTCAACATGCCCTCGAGCTCGTCGACGTCGGCGGGCTGCGCGACAACGAACTTGAATTGCCAGCCGTAGCCGCCGTCGAGCCACGCGCGCACCACGGCGGGCTGCCAGCGCGTGGCCTCGTGCTTGCGGCGCCATGCGGCGTGCTGCGCACCGTCGGGGGCGGAGTTGAGGAGCTTGGGCGACATCGAGGCGAGATCGCACGCGATGCCCTCGGGCGCGACGGTCGCGGCGGTCTCAATGGTGATGTGGTAGCCGAGGACCTTGAGTTCGCTCGCGAGCTCGCGGATTTCCTTGGCGATCATCGGCTCGCCGCCGGTCAGCACCACGTGACGCGCAGCGCGATGCGTCTGCACGGCGGCAATGATGCCGTCGACGCTGAGCTGCTGGCCCTCGGGCTGCCACGAGGCATAGGGCGTGTCGCACCATGCGCAGCGGAGATTGCAGCCGCTCGTGCGCACGAAGACCGATGGCACGCCGGTCAGCTCGCCCTCGCCCTGAAGTGAATAGAAAATTTCCGCGATCAGCATAGTGCTTCAGGTGCGCACAGGCTTCGGCGGGAGCGGGGCGTTGCTCGCGTACACGGTCGGATCAGGCACGCCTGCGAGTTGAAACGCCTCGCGGCGTTCCACGCAGGTACCGCACGTGCCACAGTGAATCGCGCCGCCCTTGTAGCACGACCACGTGCGCGCGTAGTCGACGCCGAGGCGCGCGCCCTCCTGCGCGATCTGGGCTTTGTTGAGCGCGATAAAGGGTCGCAGCAATTGCACGCCCGCGTAGGTGCCGAGCCGCATCGCTTCGCCCATCGCCTGCATGAAATCCTCGCGGCAGTCCGGATAGATCGCGTGGTCGCCACCGTGTGCCGCGATCACAAGGCCCTCGGCATCGGCGCTCTCCGCGAAGCCGCACGCGATGGAGAGCATGATCGCGTTGCGAAACGGCACGACCGTCTGCTTCATCGTTTCGTGCTCGTAGTGGCCATCGGGGATCGTGCCGCCGCTCGTGAGCAGCGAGGACTTGAAGAGCAGGTTGACGAACTCCAGCCACACCGACTCATGGCGCACACCGAGCAGCATGGCCTGCTCCTTCGCGAGCGGGATTTCGCAGTGGTTGTGCTTCGCTCCATAGTCGAAGCTTATGGCCGCGACCACTTCATGCTCCCGCTTCGCCCAATGGAGCGCAGTCACGGAATCCATTCCGCCCGAACATAGCACGACGACTTTCATCACCGTACGGATAGCCAAAAATCCGCGAAAGTGCACAAAAGATTTCGCCGGGTGGAAAATTCTCCTGCGTTCCCACCCGCTTTGCGCTAGGGTGGCCCCGTGCTGATCTTTCACGATCCCCAGTGCGCCGACTACGGCTCATCGATGCGCCCGGAGCAACCGGCGCGCACGATCCGCTCCGCCGCGCATCTGCGGGCCACCCATCCGGAGTGGACCTGGCGCGTGCCCGAGATCGCACTCGCGAACGACGAGACACTGCTCCTCGCCCACCCCGCCGCCTATCTGAAGCGCCTGCTCATCCCGCGCGATTTCGACGGCGATACACCCTATTTTCCCGGCATCGCGGACCATGCCCGCCGCGCGGTTGCCGCCGCCGTCGGAGCCACGCAGCACGCCCTCGCGACCGGCGAACCGGCCTTTGCGCTCATGCGCCCACCGGGTCACCACGCGACGGCTGAGACGCCGATGGGTTTTTGCTATCTCAACCAGATCGCCATCGCAGCGCTCTACGCCCGCACCCATCTCGGCGCGGCGCGCGTGGCCGTGTGGGATTTCGACGCCCACCACGGCAACGGCACCGAGGCCATCCTCCACCCGGCGACCGAGCGCGGGCCGCTGGCAGGATCGTTTTTCTTCACCTCGATGCATCAGTCGCCCTGCTACCCCGGCACGGGCCTGCGCGACCTCGGTCCGCTGACGCGCAACTGGCCGATCCGGCCCCGCGCGCAGCGTGAGGAGCACATGGAGGCAATCCGTGCGGCGCTCGATGCGATCGTGGATTTCGCGCCTGATCTATTGCTCGTGTCGGCGGGGTTCGACGCCTACGCGCAGGATCCGATCACGGCGATGACACTGGAGCGCGAGGATTTCGCCACGCTGGGCCGCTGGCTGCGCGAAACGCGCCTGCCGGCCGCGGCGACTCTGGAAGGCGGATACAGCGATGATCTTCCTTTGTTGATTGAAGCTTTCCTCGCCGCATGGCAGAACAACTCTGCCGACGAAGCATGATTTCCCGTTTTTTGCCGCACCCTGTCCGCCGCATCCTTGGCGTAAAGTCTCCGCCCGCCCTCCCCCCGGGCTTCACCCTCATCGACCAGCCCGGTCAATTGGGGCCGTTTTTGCGGGCGCTCGAAGGCGTCGATGAGGTCTCCCTCGATACCGAAGCGGACAACATGTTTCGCTTCCGCGTGCAGGTCTGCCTGATGCAGTTCCTCATCGGCGAAGAGGTCTGGCTCATCGATGTGCTTGCTCCGGGCGTGAAGCTCGACCAGCTCTGGCCGATCCTCGCGAAGAAGCACCTCGTGATGCACGGCAGCGATTTCGACCTGCGCCTGCTGCACGATCTCTGCGGTTTTCGCGCGCACAGCCTCTTCGACACGATGCTCGCCGCGCAGCTGCTCGGCCGCACGCGCTTCGGCCTCGCGGCGCTGTTGGAGGAACACTTCGGCGTGCAACTCGACAAGGAAGGCCAGAAGGCCAACTGGTCCCGCCGCCCGCTCACGCGCAAGCTCCTCGACTACGCCTCGCTCGATGTCTGGCACCTGCCCGAGCTGCGCGATCTGCTCACCCGCGAACTCGCCAAGCTCGACCGCCTCGAGTGGCTCGAGCAGCAGTGCCAGGCCCAGATCGAGGCTGGCATCACGGGCTTCGCGCCCGCCGACGAGAACGACTGGCGCATCGGCCGCTCCGAAAAACTCCGCGGCCGCGGACTCACCGTGCTGCACGCCATCTGGCATTGGCGCCAAGAGCAGGCCCAGCGGCTCGACACCCCGCCCTTCAAGGTCTGCTCCAACGATCTGCTGCTCAAGATCGCGCACTCCGCCGAGCACGGCGACGCTGAGGCCGCGATCCTCGCCCCGGTCAATCTCGGCAAGCGCCACCCGCGCATCTTTCCCTCGCTCGCCGCCGCGGTGCACGCGGGCCTCGAGCGCGATCCCGCCACTCTCCCGCGCCGTCCCGGGCGCGACCCGTCGCACCGCTCGCTCTCCCAGCCCGAGATCGAATTTCTCGACCGCGTGAAGGCCGAGCGCGACGTGATCGCCAAGCGCCTCGGCATCGAGTCGACCCTCATCGCCAACCGCTCCCAGCTCGCGCAAATCGCGCGCAGCCCGCAGGAACTCGATAAGTTCGTGCTGCCGTGGCAGGCCAAGTTGTTGCGCGAGACGCCGTCGCTGAAGACCCAATAAGATTAGGCGACGCAAGCCGCAGCGCCGGGTAGAGAATGCAGAGAAAATCTCTCCGCGCACTTCGGATCAATTGTGAGAATTAAGTGGCGCCAGCGCGGCGTGATCTTGCTTGGCGCTGACCATGCATCGCGCAAGGTGGCGGTGTCCATGCGGCTTCGCTTTCCAGCTTGGCTTGGCGCAATCTTGGTCGTCGGCAGCGCATTGTGTTCGCACGGCGTGGCCGCCGACGGCGCGCCCGTGCAGGTCGAGTATGGTCGTCCGATCGTACAAGCCTATGCGCCGCAGGTTTTCAGTGCCGGCTCCCAAAACTGGTCTGTCGCCGAGGACAACAACGGCGTAGTGTTTTTTGGCAACACGCCCGGGGTCGTCAGCTTCGACGGAGCGACGTGGCGGCATGTGCGCTCCGACCATTTTACGCCGGTCACCCGTGCGGTCGCACTTGGGCCGGATGGCCGCATCTACGCGGGCTCACGCGGAGACCTCGGCTGGTTGAAGCCCACATCGGTGGGCGGCTACGAGTATGTCTCGCTGCTCGACCAGGTGCCGGAGGCGGAGCGCAATTTTCAGGAAGTCTTCCAGATCACGACCCACGGCGATGGGGTGTTTTTCTCGTGCGATGGGCGCCTGCTGATGTGGCGCGGCGGACGATTCACCACGTTTCCCCACGCGGTCACGCGGCTCGATTCGGCGGGCGGCGAACTCTACGTGCACTCGGCCAATCAGCCGCTTGAGCGGATCGCGGGCGACAAGCTCGTGCGCGTGTCGGACGACCCGGTATTTCTCCGCGATCAGGTGCGCTACATCGGGCCGGCGGCGGATGGGCAGCTCTTCGTCGCGCTGTCGAAGAGCGGACTGTTTCGTCTCGACCCCGCGAGCGGCACGCTCACGCCGTGGGCGACCGCGCTCGATCCGCTCCTGCGCACGAAGCAAATCTACCGCGCGCTGCGCCTCGCCGATAGCACGTATGCGGTCGCATTCACCGCGGCGACGGGCGGTGGGCTCGTGCTGCTCAGGGCAGACGGGGGCTTCCTCAACTATCTCGACGGCGCCAACGGCCTGCCCAACAGCCTCGTTTACGGCATGGGGGCATCGCGCACGGGCGGGCTCTGGCTCTGCCTCGACTACGGCGTGGCGTATCTCGACTGGCCGGCGGGCGTGACCCAGTTCGACCAAGGAAACGGACTCGACCGCGGACTCGTCAACGCCGTCGTCCGGCACCACGGCACCCTCTATGTCGGCAATACGCAGGGCGCCTATCGACTCGTGCCCGGCGTGGCACCGCAGGCTGGCGCGCACTTCGAGCGCATGACGACGGGCGGCATCTACGCTTTCCACGTCGAGGGCGATGAACTCTTTGCCGTCGCGGATCACAAGATCCTCCAACTCACGCCGCAGGGTTTCACGACGGTTTTTGCGCTGCCCTCACTCGCCTACACGATGATTCGCTCGCGCCGCGATCCGGCTGTGCGCTGGATCGGACAAGACAACGGCCTGCGCGCGCTGCGCGAAACCCCGCAGGGCTGGCGCGATGAGGGTCTCGTGCCGAAGCTCAACGGCACCGCACGCAATATTGCGGAGGACACCGACGGCTCAATCTGGGTCGCGATCGACAGTCAGGGATTTTTTCACGTGACGCTCGCTGAGCCACCCGGCGCGGGTTCGCCCGCCGCCACGGCCAAGGTTGAAAAAATC
Source organism: Verrucomicrobiota bacterium (assembly GCA_048498795.1). GTDB lineage: Bacteria > Verrucomicrobiota > Verrucomicrobiia > Opitutales > Opitutaceae > JBEHXH01. The sequence continues at coordinate 329,848 of JBEHXH010000004.1, forward strand.
CTCGCGCCCGACGAGGAGAAGGTGAAAAGCACCCGCGCCCGCCTCGGTGAATGGGGCGGATCGATCTACTTCGTTGTCGGCAACACGCAGACGTTTCTCCGCTACGACGCCACCTCTAACCGGCTCGCACCGCGCACCGACCTACCTACGGTGCCGGAGATCGACGGGATCAACACCGTCTCACAGGCCCGCGAAAATCCCACGCAGTTCTGGTTCCTCACCTTGCCGCAGGACGAGCGGCCCAGCCGCATCGGCGCAAGCGTGAAGCGCTTCGCGCAGGGCAAGCTCACCGCGCTGCCCCATCGCATTTTCGACTACGCAGGCAATATGAGCGTGCTCCATGAGGAGCCCAGCACCGGAGTACTCTGGATCGGCGGCTCGGAATCGCTGCTGCGCGTGGAGATCGCACGGGCGTTTCGCGAGCCGGAGAAATTCGCGCCGCTCGTCCGCACCCGTGATCTGGAGGCTAACGAGGTTCTGCCTTTCACGCGCAACGCGCTAAGCTTCGACCATGTCGCAATGCATGCGCCCACGGCCGGAGCGCTCGAATACCGTACGCGGCTCAACGGCTTCGAGTCCACGTGGAGCGAGTGGTCGCCCGACCTGAAGCGCTCGTTCACCAATCTCAGCGAGGGCCGCTACCGCTACGAAGTGCAGGCGCGCAACGTCGAGTACACGGTGAGCGAGCCGACCGCGATCGCCTTCCGCATCCTGCCGCCGTGGTGGCGCACGTGGTGGGCCTATGGTGGGTACGTATTCGTTTTCAGCGGCTCAATCCTCGGCTTCGCGCGCCTACGCACGCGGGCGCTGCGCCGACGCAACGAGCAGCTCGAGAAACTCATCGCTGTCCGCACCGACGACCTGCGCCGACAAAACACCGAGCTCGCGCGCCTGCACAAGCTGGAGCTCGACGAGAAAATCTCCGCGCGCCTCGCCGCCGAAAAGGCGCAGCTCGACATGCTGCGCTACCAGCTCAACCCGCACTTCCTCTTCAACTCGCTCACGTCGATCCGTAGTGAGATCCCGCCCGCGATGGACTCGGCGCGCGCGACCATCGACCGCCTCGCGGATTTCTGCCGGCTCACGCTGCACGGTCGCAAGCCCGACGAGCGCACGACGGTCGGTGAGGAGGTCGCGATGCTACGCGCGTATCTCGACATCGAGCAGACCCGCCTCGGCGAATTGCTGAGCGTGGCGTACGACATCGATCCCGCGCTGGACGACGCGAAAATCCCCCGCCTGCTCCTGCTTCCGCTCGTGGAAAACGCGCTCAAGTACGGCCACGCCACCAGCGTCGACACGCTCGGGCTGCGCATCGCTGCGCACTGCGGCGCGACGGACGGCTCGATGGTCTTCGAGATCGCCAACACCGGCACGTGGGTCGAGCGCGGCTCGCGGCCCGGCATTCCTTCGACGGGTATCGGTCACGAAAACCTCCTCGAACGAGTTCGGCGGCACTACCCGGATGCGTATTCTTTCACCCACCGCGAAGTGGACGGCTGGGTCTGCGTCCGCCTAGAACTGGGCTCGCCGCGTCCCGCCGCATGATCCGAACCCTCATCATCGACGACGAGAAAACCGCCCGTGCCGACCTCCGGACGCAGCTGGCGGCGCATCCGATCATCGAAGTTGTCGGCGAGGCCGCGACGGTGAAGGCCGCGCGCGCGCTGCTCGCCGAGGCGAGCTACTCCCTCGTGTTTCTCGACATCCAACTGCTCGGCGGCAGCGGCTTCGACCTCGTGCCGCACGTAGCGCCGGGGGCGCGCATCATCTTCGTCACCGCGCACAACGAGCACGCGCTCCGTGCTTTCGAGGTCAACGCGCTGGACTACCTCGTGAAGCCCGTGAAAGCCGAGCGCCTCGCCACGGCGCTGCAGCGTCTGGCGCAGCCAGCCGTGGTGCCCGAGGAAGCGCCTACGCCGAGCGGCCTCGTGCTGCGGCCGGACGACATCATCCACCTCAACTCCGGCACCGCGGCACGTTTCGTCTCGGTGAGCGAGCTGAGTGCGATCGAGGCCGAGGAGAACTATTCCCTCGTGCGCCTCGCCGACGGCAGCAGCGTGCTCGTGCGCCGCAGCCTCAAGGCGTGGGAAGATATTTTGCCGCCCGCGCAATTCATCCGCGTGCACCGCACGGTGATCGTGAACCTCGCGCGCCTCGCAGCATTTCGCCGCGACCCACAGCGCGCGATTACGCTGCAGATCAACGGCCTCACCGAGCCCGTGCCGGTGGGAAGAGCTTTCTGGCCCGAGGTGAAAGCCCGGCTGCCGGGGACCGCGGTCAGTGAGTAGCGGAGTTTAGGCGGGTCACAGAGAGCACAGAGAGGGGTGAGGAGGGCACAGAGAAACCTTCCCACTTCTCCGTGATCTCTCCACCTCTCTCCGTGCTCTCCGTGGCCAAAAAATCAGACTTGCCCGCGGCGAGCGCGGACGGCTTCGGCGAGTTGGGCGAAGAGCGGGAGCGTCTGCTCCCAGGCGAGGCAGGCGTCGGTGATGCTGCGGCCCGGTACGAGAGGGCGGGCGCGGTAGTCTTGGGCTCCGCCGAGGAGATTGCTTTCGAGCATCACGGCGGCGATGGCGCGGTCGCCGGCGACGATTCGCGCGGCGAGGTCAGCGGCGACGACGGGTTGGCGCGCGGGGTCCTTGCCGCTGTTGGCGTGGCTGCAGTCGACCATCACGTGCGGCGGGAGATTGTTTTTCGCGAGGAGCGCGGCGGCGGCGCGGACGTGCTCGGCGGAAAAATTTGGCCCGCTCGTGCCGCCGCGCAGCACGAGGTGCGTGTGGTCGTTGCCCGAGGTGCCGAGCACCGCGGGCACACCCTCGCGAGTAAGCGAGGGAAACCAGTGCTCGGCGCGCGCGGAACGGATCGCGTCGATCGCCACCTGCACATCGCCATCGGTGCGGTTTTTGAAGCCGACCGGCATCGAGAGGCCTGACGCAAGCTCGCGGTGCACTTGGCTCTCGACCGTGCGCGCGCCGATGGCACCCCACGAAACGAGATCGGCGTAGTACTGGCCGAGCGTCGTATCCAGAAATTCAGTACCCACCGGCAGACCGACCGAGGTAACGTCGAGCATCACCCGGCGCGCGAGCCGCAGGCCTTGGTTGATCTGATATGTACCATCGAGGTCCGGGTCGTTGATCAGACCTTTCCAGCCGACGACGGTGCGCGGTTTTTCGAAATACACGCGCATCACGATCAGCAAGTCGGCAGCATAGTGCGCAGCCTCGGGCGCGAGTAGGCGCGCATAGTCACCGGCGGCGGCGGGATCGTGAATCGAGCACGGACCGACGACAACGAGCAGGCGGTCATCCGCGCCCGTGACGATCGCGGCGACCTCGCGGCGCGTACGGGCCACAAGTGCAGCCTGATCGTCGCTCACCGGCAGCTCCGCCTCAAGCGCCGCGGGAGCGACCAAGGGCTTGGTCGCACGGATACGGAGGTCAGCGGTCGGCTGGTGCATGAATGGGGAATCTTGAAAATGAGAATCGTGAAACGCGAATCGTGAAATCGATCGACGCCGAAACAGCGCTCGCGCGCGGCGGGTCAGAACTGTGACCCGCAAATGCGATTAGCGTTTCGCCTCGGCGACGATGGGGTTGTCGGCAAGTGCGACGCCTTCGGGAATTGGGCCGATGCGCGCGGCGCTCAAGCGCTGGGTGTGGCCGAGCCACGCGAGCGAAGCGGCGGGCGTGGTTGCGGCGGTGGGTGCGAGGCGCGTCAGTTCCTCGGCGGCGTTGCCGAGCTGTGCGGCCGGGATGAGCCCCTTCTCCAGCATGAAGGTGCCGAGCGACGCGGCGAGCAGGTCGAGCCATGGACCGGGCGTGGGTGCGGGCTGGTAGGCGAGTGGGCCGGGCGCGGCGGACCACTCCATGAATTGGCGGATCTGCTCGTTGAGCTTCGCGAGTTCGGCGTCGGCGGACGCGGGCGTCCAGCGCAGGGTGAACTGTTTGCGCTCGCGGAATTTTTTGATCTCCCAGAGGCGCAGGATCAGCTCGGTGTCGCCGTCTTTCTGGCGGAGCGCGCCAGTGAAGACGTAGTCGGGCGGATTGTCGCCGCTCGTCTCGACGACTTGGCGAAGGTGATCGGTGGTCCACTCGCTGCCGAAGATCGCGTGGTGCTTTGTCCCGTCGGGTTGCTCGACGACGCCGAGAGCCGCCACAACGGCGTAGTTGGGGCAGTACGAAAATGTCTCGGCGAACCACAGCGGCAGCGCGCGGGCGAGGCGGCCAAGCGCGTCCTCGGGCGCGCGCATGGCGGCAGCGAGATCGGGGTACGCGCCGGGCAGCGAGAGCTGGGCGAAGGCGATGCGGCGGGCCTTGGGGCTTTTCGCGACGAGGATTTTTTCGGCGAGCGGCTCGTGGCCGTAGAACCAGATGGGCTTGCTGAGCGTGATGAGGGCGAACTTCGGTGCGCTCGGCGGCGGGCTGCTGGCGGCGGCGCCGCCGTTGTCGGTGAGCGGCTCGGCGTCGCGGTTGATCAGCTCGGCGATGGCGTTGGAAAAACCGTGCAGGCGGTCTTCCAACTCAGGGCGATTGAGCGAGAAAAGGATGTCGAGGACGTGCTGGGCCGACTCCGCGTCCTGCAGGGCGAGGTAGGCTTGGAGGAGATTGAGCCCGGTCGCAGGGCCGTGGCGCTGGCCATCGTAGCGCGGAGCGACGAGTTCGACGATCGACGCGACGTGGCCCGTACTGCCGAGGTCACCGGAGATCGTCACGAGCACGTCGGCGCGGTCACCGGCAGTAGCGAGCACTTCCTCGTAGATCGCGAGCGCGCCCGGCAGGTCCTTGAGGTCGAGGCACTCACGCGCGGCGACGAGACGAGGCATGACATTGCCCGCCGATTCGGGGCGGGCTGCCGGCGTGCTGGCGGCGGCAGGTTGCTCGGAGGGAGCCGGCTTGCGCGACGTGAAGCGGTCGAAAAATCCCATCCCGCCAGCAAAGCGGGAGTGTTTCGCCGCGCGAGCGCGATTTCGTGTCGCTGATGAGTAACTTATGTCCGGTTTTTTGCTCGGAAACGCTACGCGGCTGTCACATTTTGTGACCACGATCCATGTCGAACCAGCGGATTTTGGTCGTAGAGGACCATGCTATGCTCAGGCAGGTACTTGTGCAGGTCGTGCGCAAGGAGCTGCGGCACAAAGTAGTGGCAGAGTGCGCCAATGTCACCGACGCCACCGCCGCCTGCCTCGAACACCAGCCCAATCTCGTGATCATGGACTGGATGCTGCCGGATGGCCGCGGCTTCGATCTCATCCGGAAACTCAAGTCCAAGCTGCCCAACACGCGCTGGATCGCGATCTCGTCTAATGAGCAGCCCGAGCTGATCCGCGAGGCGATGGGGCTCGGCGTGCATGGTTTCGTGATGAAGCGCTCACCCATCGAGGTCCTGCGCGACGCCATCGTGGCCGTGCTCGCGGGCCGGGAGTATTTCTGCCCCGAGTGTTCGCGCCTTCTCGCGAGCTTCCGGACCAGCGCGGCGGCAAACGCCGGCGTTCCCGAGATCGACCTGACCGGCCGCGAGCGCGAGGTGCTGATGGGTTTCGCCCGCGGCGAGAGTTCCAAAGAGATCGCCGACCGCCTCGGCATCAGCGCGAAGACGGTCAACAACCAGATCAGCCTCGTGAAGCAGAAGCTCGGCCTCGCCGATGCCGCCAGCCTCGTGCGCTACGCGATGCGTCGCGGTTACGTCGACGGCGTCTGACGCCGCCAGCGCCGCGGGTGAATCGCCACCGCGAGCGCGATGCCAACGAGATGCGCGAGCGGCACCGCGTGCACTCCCGCTCCAGCGAAATGGCCAAGCAGCCGCCCCTCGGCGACGAACTCCACCCCGATCATCAGGCCGACCACCGCGATCAGTGCGCGCCAGAACCAGCGGTCTTTTTCTGCCGTCGCGAGTTGCGTGAGCGCGTGCAGCACAATCGTGCCGGCCACGATCCCCGACAGCCCCGAGTAGCGCTGCAAGGTTGAATCGAGCAGATAGAGCAGCGTCCCGATCAAAGGCGGCGCGAGCAGGTAGTACAACCGAGCCCGGCCCGGCACCGCGCGCTCCAGCCATCCGCCAGCGGACACAAACACGACGAGATTCAGGATGAGGTGAGTCGCCCCGCTGTGGACAAAATGCGCGGTCAGCAACCGCCACCACTGCCCCGCCGCCACGCGGTCGCGCTCGAAGGCCAGCAACGCCTCGCCCTGCGGCCAAGCGGCGGCGGCGAGCACGAGCACCGCGATCAACGCGGTGGCCCAAGGGAAAGCGGAAGCGGATTTCTTTTCGGACACGGAGGGAAATCCATGAACGGGGATGAGCGAAAAGTCATCCGCGATCTGTGCGCGGGGAGAGGAGGCGGCATTTTTTAACCGCGAATGAACGCTAATGGACGCGAATGAATACGGGATTCGGTATCCGGGTTCATCTGAGCTCATCCGCGGTTGGATTATTTTACCCGCGGATGAACACGGATAGACGCGGATTTTGGGATGGCCGCAAAAGGCGCAAAAAGGGATGTAGCCCGCTTCGTGAGAAGCGGGCTGTTTTCGCACCGCGATCCCCGCTCTCACGAGCCGGGCTACATTCGTGCGCGCGGCGCCGGAAGCTGATCGGGCGAGACCCCCGTGCGGGCCGCGACGAGGGCGCAGACTTTGGGCACGTACATGCGGGTCTCGCCGGGGAGGGCGTCGGCGATGCCGGCGAAGTCCTTGGCCCCGCGGGCGGCGAGGGCGCGGCTGACGCGGCCGGCGCCGGCGTTGTAGGCGGCGAGCGCGAGTGGCCACGCGCCGAATTTCTCGTGGAGTTCGCGCAGCTCGCGGGCCGCGACACGCGCGGACTTCTCCGGGTCGGTGCGCTCGTCGGGCAGGAAGGTGCTGAGACCGCGGGCCTTGGCGGTGTCAGGCATCAATTGGAAAAGCCCCTTGGCTCCCGCGGGGCTACGCGCACTGGGATTGAAGCTGCTCTCGGCTTCCGCGAGCCACACCAGCTCGGGCGGCACCCCCTCGGCGGCAAACGCGCTGCGCAGGCGCGGCAACAGCTCGGCGCTCTGCGGGGGCTGAGCCCGGCCGCGCACCCGTGCGAGCCAGAAATCGTAGTGCGGGATCGCGAGGGTGGATTTCACCGGTCCCCGTGCGGGTGGCGGTGCGGAGATGGAGGGCGCGGTGATCTTCGGTGGCGTGAGCGGCGGTCTGGTCGGAGTCGGCGATGGAGCGGGGGCCGGTGAGGGCTGTGTCGTCGGGTGTGCGAGTTCGTCGGCCGCTTCGACTTCGTCGATACGGGCGGCGAGCCAGTCGGCGTAGTCTTCGTAGCCGGGGAGCGCACGCAGAGCCGTGAGCGCAGAACGAGCTTCGGGCAGATACACGGCCAGGTCCTCCAGCGAGCCGTTGTCGAGAGTGCGCTGGAAGCGCTTGGCGAATTCGTCGAATTGCTCTGGCGAGGGAAACTCGAACTGCTCTTTGATTTCCGCCGGAGCGAGCGCTTCGAAGAGCTGCCGGCCGGTTTCATAGAGCTCGGCCGTGGAGGCCTGAGCGGGCGGCGTCGTCGTGCTCGTGGTCGACGTGGGCGCGGGCGATTGCGCGACGACCGGCCCGGCGAGGGCGGCGAAGAGCACAAGGCGCGTGGGGACGCGGAGGGTCACGCCGGAAGCATGGGCACAGACACGCAAAAATGCGACCATCGGATACATTTCTGCGTTAAGCCGAGCGGCGTCGCGGCCGATTAAATGGCGTGCTTGCCTCGTTGCCGTTTCTCCACGCTACGCCCGAGTCGCTGGTGCGGAAGCTCACCGATCTCCCGCCGGCACCGAAGGTTTTGCACAAATTGCAACGGCTGCTCGAGACGCCGGATGTTTCGCTCGGGCAGGTCGCCGACGTGATCAAGCTCGAGCCCGGCCTTTCCGCCAAGGTCGTGCGCATGGCCAACAGCACGCACTTCGGCCGCGGCTCGCCGGTCGACGAAATCATGGACGGTATCCAGCGCGTGGGCCTCACCGGGGTGCAGGAGCTGGTGACCTTTGCCGTGGCTTCGCAGCTCGTCGGTCGTCCGCTCAATGCCTACCGGCTCGATTCGCACGCGGTGTGGCACCGCGCGGTCGCGTGCGCCATCGCGGCGGCGAGCCTCGCCGAGCGCGGGGGCGTCAATCGCACCGACGCTTACACCGCCGGCCTCATGCACGGGCTCGGCCTCGTGGTCATCGATCGCTATCATGCGAAGCAGTGGCCCTCGCGCCGGACGATCGCTTCGTCGGGCTACCCGGTGGATTTTGCTCCGACCGAGCGTGATTGGCTCGGCTTCTCGCATGCGGAGGCGGGCGCGGCGCTGCTGGAGCTGTGGGGATTTTCCGCGCCGGTCGTCATGGCCGTGCGCCATCAACTCGAGCCCGAAGCCGCGCCGGACCATCGCCAGCTCACGATGATCCTCGCGACGGCGCGCTGGGCGCGCTCGCTCTTCTGCGTGCCCGAGGAAAACATCCCCGAACTGCCCGCAGAACACTGGATGACCGAGTCCGGCATCGCGATTTCCGACTTCGGAGACTGGCTGCGCAAGGTTCGCATCCGCATCTCCGTCGCGGCGACGGAGCTGAAGCTGTCTTAGTTTCACGGCCCACCAGAATGCTGCTGGGGAGTTCTTAGCGCGAGAAGCGGGGTTAGTGGGTCCACGCAAAAAGGCAGTCGCTTAGCTGACACGACTGATCGAGCGGACGTGAAGCCGAGGCGCATCGGGACGCCCACACCGACGGCGCTGCCCAGTTCGATGCCCCCATCGAGCTGCGCCGCGCGTGACGGACGGACCGCGGTGCGCAACGGGGAACTTACTTGTTTCGGTCGCGCGGTCCGGGCATGTTCGGCGACCTTTCTCGTTGTCATGAAAATCAACGCCGCCCTCACCCCGCAGAAGCTGCGGAAGAAAACCGCCCGCGTGTTCGAGCTCGCCGGCGAAAAGATCCACGCCCTCGACGCCGCGTGGGACGCGACCAAGGGCACGCCGGTCTTCACCGTGAAGGGCCAGTACACCTCGCGCGGCTGGACCGAGTGGACGCAGGGTTTCCAGTTCGGCATGGCGTTCCTCCACTACGACGCCACGAGCGAGGTCGCGTCGCTGCACCTCGGCCGCGAAAAGACCGTGAAGCACATGGCGTCGCACGTCTCGCACGTGGGCGTGCATGACCACGGCTTCAACAACGTCTCCACTTACGGCAATCTCCGCCGCCTCATGCTGGAGCGCCGCGTGGCCTTCAACCAGGAGGAGCTCAATTTCGCTGAGCTCGCGCTCAAGGTTTCCGGCGCCGTGCAAGCCGCGCGCCACGTCCCCACCGCCTACAAACAGCCGTGGTCGCCGCTCGGCGCCGGCGCGGCGGGCGTCGCCCCGAGCGGGTACGTTTATTCCTTCAACGGCCCGCAGTCGCTCTTCGCCGACACCATCCGCTCGATGCGCTCGCTCGTCGTCGCGCACCAACTCGGCCACGTGCTCATGGGCGAGGGCGACAAGCCGATCAATCTCCTCCACCGCGCCATCGAGCACGCCGCGACCACGGCGCGCTTCAATGTGTTCTTCGGCCAGGGCCGCGACTCGTACGACGTGCGCGGGCGCGTGGCGCACGAGAGCGTCTTCAACCGCAACGACGGCCAGTTCCGCTGCCCGAGTTCGCAGCAGGGCTACTCGCCCTTCACCACGTGGACGCGCGGCGCCGCGTGGATCATCCTCGGCTACGCCGAGCAGCTCGAGTACCTCGACACCGTCAACGGCTCCGACCTCGACGCCGTCGGCGGTCGCGGCGCGGTCACCGATCTCTTCCTCGAAACCGCGCGCGCCGCGAGCGACTACTACATCGACGGCTACTCCGCGAAGGACGGCATCCCGTACTGGGACAGCGCCGCGCTCAACACGCATCGCCTCGGTGATTTCACGAAGCGCGACGCCAATCCCTTCAACGACCACGAGCCCGTCGACAGCTCCGCTGCCGCCATCGCCGCGCAGGGCTTCCTCCGTCTCGGCCTCTGGCTCGACGACAAGGGCGAAAAAGCTGCCGCGCAGAAATATTTCCAGGCCGGCCTCACCATCGCCAACACGCTCTTCGACGAGCCGTACCTCTCGACCAGCAAGAAGCACCAAGGCCTGCTGCTCCACTGCGTGTACCATCGCCCCAACGGCTGGGACCACATCCCGCGCGGCCAGAAAGTCCCCTGCGGCGAGAGCAGCCTCTGGGGCGACTACCACGCGCTGGAGCTTGCGCTGCTGATCTCCCGCCTCGCCGACGGGAAGTACTACACGTTTTTCTAAGCGACGCTCGCGCGGGTAAATCACCCGCCGAACTCGTTTCGCATTTCGCAGTCAGGGAGGCGTGCTCTCCCCGACTCCGCCTGACAAGTCGACTGCTTCGCCGTCGCCCGATCCCGCTGCCATCGAAGCGGCGAAGGAAGCCGGTCTCCGCTATGTGAGCGACACCGCGCCGGGCATCCATCGCGAGGGCCGCGCCCCGCGCTTTCGCTATCGCGCGGCCGATGGAAAAATCCTGCGCACCCCGCTCGTGCTGGAGCGCATCCGGCATCTCGCCATCCCGCCCGCCTGGACCGACGTGTGGATCGCCCCCGCAGCCAACGCGCACATCCAAGCCACCGGTCGTGATGCGCGCCGCCGGAAACAATATCGCTATCACGCCGATTGGCGCGCGGTGCGGGACGCGACAAAGTACGAGCGCATGATGGCCTTTGGCCGCGCGCTGCCGCACATCCGCCGCCGCGTGGACCGCGATCTCCGCCGGTCCGGCCTGCCGCGCGACAAAGTCCTCGCCGCCCTCGTGCAGCTCCTCGAGTCGACGCACATCCGCGTCGGCAACGAAGAGTACGCCGAGCAAAACCACTCCTTCGGCCTCACCACCCTGCGCAACCGCCACGTGCACATCCGCGGCGGCGTGCTGCAGTTTCACTTCCACGGCAAGAGCGGTCAGACTCACGACCTCCAACTCCGCGCCCCACGCCTCGCCCGCATCGTGCGCGCCGTACAGGAGCTGCCCGGACAGGAACTCTTCCAATACCTCGACCGCGACAATCAACCGCAGGTGATCCACTCGGAAGATGTGAACGCGTACCTGCGCGCGATCGCCGGCGAGGAATTTTCCGCGAAAGATTTCCGCACCTGGGCCGGCACCGTGCTCGCCGCCCTCGCCCTGCGGGAATTCGCCGAGGGTACGGAAAAGCCCACGAAGAAAAATCTCCGCGCCGCCATCGAGCGCGTCGCCACCAGCCTCGGCAACACTCCCACCATCTGTCGCAAGTGCTACATCCACCCCGCCGTGATCGACGGCTACCTCGCCGGTGAAACGATCGAACTCCTCCGCCCGCGATTGACCGGAACCTCAGCACAAGCCGGCTGGAAATTAGGCCTCGAGGAAGCCGCGCTGCTTTCCTTTTTGAGAAAACGCCTCAGCAAGCGCGCACCGAAACTGAGCACGCTACTACGGAGTTCGATTACGAGCGTACGACGCTCGAAAAAGACGTTGGCACCAAGTAGCTGCGGCTGGAAGCCGCAGCTACTGGCTGATGCAAACCTCCGCGCTCTTTCCCCAAATCTAAGACCAAGAGCCTAGCCACAGATTACACAGATGGGCACAGATATGTCGTCACGTTTACTGTGCCCATCTGTGTAATCTGTGGCTAAAAATTCACCTTGAAGCCCGACCTCAGCTCGCGGGACGAATCTTCGCGAGGAGGTCTTTCGATTCGACGGTGTCGCCGAGGGCCACGTGCAGTTCGGCGACGACGCCGGTGCAGGGGGCGTAGACGGTGTTCTGCATTTTCATCGCTTCCATCATGAGGAGCTTGTCGCCCTTCGCGACTTTGCTGCCGACGGAGACGGTGAGCTGGGCGACGAGGCCGGGGATGGGCGCGGCGACCTGGGTCGCGTCGTTGAGGTCGGCTTTCGGGCGGGCTTTCGTCTTGGGCGCGATGCCCTTGTCGAGGATGAAGGTCTCGCGACCGATGCCGTTGAGCTCGTAGCTGATCGCGCGGCGGCCATCCTTGTCGGGCGCGCCGACGGAGATGAGGCGGATGATGAGGACCTTACCCTCCTCGATGTTGACGGAGATTTCCTCGCCCGGCTTGAGGCCGTAGAAAAACGCCGGCGTGGGCAGCACGCTCACGTCGCTGTAAGCCGCCTCGTGCTTCGCGAAATCGGCGAAGACCTGCGGGTACATCAGATGCGAGTAGAGGTCGTCGTCGCTCGCGGGGCGTTTGAGTTTCTCGGCAACGTCGGTGCGGACTTGAGCGAGGTCGATGGCGGCGGCAGTGCTCGCACCGCGCGCGGATTTTTTCTGCGCGGCTGCGTATTTCGCGCGCGCTTCGGCGTGGCGTTTTTCGCCGAGGACGACGAGCGACACACGCTCGGGCCAGCCGCCTTCGGGCCAGCCGAGGCCGCCGCTGAGCATGTCGATCACGCTCTCGGGAAACGCGGTGGTGCCGGGCTCGAGGTTGCCGACGTCGGCAGGCTTGATGCCCTTGCTGAAGAGGAAGAGCGCCATGTCGCCGACGACCTTGCTGCTCGGCGTGACCTTCACGATGTCGCCGAAGAGCTGATTGACCTCGGCGTAGGTGCGCGCGATCTCGGGCCAGCGGTGGGCGACGCCCATCGAGGCGGCCTGCTCCTTGAGATTAGTGTACTGGCCGCCGGGCATCTCGTGGAGATACACCTCGGCCGAGCCGGATTTCGGCGCGGTGTCGAAGGGCCGGTAGAACTCGCGCACGGCCTCCCAGTAGTCGGAAAACTCGTTGAGCGTGCCGAGGTCGAGCTGCGTGTCGCGCGGCGTGTTTTGCAGCGCAGCGACGATCGAGCCGAGATTCGGCTGCGAGGTGCTGCCGCTCATCGAACCAAGCGCGAGGTCCACGATGTCGACGCCCGCATCGGCAGCGCGCAGCACGGAGGCCGACGCGATTCCGCTCGTGTCGTGCGTGTGAAAATGGATTGGCAGGCCGATCTCGTCCTTCAGCGTCTTCACGAGCTTCTGCGCGGCGTAGGGGCGGCAGAGGCCGGCCATGTCCTTGATCGCGAGGAAGTGCGCGCCCATTTTCTCCAGCTCCTTCGCGAGGCGCACGTAGTACTGGAGCGAGAATTTGTCGCGGCGCTCGTCGAGGATGTCGCCGGTGTAGCAGATCGCGGCTTCGCAGATGCCGTGCGTCTCGTTGACCGCCTCCATGGCGACGCGGAGATTGGGCAGGTAGTTGAGCGAGTCGAAGACGCGGAAAATATCCATGCCACTCGCCGCCGCGTGCTTCACGAAACCGGCCACGACATTGTCGGGGTAGTTGGTGTAGCCGACGGCATTGGCGCCGCGGAAGAGCATCTGGAAACAGATGTTGGGCACCTTGGCGCGGAGCTGGCGCAGGCGCTCCCACGGGTCCTCATTGAGGAAGCGCATCGCGGTATCGAAGGTCGCGCCGCCCCACATCTCCAGCGAAAACAGCTCCGGCGTGCGCTGCGCGACCGCCTCGGCGACCGCGAGCATGTCGTAGCTGCGCACGCGCGTCGCCATGAGCGACTGGTGCGCATCGCGCCACGTGGTGTCGGTGATGAGTAGGCGCTTCTGTTTGAGCGTCCACTCGGCGAATTTCTTCGGGCCGAGCTCAAGGAGTTTCTGGCGGGTGCCGGCGGGCGCACCGGCGGATTTCTTGCCGCTGTGGACCAACGGTAGCGGCGCGGCGGCGAACGGCTTGTCCGGCCGGTAGCCCTTCGCGTGCGGGTTGCCGTTGACAATGACGTTGCCGAGGAAATTGAGGAGCTTCGTCGCGCGATCGCGGCGGGGTTTGAAGGCGAAAAGCTCCGGCGTGGTATCGATCAGCGTGGTCGTCGCCTGACCCGTGCGAAACTGTGGGTGCGCGATGAGATTTTCGAGGAAGGGGATGTTGGACTTCACTCCTCGGATGCGAAACTCCGAGAGCACGCGGCGCGCACGGTTCATCGCGATCTCGTAGCTCTGGCCGCTCGTGATGCTCTTCACGAGGAGCGAGTCGTAGAAGGGCGTGATCACCGCGCCCGCGTAGCCCATGCCGCCATCGAGGCGCACGCCGAAACCGCCGGGCGAGCGGTAGGCGAGGATGCGACCGTAGTCGGGGATGAATTTGTTTTCCGGGTCCTCCGTCGTGATGCGGCACTGGATCGCGTAGCCGTTGCGCGGGATGTCGGCCTGCAGCGGCATGCCCACCTCGGGCGAGTGCAGCGCGTGGCCCTGCGCGATGAGGATCTGCGCGCGCACGAGGTCGAGGCCGGTGATCACCTCGGTGACCGTATGCTCAACCTGGATACGCGGATTCATCTCGATGAAGAACCACTCGTGGCGGTCGAGATCGTAGAGAAACTCCACGGTGCCCGCGTTGTCGTAGCGGATCTCGCGCGCCATGCGCGCGGCGGCTTCGCAAAGCTCGCGCACGATATTTTCCGGCAGGCCGAAACTCGGGGCGACCTCGACAACTTTCTGGTGACGACGCTGCACCGAGCAGTCGCGCTCGTGGAGATGAATGACGTTGCCGTGCTTGTCGCCGAGCACCTGCACCTCGATGTGCTTCGCGCGCGGGATGTATTTTTCGAGAAACACCGCGGCATTGCCAAACGCGCGCTCCGCCTCGCCCTGCGCCTCGTCGAGGAGGTTGGCGAGATCGGCGGCCTTGTGCACGACGCGCATGCCGCGCCCGCCGCCACCGAAGGCGGCCTTGATGATGAGCGGGAAGCCGATGCCCTTCGCCACGCGCAACGCTTCGTCGCGATCCGCGATGGGGTTTTCCGTGCCGGGCAGCGTGGGCACACCGATCTTCTGCGCGAGGGCGCGCGCCGCGGTCTTGTCACCCATCATGTCGAGCAGCTCAGGACGCGGGCCGACGAAGATCAGGCCCGCCGCCTCGCACGCGCGCGCAAAATGGGCGTTTTCCGAGAGGAAACCGTAGCCCGGATGCACCGCGTCGACACCGTGCTCCTTGGCGGTCGCGACGATGCTGTCGATGTCGAGGTACGCCGCGACGGGGCCCTTGCCCGCGCCGACTTGGTAAGCCTCGTCGGCCTTGTAGCGATGGATGCAGAGACGATCCTCCTGCGCGTAAACGGCGACGGTGCGCAAATTCAGCTCCGTGCCGGCGCGAAAGATGCGCACGGCGATCTCGGAACGATTGGCGGCCATCAATTTCTTGATGGGGCGCAGCTTGGAGGCAGGGGGAAAGGGCGCGGCAGACCGCGGGGTCGCTGACATGAGAGGGTCGCGGGTTGTGCAAGACTCTCGCGCCTAATGCAAAGCCAGACCGTTTCTGCCGGTCAGGCGGCTGGGCCGCCGGGCGGAAGCGCTTAGCTGGTCAACCAGCTTTCCGGTAGGAGCATCCGTTTGGGGTACGCCGGATCGTAGAGCACAAAAACCGGCGTCTTCGTCTCCATGCGCGTGCGCAAGAAGCTCACGAGAGTGGATTTGAACCGCCGAACGGTAAGTGTGCGATCGTTCTCGGCCGCGGCGAGTTGAAGGGAGATTTTATGCACCGGTTGGTCGTTGACGGTCGTGTTAGTGACCTCGATCGCACTCACCAGCGCCTCGCCGAACTCTCCGTGCTTCAGAAGCCAGAATGTCCGTCGGCGCGATAGGAGGAAGTACGCCACGGTGCCGTAGCCCAACGCGGGAAATATCAGCACGAATACCATGCCCATCGAGGTCACGCTACGTCGCGCTCCCTCGATCCGTGCGACGGTGGGATCGCCAGGGAGATATTTCACGGGAACTCTCTGATGCGCCCGCCAAGGTTCGCCCGTCACGTAGCACTGCGCCTCCGTTCGCTGGCCCTCCGCCGGGGCAAACGTGAAAACATAGCGCCGTACCTTTGTCTTGTTCATGCTGACGCTGGTCATCTCGATGCGCTGAACCTCGCCGGTCGCCGCCACGCCAGAGTTCGACAGCCGCCAATCCTGGGGCATCCGCCAAGGGAAGAAGACCCCGACAAAAATCATCCCAAACGAGCCAAAGAAAAATCCAAAGAGCGCGGACTTGAACGAGGCCCCTTCTTTCAGCGCTGCCTTGCGCCATTGTGCGGGCACGGTCCGAGGCGTCGGCGTCGTCAAGAACTGCGCCAATTCTCGTTCTCTCTCCGTGAGTTGCGCCTCGGTTGCCACGTCTGCAACTCTTCCTCCCGCAGACCGCACGACAAGGTCAAAGGGACCCTGCCGCCGCTCGGGCCGCTTCAATCGCGGGACGAGCACGCCAAATGGCGCGCGGCTTACACCAAATGGCGAGGAGTCCGCGGTGAACCTTTAGGGTACTTTTGCGGTCAAACCCTCCGGCCCGGGTCAGTGCCGGGCGGCCGCCGGTTATCTGGCAGCGTCTGCGTGACGCAGGATGATAGCCCTGCCGAGGTTCGATCCCTCGTGCTGCCACCAGCGGCGAGCCCGACGCGCGCTTGGACTCGAGGGTCTATCGCTATGACTCTCAATCAAATCGCCGGGATCCTGCCGGCCGTGATTTTCCCCGCGGCCACTCTTATGCAGCTCGCGCGCATCTGGCGCGACCGCTCCACGGTGGGCGTGAGCATTCCCACGTGGATGCTCTTCGGCGTCGCGAATCTCGGCATCTACGTCTATGCCGAACGCTATGCCGAGTGGCAGGCCATCCTCGGCATGCTCGGTACTGCGGTCCTCGACTTCGCCATCGTCACCCTCGCCCTGATCGGCTTTTCGGGACGGAAAGCAGATTCCGATCTGCCGTCCGCACCCGCGCGGATCGACGCACGCATGGCAGGGTAGTCTAAGTTTCGTGAGCCCGCGCGCTCACTTGGCACGCGGTGCCAAAGAGCCCCCCTCGCTCAGCGCACCCAACGCCAGTCCGGCGACAAATCCCAGCGCGTGGGCCAGCACATCGGTGCGCAGATCGCCCGCACCGTAGAGTGCCAGGACCGAGCCGCCGCCGATCAGCGGGGCGACCACGCTGCCCCACCCCTGCGTCCAGCCTCGTCGCACCGAGCGCAGGAGCGCGCGGCCAGTAAGCAGACCCAGCCCGGCAAAGATCGCCGTCGACGCGCCGATCGAGCTCGTGCCTGCGTGACGATTGAAGAGCGCCACGCCGATATTCGCCACCACCGAAGTGAGCGCGAGCCACGACCAACCCCGTGCGCGACCGAATACGGTGGTCACCGCCGCGAAGACGAAGAGGCCGCTCAAGCCATTGGCCACGAGATGGCCCGCATCGGCGTGCAGAAAAAGCGCCGTCGCCGGTCGCCACCACTCACCGCGGTCGAACAACGCAGTGCCGTTGACCGCGCCCGCGTCGGTCAAACCCGCCCAGCGGCCCTGCGCCCAGAAGGCCATCGAGACCGCCAGCAACCACAGCATGGGAGTGAAAAATTCCGTCTCACGCGCAGGCTCGGTCTCCGCGTCGACCCGCGGCGGCCAAGCCACGCTCTCGCGCTCATATTTACGGAGTTGCTCGCCGACGTGCGCGTGCGCTTCGCGCTCGATGAGCAGGCGCTGCGCGCCGCCGTCGGCGGTCGGCTCCAGCCAGAAGGGTCGCCCGGTCGCCAGCACCACGAGCCCGCGCTCGAAGGCCGCCGACTCGCTCGCGAACACGCCGGCCTCGATCAACGCCTCCGCGGTGGCGGCGTCGGCTGCGGCGTTGATTGGCTCAGTGGACATGCGGGACGCGCATAGCTTATGCGGATGCGGCGTTTTTCAACTCGGGCGCGCGGTCCGATATTGCCGCGAGTAAACGCTCCACCAACACTTCCGCTTCGATATCGCTCGCTCCCGCCAAGGATCACCGCGCGATTTCTCGCATGATCCGCAGTCTCGCCGCGCTCGTCGCCGGATTTTTCGTGGTGGTCTTTCTCGCCCTCAGCGCGGATGCGCTGCTGCACGCGATTTGGCCGAGTGCGGTGGGCCCTGACCTCAAGGCCATATCGGTGACCACACTCTTGGCATCGCTGCTCGGCACCGCGCTCGCGCAGGTGGTCGGCGGCTATATGACAGCGGTGATCGCGCCCCGCCGGCCGCAGCTGCATGCGACGCTGCTCGGCGTGATCGGCTTCGCGCTCGGCTTGCTCACGACGCTGCGATCCACGCAGGTCGCACCGACTTGGTACAATATCACCACGCTCGCGCTCACGATCCCCGCGACGGCGCTCGGCGGAGCACTGCGAGTGCGGCGCATTCTCCAGCGTCCGGCGGCGGGCGCGTAAATTTCTCCCCCTACGCCCATGCCCAAGAAAAAGAAACCTGCCGTCGGCACGATCACGTGGCGCGACGTTACCCTCGCCGACGCCACAAAAGCCTCCGCCTTTTACACCGCCGTCGTCGGCTGGAAGGCCGAGCCCTTCGACATGGGCGGCTACAACGACTACGTGATGAAGCTGCCGAAGAGCGGCAAGACCATCGCCGGCGTGTGCACCGCGCGCGGCGTCAATGCCAAGCAGCCGCCGCAGTGGATGATGTACATCACCGTCGCCGATCTCACCGCGAGCCTGCGCGCGTGCCGCAAGCACGGCGGCAAGGTCGTCACGAAAACGCGCGACATGGGCATCGGCCGCTTCGCCGTAGTGCAGGACCCGGGCGGCGCGGTTTGTGCGCTGTTTGAGTATAAGTGACGCGGAAACGACTCGCCTGAACGGAAATCGTGAAATCGGTTTTCACGATTCCCCTTCCCTCACTTCAGCCAGTCTTTCAGCGGCAGCTGCAGGCGTAAAATCTCCTGCACCGCAAGAGCCGCGACACGCTCGGCGCCGTAGGCGGAGTAGTGCGTGTCGTCTTTCCACTCTTCAGGGTGGCGGGTGTAGGCACCGGGCGGATAATAGAGGTGCAAGCGCTTCGAGCCTTCGACGCCGTGGCCTTCCTCGAGGGCCATCGTGAGGGTGTTGAGTTCGAGCAGCGGGACTTTTTCCTCCTTCGCCACGGCGCGTAGAGCGTCGGGGTACTGGCCGTGCGTGTCGACGAGCTTGCCCTCGGCGCTCCACTTGCGGCGCGCGACAGAGGTGGCGAGCGCGGGATTGGCGCCCTTGGCGCGGACGTCGGCGATGAAGCGGCGGAGGTTGTCCTTGTACGCGCCTTGCGGCGCGGCGTAGACGGCGGGCTTGTCCTCTTTCTCGTCGTTGTGGCCAAACTGCACGATGACCCAGTCGCCGGGCTGGAGCGCGTCGACGAGTTTTTGCCAGCGGCCCTCGTCGATGAAGCTCTTCGTGCTGCGGCCGTTGGCGGCGTAGTTCACCACCATCGCGGAGTCGCGGAAAAATGCCGGCAGCATTTGCCCCCAGCCATGCTCGGGATTGGGCGGATCGGTGGGCTTGTCGGCCATCGTCGAGTCGCCCGCCAGGTGCAGGCGGGGCGCCGCGATCAACGATGACAGGGAAACGCAGAGAAGGAGCAACGAGCGCAGGGCTTTCATGGGGGCGAGCAACACGGTGCGCGCTCGCTCCGCGTGGCGCAAGCGCGTCGATACGGGACATGTGTCGGCGGTCATTAGGCGCTGTAGCGGCGCTCTATGGGCGCCGAATGGAATCCGTACCACGAAGGACGCTATTCGGCGGTCATAGACCGCCGCTACAGGAGATAATTAGCCCGTGTCATTGCGGGCGCGGAAACTTGCGCTGGCGCGCGGGCGTCGCACCGTGATCTCTCGCCATGTTCTCTTCCCTTCCGCCTTTGCCGTCGTTTGTCGTGCGTGTGTTGCTCGCCCTCGGAACGGGGCTGATGATCGCAGCGCTGTTGTGAAAAAATTTCGCTACGCCCTCGATCCGGTCTGCCTCCTCGCGTGCGCGAGCTACGCGCTGAATCGCTGGTGGCTGCGACAGGCGGTGGGCGGCGAATTTCTACGCAATCATTTCAACGACCTGCTCTTCATCCCGGCGGCACTGCCGCTGATGCTGTGGGTGCAGCGGCAACTCGGCCTGCGCACGCACGATGAACGGCCTACGTGGGCCGAGGTCGGGCTGCATTTCGTAGTGTGGTCGATCGCCGCCGAGGGAATCGCGCCGCTGCTCTTCAAATCCGCCGTCGGCGACTGGCGCGATGTCGTGGCCTATGGTGTCGGGGCCGCGGTCGCTGGCGCGTGGTGGAATCTCACATGAGCTTCGACCGACTCGCCCCGATCTACGACGCGATGGAGGCGGTCCTCGCCGGTCCGCGACTGCAGCGCTGTCGCACCACGTGGCTCAACGCGCTCGATGGCTGCCAGCGCGTACTGATCGCGGGCGTGGGGCACGGGCGGTTTCTCGATGCGTGCCTGCCGCGCCTGCCGCACACACGCATCACCTGCGTCGATGCGAGCGCGAAGATGCTCGCGCGCGCCCAGGAGCGCTCCGGCGCAGCGGCGGCGCGCGTGGAGTTCGTGCATGCGCGTCTGCCCGAGTGGCAGCCCGAGCCCGCGGCATATGATGCGATCGTGACCAACTTTTTCCTCGATTGCTTTCCGGTGGAAGAACTCGGCGCGGTCGTCAGCACGCTCGCGCGCGCGGCAAAGCCCGGGGCGAAATGGCTTGTGACGGACTTCGCGGTGCCCTCGCAGGGTTTCGCCCGCGGGCGGGCGCGTGCGGTGCATGCGCTGATGTATGCGTTTTTCCGGCCGGTCACGGGCATCCGTGCGCGACGCGTGACGCCGCCCGATTCGTTTCTCACGGCGAGCGGTTTCAGCCTCGCGGGCCGGCGCGACTACGACTGGGGCTTGCTGCGCGCCGATCTCTGGCAGCGCGGTTGACGCGCTGCGCCGCGCGCGCTCGACTCCGGGCCATGGAACCCTTCGTCCGCGCTCGCCAGCTCATCGATGCCGCGCACGCCGCCGATCCCGCGCGCGCGGCCGATGGCCGTCCCGCCGAGCTCGTGTACGCCGAGCGCATAGAAGCGTGGACCGCGCGCCTCGTGCCCGCCGCGACGCCGCTGCTCCGCCTCGCCGCGCGCTGCCAGCACCTCGAACGCTGGAGCGTGCCACGCGCGAGCTTCCCGGACGGCAAGGTCGGCTACCTGAACTGGCGCCGCTCGCTCTACACCAAGCAAGCCGAGCGCGCCCGCGCGCTGCTCGTCGAAGCCGGTGTGCCCGCCGCCGACGCCGCCGAAGTCGCCACGTGGGTCTCGAAGACCGGCCTCAAAACCAACGCCGGCACACAAGCACTCGAAGACGCCGCGTGCCTCGTCTTTCTCGAAAACGAAATCGGCGCCTTCGCCGCGCAGCACGCCGACTACCCGCGCGAGAAGTTCATCGAGATCCTCCGCAAGACGTGGAAAAAAATGAGCCCGTCTGCGCAGCAGTTTGCCCTCGCACTCGATCTGCCGCCAGCGATTGGGGCTCTGGTGCGCGACGCGGTGGCGGGCTGAAAAGTAAGCGTCGAACCGGACGGGCGGGCCGCCCGTCCCTACCTCGGAAACAGAGCTTTATCTCAAATTGTGGGTGGCGAGCTCGTCTCGCGACGTTGCGCGACGAGCGCGCAACCCACAGGAAGAGTCCAATCCGAGGCAGTGTAGCCCGCTTCGTAAGAAGCGGGACCATCTTACTATACGCCCACTCACTTCGCCATCGGCGCGAGTTGCAGGTCGAGGCGGGCGGCGGCTAGGGCGAGGTTCATGTCGGCGATGAAGGCGAGCATGCCGCCGATGAGCGCGAGCACAGCGATGGAGAAGACAGCGGCGACGAGGCCGGCGACTTCCCATTGCAGTAGTGCGCCGAGAAAGAGCGTCAGGATCAGCACGCCGACGAGAAGGACCGTGATCGAGCAAAGCGTGATCGAGGTGCGGAGGATGGCAGCGCGGCGAGCGAGGATCGTGAGCTGCTCGCGGAGATTGGGCGCCCACGCACTGCCGGGGGCCGCGGCGAGCTCGCGCACGAGGAGACGCGAGCGGTCGACCATGCGGCCGAAGCGGTTGGTCAACGTGAGCAGCAGCAGGCCCACGCCGGAGATCAGGATCACCGGGCCGACGGCGAGTTGCAGGATCGGGACGAGCTGGCTGAGCGAAATCGAGTTCACTCGCGCAGTTTAGCGAACCGCGCGAGCGGCGACAGCGCAATTCTTACGAATCCCTCCGCGAGCCTAGGACGCAGCCGCGCGGTAGAGCACGAAGACCACGATCTGCGCGGAAAAAACCCGCAGCAGCATCACGAGCGGATACACGGTCGCGTACGCCACGGCGGGCATGTCGCTCTCGGTCGCCTGCTGGGCGAAGGCGAGCGCGGGCGGATCCGTCATGCTGCCGGCGAGGAGGCCGCAGAGCTCGGCGTAGTTCACCTTCTTCCAGGCCCGCGCCACGAGCCCGACGACGATCAGGGGCAGCGCGGTGATCGCGGCACCGTACAGCAGCCAGTGCCAGCCGTCGGCGCCGAGAAGCACCTCGAGGAATTTTTCGCCGGACTTCACGCCGACGGCCGCGAGAAACAGCGTGATGCCGACCTCGCGCAGCACCGCATTGGCCGCGGGCGGCAAATGCCAGACGAGCGATCCGGTCGTCACCATGCGCGAGAGCAGAATGGCGATCACCAGCGGCCCACCCGCCAGGCCGAGCTTCACCGCGGCGGGCAAGCCGGGCAGCGCCAGCGGCACGCTGCCGACCAGCACGCCAAGGCCGAGGCCGATGAATAATGGGATCGGCTGCGGCGTCTCCAGCGCCTTGGGCGAATTGCCGACGACCGCCGCGACCAAGTCGATCTGCGCCGCCTCACCGACGACCATGAGGAGGTCGCCGAATTGCACGCGGAAGCCCGTTGTCGGCGTGAACTCCAGCCCGCCACGCGTCACGCGCGTGACGACGACCTGATGCTGGGCAAACACCGTGATCTCACCCAAGGGCTTACCGAAGAGATCAGACTTGGTGACTAGGAGCCGCCGGTTGATCACGAGGCCGGGCAGGGCCTTCAAGTCGATGCCCGTTTCCGCTCCGACTACCACGCGTAATTCGTCGAGCGATTCCTCCGCACCGACCGCGTGCAGGATATCGCCGAGGCGTAGCACGGTATCCGGCTTGGCCACTTCGACATGGCCCTCGCGCGAAAACCGCGAGATCACGACATTCAACGCCGCGAGTCCGGGGACCTTTGCCAGTGGACGCCCGGCGAGGTTGGGATTGCGCACCTCGAAGTTGCGCGTAGCGGGCTTGGGAAGTGCGGGCTTGCGGGCGGCCTCGGCGGCAGCGACCTCCGCCGCCACATCCACGCGGAAAATCGTCCGCACAAGCAGCATGGTGAGGATGATGCCCAGCACGCCGAAGGGGTACGCGATGGCATAGGCGAGACCCTGCGTGATCGCGGCGGCATCGGCTGCGCCTACCTGCTTCAGCGCCTGTTGGCCGGCGGCGAGGCTCGGCGTGTTGGTCGTCGCACCGGAGAGCAGGCCGACGCCGGCCGGCGTTTCCACCCGATGCAGCACGATCCACGCAGTCGTCACGCCGACACCCAGCACCACGATGGAGGCGGCAAACAAGTTCAACGCCAGTCCCCGCTGCCGCAGCGAACTGAAGAAACCGGGACCGATCTGCAGTCCGAGGGCGTAAACAAACAGGATCAGCCCGAACTCACGCACGAACTCCAACACATGCTGGTCGAACGTCAGTTTAAAATGCCCGAGCACCAGCCCCGCGAATAACACGCCCGCGATACCGAGACTCACCCCCCATAGTTTGATGCGCCCAAGGGCCGTGCCTACTCCGCCGGCGACTGCCAGCAGCACGACCGTGCGCGCGACTGATTCCTGGGTGAAGAGCTGCGTCAGCCAGTTCATGCCGCGCAGTTTAGCGGAAACTTCCATGCAGCAGCGCGCAGTTCTTGCCGAGGTTGCGCGGGATATTGGCCGATGGCGGCTCCGCGTTTGCGCAATTCACGCAGGATGTTCTCCAAGAAACGCCGCGAGCCCAGCGCGGCTTCCGGCGACAATGCGGGGATGAATCGTCTGATTCGATTTCCTGTCCTGCGCACTGCAACGATGCTCGCGGCCACCGTGGCCCTGACGGGTCTGCGCGCGGCCAGCGAACGCAGCTCATGGGAGATCACGACCTCGGCCGATGCGCGCGCCCGCTACGATTCCAACGTCTTCCTGCAAGACGAGGCGCCGACCGTAGGCGGACAGCCTGCGGCGCTCCCCGCGCGCGCGACGACCTGGGCGGCCCAAATCGGAGCCAGCATTGGAGCGACTTGGCGCAGCCCCGATGGGCTGGCGTTTTCGGGGAGCTATGTGCCCGAGCTGTGGCGCTATCGGAAATTCACGTCGGAGAACCATGACGATCATCGCGTAATCCTCGGCGCGTCGTATGCGCACGCGCCTTGGCGCTTCGAGGCCAACACGAATCTCCTAATCGTCGATGGCGACCGCGAGGCGCCCATCTTCAATCGCGTCGGCGCCACTCCGGCCATCGGCGGGGAGCCAGTCCGCTCGCGCCGCGCGCAGTCGCTGGCGAAGGGGAGCGTTTTGCTTTCCCGTGATGTCGGCCAAGCGATGTTTGTTCGGATCGGAGCCAGTGGCATCGCACAGGATTTTCATACTCGCCAGGCCGCGAGTCCGACGGGCTACGCCAACTACGTCGATCGCGGTGAGGCCGCGGCGACCATGGATCTCGGCTGGCGGCTCGCGCCCAAGCTCAGCGTCTTCGCCGCAGAGCGTCATGGCCGCCAGCGCCAGGCGGACCTGCTGGGCGTGCCGCTCGGTGCGACCAGCGATTTCGATCGGTGGCTCGTCGGCGTGGAGGGCCAGCTTGTCCCCAATCTCAAAGTGTCGTTGCTCGCAGGCCCCGATGTGCGCCGCTTCGGAACTCACATGCGGGCGGGCTTCGATCGCCGCCGCACGGAACGCTACTTCGAAGGCACCGCGGCATGGACTCTGAGCCCGGCCGATGCGCTGGCTTTCTCCGGCAAGAGCTACCTGTGGCTCTCCTCCGGCGGACGCGGCGCGTACATCGACGGTCTCTACGATCTCACGTGGAAACATGTTTGGTCGAAAAAGTGGGCGGTGAACACGACGGCAAATTTTCACGAGGGCGATGCTCATGACTACGGCACGGCAGCGCGCCACGACCGCATCGTGACCGTGGGCAGTGCACTGACGTGGACCGGCAGCACTCGGACGCGCATCGAATGCAGTCTCGTCAACGAGGTCGCCGTTTCTGCCGTGCCCAATACTCCCGGTCGCGCCTATCGTCGGTGGCTGCCGGCACTCGGATTCACGCGCATATTCTAAGCCCTAGTTTCGCCGCACGAGCTTAAGCTCGTTTTTCAACAGCTCAAAGGCGCGGCCGCGGAACGCGATAATGTCGCTGCGCTCAGCGGCGATGACCTTGGCGATCCAACGGCCGTCGCGGGAAAACTGCTCCAGATCGACCACACTGCCCTGCGGCAGTGCGACCGGCGGCTGGCCCTCGACCACCGCGGAAAGCGCGCCGCGGCGCACGTAGAAAAACGACCGGCACTTGTCGCCTGGCAACAGGAGCGTCTCGCCGATCTCGAGGTGGATCGCGCGCAGCACTTCGTCGGGCGGCGGCAGCACAAGGCTGATATCGCGCGGGAA
The DNA here is from genome assembly GCA_048498795.1 of Verrucomicrobiota bacterium. Taxonomy (GTDB): domain Bacteria; phylum Verrucomicrobiota; class Verrucomicrobiia; order Opitutales; family Opitutaceae; genus JBEHXH01. The sequence continues at coordinate 355,305 of JBEHXH010000004.1, forward strand.
AATGAGATCGAAGGTCCAGTCGATCATCACGCGGAGCTTGCGCATCGTGCCGGGGAGTTTCGCGAGATAGATCGTGCGCCACATCCACCACGCGATGAAGCCGCGGAAGTGATATCCGAAAACTTCCGCGACGGCTTCGCGCTCGCCGATGGCCGCGAGTTGGCCGAGATAGCGATGCGTGAAGGTTTGCGCGGGCGCGCCGCGCAGTACGCCCGCCAGACTGCGCCCCAGCTGTGCGCCCTGCCGCGTGGCGAACTGCGCCGTCGGCGGGGAAGATTTCACCTCGTCGCCATCCGTCCACGGCACATCGGCGGCGTCGCCGATGGCCCAGAGATGATCGTGGCCCTCGCCGACGATGCGCATTTCCGGCGTGGTCGGGATCCGGCCGTGATTGGCCGTGACACCGAGCTGACGGCAGAGATCAACGACCACCGGACTTGGTGCACTGCCGATCGTGGTGACGACCGTGTGCGTCTCAATCGGCTCGCCCGAGGCGAACTGCACGCGCGAGGCGGTGACCTCGGCAACGCGGGTATTGAGACGAACCTCCACGCCATTGTGCTCCAGCACCTCCTGCGCGTGCTCACCGAGATCGGCGCTCGCCTCCGGGAGAAGCTGCGGGCGGCCATGCACGAGGATGATGCGCGGCTTGGTGTCGCGCAGGTTACCGAAGTAGCGATGCACACTGCGGATGAAATCGTTCATCTGGCCCGCGGTCTCGACGCCGGTGTAGCCACCGCCGACCACGACAAACGTCAGGAGCCGCGCACGCACGATGGGATCGTCGACGAGGTTGGCCTCCTCGAGTCGATTGATGATGGCCGAGCGCAAGCGCAGGGCGTCGGCGGCGTTTTTCATCGGCCAGCCGTACTCGGTCATGCCCGGCACGGAGGTGAGGTCGGTGACATTGCCCAGTGCCAGCACGAGGTGGTCAAAGGTCACCGCCTGATTGCGCGTGAAGCGCCCGCCATCGACGATCAGCTCGCGCTTCTGCACGTCGATGCGCTGGATCACACCCTGATACACACTGACGTCGCGGCAGAACTGGCGGAGCGGATTCACGACATCGGCCGCGCCCAGCGACGAGCCCACGACCTCCGCGAGCATCGGCTGAAACACGAGGACATTGCGCTCGGCAATCAGCGCCACGCGCCGGTGACCCTCCTCGCGGCCGAGCGCCTTGCCCAGAGTGCGCGCGCAATAAGCGCCCGCAAATCCACCTCCGGCGATCACGACGTCGTAATGCATCGGACTACGATGAGAGCAATTGTGCTGGTGGCAATGGCTCAGCCGTCTTGACGCCGCGGTCGGGAGCGCCGTTGCTGGCACCGTGCGCCCGCCCGAGACATTCGCGACCGCCCGGCTCACGGCCCGCCCGCCGCGCGTGGACGATGCGTTTGCCGTCTTCGCGGCCTACGCGGGCGATCCGGAGGCGACGCGGTATCTGAATTTCCCCACGTACACGGCGGTCGAGCCGGTCATGGAGTACCTTTCGAGCACGACCACGGCGTGGGCGGAGACCGGCGGGCATTTCCCGTGGATGTTGTGTATCAAAGATACGGATACACCCATCGGCTCCATCGGTGTGACACCGGAGGACGGCAAGGCGATGTTTGGCTACGTGCTCGGGCGCCCGCACTGGGGCCAGGGCTACGCGGCCGAGGCGCTGACCTATCTCGTCGACTGGTCACTGGCCCAGCCCGGCATTTGGCGCGCGTGGGCGTATTGCCATGCGGAGAACACCGCGTCGGTGCGCGTGATGGAGAAGGCCGGGCTGCGCCGCGAGGCCCTGCTGCGCCGCTGGCATGTCTTTCCCAATCTCGGCACCGAGCCGCAGGACTGCATCATGTGCGCCAAGACCAAGTGATCCATGAACAAGATCGATCTCGCCGAAAAACTCAGCCTCTTCTCCGCACATTGGTCGCCCAAGATCATCGCGGAGCTCAACGGCCAGCACGTGAAGCTGGTGAAATTTCGCGGCGAGTTTGTGTGGCATCATCATGAACACGAGGACGAGCTGTTCTACGTGGTGCAGGGCAGTTTCCGCATGGAGTTTCGCGACCGCACGGTGACGCTGCGCACGGGCGAGATGATCGTGGTGCCGCGTGGTGTGGAGCACCGGCCCGTAGCTGACGAGGAAGTGAGCGTGATGCTCTTCGAGCCCGCGGCGACCGTGAATACGGGCAGCAACCCGGGCGAAAAAACGGTGTCCGCTCCGGAGTGGATCTGAAGATGAGTCGACTGCTCACGCGGAGAAATTTTCTGCGCGGCCTCATCGGTGCCGGCGCTGCGGTGGCCGGTGGCGTCGCGTACGCTCACTGGGCCGAGCCGCATTGGCTTGCCCTCGCCCGCCATGATGTGCCGCTCTCGCGCGAGGCCGGTACACCCACCGTGCGCGTGCTGCAGCTCTCCGATTTACATGCGCCAGCTGATGGCTCGATCGATTTCATCGATGAGGCAGTCACACTTGGACTCGCGCAAAAGCCCGATGTGATCGTGATCACCGGAGATTTCATCAACGACAGTCTCCCCGAAGATCCGGCGCGGTATGGGGATATTCTTCGCCGTCTCCCGGCGGCCGCACCGACGTTTGCCACCTTGGGCAATCACGATGGCGGACCGTGGATCATCCACTACGGCGGCTACTCCACGACAGATAAAGTGCGCGAACTGTTGCGCGCGGCGAACGTGACGCTCCTGCACAACGAAGCGCGCGAACTCACGCTGCGCGGAAGAAAATTCCAACTCATCGGGGTCGGCGATTTGTGGGAAGGCACGTGCAAACCCGAGATCGCCTTCAAGCAGATCGGCGACGCACACGGTGCGACGCGCATCGTGCTCAATCACAATCCCGACGCGAAGGAGCAACTGCGCCGCTATCCTTGGGATGTCGTGCTCTGCGGACACACGCACGGTGGGCAAGTTCGGCTGCCGCTGCTCGGCACGCCCTTCGCGCCAGTGAATGATAAACGCTATGTCGAAGGCCTGCATCGTTGGGAAGAGCGCTGGTTACACGTCACTCGCGGCGTGGGCACGCTGCATGGGTTGCGCTTTAATTGCCGTCCGCAGGTGAGCGTACTCGACCTCACGTAGCTTACGAGAGAAGCGCAACTTAGGTGGCCGAGAATCAGTAAGGCGCGGTTGCGCCGGACGACGGACGTTTCGCGGCGGTTACAGGAGCGGCGAAAATATAGTCCGCGTTATTCAACGAGGTTTTGAAACACGCGCAGGGTCGTCGCGTCTCATCGAACATCTCCCATATCATCATGAAAAACGACCTCTCGCACCACCTCGCCATCGCCATCGTGCTCGCGGGCGTCGCTCTCGCGCTCGTCTCGCCTAGCAACGCCAGCCAGCCCTCGCTCGACCAGTCGCCCGGCGGCGCTGCCAGCGTCACCGCGCTCAACGATCGCTGAGCCTTTCGCTCCCGTGCCCTCTCCAGAAGGCATCGAACCAACCGCCGTCGCCCCGGCCACTACGCCGGGCGGCGGTGTGAAATTTCCGGCGCTCCGCCGCCCCTGCGCGGCCTGCGCCCACTGTCCGCATCGCGGTCGCCACTGCGCCGACAAACATCTCGGCCGAACTCACTCGGCGCGAAACAATGCTACGAGTCCCGCGCGAAACGCGTCGGGCAATACATTGTAGTGATCGCGCCCGGCGAAGTGTTCGCCGAGAATTTCCAACTCCGGAAACGGCTGCGCCAATAGCTGCGCTTCCAACAGCGCGAGATCGCCCGTCATCGACGGCGTGTCCTCGGCTCCGACCGATAGATACACCCGCGCCGGCAGGCTCACGCCGGTCTCCTGCAGTTTCTGCGCCGCTGCGAGGATCGCGCGGTCGTCCCACCAGATCGACGGCGCGCTCGCGAGCAGGCGGTTGAAAAAGGGTTTCGGCTGAAACAGCGCGTGCAGCACGAGCAGCGAACCGAGTGAATGACCCGCGAGGCCGCGCTGGTCAGACTGGAGAGGATACCGCCGCGCGAGCTCCGGCCACAGCGTGGCGGTGAGAAATTTGAGGAAACCATCCGCGCCACCACTGCCCTCTTCGGTCTTCATCGCCGTCTGCGTGTAATCGCGGAGACGCTTGTTGGCCGGTTTCATGTAACTCGCGCCGTAACCGACGCCGACGAGCAGGAGCGGCGGCACGCGATTTTCAGCGCGGACTGCGCGGTACGCCTCGACGGCGAAACGAAACTGATCGTCGCCGTCCATGAACAGCACGGCCGACCACGGGCCCGGTTCGCGCATGGCGTCCGGAGCCTCGATGTACAGATGGTAGCTCGTGCCGGTTTCGGGCGAATCGAGATTGAACGCCGGTTTCATTTTACTGGCGCAACGCGCGGGCTTGCGCGGCGAGCGCACCATCGTTGGACGCCGAGGCGCAGGGCGCGAAAATCACCGCGAGGTGATACGGCTGAATCGTCACCGCATAGCGGAGCAGCACACCGGGACCGCAGCTGCCATTGCCGAGACCACTGTGCTTCGCGTCGAGCGAAAGGACGGTGTCCGTGCGCGGTTTCAATTCGTAGGCGTGCTTCACGGCGGCGAGGTCGGTCGCAGAGAAGTGCAGCGCAGAGGCCGCGATGGGATCGCCCGCGGAAACGATGACGAGACCGCGGTCATCGGCGCCGGTGAGCGCGAGCCAGCGGATGTCTTCATGGTTACCGTTTTCCTGCGGCTTCACGTACGCGGTGTATTGCTCGGCGACGGTGCTGGACCAGATGCCCATATCGGCGGCGGTCTTGCGATCGCTGTAGTTTTCGTGCGGGCCGCGGCCGTACCAACGATAGCGCTCGAGGCCGGGTGCGACGCGCAGCACCACGCCGATGCGCGCGAGCGGTGGCAGCTCGCCGCTCGGGGTGAAATCGCTTTCGAGGCGGATCGTGCCATCGCCACGGATCGTCCAGACGGCCTTTTGCGCGAGCGCGCCGCGGAGGGCGCTGCTGGTGGCCTGCGTCTCGATGCGCACGGTGTTCGGCGCGGGCTGCGTAGCGGTGAGCGAGCTCACCTTGCGCTGGAGGCGGTCGACGCCGGCCTGTGTCCACTCGCGCGCGAGCCATTTGCCGAAGCCGCGGTCGTTGTCGGTCGGCGCTTGCCAGCCCTGCAGGATCGGGCCGGCGGGCGTGTCATCGGCGGGGGCGAGCAACTCGCCGTATCCATAATTCAATGACACCAACGTGCCAGCCGCACGGCTGAAGACGGCGGTGATGGCTTTGCCCGAGATCGTGACGCGGTCGCCGTCTTCAGTGAGCTTGAGCTCGCCGGAGGGAGTTTCGGTTTTCGCGATGGGCGGGTGGCGATTTTCGAGGGCGAATTGCTGCCACGCGATTTCGTGGCCCGCGGGAGCCCAGACGGTTTTCTCGCGGAGCGTGAAGCTCACGCGGAGGAATTGGTCGCCCGCGGTCTCGGTGAGTTTCACGGGGAGCTTCACTTCGACCACGCCGCCGGGGGCGAGGTCGAGCGGGTCGAGATTGCCCGAGGCGATTTTGGCGCCGTCACACGTAATGGTCCAGCGGCCGGCGAAGTCGCGGAGGTTGGCATGGAAATTCCGATTGGTGATGCGCACGCGAACCTCCTTGGGCGAGAGCTCGCGGCCTTCGATGAGCACGGGCTGGTAGACTTTTTTCACCTCCCAGTACTTCGGGTAGATGCCGCGGTCGGCGGTAACGACGCCCTTGATGGCGAAGACGCCGAGGTTGGGCTTGTCGCCGAAATCGCCGCCGTAGGCCATGAAGAGGGTGCCGTCGGCGGCGCGCTTGCGGAGGCCTTGGTCGGCCCACTCCCAGATGAAGCCGCCGAGGAGGCGCGGGTGCCAGTAGATCTCCTCCCAATGCTCGGCGAGATTGCCGATGCTGTTGCCCATCGCGTGGACGTACTCGCTGGCGAGCACGGGGCGCTTGTCGTCATCGCTCGCGAGATTGACGAGACGCTCCCAGCGCGCGTTTTCCGGGCGCTCGGTCGACGAGTCTTCGGGCACGCCGGGGTTGAGATACTTGTCCATCGTGCGCGGGTAGAAGCGGCTGATCACGTCGACCGTCGCGGGGTCGGGCGTGCCCTGCGCGCCCTCGTAGTGCACGGGGCGCGTGGGGTCGTAATCGTGCAGCCACGCGGACATCGCGGCAAAATTGGGGCCGTAGCCGGACTCGTTGCCGAGCGACCAGAAGGTGACGCAGGGGTGATTCTTGTCGCGCTCGGCGAGGCGCACCGCGCGGTCGAGGTACGCGCCGCTCCAGCGCGGATCGCTCGCGAGGAAGCCGCGCGTGCCGTGCGTCTCGAGGTCGGCCTCGTCGATCACGTAGAGTCCGTAGCGGTCGCAGAGTTCGAGCCAGCGCGGGTCATTGGGGTAATGGCAGGTGCGCACGGCGTTGATGTTGGCCTGCTTCATCAACGTGATATCCTGCACCATGCGCTCATAGGTGACGGCGTGCGCGCGGTCGGGGTCGAGCTCGTGGCGATTGACGCCGCGGAGCTTCACGGCGGCGCCATTGACGAGCAGACGGCCATCGCGGATCTCGATCTTGCGGAAGCCGACATCGCACCCGGTGGCCTCAACGATCGCGTCCTTGTCGTCACGTAAAGTAAGGACAAGGCGATAGAGTGCGGGCGTCTCGGCGGTCCACTTCGCGGGGTGCGGGACGTGGAGTTCGAGCCAACCGAACTTGCGCGCGCCACGCTGGGGCGTGCGGTCGACGAGGATGTCGGGCTTGAAATCGCGATTGTAGATCTCGGCGGCGTTGTGGCGCTCGGGCGGGAGGACGGGCTGGCCGGAGGCGTCGAAAAGCTCGGCCTGCACGGTCCAGCCGTTGAGCGCGGAGCCGTCGGCCGCGGCGAGCTTGGGTTCGATGCGCAGCGTGGCGTCGCGATAGTCGGTATCGAGATCGGTGCGCACGAAGAAATCGCGAATGCGCGCCTGCGGCGTCGAGTAGAGCCAGATGTCGCGGTGGATGCCGCCGAAGCGCCACATGTCCTGATCCTCGAGATAGCTGCCGTCGCAGAAACGATACACCTCGACGGCGATCTGGTTTTTCCCGGGGCGGACCTGCGCGGTGATGTCGAACTCGCCGCCCGACATGCTGCCCTCGCTGTAGCCGACGCGCACGCCGTTGACCCACACGTAAAACGCGCTCTGCACGCCGCCGAACTGCACGTACACGCGGCGGCCGGTCCAGCCCGCGGGCACTTCGAAGGTGCGGCGGTAGGAGCCCACGGCGTTGCGCTCAATGTAAGTGCTGTAATCCTTTGGCGGCTCGCTCGTCACGCGCGGCGGGTCGATCTTGAAGATGTATCCACTACTCGCATACACGGGCGTGCCGTAGCCGTTGACCTCCCAGTTGGCCGGGACGGGAAAGGATTTCCACGCCGCATCGTCGAAGTCCTCGCGGTAAAATTCCTTCGGGCGCTCCTCCGGGCGCGGCACCCAATTGAATTTCCACGCGGTCTCACTGCTGAGCTTCAGCGCGTACGGCGAAGCGGCGATGTCGCCCACGCGGGCCGTCGCCACGTCGGCAAACGGCACAAACGTCGCGCGCGCGGGCTCGCGGTTGATCTGGTTGATCTGCTCGTTTTCCCACTCCGGCGGCTCGGCGCGAAGCAAGGCGGCGGTGAGGGCGGCGACAAAAAGAAAGCGATGCACGCGGGGATGCTTGATGCACGCGGCCCCGGGGGTCAACGTGCGCGCATGAGCATGACGCGCCGCCACGCCGTAAAACTCCTCGCCGGCTCGACCGCCCTCCTCGCCGCCGGCCGCCTCCGCGGCGCCGAGGCCACTGCCCCCGCGCCCGCCGGACCATCGCTGCCGATCGCGCCGGGCACCTTTACCGGTACGCGCGACTCGCTTTCGGCGTACCAGATACCCGAATGGTTTCGCGATGCGAAGCTCGGCATCTGGGCACACTGGGGCCCGCAGTCCGCGCCCGAGTTTGGCGACTGGTACGCGCGCAACATCTATATCGATAAGACCGACCAGTACCGTCACCACGTGGCGACGTACGGCCACCCGTCGAAGTTTGGCTACAAGGACATCATCCCGCTCTGGACCGGCGCGAACTTCGATGCCGACCACCTCGTGGGCCTCTACAAGGCCGCCGGCGCGAAATACTTCGTGAGCATGGGCGTGCACTGCGACAACTTCGACCTCTGGGACTCGAAGCACACGCGGTGGAACGCGGTGAAAATGGGCCCGAAGAAAAACATCGTCGGCAGCTTTGCCACCGCGGCGAAGAAGCACGGCCTCCGCTTCGGCGTGAGCGATCACCTTTGGCCCACGACGAAATGGATGTCCGTCTGCCGCGGCGCCGACACGAAGGGCGATCTCAAGGATGTGCCGTACGACGGCGGTGCGCCCGAGAACCGCGATCTCTACGGCGACTATCCGTTTCCCGACCGCAAGCTCGACTGGAACGAGGAGGGCATCACCGACGCCGCGAAGCAGCACTACTTCGAGCGCATCAAGGACCTCATCGACCAGCATCCCGCGGACTTCATCTACTGCGACGGCCAGATCCCGTTCGGCGACCGCGGCCTCGCCCTGCTCGCGCATTTCTACAACCGCAACAAGCTGAATAACGGCGGCAAGCTCGAAGCCGTCTACACCGCCAAGCGCAAAGAGGACATGGAGCGCGGCGAATGCGTGCTCGATTTCGAGCGCGCCGTGCCCGACCAGATCTGGCCGCAGCCTTTCCAGATCTGCTCGTGCGTCGGCAGCTGGCACTACGACCGGCGCCACCTCAACGGCGGCACCGACGGCAAGGGCGCGTACAAGACCCCGAAGCGCGTGATCGACCTGCTCGTCGACGCCGTGAGCCGCAACGGCAACCTCCTCCTCAACTTCCCGCTGCGCAACGACGGCACGCTCGATACCGAGGAGCAGGCCATCCTCGCCGAGATCACCGCGTGGATGAAGGTCAACGGCGACGCCCTCTACGCCACGCGCCCGTGGACGATGTTTGGTGACGGCCCGCACGCGAAGGTGAAGTCCGACCCTAAGGTGAAGTACAACGAGAGCCTCCGCGTGGACTTCACCGCCGAGGACGTGCGCTTCACCGCGAAGAAAGGCGAGCTCTTCGCCTTCGTGATGGGCGTGCCCGAGCGCGAGGCGGTCATCGCCCCGCTCGCCCCAAGCCGCGGCCACCTGAAGGGCAAGATCGAGCGCGTCACGCTCGTCGGCCACGACACACCGCTCAAGTGGACGCTCGATGATACCGCGGGACTCAAGATCGAGCTACCCGAGGCGAAGCCCGCGAAACACGCGCTGGCGTTTCGCCTGCAGGGCAGCGGTCTCGCTTAACGCGCACGAAAAAATCTCTCATCGCTCGGCGGATCGGGTCGGTCAGTGACGACTACTGAGCGATGATGCCCACCGATCACGAGCTGCTCCACCGTTTCGCCGCGGGCGAGACGACGCTGTTTGCGACGCTGGTCGAGCGGCATATCGATCTCGTGTACACCGCCGCGCGCCGGCAGGTGCAATCCACCCATTTGGCCGAGGAGGTCGCGCATACGGTCTTCATCGACCTCGCCCGGCAGGCCGGCCGAATCCCGCCTGCGATGCCGCTCACCGCGTGGCTGCACACCGTCACTCGCCGCGCGGCCATCGACGCGATTCGCGGCGAGGCCCGCCGCACGATCCGCGAAACGACCGCCGCTGAACTGGCCGCCATGAAAACCGATCCCGCGTTTGCCCGGCTCGAACCGCTCCTCGACGAAGCGCTGGCCGCGCTGCCCGAGCAGGAGCGCACGACGCTCTTTCTCCGTTTCTTCGAAAATAAAAACCTCCGCGACATCGGGGCTCACCTCGGCGTGAGCGAGGATGCCGCGCAGAAGCGCGTGGCCCGCGCGGTCGAGCGCCTCCGCGCGTACTTCAGCCAGCAGGGCGTCACCGTCAGCGCCGCCGCACTAGGCACCGGCCTCGCGACCCAGGCCGTGCAGGCCGCGCCCGCCGGCCTCGGCGCCGCGATCGCGAGCACGGCCCCGGTCACCGCCACCACCCTCTTAGCAACCGCCAAGACTCTTGCCATGACCACCGCCCAAAAAACTCTCCTCTGCCTCGTGCTCGCCGGTGCGCTCGGCTGCGCCGTATTCGAGGCCGTGGCCTTGCGCCAGCAACGGCGAGAAACCGCTCGCCTGACCGAGACGGTCGCGCGCCTAGGCCGTGAGCGTGACACCGCCACCAGCGATCTCGCCGCGGCCCGCCAGCAGATTCAGCAAAACGAAGCCCTGCTCGCTCAGGCCGATACCATTGTCTCAAGCCTCTCCCCAAGCGGGGTCGCGTCGGCCGATCGAAAGTTGGAAACCGAAATCAAAGACTGGATCGGCCGGCTCCACCAGCTGAAGGACTGGACCCAACGCATGCCGGACAAGCTCATTCCCGAGATGCGTTTTCTCACCGAGCGCGACTGGCTCAGTATCGCTCAAAATTCGGTCGAAAATGAAACCGCCGCGCGCCAAGCCCTGAATACTTTGCGCCAACTCGCGAAAAATCGCTTCGCCCCTCTGCTGGTCGACGCCCTGAAACGCTACCGGAGCGCCCATGGCGACCAAGCCCCCACTGAGATGGCGCAACTGGCACCGTTTTTCGATCCGCCCGTGGACGAGGCAATTTTGCAACGCTATGAGGTCCCGTCCGCTTCGACGGCGACTCCCTTCCGGAAGCCACGGATCTTCGCCGAGAAATCCCAAGTCGACGACGAGTACGACACACGCTTCTCCATCGATCGCGATGGCAACTTTGGTTACGAGCGCATGAGCCGCAGTGCTGATTTGATCAATCAGGCCACCAAGGACTACATGAACGCCAACAACGGTAAACGCCCGCCGATCCCATGGAGCTCCTGCCGTTCTTGAAAACGCCGCCCGACGAGACGGTTTTGAAAAAACTCAAGGCACCGCAGTGATTCGAAGAAGGGAGCAAAGGCGTCGCGCAGAGCTCGCGAGTTTTTCATTCACTGGCCCGCGGGGCAGTCAGCGGCCGGCGCTCTCACGCAAGCGGCTTGGCACGCCTTGTCTCATCGCCAACGCTCGTCCGCGATGAAGATCACCCGGATTGAGCCGATCATCCTGCATGCGCCGGTCACGCGCGGCGGGATTGCCGATAGCACGCACAGCATCACGCACTGGGGAGCGCCGGGTGTCGCGATTTATACCGACACGGAGCATGTCGGCTATGGTTTCTCTGGCACGCATGCGCATCTCGCGACGGATCGGTTGATCGTCGACTGCGCGGTGAATAGTTTCGGGCCGCTGCTGCTCGGCGAGGACCCGCGAGAGGTGCGTGCGCTCTGGGAAAAACTCTACCGCCACTCGCCCGTGATGTGGGTTGGCCGCTCGGGCATCACGCATCTCGCGCTCGGGGCCATCGACATCGCGCTCTGGGACCTCAAGGCCAAGGCCGCCGGCGAGCCCCTCTGGAAGCTGCTTGGCGGGTCGGCGAAGAAAAAGGTCGAGGCGTACAACACCGACGGCGGCTGGCTCAACTGGCCGATGGAAACGCTCGTCTCCGACTGCAAACGGCTCGTCGAAGTCGACGGCTATCGCGCGGTGAAACTAAAGGTCGGTGGATCGAGTCCGCACGAGGACCTGCGTCGCGTCGAGGCGGTGCGCAAGGCGCTAGGGCCAGAAGTGCGCATCATGACCGATGCCAATGGCCGCTGGACACTCGCGCAGGCGATCCAGACGGCGGGGCGGCTGGCGGATTTCGATATCGTGTGGATCGAGGAGCCGATCGCGTTTGACGATGTGCTCGGGCACCAGCGGCTCGCGGAGAGCATCCGCACACCGGTCGCACTCGGCGAGCAGCTCTATCTCGCGGCGCAGTTTCGCGATTTTATCCACGCGGGCGCGGTGCACTACGTGCAGCCCGACATCGTGCGCCTCGCGGGCGTGACCGAGTGGTGGCAGGTCGCCGACCTCGCGCACAGCTACAGCCTGCCCGTGGTTCCACACGTGGGCGACATGTGCCAGGTGCACCAGCATCTCTGCTTCGCGCACCCGGCGTGCGCTCTCCTCGAGTACATCCCGTGGCTGCGCGATTGGATGAAGCACCCGGCGCAGATCGCAGCCGGACATTTCGTCGCGCCCGAGACCCCGGGCGCGGGCATGGAGCCAAGTGCGAAGGCACTGGCGACGATTCGGGTGAGCTGATCGGCGAAGAGGGTTTCGGAAGAGGCAGTGCGAGTTTTGCTGATGCTTCATCGGACGGGCGAGCCGCCCGTCCCTACCTACAGTCCTCTCGCCGAAGCGAAGGTAGGGTCAGGCGGCTCGCCTGACCGTTTCGGGCCGGATCACATCAGCCGCTCGTCCAACCGTGCCGCACCATGCTCACTGCGATGGCGGCGAGCAGGAGCGAGATGATTTTCGAGATCGCGCGCAGGCCCACCGCACCGAGGAGCTGGCCGAGCTTGTGCGCATAGGCAAAGGCGAGGCGCACGAACACGAGGTTGAGCGCGAGGGCGAGGACCGAGACGGTGAGGCCCACGCTCTTCGCAAGCACGAGCAGCGTGGCGATGGTGGCCGGGCCGGCGATAAGCGGCATGCCGAGCGGGACGACGCCGAAGTCGTCGGCCATTTTCACCGGCTCCTCGGCGAGCGGCTGCACGAGATCGCGCGCGGCGAGGATGAAGAGGATCAGGCCACCCGCGATTTGGAAGTCGCCCACGGTGATGCCCACCGCGGTGAAGATCGTCTGCCCGAGGAAGAGAAACAGCACCGACACGAGGCCACCCGTGAGCGTGGCCTGCCGCGCGATGTAGCGGCGACGCTCCGGCGACTCGCTGCGCCCAGTCGCGAGAAACACCGCCGCGAGCCCGACCGGATCGATCGCCACGAACAGCGGGATGAACGCGAGGAGAAACTGCTCCACGTAGTGCAACACGCGCTCAACGTGCCGCGCGGCGGAAGGAAATACAATGCCAAGTGAGCGATGACTTCGCCGGGTGCGCGCGTTCGCTCACCGCGAAGTGCGCTGCCTCACGAGGCGTGAGCGTAGCACGTCACCCGCAAGTTGAGATCGAGTTCAGCGAGCTGCGCCAGAATCGCGGGCGGTAGTATGAATTGGCTGGTCTTATCGATCAGACAACCGTCGAGAAATATCTCACAACCTGCAGCACGCAGTTGGGCCAGGGCCTTCTTCTTCGGCATCAACATTCGGCACCATTGCTCAATTTCCGCACTCAACTCCTTTTTCTCTTCGCGCTTGGACAGGCGGCGTTTCCAGCCACTCCACTCGTGGACCGAGTCGAAATACTTCTTCGTACCATCCTTTCGCACGAATGACTTTCGTTCTCCGCAACGCCAGTATTGGCTCGGTCGCAAACCAAGGAGTCGAGTAGCCAACGTAGGCTCAAAGGAATTGCCCAAGATCAGCAGCGTCGCGAAAGCCATGACCGAAGAAGCCTCGGCCAATTTGCGATGTCGAGGCTTGCACGGATGTGCGCTTAGGAGGCGTTGTCTGCAGTGGAGGCAATCGGCACGGCGGGCGTGAGCCGGATGACGAAGGTTTCCTGCGCGAGATGGTTGGTCTCGAGGAAAGCTTTGATGGAGTCGTAGGAGGCGGTTTGGAAATTGCTCCGCGTGCGGTCGTCGCGGTGGACGTCGGACATGAAGTTGGAGCCGAGCGATTGCACGAGGCCGAGGTGGACCTGCGTGGGGCGGAAATAGGCGCGGATGTCGGCGTAGATGCGGGTGCGGTCGGAAGTGTCGTAGATGGCGGCGACGCAGATTTTCAGGAGATGCGTGGCGCAGTTGTCGTAGCGGTCGACGCCGGGATTCGCGAGGAGGTTGTAGTTGGGGTTGTGCAGTGCGCCGTACGCGGGTGAGCGGATCACGGCGAGAATGCGGCGCTGGAGCGGCTCGTCGGGGACGCACACGGCGACGTCGGGCTCGCAAATGCCGGAGACGAAATCGTAGGTGAGGTCCTGCTTGAGGTAGCTGCGGTCGGGATGTCCGTCGGCGCCCTGGTAGAGATTGTAGACGGTGTAGGTGTGAAAAATTTTTCCCTCGGGGTCGCGCGCGGCCTCGAAGACGACGAAGGCCACGTGCGTGTAGGTGATGCCTGCCGGCAAATCGGAGCGCGGCCGACCGACGCGTGCGATGATGCCGACATTCACCCGATGGCGGTCGAGCTCGTCGTTCACATAGAGCGCAAAGGTGCGGATTGCCTCCGCGCCGAACTTCTCGAGGCCAACGCGACTGTCGGCGCTGCTGCCCGCCTGCGCGGGCACGAGCGCGAGCCACGCGAAGGCGCAGAGCAAGCCGAAGGAGCGGAGCCAATTTTGCACGCGTCGCATGGGCGTGAACGAAAGCGTGACGGGTTAGAGCTTCGATTTCATATCGGCCGGCGCGGGGTCCGGAGCGCGCGGCTCGGCGCGGACGACGGGCGGCACGCCGCGCGTGCGGTCGAGTGCGGGACGCTGCGTGGCCTCGCCAGAGGAAAAATCCCAGAGGCGATTAGCGCCCTCGGTGGCGGCTTCGCCGCTGTGCGCGGTGGAGTCGCCGATGGCAGCGACGGCCTTGCCGCTGCCGACGGCGACGGCACCGCTCATCCATAGCGGCACGGCCACGACGCCGCTGGTGATTTTGCCGGCGGCGACCACGGAGTTGCCCGCGGCCATCGAGCCGTGAGCGATCGAGGCGCCGGCATTGGCGGAGGCTTGATTGAGGGGCGCAACCGCCGCACACGACTGGCCAAACAGAGCGCTCGCCCCGAGGAGGAACGCGCTCGCGAAGGAAAACGATAACCGAGGGAGTTTCATGACGCCCTCAGCGTACTGCATCGCACGGCGAGGGCGTTAATCGATAATCCGGATGCGGCCTATCGATGAATTCGATGATGCTGCAAAAGCGCGCAGGAAGAATTGCAGCCACGCTCATCGCAACCAGCCCGCGATCCGAGGTACAAAATCATCGTCACTCGCTCGCGCGGCGCGCAACGTAGACGCTTCATCATGAATCTCTGGGGCATCGATCTCGGCGGAACGAAAATCGAAGGTGCGATCATCAATCGCGACGCGCCGGATCAGGCGATCTGCCGGCTGCGGTTGCCCACGGAGTCGAGCAAAGGCTACGAGCACATCATCGATCAAGTCGGTCGCGTGATCGAGCAACTGGAGCGCGAGTCGGGACTCAAGCGGCCCGCCGTGATCGGCGTGGGCACGCCCGGTATCACGGAGCCGACGACGGGACAGCTCAAGAATTCCAACACCACGTGCATGAACGGCCGCACGGTCCGCGCAGATCTTTCGCGGCGGCTCGGCGTGGAGGCACGCACCGCGAACGATGCCAACTGCTTCGCGCTCGCCGAGGCGCTGCTCGGCGCAGGGCGCGGGCGCGGCGTAGTGGTCGGCCTGATCCTCGGCACGGGTGTGGGCTCGGGCGTGGTGGTACACGGGCGCGTGCTCGAGGGGAAGCATGGCATCGCCGGTGAGTGGGGGCACAATCCGCTGCGCGGTGAGACGACGCCCTGCTACTGCGGCCGGAAGGGCTGCATCGAGACAGTTTTCGCCGGGCCCTCGCTGGAGCGTTTTTATCGCGAGCAGACCGGCCTCACGCGCAGCCTGCGCGAGATCAAGACGCAGGCCGATGCGGGCGACGCGCCGTCGGTCGCCACGCTGCGGCGACTGCAGGAAAAATTCGCCGAGGCGATCGCGCTCACGATCAATATCCTCGATCCCGATGCCTTCGTGATCGGCGGCGGCGTGGGCAATCTGGATCTCCTCTATACCGAGGAGACGCGCGCGCTCGTGGGGCAGCACGTCTTCAACCCCGTCGTGAAAACCGAATTCCTCCGCCCCACCCTCGGCGATAGCGCGGGCGTTTTTGGTGCGGCGATGCTGAGCCAGTGAAGAAAACTCGCCGGGCTACAAGCGCACGGCGGCGGCGAGGGCTTGGTCGAAAAGCTGGGCTTTTACGGGCTTCGTGAGGTGGAGGAAAAAGCCGGCTTCCTTGCTGCGCTGGATGTCGGCGTCGGTGCCGTAGCCGCTGATCGCCACGCCAGGGAGTCCGTACTTGGTGCGGAGGGTGCGCATCATCTCGTAGCCGCTTTCGCCGGGGAGGCCGATGTCGGAGATGACGAGATCGAAGGTCTGCGTAGCCGCTTTTTTCAACGCGTCCTCGGCGGAGCCGGCGGTCGTGACCTCCGCTTTACGCGTGGTGAGCAAGCGCGCGAGCGCGATGCGACTGGGCTCGTGATCCTCGACGAGGAGCACGCGGGGTCGCGTGGGCAGCACCGGACGCGCCGGCGTGTCGATCTGAGCCGGTAGCGGAATCGGAAGCGGAGCGGCCGCGCTCGCCAAGGGCAGTTCGACGACGAGAGTCGTGCCTTGATTTCGGCCCGGGCTGCGGGCGGCGATCGTGCCTTGATGGGCCTCGGCGATCTTGCGGCAAATCGCGAGACCGAGTCCGAGACCGCCGTAGGTGGTGGAGTTGACCTGACGGTGCGAGCCCTGCACGAAGGGCTGGAAAATCGTCGCCTGCTCCTCAGTGCTCAGGCCAATGCCGGTGTCGGTGACCTCGATGATGAGATGATCTGGTCGCGTGGGCGAAGTCGTCGTCGTGACCGTGATGCTGCCGACGGCGGTGAACTTCACGGCGTTTTTCAGCACGTTCCAAAAAATCTGCTGCAGGCGCACTTCGTCGCCGCGGACGCGCGCGGACGGCGCGCCGAAGCGCGTGGTGAGCGTGATCGGTTTGCCTGCGAGCTCGGTGCGCACGGTACCGATCGCCTCCTCGAGCAGGCGGTGGACATCGTGCTCCTTGAAATCGAGGGCGAGCTTGTCGTGCGTGATGCGCGTGAGGTCGAGGAGGTCGTCGATCAGGCGGGCCTCGAGAGAAACGTTGCGCGCGATCATCTCGAAGTCGGCGCGGGTATCGGCGGGGAGTGAGGCATTGCGCGCTTCCTCGGTGGCGAGGAGCAGCACAGGGTTGAGCGGCGTGCGGAGCTCGTGCGAGAGGGTGGCGATAAAGTCGTCCTTCGCACGGGAGGCGGCGAGCGCCTCGTCGCGCGCGGCGCGGAGGGCGGCCTCGGAGCGGGCGCGCTCCACGAGGGGCCACACACGGGCGGCGGCGTGCTCGAGGAGCTGCAGCTCGTCGCGGGTCCACAGGCGCGGCTGATTTTCCGTCACGCCCAGCACGACGGTCCACTCGCCGACACGCCGCACCGGCTGCACCGCGTAGGCGCGGACGCCGACTCCGAGATAGTTGGCGGCGTTGCCCGCGGTGAGCGGGTGAGTGACCGTATCCTCCACGGCGAAATTGCCGCTCGCATACTGGCGCCACCAAGTCTCATCGCCGAAATCGCGCATGGTGTACGTGCCCGCGAGGCTCGGCGCATCGTCGCGCACCCAGTTTTCACCGACCTTAAGAACATTCGCGCTCTCCTTGCACTCGACGAAATAGCAGCGGTGCACGCGGAAGTGCTGGCCTACGGCGCGCACGGCGAGACGGATGATCTCGCCCTCATCGCTCAGCGGCGCAAGGCGCTGCGCGAGATCGCCAAGGAACGCCGCGTCGGCGGCGAGCTGGCGCTTCTCCGTAACGTCGCGGGTAGTGCCGGCGATGGAAGTAACATCGCCATCGGAGCCGAGCACCGGCGCGAAAATGTAGTCGTAGAAGCGGCGGCCGTTGGTGCCGTTGAACGCGACCTCGCCGCGGATCGGGCGCTTGGTGGCGATGACGGTTTCGATTTCACGGCTGTGCATCTCCGCGTGCCACGGCTCGTAGCCGAGCTCGAGGCAGTTTTTCCCGATGGCCTCCTCCGCGGTGCGGCCCCACATGGCGAGCAAGGCGTCGTTGGCGTAGGTGAAGCGGTGATTGCGGTCGAAGACATAGACGAGGTCGGGCGTGTTGGAGAGCACCGTCTCGTAGAGACGCATCTGCTGGCTCGTGCGGCTTTCGGCGGCGTGCAGGCGCGTCTCGGTGCTGCGCTGCTCGATCGCCATGGCGGCGGTCTTCGTCAGCAGCGCCACGACGCTCATCTCGCGCTCGGTGGGCCGGCGGCAAGTGCGAAAGTAAGTGCCAAACGTGCCGAGCACGCGGCCCGAAGAGCCGACGATGGGCATCGACCACGCCGCGCGGAGGCCGAGCGCGAGCGGGAGATGTTTCAGCTTTTGCCAGCCGGGCGCCGCCTCGAAGTCGGGCGTGATGACGACCTCGCGGCGCGCGACGGCTGCAGAGCACGTGCCGAGCTCGGGGTCGATCGGCACGCCGTTGATCGCGGCATTGTAGGTCGCGGGCAGGCCGGGAGCGACGCCTTGGCAGAGGCACTGACTCGAGGCATCGACGAGCAGAATGCTCGAAACGCTGTCGCCCTCCCCTTCGTGGTCCACCGCGGTGACGAGTCGCGCAAAGATGTCGGCCAGCGGTGCGCCAGAGATGATGAGCTGCAGCGCCTCGTTTTGACTTTCGAGCAAACGACCGCGCAGCGAGAGACTCGGGATGTCTTCGAGCGAGGGGGAAATGGCGGGGGCTGGCTCCATCCGGTTCTCGTCGGTCAAAGGGAAACGACCGCGCGCAGGTCGAGTTTCCACAAATTGAGGCAGGCAGACGGCATGGGACGCGGCGTGGGGAAAGAGAAGGCGAAGCAGCGCTTAAGCTGCGTCACGAGAACCATCCATGCACGACCGAAGCCGTGGGTCAATTTTCTGACAGATGGGGTAATGACCTACCGAAGCGGCGGGGGGTCAACGTCCGGATCGGTCCTTTTGCTTCGCCTGTTCGGCGAGCGACAAATCTTTTTTACCCTCTGCCTCGCGTCCGCGGAAAATCCGGATCTGGCCGCGATTCTCCAGCGCCCACGCATCGTCGGGACGGCGCTCGATCATCCGAGAGTAGTACGTTTCGGCCTCGTCCCATCGCTCGGCTTCGTGCGCGCGGGCGGCCTTGCTCGCCAGCCAGACATAGGACCACGGGCTGTAGAAGACCACGACGCCGCAGAAGGCGACGAGGAGCGGGATCGCGAGCCGGCGCAGCTTGTTGGCGGAGTGCGCACTGAGCGCCGCGAGCAAGCCAACCACCAAGCCCGTGACGTGGGCGACGTTTCCGACCGAGAGAAGACCGGTCGCGGTGAGCACGATGCAGAGCACCAGCCACACGAGGAAGGTCTGCACGCGCGCCGCCGGCAGCACGTCGATCGACTCTTTGCCGAACACCTTCAGGCCCCAAAGAAAACCAAACAGTCCATAAACGGCACCCGAGAGTCCCACCCCGGTGCTCCCGGCGAAGGACAACTCGAGCGCACTGCCGCACACGCCGCCGATCAACATGAGCAGCGTGTAGAAGCGCCAGCCGAAGCGCTCTTCCACGTAGCCGCCCAGAATCCACGTCCAATAGGAATTAAAGAACAAGTGCATCACGCCGACGTGAACGAAGATCGATGTGAAGAGCGTCCAGTAATCGCCGCTGAAAACCTCAAACCCGTCCGAGATGCCAAAGCGCCGCCAGTCGCCGTCGCCCTTGGAGGACAGCTGGATCCAGCCCGTCCAAGCCACGGAGATAACGATGAAGAAGAGGGTGAGCGGGCGGCGTTTCATCTGCGCAGATGCCGAGCCGCTGCCGTCAGCGACGGCAGAGTGAGAAGACGACGCGGGGGCGTCGATGGGTGTCGGAGTTGGGTTCGACTCTGATTCGTCGGTGCTCATTTCGACACCGGAGCCAGCGTGTGCATATCGCGCGCGAGGAGCCAGCGGCCGTCGGGTTGCCGACGGTACACCGTCATGCGATGACCGGCGAGATGCAGCTCGGCACCGCCGGTGAGTGGCGTCGCGGTCAGCGTGTCGCGGCAGCGCGTGTAAGCGACTTCGCCGACGACCACGGCCTCCTCCAGCTCACTCACGCAGTGGAAGCGCAGCTTCTGCAGAGCATCGGAGAAAACCGTCGCAAACCCCTCGCGGCCGGTCGGGACCTGACCGGGACTGATCAACACGAGATCGTCCGTCACGAGCGTGAGCAGGCGGGCGAGGTCGCCGGCATTGACGGCCGCGATCCATGCCGTGTGCGCCGCGTGGATTTCGTGTTCGGCAGGAGTCATGGGGAATTCGCTATCACTGAAACAAAGAAGCGGAGCAATCGTGGGAGCAGTCGCCAATCGTCTCCGGAAATGAATCAGCCGCGAATGCCGCGCTGGTCATCAGAACGAGCAGGCAGAAACCGATGAGGATTGGGCGCATTTGTCGGCCAAGATTCTTAGGGCAGCCCGAAGTGGCTGAAACCAGGATTCGTTGCTTCGAGCGCGATAAGCGCCAGCCCTGAACCGGAGAACAGCCAGAGGCCGAAAGCGAACCTCCGGGGCGATTTATCTTTTCGCAGCAACAACGCATTCAGAACCAAAATCAGCGCCACCACGAGACATACTCCTCCAGCGACGATGAAATCACCGGCATAGATGAGCCGAGCTTGGCGCTCTCTCAGGGGTAGTAAAAATGCGACGAGCGTCATCTGCAGCCGAACGTTAACGCCGAACTATGTCAGATCGCCAGCGCAGAGGTGGGCGGACGATTGAATCTGGCGCGGGTCTATTCCCGAAGAACGCGAACCAAGCCGGGTAGCCCCATCAACATAATCCACGTGCTGGGATCAATCAACGGCAGCAGCCAAAGGCCAAGGGGTTTGGCCACGGGCAAGGCGAACAAGCCGAGGTAGCCGGCCACGGGGCCGACTATCGGCCCCTGCGAGTAGTGGCGCTGCACCCCGCGCGACCGATTCCGCGAGCTTAGGATGAGCGCGGCGAAATTGCAGCACGCGACATAGGCCGCAAACAGGCAAAGCAATGAGCCAACAATCCAGCGAGCTGGGTACATTCTGTTTTGGCTGAAGAGTGAGAGCTGAAAGACAGTCCGGAAAGATCGCGGCTAGAGATTGGCGACTCACTAGCTCTTCTTTTTCTTTTGGTACTCATCGAGAAACTTACCGACGTAGTTACCCTCTTCGGAGCCATCCGGTCGCGCTATCGTCCAATCGATAATTTCCGTCTCGGCGAAAGAGATCGTTTGACCAGGTTTGAAGGTCCGAACGACCGCCAACGGATTGGAAATCCGGCCCGTGATACTTTTCTTTTCTTCATCCAGGGAGGTGACGTAGATGAAAACCTGCTCAAACTTTCCGTCCGGATCCTTGATCCGGGTGGTAACATAAAAATAGTGCTTCGCCGGCAAGCCGGCCAAAAATCGCTTCTTGGCTTCGGGATAGGTTTTCTTGGCTTCCTTGATATAAGGCGCAATGGCCTTCTCGTAATCCGAAAGGGTCGCCGCGGTCGCGCCTACGGGTTTGTCCTTGGGTGCGTTCGGCGCCAATTCTTGCGCACGGACTGCAACCAGCATCACGAGGAAAAACCCGTTGAAAGTGCGGCGGTTCATCATTCTCAGCTAACGTTAAAGATGAGCCGCGATCGGACGCCAGCCCGGACGTTGGTGCAGAGGGTTCCAATTGGAATCGATTTGAAAACAGGGTCTCATCGAGATCGAACCCGCGACTACGCGCACGGCCGGTCCGGACCATTCTCAGGCGGGCAGAAACAATACCCGGACGAACAAAAATGCCGCGACCACACTGAGCCAGCGCAAACGCTCTTTTCGAACGAAAGCCGCGATGCAACAAGCCGCCGTGGGAATGCCCGCGAGGATGAAAACCAGCGCGCTCCGGATGATGGCTGCGCCGAGGGCACCCGCCCCAGTCGCGGAATGGCCGGCCGCGATAGCTCCGAGATAGGCGACGATCAAAAGCACCACCGACGCGATCGAGCAAACGGAGCGAGGCTCAGCGCGCTTTGCTGAATGCGCAGGCCCTTGTGCTGCGAGGGCGAGAAGAGGGTGAACACCACGGCACCGTCGACCTGCTCGGGATCATCGCACCAATCGTCTTCGTGCGCCCACTTTTGCCACTCGCCGCGCTGCCCAAGCGCCTCGGCCTCGTCGGAGGCGAGTTTTTGCCAAAAGACTTTCGCCTGCTGGAACGCCTCCGGGTCTTCGATGAAACGAGGGAAAAGCTCGGACATGTCGTTGGCTAAGGGTTAAGGAGCGCCACGCGGTGAAGCGGTCAATCCGCCCGCTGATAGACGATGTGCCCATGGCCTTGCTGGTAGATAACAAGCCGGAGAGGAAGCGATCGGGTGGAGGCAAACAGTCTAATGCGATTGAACAGAGCTTCCTTGTGCTCTCTGGCCAACCAGTGAGCGAGGACGTGTCGATGTTCTTTGAACCGCCATTTGGGTAGGCCGTAGACATTCAGCGTGACCATGGATTCCTGCTCGGAGCGATCAGAGTAGCGGCCGAGGGCAAACTCGTCGATTTCGACCATCGGCATCCGCTTTGGTTTCGGTGCCAGCGGCCCCACTGCACCCCAAGAAATGGATTCCGGGCTAATCTCGATCCATTCGCTCGATAACCGCTGGAGAAAAAACAAAGGAATCCCAATCGTACCGATCCAGCCAACGATGCACCAGAAAATGAGGAAGACCGGCGAATCAGAAATGAAGATCGCCGCGGTCGCAAGACACGTGACAGGAGCCCAGATAATCCAAAACAGCAGAAGGAACCAAAAGGTCATGCGGTCTTTTTTGACCTTCCGGTTATCCCACGAGATTCGCAACCGATCGGGCGATTCCTCGATGCAGAGTGAGTCAAGCTGCCTGCCTGCTGGATCTGAGGAAGGGTTGGACATTTCCCCACCTCGGTGAAACCAAACCCTCCAGAGGTAAACCACGGCCACGAGCGCTGGCGCAATCAGCAGCTGCGCACCGAGGCCACCAAAGTAAAACCAAGGGATTACGGCACCGATTCCCAAGCAAAGAGAAAGCGTGAAAAAGATGCGGGCTCGCCGGGAAGGAGAGAGCCATCGCCGCCAAAACAGCAACGTCCAGAACCCGGCGGTCCCGACGGTGCCGCACGCAGTCCAAAGCATGACCACCGCATCGGTCGAACTTAGGGGAGATTCGTCCGTGATGGCGAAGATCGAGCCATAGATTCCGAGCGCAGTCATGACGCTGGCCGGAACAACTCCGAAGATAAAAAGGAGCGCGCGAAAGATCATGCCGCTCGAGCTTCGTCCAAGGTTAGCGATAAGTCACGAGGCGCAGCGGGCCTGCTGGCTACGGCGGTTGGCGGGCATGGGCATCATCGGCTAAGTCCGGAGGATTTTTTCCATGGGCTTACCCTTCGCGAGTTCATCGACGAGTTTGTCGAGGTAGCGGATTTCGCGCATCGTGGGCTCTTCGATTTCCTCGATGCGAACGCCGCAGATCACGCCCTTGATGGAGGCGCGCAGCGGGTTGGGCTTAGGTGCTTTTTGGAAAAACGCCTCGAAGTCAGTCTGCTTTTTTAGCTCCTGCTCCAACTGGCGCTGGGTGTAGCCAGTGAGCCAGCAGATGATCGTATCGACCTCGGCTTTCGTCCGGCCCTTCTTCTCCGCTTTCGCGAGGTAGAACGGATAGACGTTGGCGACAGGGGTCGTGAAAATCCGGTGTTTGGCGGGCATGGGATATGGCAGAAGGTTTACGCTGAATAAGGCACTTGGCGCAACTGCTTCACTTGGTAGAAGGCGAAGAGGCGCGCACGGTCCAGCTTGCAACAAAATCCGGGTTCTCGATCTCCTCACCGGTCGAGCGGAGGCGATAGATTCCCGGCTGTGCTTTTCGAAACGCCGATAGATCCGGGGGAAGAGTGAATTCTTCGCCGCCCGCCAAGGTGACGTGGATCATCCCATCCATGGAGGCAAACGTACCCACATGCTGCCGCTGCTCGATCAGTTCTCCGTCATGGTCCAGCCGCGTGATACCGATGAGCACGGTCTTGCCGATGAGTGTTTCGACGTTGGGAATCGGGTCTTTCATGGGCGGTTCTTGCCTGAGGTCACAGACCGACTGGTGGAACGCGTCGAGGCTGACAACTCATCACGCTCGTTTGGGGCTCCACTGGTAAACCAGCGTCTTCGACTGCTCCAAGGCGGCAGTCTTGCCTTTCTTCGCCTGCATGAACGCGTCGTAGAACCGGATGGCTCTCCAGCTCCCGAAGGCGGAGAAACGCAGGATAATCGGAAAGCGGTTCCGGTAGCCGGCGCAATGGCGATAGACCCACCAATCAAGGTGCCACCACTTCTTTCGTCCGCCATCGGTGGAGAGATTCAGGGCTTTCGCGCGATCACCGAGAGTGGGCAGCACCTCTTCCTCGAAATAGCATTTCCACTGTGCGCTGTCGGAATAGACCACGAGAAATGAAATCCCGCGCACCGACCAAAGCACCGAAACGGCAACCATGATCGCCGCGGTGGCGATCAGCCAGCAAAGCACCACGGCGATAGCCACCGGAATGATGATCGGCAACAGCACAACTGCTATCGCGGCGCCAAACCAACTGTTCTTAGCGGCGGTCATTTCTTCTCTCCAATGTTCAATCTGAACTACGCGCGAAGCACATTGGCTCCGGCATCTCGTTGAAATATTTTTTTGATGAACTCATCAGGGAAGATCGTTCTTAGCCCTAGCGATGAAGGCCTCAATCACCTCCAGTGGGAGGTCCTGCTTATAAAGCGAAATCTGCATTTTCTTCTCCTCATCGTGATAGAAAATCTCAGCTACCACGTCGCCGCTCTTGGGCTCGATGAGTTCGAGATACATTCCATCCCTGTTGATGTCGCTGCCGCGAAGCGTCTCAAAGCCGTGGATCAGATCAGCCATATTTTATCGTCCTAGGCCTAGGACGAATCATCACCGGGAGCCAACCCAGACTTCGACACGCACGACCGACGACATCGCTTAGTTTTGGCGCACATAAGTGAGGGAGCTGGGTTCGAACCGTTTTGGACGGGATCGCTCGCCGAAATCCGGCCCATCAAGAGTCAAGGCGCGACGTATTTTCGGCCATCGATCCAAATGCTGCACATTGGCCTGTGGCCCTCATGTAAGTAGCGAGGCTGGTTAAACGTCAGCTTGACCCTTTCGCTGGGTCCTAGCTTTCGAATCGGCAACAGGATCATCCGGCTCAGAGGAGATTGGTTAACCAAGCAAATACCTTCTGAAAGCGACCGTCTGGAAGAAATGCAAACAACAAGCCAGTCGATATACTGGCAAACGCCAAGACAACCGCCGCTTGGGTAGAATCCAGCTGCCACATCAATATAATACCGACGGGCAGGCCCAAAATACACCCACCGAGAAAAAATCCGGCCCTCCTTTTCCACGATATTTTTTGAGTCATCTTCTGCACTCTTCGGTTAGGCGTTAGGACGTCAGGTTTCGACTTTCGACTCGCCCTGAAACTGACGCCTCGAAAGCGGAGCCAAAAATACTTGGAAGTGGAGGCGTGGACTATTTGAGGCGGTTGACTCGTCGAGCGTCAAGGCTTGGGGTCTTTTTTGCTGCGTGCCTTCGTCAGGCTCCGATTTGCCAACTATATTTAAGCAAGTTCGTTTTCATGGAATAGAGGCCGCGTGATCGTTCATTTGAAATCATACCTTAACCACTCCGCTGAAATCAGAGGCGCTTCCAGACCTGCCACAAGCAGAGAGCTGCTCCGCAGATTGTTACCGTGAGGACGATGGTACGGTAGGCCTGCTTTCTTTGATCGGCCTGCGCCGGGACAAGGAGGCCATCGGCCACTTGCTGATCGATCGTTTTTTGCCAGCGCGGGACTTGGATCACCCAGAGGCCGACGCCCACGGCGAGAACGCTCACGGCGGCGACCAGAGTTGGAATCTCCTCACGCGCGGGTGCCATCATCATGCGGCTAGGTTTGGGCCGAGTCAGCGCAAGGGCTAGCTCGGAATAGGGTCTAAGTGAACCAAAGCGTGGCGCCAAAAAGGGCGGCGGAGGCGAGGGTGAGAAGAAACTGGCTCAGTCCGCGGCGTTTGAAGGCGAGTAGAAAGCCGGCGATCAGGAGATTGAGGACGATCAGGCCGGCGAGGATGTAGAAGAACGCGGAGAAGACGAGGCCGAGCCCCATGATCGCCGAGCTCGACCAGGTGTAGCGCACCCAGAGGAGGAATGCGCAGTACACCACCGATGCCCCGAGCAGGGTGGCGCAGAAATGGAGGTAGGTCTTCACGGGCCGAGAAGGATAGCGGACGCAGTGAAGGGAGGCGCGGAGGGCGGCTCAATGGCTGATTGAGGGGCTGCAGATGAAAAAAACCGCAATACAGTCCATGGAGTCAATGGAGCGCTCACGGGTTGGGCGGAGGCGTGGTAAACTGGGATGGAAGGAGTTCTCGTTCTTTCTCAGTTTGTATGGATGCAGAGTTGAGCGGGGGTGTGTTTGGCCCACGTACCGAGCGAAGCGACATCGGACAACACACAAAGGGGCACGAAAGGGGGCGAGATGAACGTCGAACTTCGAACGCTGAACATCGAACGTCGAAGTGCCGAAAAGCCGAAGCAGACTGCGGGTACGGAGATGGAGGTTTCTCCTCTATGTGCCGGGTAGTGGCGCGGGAGGGCGATGAGCACCTACGGGGGCGAAAACGCGGCGAGGGTGCCGCGTCCCCAGCGGAAGACTGGGGACGGCATGACGGTGGGCAGCGAGACGGTTAGCCGATAAAGGCCGACACGAACGCCGGCGCGGCGGGCGGGTGTTCTCGCGAATTCCCGCGTTGTCCCGGCTTGTCTCGGATATTTTCGGAGGTTCCGGCTGTTTTCGGGTGGGAACGGGCCGGGAGTGAGCAAGGCGATCGGCCCGAGCATACACGTAAAATCGAACGTCGAGGTGCGGTCACTCATGAGCCCGGGCGGCAGCGAATCTCGTGGTCAGAGCTGCGGGCGACCTGCGGCACGCCTCCGGGCTTCGGCGAGCTTTGCGCGGGCGTCCGCATCGTTTGGATCCAAACGCACCACTTCTCCAAATGATTCTGCCGCCTCGGAAAATCGGCCCGACTCCATGAGCACCGCGCCCAGGCTCGCGTGCACATCCGCTCGCGTCGGATCGAGTTTCAGCGCGAGCCGATATTCCGGAATCGAATCGCTCGCATGGCCGGTCTGCGCGAGGGCATCGGCGAGGCAGTAGTGGGCTTCGACCGAACTTGGCGCAAGCCGAGCGGCATCCGCGAAGCGCGGCCGGGCCTCCGCCAAGCGTCCGGTAGCCGCGAGGAGATTGCCGAAGTTGAGCTGCGCCTCCGCCGAATCGGGCAGGAGTCGAATGGTTGACGCGTAGTGCGGCTCGGCTTCGGCCCAGCGCTGCAATCTGACCAAGGCGTTCGCGAGATTGAAATGGGCATCCGCTGCATCGGGCACGAGTCGAAGGGCCTTTTCGTAGTGCACAATCGCTTCCTCGAAGCGGCCAACCTCCGAGAGCAGATTCCCCCAGTTTATTTCCGCGACATGCGATCGCGGATCGAAGGCGACCGCACTCGCATAGAGTTCCATCGCAGTCTGCCTCTGTCCGGTGCGAGCGAGGGTGAGCGCGAGATTAAGACGCGCTTCCACGAAATCCGGTTTGCGGCGCAGGGCCGCTTCAAATTCGCCTCGCGCCTCGTCCCAGCGCTCTCGGCCGAGAAAGACGACGCCCAGATTGTTATGCGCAAGCCAAGCGTCGGGGTTTCGGCTGAGCGCATGCCGCCAATAAGATTCGGCCGTGGCGTAGTGCACGGCGTCGGAACGCGCGATGATGGCGAATACGACCGCCGCGATCACTCCGAGCACTGGGCCGGCACGGAGCGTTCCGAAAATCGCGGCGGCGAGCCCCGCCCACGCGACCAGCGACAGGTAAGCGAAGTGATCGGCGACAGGCGCGATATGCGCATACGACATCGGGACGAGGCCAACGGTGGGCAGGAGCGCCAGGACAAAGAACGCAGCGCCGAACAGGCAATGCCGTCCCCAACTGCGCCGCGTCGTCCACGCCACCATGAGCAAGGCCGCAAAGCCCAGTGCGAGCGCGCCGTGCAGCACGGTCAGCTCAGGATAGATCGGACTGGTGGCAGCCGGCCAAAAGGATTTACCGAAGTAGAATCCCACCGCCTGAGCAGCCACGAGGACCCGCGCCGCCAGCGTCGTCGTTGGCAGGGTCCAATCGGCAATCGCGCGATGCTGCTGAAACCAAACGGTCACGGCGCCCAAGATCACCGCGATGAGAAAAAAGGGCGCGGCCACCATCACGTCGCGCCGCGTCACGCGGCCACGCCGCCACCACGCATGAATCAGCAAGACGCACGGAAAGAAAGCGACTGTGCTCTTCGCGAGCATGGCCGCCAGAAAAAGCAGGACCGCGATCGTGTAGGCGCCCCGACTCCCGCTGCGGTCGAAGCGAAGAAACGCATTGGCCGCTCCGAGCAGGAGCGCGAGCGACAGGGTGTTCTTCATCTCAGCGATCCACGCGACCGATTCGACGCTCAGCGGATGCACGGCGAACAACAGACCGGCGATCCACGGGTGTCGCAGATCGAGCTGCGCGCACGCGCGCCAGAGCAAAAGTGCCGCAGCCAGATGCAGCGCCAGCGTGGTGCAGTGGTAGCCAGTCGTGGACCGAGCACCCCAAGCGCGCCACTGCCACCACTGCACGGTGGTCTTGAGCGGGAAATAGTCAGGGCTTTTTGGCGAAAACCAGACGGCCGAAAACGAACCTCGCAGATCCGCGTTGGTGGTGATCTCTGAATTGTCGTCCCACAGCCATTCGCCGTGCAGCGCCGGCCACCCCACCCACAGTCCGCCCGCAACAATCATGAGCGCCGCTAGAATCGTCAGCCAAAGGCGGTGCGATACAGGAGGAGTTGCCTCACATCTCATGTCAGTCTTTTCAGCGGAGTAGGTTCGCACCGAGATGGCTAGGCAGATTGCCGGATCTCAGCGGCTCGAAAACAGGAAACTCTCCGCCTCGCGGCGGAGAGTTCCTTTGCTGCTACCACTGAACTATAACCCAAAGCCTAGAAATCGAAGGTGGTCGTCAGCACGAGCTGACGCGGATTGATGATGCGGAAATTGAACGGCGTGCCGTCGGGATTCACTCCGACGGTTTGGAGCCGGCCGCCATCGAAGGCGTTGTTGAGGTTCAACTGCACGCGAGCGCGGATACGATCGTGGTCGAGCTTGAACGAGTAGTTCGTCCAGAAGTCGTACGACGAACGCACGGGATCGTAGATCGGCTTGTTGACGTCGAGCGAACGGACGATGCCATCCGCGTCGGGCGCAGCGCCGAGATACCCGATGACGCTTCGGTCGTTCCAGCGCATGGCGCCACCGACGGTGACATTGCGGATCGGGCCATCAACGAACCGATAGGTCGAGAGCAGGCGCCAGCTGTACTTCTTCACCTGCGGATTGGATTTCCCGAGGAGCGCCTGATCGATCTTGAGCGGAGGCGTGACGGCGCTGTCGTAGAATGCCTTCGCCGATTGCGAGCCCAGCGCCGTGCTGGTGAACCACGAGTTGCCAGCGTCGTCCTTCACGCTGAGCCAGTAGGGCATGCGCGAGGCGATGTAGTCCTGGAGATTGTTCTCGATCGTCTTGTTGATGGATTCCGTCTTGGCCCCCGAGAACTTGATGTTCCAGTTGTTCGAAGGGTTGTAGGAGATTTCCATCTCGGCGCCCTTGGCCTCGGTGTCGGCCGTTCCGCGGATCGCGGCGCCGGCGATGTTGGCTGTGACCGCGTTTTGGAAGCCCGTCGGGAACTGCGTTATTTTCGCCGCTTCCGCGTCGATCTGCGTCTGCGTCGCGCTGCCGCCCAGTCGGGTACGCGCCACATTTTGCGCGAAGTTGTAGAGCGAGAACGTGTCGGATGACGTGCCCGGAAGATAGCCGCCGGCCTCGATGCGGGCGATGCGCGAGCCGATCGTGCTGTTGGAGGTGCGATCGTTGCTGATGTCGTTGCGGTAAACCTTCAGCGAGATCACGAGCTTGTTATCGAGCAGGTTGGTGAAGAATCCCGCGTCGTGACCGTGACCGTAGGTGTTGGGCAGCGTGTTGCCGAAGAGATCGACGGCCTGCGGCTGCGGAGAAAACGAACTCGACCGGCTGTAGCTGAGGCCGAGGCTATGCGACTTGAACGGGTAACCCACGAAGCTGATGAACCGCGTCGGCCCACTGGCGTAGGTCCACGGCCCCCAAGTGCGAAGCGGCGTGTAGTCGTAGAAACCAGTCGTGCCGTCGATATTCGCGCCGTTCGAATTGCGCGTGCGGTAAGCATCCTTGCGGTAACCACCCGTGACGACCAGGTGATCCTTGAGCACATTGCCCTGCCACGTAGCGGCGCGGGTGGTGTCTTCCTGACGCGTCTGGCTGCTCACGTAGCCGGCCGTGCCAAATGTCGCCGGATCGGCGACCCACTGGCCGGTGGTGGCGTTGTACCAGTTGAAGTTAAAATTGCCCTGCACGCCGGATTTCGGCGGCGAGTACCCGGCAACATATCCGGGAGCGCCCGCCGGACCGACATAGTAGAGATACGTCGGCCGTCCCACGGCTGCGCCGTTGGTGTAGTTCAGTGCACCCGGCGTAAGCCAAACGTGGTTCGGATCGATGATCGCCTCACGATAGCGAAACGTGCCCTGCGTGACGTGACGGCTTTCATAGTTCGCGCCAAACTGATGTTTGCCGAGCCAGCCCACCACGCCCTTTTTCTGGGTGAGATCGAGGGCGTATGTCAGCTGAGCCTGCGACGCATCGTTGTACTCGGGGAGGCGGAAGATCGAGGGCTCGATGCTCGAGATGAACGGGCGAAGGAAATAGGGATTGGTCTTCCCGTCGACGAGGTTCTGATTCACGTCGATCTGGAGCGTCGGCGGCGCGGCGATGTTGCGGTTGTACTCGACCGAGTCTTCAAGGTGCCAGCCGGCCCGGAAGTAAAGATTCTCGATGATCTTCTGCTCGAGGATCGCCGTGTAGAGGGCGGCGCGATCGTAGTTCCAATTGGTCGGCACCGCATTGACGGAGGTCCAGTCGTACAGGGCTCTGTTGGTGATTCCGGGCACCGAGTAGAGGACATTTCCGTTCACCGTTCCGCGCATGTAGGCCGAGCCGGAGTCGATGAGCCGAACGTTGCTGGTGGTCGAGCTGTTGGGATTCGCCGTCGTGCCGAGGCGATTGATTTCCCAAAGCTGCACCTTGCCTACGTCGATAAACATGCTGGGGCGGGTATAGGTCGTGGTGTTGACAAAGAGGCCAGCGGGGAAGCCCGTATTGTCCGCCGACGCCGGAAGCACCAATTGCGAACCGTTCACCGATGCGGTGAAGGTCAGTGGATTCCAAGTCGGTTTGCCGGAGTTGAGCCACTCGGTCACGCCATCCCGGGGCGTGATCGAATTCGGCGCTTGGCGTTCTTCACGATAGTATTCCGCCTTGCCGGTGATCGTGGTACTCTTGAACGGCTGAAAAGTGAACGCACCGTAGAGGCGCTTGGTGATATCGTACGACGGCTTTTGCTTGAACGACTGGTTTCCCTCGAGGGCGGAGAAACGCAGCGCAAACTTATCCTTCCAGAGCGGGCGATTGACGGTGATGACCGTGCGCCAGCCGCCATAGCTATCGCCGCGGAGCTGAACCTGCGTGATCTCGCGCCGCAGATTCGCCGTTGAGAGGTTGGTGTTCACCGTGCCGGACGGACTACCCAGACCGGCGATGCTGGAGTTGGGACCGCGGCTGATTTCAGCTGAATCGATGAACGCGGTCTCGATCGGAATTCGGGCCGTATGCGTGAAGTAATCTTGGGTGATATTGGGCGCAGAGATGCCGCGCACTCGCGTGGCGAGGGCCGGTCCACCCGAAGTGGCCGAGCCGCCCTGGATGATGTCACTCGTCGGAGCGGACGCCGTGATCGCGGTGTAGTCGAAGATGCCCTCGGTGTTCGCCTCGTACTTGAAGATGTCGTTGAGATCGACGGCCGCAGTGTCATCGAGCAGCTGCTTGGTCACAACCGTGATCGAGCTGCCCAGGTCCTGCACTTTCGAGTTGAGCCGGGTGCCCGAGAGCGTGTTGGGGGAATAATATCCCTTCGATTCAGAGACGACCTCGAACGGCGTCATCTGCACCACTTCGGCTTCGGCGACCTTAGGTGCCGTTTCCACGGGAATCGCCTGGGCGTTTTTCTGATCGGCGGCCATCGCCGCCGCCTCGTCGGGATCGAGGACTCCGTTGTGGTTCTTGTCGTATCTTGCGAGCGCCGCCGCATCGGTTTGGGACGCGGCTGCCCACATCGGGGGGAGTGCGATGATGCAAACGGAAGCAGCGAAAGCCGCTCGCATGGCGCGCACAGGGGTTTTGGTTGGTTGCATAGGTCGAGAGGCTTGGAACGTGTCACTCGGCCCGGGCGTGATGCAGAAGCGAACAGCCGGAGCAGCGGAGTGGCAGGCGTCGGGGAAAAGGGGAACTTGCCTTTGCAGTCTAATCGGCAGCCCTCGCACTCGCATCCCCCGTTGGGGTGAGAACACGCAAAAAAGGTCGCGCGTCGGCACGCCTCATTCTTTCATGCGCGCCAATCTCGCTCGGCTTGTCCGCGGTAATCCCCCGATTCTTTTGCTCCGCACCGCAGTCGCTTTTTTGTTCCCGGATCGCACTACGCGCCGCTGCGCTTGGGCACTAGGACTGCTTGCCATGACAGCGTTGGGCTCCGAGCCACCGATCGCGCCTACGCTCGAGCGGCGATGGATCGTCGAAGATGGTCTGCCGCACAATATCGTCACGAGCGTCGTGCAGGATCGGGCGGGCTATCTCTGGCTTGGCACGGGTGCCGGACTCACTCGGTTCGATGGTCGAAACTTCAAGGTCGTGCCGTTGCTGGAGAGCGACGCGAGCCTGAGTTTCAACATCCGTCAGATGGTCTTGGAAGACTCCGGCTCGTTGCTCATGCTCCCCGCCAGTGGTGGCATCGTGAGATTTCACGACGGAAAGTTCGCCTACCATCCCGCCTCACAACAGCTCGGCGGTCGCAGTCTGGTGGATCTTTTTGAAGAGCCGGATGGAACGCTCTGGCTCGGAACCGAAGATGAAAAACTCCTTCGCTGGCACGAAGGTGAACTCGCCGAATTCGGGCCAGCAGAGGGCATTTTTCGCCGGGGCAATCGATTCACCTTCGTCCGTGATGCCGGTGGCCAAGTCTGGATCGCGGGAGGAGATTTCTTTGGCTCCTACCACGAAGGGAAACTGGTCCCCTATCCGGGAGCGATCGGCACGAGCGTCTTCATCGCGCCATCACGCACGGGCGGAGTTTGGATTACGACGTTTCAGCGGCTGCTGAAACTTGAGCAAGGTCGACTCGAAATCATGGCCACCGATCCGACGTGGCCACTGACGCGCAGCACGACCCACGCATTGTTCGAGGATCGGGAAGGCATCCTGTGGATCGGCACGCGTCGCGGTGGGCTGTTCCGCTATCGCAGTGGCGAATTTGCCCAAGTGGTCACCAGTAGTCCGCAGATCACGGCGCTCACCGAAGACCGTGAGGGCAACGTCTGGGTGTCCACCGATGGTGGCGGACTCGCTCGCATTCAACCCAAGGCCTTCGTCCTGCTGGATCGCGCAAGCGGATTGGCCGAAGATCTGAGCAGCTCAGTCTGCACCGATGCGAACGACGCCATCTGGTGCGCCAATCGAAATGGCGGCCTCGTTCGGATGAAAGATGGGGTCTTCGAGACGGTCGCGAACTCACCTGTCACGGCCCAGTTTTTTGCCATCACCGTATGCAACGACCGCTCGAGGCGAATCTGGGTCGGCGCTACCGGCGGGTTGTTTCGCACCAGTATCGATCCACCCCACCACATCGAAGCGATGGCTCCGGGGCTACCTACGGTGCGAGCGATGTTTTGCGCCAGTTCAGGGGACATGTGGGTCGGCGCCGGCGATGGCGCTCTCGGGTACTTTCACGATGATGTTTATCACGAAGTGGTCCCGCAGAAGAACTCCTCGGACAAACGCATGATCGCGATCGCCGAGGCGCCCGACGGCTCGATCTGGGCGGCGACACGGGATGGCGCGATCATATCGTGGCACGCAGGGAAGCTGGAGAACCATCCCCCGAGCGAAGGCCGCATCAACGTGCTCCATTTCGATGCCGATGGCGCCCTGTGGATCGGGACGCCCCGCGGCCTTCAGTTGCGGTACCATGGGGTCACCCGAATTTTTACCCGGGCCGATGGCCTGCCCGATGACGACATCGACAACATGATTCAGGACAAAGACGGCCGCATGTGGATTGGCTGCCATGGCGGTCTCTTTCATGTCTCACTGACGGCACTGAAAGACGGCGGCGCCGGACAGCCACACCTCGTAGCGACAACCTTTGGCCGCGACGAAGGCCTCGCCGGCATGTCCGCCTTCACCAACGGGCAGCCCCGGTCGTGCCAAACCAGCGATGGACATTTGTGGCTCGTCACGCATCGAGGCATCGTCGGGCTCGATCCCGCCGCTCTCTCCCACGAGCGGTCGCCGCCGCTCGTCTACATCGATTCGGTCGCGATCGACGGCCACATCGAGACAACCGGTGAGCCGATCAGCGTTTCCCCGGGGAACCATCGCCTGGACTTCAACTTCGTCGCGCTAAATTTCTCCGCCCCTGAGCGCGTGCGAGTGCGCCACCAACTCGTCGGCTACGATGCCGATTGGATCGAGACACTCGCAGATCACACCGCCACCTACGCCCACGTGCCACCCGGGCACTACGAGATGAAGGTGATCGCCTGCAATCAGGACGGGGTCTGGAACAATGTCGGGGCGGCGATCGGATTGGTCGTTGCACCGTCGTGGTGGCAGACCACCGCATTCGCGTTCGGGGCGCCGTTGGTGTTCATCTTAATCGTGATCTGGGCGGTCCGCGCGTGGTCGCATCGGCGTTTGCGCTTACGTTTGATCCAGCTTGAGCATGAAAATGCACTTGAGCGCGAGCGCGCCCGGATCGCGCGGGATCTGCACGACGAATTGGGCGGAAGCCTCACGCAGATCCGGCTGCTGACCGAGCGGATGAAACGTCATTCGGATGATCCTGTTTTCAAAAACTTTGCCGCCCAGCTTTCTGCTCGTGCCCGGCGGCTCGCCAGCGAACTGGAGAGCATCATTTGGACGGTGAGTCCAAAGAACAACACCTGGGACCGCCTCGCGTCGTTCATGGGACAGTTCGCGCTAAAATTCTTTCGCGAGACATCGGTGATCTGCACCGTCCATGGCATCGACGAAATCCCTACCCTTCCCCTTCGCCCCGAGGAACAGCACAACCTCCTCGCATTCGTGAAAGAGGCGATGAACAACACGCTCAAACATGCGCATGCGACCCGCGTCACTCTCACCTTCAGCGCAAAAGACGGCATGTTCTCTCTGATTCTTTCCGACGATGGGATCGGATTTGATCCACAGGCGAGCAACCTCGCCGCCTGCAACGGCCTGAGCAACATGCGAGCCCGCGTCCGGGAAATCGGTGGCGAATGCACGATTGAGAGCGCGACCGGCCAAGGCACGCGCATCTCCCTCCGCCACGCGATGCGCACCGCTTCCCCATGCCCATCACCGTAGCCATCACCGAAGACAACTTGGAGATTTGCGAAGAGCTGAAGCAGATCATCTCCGAGGATCGCGGGCTGCAGTGCGTCTGTGTCTGCCGCAATCTTCAGACGGCGCTGCGCGAACTCCCGAAGCACAACCCCGACGTCGTCATCATGGACGTGCGTCTTCCCGACGGTTCGGGGATCGATGGCACCGCGCGACTGAAGCGCATCCTGCCCCGCTCCGAATTCATGATCTACACGGTCTATGAGGAGAGCGAAGAAATTTTCCGCGCCTTGGAGGCGGGCGCCAGCGGTTACCTCCTCAAGGAAACGTCACCCGAAGAAATCCTGCGCGCCATCCGCGAGATCAAGCACGGTGGTGTGCCGATGAACGGCGAAGTAGCGCGCAAAGTTATCCAGTCATTCCGTCGTTTGCCGACGCAGCCCGAGCAACTCACCGCGCGGGAGGAAGAAATCCTGAAGCTCCTCGCTCAAGGCCATCTCACGAAAGAGATCGCGGACCAGCTCTCGATCAGTCTCGAAACCGTGAAGAGCCACTTGAAGCACATCTACGGAAAACTGCACGTCCGCTCGCGCACGGAGGCTGTAATAAAATACCTCCAGTGATGCGCAACCGCTGCCGTGATTCGTCTTTAGTCCAAGGTGATGAGACGAGTTTCGGCGACATAGCCCTTGGGGTTCGCGTTGGTGACAACGTAGCCGGGGCTATCGAGACTGCTCTCGATTTTCTGGTACGCCTGGCTCGTCGAGAAGTTGGAGATTCGTGGCAGGCCCCAGATTCGCAGCACCCTCCCAAGAGCGCAGCGCCCAAACGACCTTCTTGTCCGATGTCACTTCGATCGCTTGGACTGACTCGGGCCAGCGCTTCGGATCCTTGATCCCGTTGGGACACCAGTTGGTGATGATCGTGTGGCCGTTGGCGAGGCGATTGGCCTCTTGCAGGCTGAAGAGCTTGATGTCGGGCACGTCGGTCTGCGTGAACTCCCAAACCGTTTCGCCCTTGGCGTTGATTTCACGAACGAAGCCGCGGTTGCTCGTGAGCAGCGTGTTGCCGTTCTTCAAGCGATTCGCGGCCCAAGGTGAGGGCACGGAGTAGGACCAGATTTCTTTTCCCTCCATGTCGTATTCGGCAACCTTGTTGCTGTCCATGTGGGCGGCGAGCAGCGTGCCGGCAGCGGTGAGTCGAGCTCGTCGAAACTGGCCGTGGGTCTTGCCGGGATTTCCGGTGGGAAGGATGAACTCCTTCTCGATGTCGCCGCCAGGCAGGCGAACGATCATACACTTGGCGGGGTTGCCGTTTTGGATGAGCATCGCGCGATTCAGACCGAGCGGCTGGGCCACGTGGACCTCGAAGCCTTTCGGTGCGTCGTAGTGCCAAAGCACTTTTTTCTCCGCACTGACCAGCGTGGCTCCGCTCATGTGCGCGAAGAGCACGGACCCATCGGAGCGCAAGGTGGCGTCGCTGTACTCCTGGATACCACCCGAAGAGGTCTTGAGCGGAATCGAATAGGACCACTGCACGCGTCCATCGCGGATGATGAACATCGTCTGGTCAGGACTCGGGTGATTCCACTCGCCGGCATAAAAAAAGGGATGCTCCGCGAGCCCCTTTCCTGGGATATCCTTGGGCGAAAACGGCGCGGGAGCCAGCTCCGCGACAACTGCCGGCGTCGATGCCGTGGGACTAGCAGTGGTCTGCGCGCGGACGAGATGGCCAAACAAAACATCAACTAATGCAGCGACGATCAATCGCGAGGGTATGGGGTTCATAAAATTTGGGGAAGCAATGAGCCCGGCGGACTACTCTCCGCACGATCGTGCCTACGGCAACGAGCCGCGCACTTTTGCCACCTCCGCTTCGCTGACTGCACTCGCACCATCGCCATGCGCCGCGCGCAGGTAGGTCACGAGATCGGCAACCTGGCCGTCGGGCAGCGTCGGGAAAGGCGGCATGATGTTGGAATACTTCGGGCGATCGGGCGGCAGCACTGCAGCGGGGCCTTGCAGCACGATGCGGATGAGCCGGAGAGGATCGCCCTTCACGACCGCCGAACCAGCGAGGGCGGGCTGCATCTGCCCGGCACCGGTGCCATCAAGCATGTGACACGGAGCGCACAAGAGATTGTACTTCGCTTGTCCGCGTTTGGCCTGAGCCGTGAGCGCGAGCGGAGGTGGCGCTTCCAGTGAAGCCGCGGACGCGCGTGCAGCAGCAGCACCGGATTGGACTGACCCAGTCGTGGCGGATTCCCCGACGTAGAAAATCCGCCAGATGCGGCCCTTTTCGGTGTCGCCGACAAAGAGCGAGCCGTCCGGGCCTACCGCCAGTCCGCCGGGCCGATAGTTCGCTTCCTTCGCACTCGCCAATGTCGGTTTGCCGGCGAAGCCCCGCGCAAAAACCTCATAGGTCCCTGTCGGCATGCCGGTGTCGTCGAAGGGTACAAACGCGACATTATAACCTTCCTGCGGCCGGGGCGCGCGATTCCACGATCCATGGAACGCGATAAAAACTCCGTTGCGATATTTGCTGGGAAATTGGGCCGCGGTGTAGACCGCCATCTGCAGCGGCGCCCAGTGCGCAGGAAACGCCACTACCGGCGCATCGAAGCGCGGATCGCTCGAACGCTTCTGGCCGTCGCCGCCGAATTCAGGCGCGACCATGCGCGCTTTCTTGTACGGGTCCCAATAAGTGAAAGGCCAGCCGAGGTTAGTTCCTTCGCGCAGCAAGTGCATCTCCTCCGCCACCCGCTCGGCGTTGTCCAAGTCATCGTAGTGCACCGGATCAACCACGTTGAGTTGATCTCGCCCCATTTGGACCATGAAGAACTCCTTCTTTAGCGGGTGCCACGCCACGGCCAGGGAATGGCGGTGACCGGTCGAAAAATGAAAGCCGTCAGCTAGCGTTTGATTGAGGCGATTGGGATCGAATCGCCAGAAGCCGCCGTGGGATTGAAGAAATTCCGTCGGGTCTCCGCCCTTTGCCCCGAGCTGTCGGTCGGGCTTGCTGAAGACATTGTAATAGGAGCCAACCTCCACGAGCAGCCGGCCCTCGCCGTCGAATGCGAAGCTCTTCGCGTCATGCGCGTTGCGATGCGCGTCCATGCCCGAGACGATCGTTTCCGGCTCGCCCGCAGGCAGGAATTCGTCGGGCCCCATCCGATAGCGAAATACGGCCGTGGTGCTGGAATGATAGAGCCAACCGTCGCGCCAGAGCACAGCGGTACCCCCGCCTTGGCCAAACTCTTTCACGACGTCGTATCGCCCATCGCCGTCAGAATCGTGCAGCGCGAGGATGCCGCCACGATACGTTTTGGCGTAAAGATCTCCATTTGGCTTCAAGGTCAGGAACCGGAGCGTGTCGACACTGTTGTCGATTCGGCGGCCAACGACGAGATTGTCCGCGACGACCGCCGCGCGAAACCCGGGAGGCAGCTCGAGTCCGCCGTTGTCGGGGTCGGGCAAAGGAAGTGCGCCGTTCAAGGCGGACGTGACAACGAAAAGACCGAGGAGCGAAAGGTAACGCGGCATGGCAGGCTCGATGAGGGGGGAACGCCGCGGACTGTTCGCTATCGTGAGATGCTGCGACGATTCTGATGAGAGTTAGACAGTCCAAATGCCCCATTCTCCGGCTCCGTCAGTGCGCTTGCTTGCGCAGATCACCGGCCTCTCCCCGTCCACTGTCGCAACTGCACTCAGCGGTTCCCCGCGCGCAGCGCCGGCGACGATATTGAAAGTCCAAGCGGCTGCGAAAGAAATCGGCTACCAGCACAACCCGATGGTCAGTGCGCTGATGTCTGCGATGCGCCGATCGCAAACCTCGACGCTCCAAGGCGTGCTGGCCGCCGCCGAAATCTCTGAACCGGATCGGCCCGCGCATGGGCCGTTTCATCGCGAGCTGATCGCGGGCTGCAAGGAGGCCGCCGAGGATCTCGGTTTCAAACTGGAGTTTTACGAGGTGGGCATCGCAGGCCTCACTCCGGAGCGGCTCAGTGGAGTGCTGAAAGCTCGGGGCATACGCGGCCTGATCTTGCTGCCGGCGTGGCGTCTGCCGGATTTTCTCCGGTTCGACTGGAACTGGTTCGCCGGAGTGTACACCGATTACATCTACGAGACTCCGACCCTCAACTCGGTCTGCTGCGACCACTACCGCTCTGTCCTCGAGCTGCTGCATCGACTCCATGCCCGCGGCTATCGGCGGCCGGGGCTGATGGTCGAGGCGGGTCGCGACGAACGCATCCACCTGCGCACGAGTGCCGCGCTGCGCGTGTTTCAGGCGAGCCACCCTACGGTGCATGCGATCGAGCCTCTGATGTCCGCGAATCTGGAAGAGAAGTCGGTGCTCGACTGGCTCACTCGCGAGGCGCCCGACGTGATCCTTACGCATCATGCGGAAGTGCTCGATTGGATAAAGCACACGGGCCGCCGCGTGCCGAGCGATGTCGGATTTGTGAGCCTCAATCTCGCGAAAACGAAAAGAAAATGCGCCGGCCTCGACCTGAGGCCTCGGCAGATCGGGCGCTGTGCCGTGGAGATTCTGATCGGGCAAATCCAGCGTCGCGCCTGGGGCGTGCCGCGCTTGCCCACGAATACCACGATCATCGGCGAATTCGTGGACGGACCCACGCTTCGGCCGGCTGAATCGAGTCCTCCGCAGTCATTTTCAAAAACCGAAAGCAAAGCCGCACACTAGCCGCGCAGGAACGAAGCTGCGATATCTTTGCGGCTTCCGTTTTGGCGGGTCAACGACCGCGAAAGTTTCAGCGCATGCATTAGCGCGGAAACGTTCATCCCCCAAGATGTACCGCGGAGGCAGAGCTAGGCGACTTCCGATAACTTTTTTACAGTCGCTTCGGTTTCATTTCCGAAATTGTGTCGGCCCCTCCATGCAAGCTGGCGATGGATCGTCGAGGATGTCGTTGTCCGATGTAGATTCGTCGGCGAACAGTACGTGGCGTCGGCGGTTCAGCGCGCATTGGCCAATCAAAACTTGGGCGATTCCCTTGGGCATCGGCGGATTCTTCGGCGGGTATTTTTATCTTTTGCACCATCCGGTTTTTCCGGTCGTGACCATGCCGTTGACGGGCATCGACGGATCGATCGCATTTCAGCCGTGGGCCATGCTGCCCTATCTTTCCTTGTGGCTGTATGTATTTCTCGGTGCAGGGTCACTACAGGGGACGCGCGAAGTGCGAGCGTATGGTTACGCCACGCTGCTGATGACTGCGGTCGGTTTTGGCGCGTTCTATTTTTGTCCCACCGCAACGCCGCCCTCGGGCATCGATTGGGCGGAGCATCCTTCCTTTCAATTTCTCAAAAACGTGGATGCCGCGGGCAACGCCTGCCCGTCGCTGCATGTGGCGTTTGCGGTGTTCACGGCGATCTGGCTCGAACGGCTGTGCCGCACGATCGCCGCGAGCCGTGCCCTGCGAATCGTCAACGTCCTGTGGGTGACCGCGATCGTGTATTCGACGATTGCGACGAAGCAGCACGTCTTTGCCGATGCGGTGGCGGGATTCACCTTGGGTTGCATCGCAGGTCTGGCCGATGCGCGGGCGGATGGAGCTCATCTCGCCATCCATAGATTTTGGCCTACGCGTCTGGGACTGGGATTGAT
Source organism: Verrucomicrobiota bacterium (assembly GCA_048498795.1). Classification (GTDB taxonomy): domain Bacteria; phylum Verrucomicrobiota; class Verrucomicrobiia; order Opitutales; family Opitutaceae; genus JBEHXH01. Next base: position 396,300 of record JBEHXH010000004.1, read on the forward strand.
CATCTCTTTTGCCGCCAAGCTGATGGTCTTCGTCTTGGGCTGGCATCGGCTTTCGCCGGCGGTGGCCAGTGTGCTCTTTTTCGCCCCAGACGGTTGGGTGTTGGCCGGTCTGCTGTTGCCAAATTTTCAAAGTGTCGTGCCGACCGCCACGCGCTTCGCCGCGGACAAGCGGGAGGTTTGGCTGACCATCGACGATGGTCCGGAGCCGGCCACGACGCGTCCGATACTCGACCTGCTCGACCAACACGGAGCCAAGGCGACGTTCTTCGTCATCGGCCAAAAAGTGGCGGCATACCCCGATCTTGTGCGCGAAATCCACCGGCGCGGGCACACGCTGGGAAATCACACCGCGTCACATCCGCTGGCCACCTTCTGGCTGGCGGGCCCGGTGCGCACGACTCGCGAGGTTGAAGCCTGCGACGACGCGCTGCGGCACGCCGGCATTCCGACCACGCCGTGGTTTCGCGCGCCGGCAGGCATAAAGACCTTTTTCCTCCGACAAGTCCTCGCCAAGCACGACCGTGTGCTCATCGGCTGGAGCGCGCGGGCGATGGAGAATTTCGGCGCAGCACGGTCGGCGCCGCTGCGCCGTCTCACGCGAAATCTTCGACCCGGAGCCATCTTGCTTCTGCATGAGTCCGCTCCGCACGCGAAGGAGCGGATCGCATTGCTCTCTGCATTATTGGAACACCTCACCACGGCGGGGTACCGCTGTACGCTGCCTTCACGTCCAGCCCTACGTTGAATCCCACTTCGATCTCTCCCCTGCGAACCCAGTTGTCATCTCGGGCAGATGCCAAAGACTCCGCCGCGATGTCGGGCACTCTTCCCATCGATCAGACCAAGGCGGCGTCCGCGCCCTTTCGCGTGCGATTCAATCGCGCGGCATCCGCAGCGTCTACGCGGGCGCAGTTCAATGTGGATCTCCCGGTGCTCGGCGACGCGGCCGATGAGCAGATTTTCCCTCTCGGCGAGATCGTGGGCTCGGCGGGGGCATTTACACTCCAGCAAGCGGACGGATGGCTGCTAGGCTGGGCCAGCTGCCCAGTCGGGTCCGAGGGTCTCGAGCAACTGACCCAGCGACTTTACAGCGATCTGTTCGCGGCGGTACGTGGGCTTCAGCTATGCCGAATCTGGAACTACGTGCCGCAAATCAACGCGCATGTGGACGGGCAGGAAAACTACCGGGTTTTTTGCCGCGGACGCGCCCGGGCATTTGAGGCTGAGTTTGGGCGTGAACATTTCTCGCGGTTATGCGCGGCGTCCGCGGTTGGCTCTCCCGACCGAAACCTCGCCATTTGTTTCGCGGCCGCATCGACCGAGCCGCGCCATCTCGAAAATCCCGCGCAGGTGCCGGCCTATCGTTATCCGCCGGAATACGGACCGCGTTCGCCCAGTTTTGCGCGCGCGACGGTGACGGGAGATGGACGCGCCGTGTTCATTTCCGGCACCTCATCGATCAAAGGCCACGCGACGATCGCGCCGGGCGATACCGCCGCGCAAGTGGCGTGCACGCTCGATAATCTCGCACTGATTTCGCGCGTCGCGGGCTTGGGTGGCGATCTGGGGGCGAACCAACGCTGGACGCGGCATTTCAAAGTCTACCTGCGCCATGCAGCCGATCTCCCGGCCGTCAAAGCGCGCCTGCAAGGCACCTTGCTGCAGCCCGGCGACCACGTTCTCTGGTTGGAGGCGGGCGTTTGCCGAGCGGAGTTGAACGTGGAGATCGAGGCGACCTTGATGGCGGTTTGACGCCACTCGGCTCACCAACCCAAGAGAGCACGGAGCGCGCGCGTGTCGGTCTTCCCGCGCGGCGTCAGAGGAAAGTCGCTGACGAGAGCCCATTTTTTCGGGACCTTCCAAACGGCAAAGTCAGCGACCAATTCAGCTCGCAATTCCGCGAGCGGACGCGATGTCGCTAGCACCGCACCCAGCCGAGGCTCAGCATCAGCACTCACGGCAACCCACGCATCGCGCACTCCCGCTAGGCGACGGAGGCGCGCGGAAATCTCGGCGAGATTCACCCGCCGGCCGGCGATCTTGACCGTGGCTCCACTTCGCCCGAGCAGCGTGAGACGACCCCGTGCATCGATGCTGATTCGGTCCGGCGGCGTCCAACTCCCATGTGCACCGCCGCGTACGCGGCGACCATGCGTGCCCACGGCGGCACTGGTGACGATGATGCGCTGACCTCGGATTTTTTTCAGGCGAACTCCACGCAGTGGCATGCCGACACTGCCGCTCAGCGTCGCGGTGCCTGAGCGGTCGTAGGCGATTCCTCCAGTTTCACTCGCACCGTAAAAATTGTGCAGCTTCAGGCCGAAACGCGCGGTGAAGTCCCGGGCTGTTTCCGGCGGCAGCGGCGCACCGGCTGAGATCGCGAGGCGCAAGCTGCGCAGCTCCTTTGGCTCGACTCCCGCCAAGGCCAGTCCCCGAAAAACCGCGGGCACACCGGGAAACACGGTCGGCTGCCAGCGCGCCAAGTCCGCACCGATCTCGTAGGGCAGCGACCCGCTGCTGCAGACCAGCGGTACGCCGTGGGCGAGCAGGGGAATGGTCAGGTTGCCCAATCCGTAAGAGTGCCCGAGCGGGATGAGGGCGTAGTTGAGATCGCGCCGACCGATACCCATCGTCGCGATAACTTGACGCGCATCGGCAAGCAACTGCTCCGCCGTAAAAATCAGAGGACGCGGCCGGCCGGTGGTGCCGGAAGTCAATTTGATGAGCGTTATTTCCGCAGCACGAAATCGCCGCGGCTTCGCCAGAGGTGTGAGCGATTTCCCGTCCCACCAAAATCCGGCGCGCAGTTCCTCGGCGATGCGAAGCCGTGCCGAGGGTGGTTCATGGGGATCGAGCGGAACGGCGACCGCACCGGCGCGCCAAAGAGCGAGCAGCCCTTCGAACCACCCGATGCCATTGGGCTGAGCGAAGACCACTGCCCTACCCGCCAGTTGTCCCGCATGCGCGGACGCGTGCGTGGCCAGCCAAGCATCGGCGCGGGCATCCAATTCACTGAAAGAACAAGCCGCGCTATCGATGGCCTGCACGATGGCTCGATCGCCCCTCCGCTGGTGCAGCACTTTTTCCCAAGCGTGAATCAGCGCGTGCTTCATGGTTTTTTCGCGATCGAACCGAAGTGTTCGAATTCGATCACCAACAGCGCCGCGATGACCATCAACGCCACCGTGGAGCCGAGCGCGCGCACCACCGGAATGCTGCTGAGCGCGAGGGCGCCGAAGGACGCGGCTGCCGTCAGCGCCGAGAGGCGGACAGAAACTGGCGTGGGTTCATGTCGATAAGCTGAGGTCACGGAAAAAATCGAGTAGTTGTGCGTGAGGCAGACGCCGAGAAATGCACCCAGCAGGTGAAACAGATTGAGCGGATGCCCGAGCCAGCCCAAGGCACCGAATATCCCGAGACATGTACCGCACGGGATCGCAAAGATGCGCCAGCCGTCGCGCAGGCCGTAGCTCAGAAACACGCCCAGTCCGACGATCGCGAGTCCGATCGCGCTAACCTGCAGCGCTGACTGGCGATAGCGGGCGAAAACTTGGTTGAGCGATTGAAGCTGGCTAGCGCTGACCGTCTGAGTGTCCGCCGGCGGCGCGGGGGGAGGAGCGTGTTGCACGAGAGTGACAAACCACGTGAGCGGACGGCCAAGGTGAAGCAGCAGCGCAGGCGGCCCGTCGAGTTTGGCGTGCAGGGCCCGGATCGCGGGCTCCCAGTCCGCTTCGTTCGCTTGCGCGGAATAGTGCGCGTAGGCCTCGAAAAACGGTGCGAAGCCGTCGCCTTCGAATCCGGCCTTCGTCAATGCTTCGCGCAGCGTCCGGGCGAAGTCGGCCTGTTCGCGGACGAAGCGCACCGCTCGCGCGTGGTCTGCAACGGTGGGCACAATCGCACCGAGTCCGACGGCCTCCGACGCAGGACTCGCAGTGCGCAACCAAGCATCGAATTTGCCCAAGGCGGTGCGGGCTTCGGCGAGGCTCATGCCTCGAGTAAGGTAAACGGCGCGCTGGCCATTGTCGTCGTTATCGCCGAAGAGGGCCCGGATGCGGGCATCCTCTCGCCGTAGCTCGGGCGAAGGCAGATCGAGTTCGCGAATATCGTCGCGCCACGTGAGGAAAAATAGTCCCGGCAGAGCCAGCACCCACGCAACGACGAGCGTGCGGCGCAGGCTTGTCCTGAGCCATGCGGGCAGAACCTGGGCACCGCGCATCGCGCGCGTCTCGAGAAACGCATTTTTCACGGTGGCGAAATAAGCTACGGCTCCGCCGAGTGCACAGATCAGCCCAGCGCCGACAAAGACGCCGAGCTGCCGGATGAGCGGCAGCTCAGATAGAGTCAGCAGCGCGAAGCCAGCCACCGCGGTGAAGCAACTCGCGATCAGTGGCTTCAGTAGGCGGCTCACTTTTTCCCCGTAGGTTTCGCCCGGATTCGCGGCGGGCTGCATGTAGAGATAGAATCCGTAGTCGATGGCCACGCCGGTGAGGAGCGATCCGATGACAAACACTAAGATGTGAATGCGGTCGAAGGTGAGCGTGACGGCAACCCACGCGCCGAGCACGGACACCAACACGACTGGCACGAGGTGGAGCGCGCGATGCACGCCGCGGATGAAGAGGATCGCCACCGCGAGCACGGCGACCAGCGAAAGCGTGTTGAGCCATTTGAATTCCTGCTCGATGCGCGAGCGGCTCGACGCGGCAAAACGATTCACGCCGGTGTCCGCCACGACGAGTCCGGGAAACTCCTTTTGCACTTTAACCGCCGCCTGCGCGATGGCGGCAAAGACCCGCCCCTGCCCTTCCTCGCTCAGCGGTGAGGCGGCGATGCGCGCCCAGACCAACGCCGGTGCAGGTCCTGAGCCCGACGTCCCGGGCTGGATCAACGCGAGCGCGCCTTTCATGCGCGTGAGCACGCCGGGCAGCAGCAGCAGCGGATCGGCCGGGACGGCGTCCTGCAGCGCGACGGCTTCGGGAGTGGAAAGAAAGCGATTGAGCGCGGCGGCCGTATCCTCGGCGAGCCACGAGGAGAAATGCGCCGCATCGCCGCCGGTAGCGGCGTATGCGGCCTCGCGTTCGCGCAGCCACAGCGGAAACAGCAGAGTGAAGCGCTGCGCGAACAGCTCTTTGGCGAGCGCATCCCGAAAGGCCGTGTCGGCGAGCGGCATCGCTTGCGCGAATGCAGGCGAGTGCGCGAGCTCCTCGGCGAAATGGCGCGTCGCCTCGACTGAGGCCGGCGTGCCGTCCGGACCGGTGAGGACAAAGAACATCACGCGTGCTTCAGCTTCGCCCGCGAGTTCGCGCACGAGCGCGATCTCCGGCGCGCGTTCAGCGGGCGGAATCAAGTCCAGCACGTCCGTCGAAATCTTCCGCGAGAGATCGAGGTGACTCAGCCAGCCCAAGCCTGCCGCCGCGAAAAGGACGAGGACGCTCCAGCCAAGTAGTTGACCGCGGCGAAACGACGTCATGCGTCAGCGGAAAAAGCGACGGAGTTCTTCCGCCGTGAACGGCACGGCGGTCTGCGGCGGAGCGATCAGAATCTCCACGCGCTGCGTCAGCGAGCGCCGCATCTCGATTCGGCGGACCGTCGCTTTTTCTCCGCTCACCGTGATCTGGCCGAGACTGCGCCGAATCGAATCGTCGCGCGGGATCAGGGCGATGGTCCAAGTATCGTCAGAGCGCTCGCCGTACGTTTCGAAATCGGTAGCCAGAGACCCGAGGTCGAATTGCAGGAGATGCAGCAGGGCGGTGTTGGCCGCGGTGGCGCGCGGATCGGACGGAGGAGTGGTATCGCGACCGCCCTCACGCAGCAGAATCCCGTGACTATCGATGATGACGAGATGCTCCGGCGGTGCGGAGTAGCGGAGACTCAAGCCGTGAGCCGAAGAGACCCGAGCTTCGCCTTTGAGCACCGTTGGCTGGCTCTTGAAGGCGAAATACCGTCGCTCCTCGAAGTCCGCCACCCCATCGGGTCGGTGCTCCACCTGCGCCAGCAAATCGCGCCACGCCGGATCATTGGGCTGCAGCCGATGCTCGGGCGAAGCCAGATTCTGGGCGTCTGCGCCGCGGAGGCCGGACAGACTGGCCAAGAAGAATATGACGAGAAGGCGAAGCATGACGGCGGGATTCAACCGGCGGCTCGCGTCGTCTTCGAGTCCGAAGATGCCGAAGCGGCACGCCAACGACGACGCTGCCGAATGAGCCCGGGCCAGCGAAGGAAGATGAGTTCACCCATGAGCCGAATATGCATCCAGACGAGCGCGAGATTGTCGCGGAGGTAGTGAAAGTGTGAGATACCGCCCTCGGCCTTGGAGAAGTAGCGGACAGGCGCGGCGAGGTTCACCGGGCGCACGCCAGCCCACGCCATGAGCACCACCGACTCCGTATCGAAATCGTACCGTCGGCCTCCGCGTCGCTTCTCCAGCACGGCGAGAAGCGGCGCAATCGGATAGATCCGGAAGCCAAAGAGCGGATCGTCTACGCCGGCGCCGAGCAATTCGAGCCGCACCATGCCAACGCTCAATTTGCGAAAATGAAGGCGTTCGAGAGGGACCTCTGGCCCGAAAATTGGCCGGCCAAGCACCATCGCATCGGGCTGCTCGATCGACGTCTGCATAAACGGAGCGATGTGCGCGGCGGAATGCTGACCGTCGGCATCCATGACCAGCGCATGGGTCAACCCTCGCGCGGCGCATGCTTGGAAGCCGGCGATTACCGCTGCGCCTTTGCCGGAATTGCGCGGCAGGACCAGCACGGTGAGACCGGGGTCACGTCGGGCAAGTTCATGCAGCGGCCGTTCGCCGCCGTCGGTGCTGCCATCGACCACCACGATCACCGGCCGCCAATGGTTCAGCACTTCAGTCACCACGCCCGTGAGACGTGGGCCGGTGTTGTAGGTCGGCAATAGCACCGCATGAGTGGCGGAGGGAGTCATGATGTGGTGACAGTTAACGCGGAGGTGGCGTTCGTTCCTGTCTTCTCCACCGCTTGCGCGCGAAACCACGCCTCGGCTTCCGCCACGATGGTCTCGGTTTTCATTTCCTCTGCCGGGATCACGCGCGGCCCGAGCTTCACGGTGATGTCCGCGGGCAGGCGCGGTATTTTCCACCATGCGCGCCCCTTCACCAAGAGATCGGAGTTGCACGTTATATGGACGAGCTGGATTGGTGCATGGGCTCGACGGGCGATGATCGCGAAGCCGGGCTTGAAGGGGTTGAGCACTCCGGCCCGCGAGCGCGTTCCCTCAGGGAAAATTACCAGCGTGGAGCCGCTCGCGATTTTGCCGGCCGCAGCGCGCAGCATGTCGTGGCCGCCATCGTTCGCCAAATAACCTGCGCGCCGTGCGGCCGCACCCAGGACCGGGTTGCGCCGAATCGCCGGTTTGAAAATGCACACCGCGGCTGGCACCTGCGCCAGGAGGTAGGTGATGTCCATGAGGCCTGGGTGATTCGCGATGAGGACCAAGCCAGGCTCCCGCGTCAGAGATGAAAAATCGTCGAACTGAAAGCGTGCGATTCCCACGAGCGTCAGCCACCGCACCCACACGACGAAATGCAGGTGCAGCACATGTTGGAAAAAGCGCTCTGTTTTCGGCGTGGCCGGTAACCAGCCGAGCAGGAACGAAACGAGATTGAGCATCAGCCCACCGACGCCGAAGAGGAGGAACGAAAAATAATAGATGCCCGTCCGGTAGACAAAAAGAAGCGCGCTCATTGGACCGCAGGGTTCGTTTGCGCCGTCGCGTTCGCGTCCGGCGTTGCAGGATTCAACGGGAGGAAGTTGAACCAGAGCATCGGATGCTGTCGGACCAGCGCTTCCAAGCGCGCGAGCACGGCTTGGAAATGCGCCCGCGCGCGCGCCAGATTTTCCTCCCGGCGCAGGGTCGCATCGGGGACGAAGAGCGGCGATGCCTGCACCGAGGTCTCGGCGGGACCCGCCGGTACTCCGAAGCAAAACATCACGGGCCGGCGAAACATCACGGCGAGGTGGTAAATGGTGAAAGGAAACAATCTCCGCGCGCCGAGAAAATCGAATCGCTCCGTCTTGGAGGTAAATTCGAGGCGGTCGCATTGCATCGCGAGCGAGCGCCCCTCTTCAACCGCGTCTTTGATGGCGAAGAGTAGATTTTCCGGCTCGTTGACCCAGATGAACGAAACCGCGTGACCGAATAACCGGCCCAGCATGCGAGTGTCGTGTGAGTTTCCGAGGCGCATCCGAATCATGGATACCGTGCGGCCGGTGTCCGACAGATGAAAGCCGAGCATGTCCGACCGGCCGAAATGAAACGTGCCGAAAAGAGCGGGCTGACCCGAAGCGATCAGTGCGTCGAAATCTCCCGGGGAATCTGGATCGAGCCGGCAGCGATGCGGCACGCCGCGCGCGATCCGCAGCCGCAGCATCAGGAGCTCCATGAACGAAAAAAAATGCCGCCACACCTCGATCAACCGCGCGGGTCGACCCAGTACGACCGCAAGGAACTCCCGCGAGTGACGCCGCTGCACGGGCATGAAAGGCAGCGCCACCCACGTGCCGAGCTTGAGCACCGAGCGAAAAAACCACGCCGGCCACGTGCGCTCCGCCCACAGCAAAAACGCGAAACCCCAGTTTGGGCCGGGGTTGCGCGGCTGCGGATCCGAAGTGCTCATGACCAACGGATACTCCAGCTGCCGCCACTCGACCACTGCAGTGCTTGGCGCTCCGCCAGTGCCTCGGTGAATGCTTCAAGCGTGGGACACGGATCCTCGACGAGTGGCGTCGAGCTGGCGGAGGCCGGAGAAAATGAAATGCGCCCCACGGCATTGGCTGGGTCTCGGGTGAGCGCGAAGGCAAACGCAAAGGCCCGCGCGCTGGCCATCTGTTGCTCCAGCATCCACGTGCCGCGCTCCTCGCCACCGACCACCACGACGCGCGGCGCCGGTTCGAGCAGCGCCGTCAGCAGCGCGTGCTCTACGAGACGGCGGCGGCCTGACAGCGGCCAGAAGCGGCCGACGGGTTGCTGGCGACCGATCAGCACTTGCTGCACGGCACCGGGATGGATCGAAGTTTGGAACAGCAGCGGACTCGCGGCGGGGAAACTCGTAAGGTAATCCTCGAGGGCGCGCGTTTCCGCAAACGTTGTCGCGTAGACCAGCGCATCGTCCGGTCCCAGCGCGAGTCCATCGAGCGACGCGCCGACCAGCAGGCCTAGATGAGTCATGCGACGCAGTGCAGCGCGCGGAAATTTATCACTGAGCCGGACCCGCGCGAGCGACGCGTTCTCCTCGGGAGCGGGACGTTCGACCCGAACAAAATGAAGATAACGCTCAAGCATGGCTGAGGAGCAGGGCCGCGTGCGCCCCGCCGAAGGCATTACTGGCCAGCACAGCGACATCGTAGGAAGCGGCGGCAAACGGCGTCAGGGCGACGGCGTCGGTGAAACAGGGCGCCATGCTGCCCACCGTGCCCGGGATCTGGCCCGCGCGAATACTCTCCAACGCGAGTGCGAGCTCGACGAGACCGCAGCTGCCGAGAGTGTGGCCGAGGCTGCCTTTCCACGAAACCAGCGGCGCACCCGGCAGCACTCGCGCAAACGCCTCGGCTTCGAGCCGGCCGGCCTCGAGCGTGCCGGTGCCGTGGCCCTTGATCCACGCGCGACGTCCCTGCACCGCAGCGGCGATCGCCGTCGCGCACGCGGTGAAGCCCGCGCCGTCCGGCTGATTGCCGGTGAAGTGATACATCTCGTTGTAAAGGGCGTGATGCTCGATCCGCAGCGGAGTGACCTCCTTCGTGACGACGGCAAACGCCGCGCCGTCACCGAGGCCGATGGAACCGATCTCACGCTTTGCATAGGGCGCGGGCATTTCTCCGTTGAGAATCTTCAGGCTGTGGAAACCGCCGGCCACGAACTGGCTCACGAAATCGAAGGTCAGCACGAGCACTCGGTCCGCCAGACCCGCTTCCAGCAAGCGGCCGGCTTGCGCGAGCCCCAAGTGCGCGGACACACACGCATGCGAGAAAATATGCACGTGCTCACCCCAGCCTTGGTCGAGTCGGAGTTTTTCCACGCAGGCATAAGGAGCGCCAACCTGAAGATGGGCGGGATCGCGGTGGCGCATGAAGGCGTAGAGATTGCCCACGCCGAAATTGCTGCTCGTCACGACGACCGGCTCTCGCACCGAGCCCCAGCGGCCCGCCGGGATTTTGGCCGTCAGAAGGCGCAGGTGACTGAGCCAGCGCGGCGGCAGACTTTCGTCCATCGGACCCAGCAAGGCGAGCGGCACGGCGTCGCCACCGTCCGCTCCGAGCACGGGTTGCAACTGCAGCGCGCGGCGTCCCGTCAAGAGCGCCGCGACGGTCGCCGACGCATCGCCGAACGGCGTGAGGCAATCGCAGGCTTCGAGACCCACCGGGGCTGTGGCCGCAGGGAGGCTCATGCGGGAGAAGGCCTCAGCGGCCCGTGCCGGCCTGATGAGCGCGAATGTAAGCCGCCAGCTCTTTTACCGTGGCAAGTGCGCGGCGGGATTCCTCGCTGCTGCCGATCTTGATGCCGAACTCCTTTTCCAGACGGAGCACGAGCTCGAGCGCGTCGACCGAATCCAGACCGAAGCGCGACGAGCCAAAGAGCGGCTCGTCGTCGGGGATATCCTCCGCACGGATGTCCTCGAGCCGGAGAGCTTCGACGATGAGTTGTTTCAGGCGGGCGATAAGCGGATCGGACGGCATGCGTGAAGTCGGGAAAATTATGAGGCGCGGCGGAGCACATGGCAGACATTGCTGCCGCCGAAGCCGCTGCTGTTGTTGAGCACCAGCCGCGGAGTCTCGTCAAGTGAGGTGCGAGGCAGGTCGAGCCCGGCGCACACGGGGTCGGGGGTTTCGAGGTGGGCGGCGCCGGGGATGAACCCGTCCGCGATCGCGAGCGCGCAGAAGCCCGCCTCCATCGCTCCCGCGAGCGACAAGCCGTGGCCGGTGAGGGCCTTAGTGCTACTCACGCGAGGTCGGCCACCACTAGAGAACACGCCGCGCAACGCGAGCGCCTCCGAGTGATCGCCGGCCGGAGTAGAGGTGGCGTGAGCATTGACGTAGTCGATGTCGGCTGCGGCCACTTGCGCGTCGGCGAGCGCGCGGTTCATCGCATCGCGTAGACCTGTGCCCTCGGGGTGAGACTGGGCCACACTGTGACCATCGCCCGCCTGGCCCCAACCGGGCAGCTCAGCGTAGATCCTCGCACCGCGCTGACGAGCTACGTCAGCGCTCTCCAGCACCAACACCGTGGCGCCGCCCGTGCCCACGAAACCGTCGCGCCGTACATCGAAAGGCCGCGAGGCGGTCGCTGGATCCGGATTGACCGAGAGAGCACGCAGACCGGTGAACGGCAGGATACTTTCCGCGCACATGTCCTCTGCGCCGACAACAAGCATGCGCTGCTGACGACCGAGTCGAATCTCGTCCATCGCGTAGCCCAGAGCGTGACTCGACGAGGCGCACGCCGACACGAAGCCGCAGACGGCGCCGCGGATGTGATAGTGCGCGGCGAGGTTGAAGTTCAACGTGCCAGCGACGGAGGTCACGATACCCATCGGATTGACTCGTTCGCCGCGCGACGCGCGAAACGGCTCCAAAAACTCCGCCAGCATGAACGGCGACCCAGCCGACGCGCAGGCCAAGCCGGTGGCTCCATCGGTGAGCTGCGCGGGGGTTAGGCCGGCATCAGCAAGCGCCTGCTGCATCGCGCAGATCGCATAGACGCCGTGCGGCGCGAGCCCGCGCAGGACGTCGCGCTCGATCGTGAAGTGGGCCGGCCAGCTCCAGTCCCGCCAATTGCCCGTCGGAAATGAAAAGCCTTTGATGGTGCCCGCGACTTTCACGGGAAGATTGGCGTTGCCGAAAAAATCCACCCGCTCGATGCCATGCCGCAACTCGCGCAGACTCCGAAGGACCGCGGCGCGGTCGTTGCCGATGCTCGTGATGAAGCCCAGGCCGGTGATGACAGGCAGCGGCGCCATGGATCGAGTCGCCTGGCTCAAGCGTTGCTCGTATGAGTCACCTTGCGGAAGACGAACTGGCGCAAGTCGTCCAGCGTCTGCACGCCCCGGATCTCTTCATTTGAAATCGTGATGCCGAACAAATCTTCGGTGAAAAAAATCAGCTCGGCCAACGCGATGGAGTCGAATCCCAGATCATCGATCAGGCGGGCGCTGCCGGGCTGCTCGGCCAAGGGAAGCTCGGGCTTCTGCGGGATGAAATCCTCGAGAATCGCAAAGATCACCGGAGCCAGAGCATCGGTCGAGCGAGTGGCTTGAAACTGAGCGAATGAGGCCCGCGCCGCTGCAGGCAAGCGGTTCAGTTTCGCAGTGACAGTAGCCGAATTTGAGGCGGGCGAAGAGTGCATGGCGTAGTGGGTAGACGGCAGCGCGGGCCGGTCAGGCCTTCACTGCAGTGTACTCGCTGAACAAGCCGAGCATGGGAATCCGATTCACTTGGGTGAATCCAGCTTCATTCAAGGCGGCGAGCACCATGGCCGGTGGCACACAAGCATCCATGGTTTCCCAATAATAGCGCATCATATCGCGGGCATCTCGGCTGCGGGTGAAAAGTTGAGTGAGAGCGGGGTAAACGCGGCCGAAATAGACTCGAAAGCAGAAGTTGGAGACTCGCCCGGCTGGTTTGGTTACTTCCAAGACCAGAAGTTTGCCGTTCGGTTTCAGCACGCGGCGAAACTCCCGGAAGGTCTGCTCCAAGTCGGTCACATGCCGGAGGGCATAGCCCATCGTGAGAAAATCGAAGGAGTTATCGGGAAACGGCATGGCCTCGGCCCGGCCCTGCACAAAGCGCGCCGACAGCTTCGTCCGCGCGACCGCCAGCATGCCCTCGCTCGGATCGAGGCAGGTGATGTTCTCGGCGGTGCCGAGGATTTTGGCCGACTCCACGGCGACCAAGCCCGTGCCACAGGCTACATCGAGCAAGTGGTGCCCTGGCTTCAGGCCGTGCCGTTGCTGCACCCAGCGCCGGTAGCCGGCGCCGCTGCGCAGGAAGCCCCAATCCACCACCGCATCGTAGTGCTTAGCGCCCTTGTCGAAGAGACGATCGACGAACTGAGGTTTGGCCTCGGGCGTCGCGTAGCGATCCGTCAACGTCGGATGGGGAAGCACGCGGGGAATGCTGCTTCGATCACTTGGGATAGCCAGATTTTTCAACGATTCCGCCGACGTGCGTATTGCCCGCGCCACTACCCGCATGCACGCTCGCTGAAATGGAGCGCGGAAAAACCACCTTGGCCCGCTGGGTTTTGCTGGGCGTCGTCGTCGTCGCGATCGGCGGCGTGGTGATCCGCTATGGTCACATCGAATCCCTCACCCAGCGCAGCATCGAATTTCTCCGGACGGCCGGCCCGCTGCCGTTTTTCACCGCGATGGCGCTGCTGCCGCTGCTGGGATTTCCCCTTTCCCCGTTTACGCTCGCCGCCGGTCCGGTATTCGGTCCCACACTTGGGGTGGGCAATGTCATCGCCTGCGCGATTGGCGCAGTGACGATCAATGTAGCACTGGCCTATTGGATCGCCGACCGCGCCCTGCGTCCCCCGGTCACTCGCCTGACGAATTGGCTCGGCTGCAGCTTGCCCGTGCTGCCACCGGACTTCACCTCCGATATCACGCTCCTCGTGCGCATCATTCCGGGGCCGCCGTTTTTTTTGCAGAGCTACCTGCTCGGTTTGGCCCGAGTGCCGTTCCGCACGTACATGACCGTCTCCACGCTCGTCCCAGCCACCTATATCGTAGGTGCCATCATAGCCGGCGACGCACTCATGCGCGGCGATCGGCGGTCATTGGCGGTTGCAGGCGTGCTGAGCGTCGCGGCTGCCGTCGCGATGTATCGCCTGCGTCGCCGCTTTCGGTCGATGCGCGCGGCGGGCTGACGCCTAGCTCCCCTCGCCTTCCATGCCGCGCCGCCAGAGCGCGTTGGTTTGCTCTGAAGGCGTCCAGATGAGCAGCACCGACATGATGCCGTAGATCGGCAAGTGACCCACCAGCTCCACCCAGCTGAAAATGGTGAGGGTCAGATTGATGATGCCCCACGCCGCGATGATGATGGTGCGGGGGAAGATTCCGAAGGCCAGAAAAAGGCCGATGACGAGCTCCGTCGTGCCCGCGCACCAGATGAAGGTCCGATCGGAAAGCGGCAGGCCGATGGCGGAGGTGAAGTTCAGCGGATACTCCGAAAGGAAAGCGTGCGCGAGCGAGGGGTTGGCGAGTTTCTCCGTGTAGGCGACAAATGCGAAACCCGCGCCGATGGAAACGCGCAGGGCCGTCATGGCCCAACGGGCGAGCGCGGGCGAGGGATCCAGTTTCGGAAACAGCATCCGATCGATCGCGTGAGGTCCGCGGCCGTTGCAAAAAAAGAACACCGCCGCACCGAGATAGTGCAGGTTTTCAAAGGCGATTTCCCAACCGAGCGATACGCCCGCCACACCCCAGAGCAGCGCGAGGGCGACCGCGAAAAGGCGCGTCAAACCGCCATAGAGGAAGCTGAGAGCGATCGCGATTTCCCAGGTGCCGAGAAAAAGATTCCACGGTGCCGCCGCCTGATTGTTGGGCGAAAAGAGACGCCCCTGCACCCCGAGCACGAGCAGCGGCACAGCGAAGTGAACCCCGAGCACCACCGGCACCCAGCCATAAAATCGCGCCATCCCCGACTCCACCGCGCCCAGCCGCTTCGGGCTGGGCACCAAGTCGTTTCTCCCGCGCTGGCGCCAAAAAAATGCGCCGATCAAAGTCGCCGCGACTGCGGCGGCCGTGGCGGAGAGCGCGAAGGCGGAGAAAAATCCGGTCGGCGCCAGCGTCGGCGCAGGGCCCGAGACGAACCACTTTTCATGTGCCTCAGCCAACGACGGACTCGTCGCGATAAGCAACCCGGCCACGCTCCAAGTAAAACCCGTGCCACGAATCGGACGATTCATGCTTCCATGAGCGCAACAGAACGCAGCGGCGTCAATGGGTCTCGAGCCGTGCTAACAGAAGCCGCCGACACCCTCGGCCGCTGCGCTGCGGGCAACACCCGCTGGCCGAGCCCGCTGTAGAGCGCATGCCGTTGAAAACGCCGATTGGCAGACCGATCAGCTCCGCCCAAACCGCCCGACGAGCCGCGCACGGAATCCTTGAGCGCGTCGACGGGATCGGTCTTCGACGTCAGCGCATCGAGCGGCACAACGCGGCACGTCGCAGTCATTGATGTCGGCGCTCACCTTAGGGCCGCATTCGCGGTTACTCTCCAAATGGGCAGCAGACTCTCTTCCGCGTTGTCGTGCTACCATGGTTCTGAGCCGTAACCAATTCCACTAGTCCGCCATCCTGGTGAGGACTCAGAACATATGGACATTACATGGCTGGTCGCATCCTGACCTAAATTTGTACGGGCGCATCGTCGATGAAAGAGGCGACGGGCGCTCCAGCGGTTGACCGGGGAAAAGCGGCACGAGGTGGGCAAGTCGCTGGGATGTTCAGTCTGATGTAGGTGATCTTTTCTCCCCTTTGGGAGGTTTCGTAACCGAGAAGCTGCTTTGTGCGCTCAATTACAAATTTGGCACGCTGGTCTTCACCGTGCTTTGGTTGGCGCGTGGGGTTCACTTATCGCGATTGCGCGGATCGACAAAAGGACGGCGCGCCAGGCTAGGCGTTCGGCCAACGTTTCGGATCGTATTTTTCGTTCATGACGAAGCCACCAACAATCCGGCCGCTCACATCGACTTTCCAAGCACCAACAATCGCCTCTGGCGGCACACTCTCGTTAGGTGCGAAGGGGCCAGCGATGCGATAGACCCAGCCGTTCGGATTGCGCTTCGCTTCCTCAATTTCTCCAGGCAACGGCGTAGCCGAGCCGGTCACGACTTTGACCCTCGCAGCGACAAAAAACGGCTGGCACACTTGACTCAGCTCCACCTCTTGAGCGGCGGTCGCAAACATAATGTCGAGGTGAACCTCGGCATTGAAGATCGTCTTGAAGATAGCGCCGATCTTCTCGGCCAGTCCTCTATCAGGGCCAAACTGAGTTTTGAGGCAGAGTGCGACGCTGGTTTGCCCACCAACGTCCACACGGGCCAGATACGCCTTCAACACACTCCGATCTCGCGTGAAGAACTCAGCGAGCCGACCTTTCAGCGACTGCTCCGCCGGCCCGTCTTGCTCGCCCAAAAACTGCACGCGCGGCACGCGGATTTCTTGCGGGTGCTTCGGCGGTTTACGCTTAAACCAAGCCATTGGAAAATTTATCCGAAGACGTGCTGATCTGCATCAACTTTGGTTCGATAGAGTTCGCCCCAGGCCACGATTTCAACGTCATCTTTTTCGATCTCATCCCGAGCCTCAATGTCCCCGATAATTGGGCGAGCAATGAACACGAAGCAAGGAAACTCCTTGATGGGCGTGACCGAAAGGACGTCAGGTCTTGACTCTTGACAAAACCCGCTCGACTTCCGCTCGGCTCGCGGCGTTGAGCAGATAGCGGCGCGCAAACTGACTGGCGGAGGCGGGCGGACCCATTTGCAGGCGCTCCGCGAGCCAGCCATTCGAGACCGAGGTGCTCTGCTTCATCGCCGCAGCAAGGAACGCCTTGTGCGGGTGAGACTTCGGGGGCGGCAGTTCGGCAAGCGCGATCTTCGCGTGTCGCGCGAGCTGTTGCAGCCGCCCCTCCCAATGGACTGCGCGCTCCGCCCGCACCTCGCCCGGCTCCAGTCCTTGCCAGCGCTCGATCTGCGCACCGGCACGAGCTGCTTCGCGCCGCATCTCCATGCGAAACTCGGCACTGCCCACACACCAGCCGCGGCTCATGCGCTTGGCGACCAACTCCTTTTTCGACGGCTCGTCGGTTGCGAGAAATTCCAAGTAAGCGAGATACTTTCGCCAGCCGGCCTTCGTGTCGGCGAGGCCGCCCGCCTCCATCAAGCACGTGTCCGGCACCAGCCATTTCGGCCGATCTGCCTCGGTAAATTGCGTCAGGCTGCTCCAGCGATACTCGCGCGCCTTGGCTGGGGTGCATAGTCCGGCACGTACGGGGTTCAGATGGATGTAGTGGCAGACCTGCGCCAGTGCATGACCGGGCTCAATGAGCAGGGCCTTGTAACGCCCTTGAAACGGCCGACCTTGCAGGCCGCGAAACCGATTGTAGCGGCGGATCCACGTCCCCTGCAGCCACTTCATACCTTCGCTCAGATTCGGCTCGGCGATTTCCACCGCGAGGTGGAAATGATTGCTCATCACCACGTACGCGTGCACTTGCCAGCCGAACCGCGCCGCCGCCTCGCCCAGCGTGCGCGCAAATGCCTCCGCCGCCCCCTTCCCCGTGAACAACCGCTGCCGGTAGTTCCCCCGGTTGATCACGTGGTAACACGCCCCCGCAAACTCCACCCGCAACGATCTCGCCATACCCGATCAAGCACCGTCGCCGGACATTTTGTCAAGAGTCAAGACCTGACGTCTTTTGTGGTCTTCTACCGGCGATTTCCACCGCGAGGTGGAAATGATTGCTCATCACCACGTACGCGTGCACTTGCCAGCCGAACCGCGCCGCCGCCTCGCCCAGCGTGCGCGCAAATGCCTCCGCCGCCCCCTTCCCCGTGAACAACCGCTGCCGGTAGTTCCCCCGGTTGATCACGTGGTAACACGCCCCCGCAAACTCCACCCGCAACGATCTCGCCATACCCGATCAAGCACCGTCGCCGGACATTTTGTCAAGAGTCAAGACTTGACGTCTTTCGTGGTCTTTCGGCTGACCCACAGTTGACTTGCCAAACTATTTTGCACCGCGTCCCCGACGTTCGACGTCTTCTTGTCTACAGCAAAGCGAAAACCCAAGCACCCAAAAAACTGCTCCAACTGTCCTATCCAAGGGCGGGGATCGTTGGGTGTGTCGAAGTGAAGCGCTACATTCACCGCTTGTACGAAAGTCGCTTCAAGGCACGGAATCATACTCACAAGCGAGTCTTGGGAATTCCATTGGCCATCACGCTCAACAAACCCATTTTTTTCCATCACTTCGCGCAGTCTTTCCAAAGTGACAACGACAGACGCTGGCACCTCTTTCGCGCGCTCGTAAAAAATCTCGGTAAAGCCAGTGGAAAGAATCGTCGTCCGCTCCTTGAATCCAGGGCCTATAAAGGTGAATGAAGCGCTAGACATGCTCATACTAGCGGCGTTTTGGATCGGATCCGGGACGGATGACAGGCCTCGGCGTCGCGTTGGGGGCGACTGGATCGAATGACATCCCAGTGAAAGCCTCCCATTCGGCAGGCGAATAGATTGTCATCAGCACCGAAGAACCAGATTCGACGGCCCCATAAACTCGATTATTTCCATTCATAATATGCAAGGAGCCATCCGAAGCCCTCACCGCTCGAACCGGTTGCTCGGCATTGCTCAATTCCGGGTTAAAAGGTTTCACTTTTTCGATAGTCCCCCTATACAAGGTGTTCTCCCGATAAACGATTTTCTCGTTCGCAACGTTCACGGAAACCTGTCCGCATAGGTTATTATTGTGGCTCAGAATTTCTGCATCTCCAGCAAAATAGCAGTGGTCGGTCTCGACTTCTAGGTTGTAAACGCGATGCGTGCCTGGTTTAGCGGCGATCGACTCAACGCTCACTGCGCCGGTTTTTGTCGCCAATCTCTCACCGACGACGATTTGAGCGGAAGGCACCCAGTCATTTCGGGTTACTGAGAAGAGCCGATGACGATCCGTCGGCTGCAAAATCCCTTGGACGCCAGTGAAGCGCATCTCCATTACAAACGAATTGAAATGCGTTATAGTTGCTAGCACTACGCGGCCACGACCACTTCGGATCGGGGGACACTGTTCCACGACGCTGACGTCGGCCCAGCCATGAAGACCCATTTCTTCGAGATTGAGCCAAATACGCGCACCCGCCGTACAACCTACTTCCTGAATCCATTTCGTAGAGCGAAGCAATTCGATGTCGAGCATGTCGGACTGATACTCCGGATTTCGCATCCGAAGCCGAATCTTGCGCCACGTCGCCGGGTTGACTTCGGTTACCTCCGCCTGCTGATCGTTAGTGAGAACACGGTCACCAACCTGCAGGTGTTCAATGGGCTGCTGGCCTTCGGACGTCGCTACCAGAGTTCCAGCTATGAAGCACGAGCCTGGTATTTTCGCCGGATCGCCATACGCGATGTAGGCCGAAGCGCCTACCAGGATAGAATTGATGGCATCGGCACCATAGTCCATCATCGCCTTGTCAAATTCGGAGAAAGACTTGCCGCGATTGAAATCGATTATGATTTGGAGGTTAGCTGCATCAAGCCGAGCGTTGTTGCTTCGGATATCGCCTCTCTTGGCATCTAGCCAATCGACGATCGAAATTGGGTCATCCGCCGCAGAGAGCGCATGGCGCGATCCGTAAAGAATCGCTAGACGGAGCTGGTCATCCTGCAGTGCGTCCACGAGAAGTATCGAGCCCCCCTCTCCCAGTCGATTCTGCAGGTCGACCAACACGCGATCGACCTGCCCTCGACGCCATTCAGCACTGTTTGGGGCTATACCCTGCCCAGTAACCTGTTGATCCCTGCGCGAGGCGGCATCGGCATCGTTGGCCGTGGGGCGGGCCGCAGGGCTTTGGCCCTGTTTGCGGTAGACGAAAGCACCCACAATGGCCCCTTCAGAAAAGGGATTGTAATGGAATGGCGGCGGGACCGGGAGGAAGGTACCACCACCATCACCACCTCCGCTGCCGCTGCTGCCATCGCCACCACTGCCACCGCCGCCTTCAGCCATCCCGAGGAAATCCCACGCCCCAACGCCGTCGTTGGCGCAGAAGCCGTAGAGGTTGAGTCCGCCGGCCTCTTCGATCGGGTCGCGGTTGATGAAGCGGCCAAGGCTCGGCGAGTAGAAACGAGCCCCGTAGTACACTAGGCCGGACTCGTCGTCTGTGAACTTCGAGCTGAAGCGGATCGGGTTGGTCTTGGCGTAGGTGCCCTCGCAGCGGAGCAGTTCGCCAAAGGGGCTGTACTCGTAAGTGGCTTCGACCGTGCCGTCGGCCGCATTAACGAGCGCAGCGATGTTGCCACCGGCATCGCACGTGGCGAGGAGGTCCTTGTTCGCCCCGTAGTCGTGGATCTGCAGGAGTGCACCCACCCCGCCGGCCCCTTCGAGCGTGCCGGCCAGATCCAGCCCCCAAGTGTAGCTGCGCAAGAGGTTGTCCGTGTCGCCGATTTCGGCGATCACGTTCCAACCGTCGTAGAGATACCGCGTGACGGTGGTGGTCGTCGTAGCCCCCACAGTTAGCGCCGAAGACTTCTGGACCCGGCGGCCGAGGTAATCGTATTTGAAGGTGAGGACGCGGCTGGGATAGCCCGCATTCACGGCGGCCGTCGTGGCCGTCATCCGATATACGCGGCTCTCCGCGTCGTATGCATAGGTCCAGACTCCATCGTCCGTGAGGTTGCCGTCGGCGTCGTAGGTAAAGATCTGGAGCGCCGGACCCACCGCCCAAGAGCGGGTATCGGTGCGCAGGTACGAGGTGGAGCCAACGGTCAACACCGCATTGGTCGTGACGGTCCCCGTCGCGGGCCCGGTGTTGTTGGCCGGCATAACGTAGGCCGCAAAATTACGGTCCAACGCCAGCTTGTTGACGGCCACGGTCGTGGCCGAGGTGCTCTGCGCGATCACGGCGGCATCCCGCGTCGCGGTGCCGAGCAGGCGAAGCGCATTATTTTCCTTGGTCTCGTATTGATTGAGGGCGTTGGGCGCGTACTCGTCGTCCGCGGAGTTGACAGCGCCAGAGGGACCCGCGGTGAGGCGGTTGCCCAGATTGTCATAGCGGTATTCGAAGCGCCGGCCGGGCAGTTCGTCCGCGGATGGGGGATTGTTCTCGGGATGCAGGGGGTCGATCACCGGTGCATTCACACTGCCGAGGCGGTACGCTGCCGCCGACTTCAGTTCGCCCCGGCCATCGTAGTCGTAGACCTGCCCCATCGCAGCGGAGCTCGTGCCGATATAGTGGTCGGCGAAGGCACTCCCGCTCTGCGCGCTCGACTGACGCTGTCCGCGGCTGGTGTAGGTGTAGTCGAAGCAGGTCACGCTCGCGCCGCCCCACTTGGCTTCCAACCGCGTCACTAGATCGCGCGTGCTCTCGTAGGACCGGGACACCGCAAGACTCGCCGTGGTGTAGCCATCGAGCAGGCCGTCGGATTTGTAACCGTAGACGACATCCCGGGCGCCGTCGGCCCCGGACTGGGTGGTGACGCCGACAAAACGGCCCAGGTCGGAGTACGTGTGGCTGACGGTCAAATCGCGGTCCAGGGCACCGGTCACGCCGAGTTGGTAGCCAACGGGGCGTCCATCGACCAACCCGGTCGAATAGCCGTGGTAGCCGCTGGATGCCGTGTCGTAGAGCTGGGTGAGGATACGGTTGCCATAAAACCCTTCTAGTTGGACACTGGCCAAGCGCCAAGGCAGGCTGGGATCGTAGTTAAAGCTGCGCATGCCCAAACCGCCCGTGGCGGTGGCCTGCGTCACCGACGAAACCTGGCCGGACCGCGTGTAGACGTAGGTCAGCCCCGGCGTGTTGGGGTCGACCGTGGTGCCGTCAGCAAGCTTGTAGTCGACACTGGTCAATTCGCCGGTGAGCGGATCGTAACCGTAATACGTCTTGAGACCGCGCGCGGAGGTCCGCTGTGAGGTCTGCCCGCGAACGTTGTAGTCAAATGTGACCGTGGTGCCAGTCGGGTGCGCACTGGTAGGAGCGTCGATCTTTTTCCAGACCAGCCCCGTGGCCGGGTCGTGGTCCCATTTCGTCTCGTCGCCCGGGCCCGGCGAAGCCGGCCACGTGTTGCCGGTCCAGCCGCTTCCACTGCGATAGGTGGTCATCACGGTGCGGTCGCCGTAAGAGTCGTAGGTGT
The DNA here is from genome assembly GCA_048498795.1 of Verrucomicrobiota bacterium. Lineage (GTDB taxonomy): Bacteria > Verrucomicrobiota > Verrucomicrobiia > Opitutales > Opitutaceae > JBEHXH01. The sequence continues at coordinate 418,186 of JBEHXH010000004.1, forward strand.
ATTTGACGGGAAAGGATGCACTGCCCCACTGGTATTCGAGCTGGCCGCGGGAATTGTAGGCGAAGTAGGCGAGATTGCCGGTCGGGTCCTGCGTCCAGGTGCGGCGGCCCAGGCCATCGTAACCGAACGTGGTGGTCTTGTTGGCGGCGTCTTTGACCGAGTAGACGAGTGGCGAGTTGGCGTAGTAGATCGTCTCGGTGACATTGTTGCGGGTGTCGGTCGTCTTCCATGGCCGCTGGAGCGAGTCGTAGGTGATGCTCGCCGAGAGTTGATCATGGCCGACGACGGAAGTAGTCAGGCCGTTGACGGCGGTTTCGACTTGGGCGTGCGCCATGCCGGTGCGCGCGGTGGTCGTAGTGACCGTGGCGGTGGTGCGATCGACCGTGATACTGGTGGCAGTGACATTGCCCTCGGCATCGGTAGTGATATACTCACCCAACGAATTCGCGGGGAACCTGAGTCGTTGACGTCTGGTCGTCATGCGCTGGGCCGTGGCCGCACTGGCCCCGCTGTATGGATAAGCGTCAGCAGTCGTTTCGGCCCAGATTACTCCGTTCTCATAGACGAAAGTGCGCGAGAAATCGGCGACCCGGTCGGTGGACGAAGGGTCCAACGGGGCATCGTCACCAAGCCGCATGCCTTGGCGGCTGAGTTTTCCCATAACATCGTACTCATAACGAGAGGCGCCGTAGCCGGTGCGGGAGACTTTGGTGAGCAGGCCGGTCACACCATCATAGGTCGAAGTCTCTACGAACGCACTCTGGCCGGTGGGGGAAAAGCCGGGGCTCTTGGCCTCCTTGATGCGCCCCATCCAGTCGGTCCAAGCTTGGCGCCATCGGGCGCTGCCACCTGACTCAACCTTGCTCGAGCGACGACCGTCGATCTCGACGTCGTAGTCGTAGGTCTGCGTCACCACGCCAGAACCAGACACGCTGGCCGTCTGACCGTCGGCAAAATAGGCTTCGGTACGGGTCGCGGTATCCGGCATCGTGACCGTGCGGCTGCGCGATGCCGGATTGTACGAGAAACTGGTCGTACCGAGGCCTGCGGGATGCATCGAAGTGATGCGCCCGGCGTCGTCGAAGGTCGTGGACGATATGAGATGAGACCCGCTCGCGGGGCCGAGCCGGGATTCCGTCACCCGATTAGCCCCATCGTAGGTAAATGTGGTGGTGAGATCTGAAAACACCCCGATGCCGTTCTTTGTGGCGGTAGCGACGCGATCAGCCGTATCGTAGGTATAGCTTACGGCGACACCCGTCGCGTCTTTTTCGGACAGGAGGTGCTCGTGGTCGTGCCCTACGCCCGGGTCGGTGTCATAGGTCGCCTCGTAGACAACACCATAATTAACGCCGTCATTGCGTACAATCTTTACGAGCTGATTGGCGAAATTCCAAGTGTAGTCCAAATTCTCGGCAATAAGCGACATGTTTGCGGCCCGAACAAAGGTTCTCCGGCGGACGACGCGGGCGTAGTTGTCGCGAATGACAACCTCGATGGTCGACTTACCCTCGACCAAATCCAAATCGTCAATATTGTAACCATTATAGGTGGTAAAGCTTGAACCGTCGACTCCGGTGAGGACCGATATTCGGCTTGCGAACGCACCGGTCGGATCAGGGCCATTGTCGGCTGTCGGTGTAAACGTCGTGCCATCCCATTTGCCGCGCTCATAGGCGAACGACTGCTTCACCCCGTCTGGCCGTAAGATCGAATGAATTTGGTTGCGGAAGAAATCGTCGGTCTCGGATCCTTCCTCCGTACCCGCATCCTCCCGAAAATATTTCGTGACTGTAGTGAGGCTGTCTTCAGAGCCGTTGCCAAAGTATTCCTTTCTTGTTGCGGTCACAAGCGCGAGATTGGGTTGATGGACCGCTCCCGCCGGAGCGCTGGAATAGCCGATGGTCGTCGTGGCGGTGGTCGTGCCGCCGACCTTAGTGATAATCGAAGTCGGACGTCGCTTTCTCAGGAAAGCGTCGGAGTCGTATTCATACTCAGTGACTTCGCCAGCCGTGTCGCCTGCCACGTTGCCGGGAACGGTGGTACTGCTATCCTTGAACGGACGGTGGACTTTCTTGAGCATGCCCGCCACCTCGAGGGAATCGTCGTAGTCATAGTATTCGTAGGCCTCCCAAGCGCCACCCGTCGTATGGCGGGAGCGAAGACGGGAGAAAACACTCGAGGTCCCAGGCACGCCATAATTGTCGTCGTCGTAGTAGGTGTAGTCGGTCGTGATCGTCTGCGAGGACCCCAGCGCCTCAGAGGTAACGTCCTCGCCAAATTGAAAGGTGCCGTAGGTCCGGACCATTTGCGTAGCGACGGTCGTCCCGTCGGAAACTGCGAGAGTCTCGCCGGTACCGGACCGGACGCGCGACGACTGGGAAACCGAGTTTTCATCGTCTTTGTGCCACTCTTGGGCCGTCCAGGAGAAATTCGGCGCGGATCCGACGCGCTCGAGCGTGGTGACTTTCTTCCTAGAAACCGGGACGCTGCCATATGCTCCCGGTGGCCTCAGATCGCAGCTGATTGTAACCTTATTCTCATTCGAGCCCTCCTGATTAAAGAAGTACCAAGCGTAGGGAGAGTAAGCCCCGCCGCCCTCCAACCGCTCGAATGTATATATACCACCAGCCATGGCCGTGGCCTGCGATCGATGATAGAATTTGAGCTCACATTTGCCGGATGAATTCGTGACGACATCGACGCAAACCTGCGGGGTGAGGATCTGGCGCGGGATGGCACTCCCCACGGGGAGGAACTGCACCTCGGAAGACAGTTTATCCCAGACCAGGGTGTCCGGGGTGAAGAGTGAAGCCGGCGTGCCACTTACATAGATACAGGAAATGTTTCCCGCCGATTCGCCGTTGGAAAGCGTGCCGAGCGAGACCTGCCAGAGGGTGCGCTCAGTGGCCAAGGCAGTCGCGACTCCCGCGCGAGATGACACCGTACTGGAGGCCGGTCGCACCCTGATCTTGTGGTTGCGCAGAAACGTGGTGATCGGCAGCCGCTCCCGGGGGATGCCGTCGATTTCGGCGATATAGCCGGGAGGCGCGATCAGAACCAGATCGGCCGCGTCGACTCCGAAGCACTCGAAGGATATCTCGCTCGGCTTTCCGACCGCCAATCGCGCAGCCAATTGAGGGGTCGAAGGCTCGCCGTTCGCAGCGGTCATTTCGAACGTGCCAAGAAAGGTGTCGTGGACCACGGCCTTGAAGGCGGGCGCGTCCGCCGAAGTGTCCCAGTTAAGGCCCACGAACTTAACCATCAACACCACGCCGGTGGAGTCTCCGGCCACCTGCGCCCGGATTAACGGCGCCGCGCTTATGGCGAGGCTCAGAACCAACAGGGCAAATACTCGGCAACATACTCGTCGGGTAATGCTCATGGCGTCAGCCTTTCTTGCCGGCCAGTCGATCGGCCTGTTCGTTTTGATGCGTCAACCGCGCCAGCCCTGCCTTGGCTCCGCTCGAAGCAGGATTCTCCCGCAAGGCCTGCTCGTAATTGACTTGAGCGGCAGGAAAGTTCCCCAAGTGATCTTCATAGATGGCACCGGCAAACTCATAAAAGCTGGACCGGCCCCGAGGGGAAGCCTCTGCCAACATCTTGGCCTTGGTATCGCCGAGCACGGCCAGCGCTCGCTGGGCCATGAGCGCCGCAAGCTTGCCGTCCCCCCGCTGCCGAAAGGCCGTGGCGACCGACGCGAGCTTGTACGCGCATTCGAGCTGCCATGCCAGCGTGTTGGGCTTCTGGCGGTTCCCCTGGAAAAGCAGTTTCTCGCAACGATCGAAATCGCCGGCCGCAGCAACCGAGACTGCGGTGTCAAAGTCGAGTGCCCGGTAGGTCCCTCGCAGTTGACCGTTTGCCTCCGGTAACTGCGCTGGAGCCGAGGCGAGGAATGCCAGACTAGCCGCTAGGGCGGCCAACAAACGTGCGAAAGGTACAAATGAAAAACGCAACATACAAAAATCAGTTGGGGTGATGAATCTTCAATTCCACGTGACTATTGGAACCATCGTTGGTGGCAGGCACCATCGGATCCGTGCCCAGCTGGTATTCCTGCAGGTTGGTCAACCCGTCGCCGTCTGGATCGGCATTGGCATCGGCTGGGTTGTGGGGATTCAATCCATGCGCCACCTCCCACTGATCAGGGATGCCATCTCCATCCGAGTCCGCATTGCCATTGGCGATGGCATCGACCGCGTTACTTGGCGGCGAAGCGTTCCCGGTTTCATCGTACGCTCGGACGTAGAAATGATAGCTCGTCATCGGGGTAAGCCCGGTGACGGTGTAATAGGCGTAAGGCGGCACCACGGCGGAACTTTCCGGCCCACCCGAAGTCAGGCGCCAGAAAATGGTGGTGTGATGCGTATAGCCATAAGTGGAAGGCACCCACTCGACCGTGACGCTGTTGTTGAGTGTCCAGTCTGTGGCCAACTGGGTCGGCGCAGGGATATTCAAGGTCGTCGCATCGTCGGTGCCGGAAGCCGGAGAAACATTACCCGCACCGTCGTTGGCCTTCACATAAAAGCGATGGGGCGTGCCACTGGTCAGGCCGGTTACATAGTAGCCGGTCACGTTTGCACCCAAGGTCACCGAGTACTCGGGACCACCATTGAGCGAGCGCCAGAAGAGGGACTGGGAAGTAACGTCATTCGAGCTGGAAAGACTCCAGAGCACCTGCACTCGATCACTGTACACGCTCGCCACGTGGCAATCTGTCGGCGCAACCGGCGGCGTGATATCGACGACCGCCACATCCACGGAAATATCGATCGTCGACACGTACGGGTCATTTGCCCGGGTTTTAATGTGGTACGTACCTAGAGCGGTTGGAGTAAACGTATAGTTGATCGTACTATTTGCGCTGCCGCTAGGCTGCGAAGCAACCGTCATCACATGCCAATCGGTTGGTCCATCGTTGGGCCCTTGCCAAAAAAGCCAGTGATCAGTCTCGTTCTCATCTGCGTCGGAGACGAAGCTGCTGATGACAACCGACTGGCCGAGGCCGATAGTGCTCTGTGCGACGGTGAGCTGAGGAGTGCTAGGGGCACGGTTGACCGAGTAGTCCGTAAAGCCCGAGCCTGTGACTTGCACACCCGCGGGGAATGGAAAAGAGGCTTGGATCGCTTGATCCCACGCTACGGCGAACCAGTGATCTTTAGACTTCTGCAGACGGGCCGTTTGCCCATAGAAATTCTGCGCAATCGGACCGCCATTGCTGCTGGAAATAACGAACGGACCTTCCGTAGACACAGTGACCGAGCCATCGAGTTCGAGGATGATGTGGTCGTGATTCACCCAGACGTCTCGCAAATATCCCTCCGGATCAGACGCATTTGCCGTGACTGTGTACGGCTGATTATTAAACAAATTCTGCGATCCCGGCGTCCAGTGAAACTCCGGCGGGGATCCCCGCGGAGCGGTAATGACCACCTGATGATACAGCCAGCCCTGAGTGCTTACCGACGATGCACCGTAGGAGTCATGTGCTTCTAGGGTGTAGGTGACTATAGCCCCAACCGCCCCGCTCGCGTAGTCGGGATTGTCGGACGTGGCGTCGGTCTGATTACCGTTGAGTTCAAAAGCAAACGGTGCGCCTTCACGATAAATGTGCACGCCCGTCATGTTGTTCTGGTCGTCATGCCCGGAACCCTTGATAGTGTACCAAGTACTCTGCTCGGCACTGGCGGGATTTACCGACGGCTCATTGACCCATGCTACCGTCGGAGGGGTATTCGGCGGCTTGATGTGAACCGTGTGATACAGCGTCCCGGTAAAGTTTCCGTTTCCGTCGCCGGCGTAGACTTCGTATTCCACCCACTGCTCACCGCTATCGGTGGATGGATTGCCCGCCCACTCATTCCACCCATCGCCACCGCCGGCGAAAGCATGGGGCGTCCAGTTCTTCCAGAGCGTGACTTGGGCCAAATTGCCATCAGGATCCCAGCCATGGGCTTGAATATAGTATGACTGGCCTGATTCAGCCTCGGACGGCGCAGAGGTCCACTCGATGCCGGGCGGATTGTTGGGAGGAGGAGGCAGAATGTGGACCGTGTGGTAAATATATCCACTCCCTCCGTCCGAATCGTAAGCCTCCGCCATGAAGGTCACATAGGCTTCGCCGTAATCCCAACGTGAATTTCCGGACCAATTGTCCCAGCCATTCCCACCGCCGCCAAAGGCATGGGGCGCCCAATCCTTCCAGACGCTCACCGCATTCAGGCTGCCGTTATCGCTCCAGCCGTGAGCTTCGATATAATAATTCTCGCCGTTCGCGGCCTGTCCCGGATTTGACGTCCAAGCGATGCCGGTCGCGGCAACTACGCGCACTGATCCGGCAAGGAGAAGTGCGAGGGCCCCCAAGGCCCCAATGAAGCGGTTCATGACTTGTGGTGGCGCTGAGGCTTACTTTCCCGCCTTGGCGAGGAGACCAGGGAGATCACTGGGCGAGCCCGTGCCGACAAACACCCCGTTGGCATCGATCACAAATACCGCCGGCACCTTGGTCGCCCGAAGCTGCTTGGGCAGCGGACCTGCCAAGCCGCGGGCATCAAAATAGGAATTGCCGTTCGAGGAGGGCACCGTGCCCTTGGCTCCCTTTCCTTTCTCCTGGTCGGTATCGACGTTGACGGAAACCAACGTCACGTCCGACTTCAGGCCCGCCGCAAGCTTTTCGACCCCGGAAATACTAGCCGAGGACCAAGTCGACCATAGATAGAACACTACGACCTTTCCACGGTAGTCGGCCATACGCTTGAGCTTCCCATTCTCATCCTGCCAATCGAGCGTCAGAAGCTTGCCCGGCATGTCCTGCCGGTCGATTACGGCTCGGGCTTCCTCCTTAGCACTGTCAGGAGCGGGCATCGTTAGGACTTGCTGCGCGACACGCCGCGCTTGCACGGCGTCGGCATTGCGCGCCACCCCAAGGAACATGTCGTAAACCGCGGGCTCGTCCGGAAATTCGCCATAGAGATCCTTGGCTCGTTGCTCGTACTCAGCCAATAGATCAGCACCCTTCAGGCCTTTCTTGGAAATCTCGATCTGCGCCACAGTGGTCGCGACGTGGTATCGATCGGCCGAAGGATTCTTGCCGTCGGCGCGGAAATCTTGCGCGAGGCGCAAGGCCGCCGGCTCCAGTTCCACCGCACCTGTCTGCACCGCACGCAAAGTCGAGATCGCCTCGATCGCCCGCGCCGCTCCCGCCTTCTCGTGTGCCGGGTACTTGGTGTAAAAATCCTTGGCGCGGGCCGCCGCAGCCAAAAAGCCTGCCGACTGGAGCTTGCGTGCGCGGTTGAATTCATCGCGGGACAAAGTCTTGCCAGCCGCCAAATCGGGGGTTTCGACCGGGATCGCCGCCGCCTGCACGGCAAAGAACTCAATATCAGCGGGCGTAGTAGTTGTCACGTCCTTGGCCTTCGCACTATTTTGGGCCTGGCCGTACACAACGGCGGGCATCAGGAGGCTTGAGATGAGGGCAGGCAGCACGATTAGACGTTTCATGGCGCTATGATAAAGACGGGGTGGAATTGAATGGCGGTGAAACCTGCTTGGGTGTTAGCCCGCCGTGCTAACCTAACTCGGAGTACAGGAATCCGTCTAAATGGATTCTTCCATTCGAGCAGCCACCAGCGCTGTTCAATCAGACGCCAGTGACGAACGAGTTGAGATTCAGCGGGACGAAAAAGTGACTTTTACTGCTTCGACGATCACGAATATATTCACTCACCACTCTGTCGAGAATTTGAAATCGGGAATTTTGGAAACGATTTTCGGGAAATTTTCCCGAGATGGTGCATATCGCACCTAATTCTAGCATCACTCGATGCGCCCCCCCTGCACTCGCATTTACCCGCGGCGATAATCATCGTCGAGACTCACTGCTTTCCTGATCCTTGGTTGGAGGAGACAACACGGAGAGTCCTCCAATCCGATTCGATCTGGGCAATATCCTCTCTCTTAAATCTCCTCTCGACCGCTGTTGTCGGTCCACTTCCTCCGTCAATTCTAAAGGCTCTAAACCGCTGGGCCAAATCCGCCACCGGCAAACTGGCGAACCTCGCCATTTCTCATGTCAAACATGCCCGTGGCCCAAACGACGCCTATTGGCTCGCAATCGCCCCGCACCTAACGCTGCGGAAGCTCACTTACTTTTGTACTAAAGCGAACGCCCCTAGCGGACAATGGCAAGAACGGCAAAAACCCAAGCCTCGCCCTCGACTGAAACCACGATCCTGAACGTCGTCTGGCCGATCCTATCGGTTCTTTTCGGCCGGAAAAATATATTTATTTTCCCCTGTTCCGTCTTTTTTACAACGTAGTCGAATTCGCCACCGCCGTCGTCGATTTTCTCCACTTCGACGCCATCGACTTGGCGCACTGCATTTATCAACACGCTTTTTTCCGCCGTCTCGCCCTTGAGCCGCCAAATCAATTCACGAGGCTCAACTGCAACAGTCATGGGAAGTTCAAGTCGCAAGACTAGAGTGATGGCACTCTCCTTTGGTTCATCAGTCTTCACCAAAATGCGTCGCGTTAGAATGCCCTCCTGCCCTTTTGCTAGAAATCGGTAATCGATAAACCCGATTTTACCTGGCGCGATTACAGTCTCCCTGGCGAATGCGGACACACAGTCGCAATCCGGGTTGGTGGCGAGGATAGTAACCGGGCGAGCGCCGGTATTCTTGAACGAAAAGCTGCCGGTGACCGTCGCTTGATCTCGCGCCACGGAGACGCTCCGCTCCTTCGCTTCCCACTCAAGACCGAAGCAGCTGGCACCGTTGCAGAGCAACCCTATCGCCAGCATGCGCGCAATCCGGCCGGGGCATCCAAGCCATCTCATCGCCGGGAAATCACGCTTTTGGGCACGTAGAGTCGGCCCGATTCATCAAATCCATCCGTCATATCGAAAGGGCAGGTCGTCCAACTCTTGGCCTTGAGGCTCCAGATACATGTCGTCGCCAGGTGACCGCCACCACTTACATATACATATAGCTGCCCATCCGTCACATCCCATTGAAGACTTTGCGAGAGCCTGGTACCTTGGTCGAACCCGTGCCGCCCTACCGAGGAGCCATCCGCCCGAAGGACAAAGATCTCGGTGGAAGTCGTGACCAAACTGCACAGCTCCCCGCCATACGTGATGCAACCGCGATACTGCGCGTCTCTCCCGTATGCCGCCACTGCGCCCTTGCGCAGCACATGGATCGTCGGATCCCCTCGCACCAGATATATCCCGCACTCCGAGCGCGAGTAAGACCGTCCATCGACCGTCAGCGTAGCACCCTCCCGGGGATTGGGCCACGCCGTGGGCCATGCCATCATGTAGCGGCGGTCGTCGGTCAAGCCGAGGTTGGCCGGTGCGACATCTATCCGCTGAAGCGAATCCACGGCGTCCTGAAGCCATTCATCGCGCACGATCATGCCTTCTTGGACGTCGTAGAAACGAAAAGCTCCGGCGGAGTCCTTCCGCATGAGAAATCGCCGATCCAAAGAATCGATGTTCTCGCGAGAATCAGAGGGCAGAACCGTAGTTGCCGGCATCGCCTCCACCAATTGCGGTGCCGACCATGATGCAATTCGATGATCCACGAGCAGCTCCTGCCAGTTCCACTCGCCATGAGTATCGCTGCGGTAGCGCCGAAGGCGACCGCCAGGGGTGATAAAGGCACGGAGTTCGGCTGTTTCTCCCGAACTGGCGCGAACTCCGACCATTTCCTGTGTCGACCAAATGGGTCCGAACACGACTACCTCCGTAGGCGCACCGCCCTGCGGACCATAGCTGGCGTCCACAAAGTAGTGCTGTATCCCCGTCGTTTTTCCGACGTGATCCAAAGTGCCCATGGTTAGGTCTGAAGTCTGGAGCACAGCAAACCAGTGACCGCGCTCAAACCGGCATCGAACCAATAGAGCATTCGGCCCGGCTGAGCAGCTGGAAATCATGGCCCAGCAGAGACATAGAATCGCCCACCCTCGGCACTGAATAAGATGCGCGCGGAACATGCCTATGGACAATTGCAGACGGAACTCAGGTTGTCCATGAAAGCATCGGCTTCATATTTTGTCCGAGTACCCGGCCCGTTATTGTACTCGGCAGCATCCGGATCGTAATTGCCCGCCTGCACGTAGCCGCCATTGAGAAAGACGAATCCCACGGCCTGCGATTTCCGACCTGGGATGGTGTCGTAGGGCTTGCACGCGGTAAAGCTTGAGACGGTGTCGGTAACCTGAGTGTAAGTCATTGCACCGCCCAGGGCAGAGTCCAAGTAGAGGATATAGTAGAGAAACTTGGCCGAATTATTGTATGGAATATCGGGGTCGGTCCCGGTGCCGAAGAATTGATCCATGATGCTGTCCCAAGCATGGCCAAGCGGAGGGCTGTAGGCATAGCCGTCGCTGCGGACATGCGCGAAAGCATCACCCAGCGAATGGGTGGCAAATCCCAAGATATCGAATCCCTCATTGCTGGCGCGATATGAGGAAAGCTGGTCGCGCACGCATGTCCGCCATTGAGCAACCTTGTCCGGGTCGCCACCATGGAGTGAGTGCATGATCGACATCAATCGATGGTTAAAATCGTAATCGATGAAGAATATCATCAGCAAGCCCGCCCTCTTTGCATCCAGCACCTGCTCTTCATCCGGATATTCCGACCAATATGCATAACTGAAGGCGTCGCTCACTGAGCCATAGGGATCGTTCCACCACTTCACTGAGAAGGTGGCATAGAAATGTCCGTCCGGCTGATACATTCCCAGTGGATCGCGGTTTGAAACAGGATTGTTGTGCATCGCGCGGGTGGAATTCGTCAGTTCGTCCGAGAAACGCGCGGCGTCGGGCTGAAGGAACTTGCCCAAGGTTGGGTCGTAAGCGCGATGGCGGAAATCGTAAATCTCAGCCTCGCCGAGCCACTCACGGCCGGCATAGAGGAAGCGATAGCCGACCGCGGAAAAGGCAGCCGGGTTATTGGCCCCGTCGCGAAATTCCGGTTGGCCGAAGGCACTCAACGAGTATTGCTCCGCGATATTGCCGGCACCGTCTGTCAATGCCTGCGGCGACCCTAGGGAATCCGTGATGGGAAAATAAACCCGCCCTCCCACGGTGGCGGCCGCAATCTCGTCAATCTGGGGACCATGCACATATGTAGCCTTGATGGCGCCGGACAGATCGCGGTCCTCGATCACATTCCAATCGCCGTCATAGACGAGCACGAGTGACTGGTTGTCGTCGCGCTTCCAGGTGCCTGCAGTGTCGAGGACGTATCGAATGCGGGCGACACAGCGGCCCTTGGCATCGTAGGTCATTAGCCAGCGCACGCCGTCGAGATCGATCTCGGTCAACTGATTGCGCCCATTGAATTTCCATGCCGGCGCGGTGCCGGATTTCTCGCTCGGCCGGGCCGTGACATTACCGCGACGATCATAGGCAATATCCGCACCAGGGATCGCCGAGGCATCGGCCCCACGTGCTTTCTGGGCCTTCACGTAGCGGCTCATCGAATCGGTCGCGAGAGCGGTGGTAAAGGTATCGCCGCCGCGGCGCTTCTCGACCTGCGAAAGTTTGTTGCCGTTTTTGTCCCACTTATAGGTGGTCGAACGATCTGCAGACTTGTCATCCGCCACACTGTAACTGGCCGACGCAATCTGCCCGAGCGCGTCATACGTGAACTCGTCGCGACCTGTCGCCGCAGTGGTGCGTGCCGTCTGGCGCCCCAGTTCGTCATACTCGTAAGCCACGGCTAAGTGACCGCCATTCGCGAGCCCGCTATCGATCTTGATCGGCGCTCCCACCACATCGAGCGAGCGATCGGTAATGACGCCGTTGCTCCGCTCGATGCGGGTGCGGTCGCCCTTTGCATCGTAGCTATAAGCCACTGAGATGCCGTAAAGCGGCATTTCCACCCTGGCCAGACGGTCTCCGTGACCGTAGAAACGGCTCAAAGCTGCCCCGCTGGGGTACCGTACCGTGATCGGCCGGTCATAGCGATCGTAGATGTAACCAAGCGTCGTCGCAGGGAAGCCGGGCAGCAGTTGCGATAGGTCGGTCGACTGCGAGACTAGGCGCCCGTATGAGTCGTAGCTGTACTTGGTGACCACTGCACCGCAGCTCTCGGTCGCGATCCGCCCAAAATCATCATAAGTGTAGGAGATGTCCGGCGCACTGCCCGCAGGAGTCCACACCCGTGACGCGATTCGCCCAAATTTATCGTAGGTTAGCTGCTCCTTCTCGCCCGCGGGATTGGTGAAGGATAGTACATTTCCGTTGGCGTCGAACTCGCGGCGATCTTCGGTGCCATCGGGATTATGGACGGCGATCACGCGGCCGGACCGATTGCGCTCAAAGGTGAACTGGTTGCCAGCCGCATCGACGAGGCTGGCAAGCCGGCCTTTCTCATCGCGCCGAAACTGAGTCTCGCGCCCCAGCCGGTCGGTGACCGAGGCCAGATGACCTTTCTCATCGTAACTGTGGAAAGTGCTGAGGCCATCGACACCCTGAGCCTCGATCACATGGTCGGCCGCATCGTATTTTGTGTGCAGGTGCCGTCCCTTGGGATCGGTGAAATCGATGAGCCTCCCGCCAGCGTCGCGCTTCATCGAAAACGTCCGCCCGAGATTGTCGGACAGGCCCACGACATTTCCGGCCGGGTCGTAAGCATAAGAAAGCGCCAACCCGCCCGCGCTGCGCTGGCTGACACGCCCAAGAAGATCGTAGCTGGTCGACTCCACTTCACCCTCCGGGGTGGTCAGTTTGGTCACACGCCCCGCCGTATCATACTCGACATCGAGCTTCCGGGCATCGCGGTCGGTCGCACCGGTGAACCGGCCCGCCGAGTCGTAGTTCAAGTTCACTCGCATGCCCTCGTTGTCGCTCATCGCTTTCAGACGGCTGGCCGAGTCGTACTCCCGGGCGATTTTTCGGCCCTGAGGACTGTCGATCGCGGTCAGGCGGCCAGCGTCGTCATAGCTCCGACCGATGGCATGGCCGGCGAAATCCGTCGTCTTGGTCTGACGACCTTTCCCATCGTACAGATTCTCGATGAGCGCATTGCCGTCCATGGTCACTTTGGTAATGGCCCCGTCGGGGTTTCGCTCGAATCTGGTGACCTTGCCCGCCGCGGTGGTGGTCGAGGTGAGGCGATTGTCCAAATCGTAAGTATTGATGGTCGTCTTTTGCTCGGGAGTATCCGCCCGCGCGGTCTGGCTGATCAGCCGACCGCCCGCATCGTAGAGGTATTTGCTGATACTTCCGTCGCCATCGACTATGGTAGAGGCTTTGGACTTAAGCGCGCATGAGCTGCAGCCCGCCGGCAATGAGGCGTAGCTGTAAGTGGTCGTCTTGCCGTTCTTATCGGTGTGGCTGGATACCCGACCCAATTCGTCGTAGGTGCGGCTCGCCGAGCTGCCAAATTCGTCGGTTTCGTGAATCTTTCGCCCATACTTGTCGTAGGCGAAGGTGCGTGCGACGCCGTTGGCATCAGTCAATTTCGTGACCAAACCACGCTCATTCTGCTCACGCGATTCGATGTGGCCCAAGGCATCGGTTTTTGTTTTCGCACGGCCCCTCGCGTCGAACGTAAATTTTGTAGTGCGGCCAGTACTATCGCTGATGGTGTCGATCAGCCCAAGGTCGTTGTAGTGGTAAGAACGCGAGGGGAGCCCGTCCGTAGTGGCCTGCACAACGCGCCCGAGGCTATCGTACGTGTAGGTGCGGGCCAAGCCATCGAAGCCGACAGTGCTGCTGATCTGCCCAGCGGCGTCGCGCACATATGTCATCGAGGCCCCATCGGAGCGGCTCTTTTTCACCACCCGACCCAATGAATCGCGATCAACTCTCGCACTGACCGCACCCTGGGACTTGGCAATGAGGCGGCCATTGGCATCGTATTCCATCTTGGTCGCCCTGCCGGCGTAGTCGGTAATGCTCAGGCATGGGCCAGTGCCGCCGTCGGCGTACTCGAATGTCGTGGTGCGCCCCAGCGAGTCGGTGTGACTAGAGGGGCGGCCAAGCGTTGACTCCGGCATCACGAGGGTTTCCGTGCGCAGATCGCTATACGTGACAATGCGCTTCTCCGGCGCCGCCGGATCCAAGTCCATCGTGACATACACTCCGCCGGTGGCGGGGTTGATTTCTTGCCGGACCATGCCGGGGCGGTCATGGTAGGCGTAACGCACGCGCTTGCCTTCCTTATCGTAACGCGGATCGTCCGCCTCCATCAACTGCGGACGCCCAAATGTCTGGACAAAGTCGTAGCTGTACTCGGCCTGAGTATCATCGCCGTAGTGCGCTTTGGAGAGGGCCACCCACTCGTGGTCTGCCTTGGGATCTTTCAGAACTTCATAGTCGTAAGACACCGAAAGCCCGTTGCTACCCGTGACCTGCACGAGGGTGGGACGGAGACGCTCCGTAGTGGTCAGCACCTCCACGACGGGAGCAGAATTCTTCGCCGAATCTGCGAGCAGAAGGCGGATCACCTTGGGCGTCGCACCACCCGGACCGAAGTCCAGCCAGCAGGCATTGTCGAAAGAGTGACTGCCCGTGAAGACGGTTTTGTCGTCTTGATCGGTTAGGGCCGCAAGGTTGTCACCCGTGCCATCGACCTTGAAGTTGAGTTTTTTTCCTCGCTCGTCAGTGGCGCTGACCTCGGCGATCGCCAAGCCCGACCCATCGGAACTGCGGATGCGGAGATACCGCGCCTTTTCGGCAAGCGTCTCCGGAATGCTGACCTCGGTCCATGAGCCGGAGACTGATTTTTGGGCCAAGGAAGCAATGGGTGTCCACTGACCGTGACGGAACGGTACGTTCTTGTAGGTCAACTCGAAGAAACGGCCTGCAGGCTCCGTGACTTTGGTCAGATAGCCCGCCTCATTATATGTGAACACGCTGACGCGGCCATGAGCATCCGTGAGCTGGCGCATCTCATAGCGGCCCTTGCCGTCCGCCGTAGCGACGCGAGTGAAATCGAGAACTCCCAGTTTCTCAGTGGTGACAGAAAGTCCGTGATCGGTTTCGCGCATGCGAAGGCCAGGCCGCTGAGGGCACCGCCAAATGCCTTGGGGGTCCTTGTCGAAAACCACCCGCTCACCCGCCGGAAAGATTAAGCCCAGCCCGGTGCGATGATTGGCCTCGGGGGTCAATTGAGTCAGATCGAACTGGAACGAATGCCGCCAACCGCCCGCGCGACCGAAATAATTGAGACCATCGCGCTCGATGGTGTTGTGGTAGCGAATCCAATGCAGAGCGCCCGCCGCCGCGCCCGGAACCGTCAGCTCGCTAACCGAGCGATGGGCGTTGCCGTCGTAAGCATAGATTCGATTCGGGCAGGAGAGCACGCAGCCAGTGCCGGTGCACCCAATATAGTTGGGCAGCAAGCCCAGCCAATAGAGAAAATCGTCCTCGTCACCCCAGTTCCAGAAGACCCCAAGCGAAAATTCCTCCGAGTTGTCATCGAAGCACCCGCTAGTATTTTCCCATGAATCGATCAGATACCACTCATGAGTGAAAGTGTTGTACTCGTAGCGCTCGCCCCAATCGATCCAACAATTCGTGTCATAGTCATAATATGACCCCAAATCGGTGCGCGTAAGACAACTCCGTCCAACTGGAACGATCGACAGGCAGATCAAAACAAGGCACAGCAATTCCTTCAGTCTAATACGGAGCATTTTGGGGTCAGATTTAGGTTTGAAGCATGGTAACGCCATCTATCCTGCAGCAGGATAAAAAGAGAGCACACGCAAGGAAGACCACAGCTCATAGCCCTGCGGGCACCCTGCGCTAATAAGAATCAGTACGCGAGCGGACCTGAGCAGAATCCACATCTCGACTACAAATGCACGCTGAATTTTCGGGAAAATCTCCCGGTTTCAACAGAATCCGCCCACTGAATCGCCATTATATTCGATGAAACACGAGTATGTGGTTCGAATGTAGGCGCGAAAAGAATGGAGAACAATGTCATGGTGCGAGGAATGCACCCTTGTGACCCGATAGCTGGAGAACCCTTGATGCATCTCATTAGCAGCAGGAAACGCCCGCGAACAGAGACCCGCTCCGGCTGCATAACGGTCAACTGGGCGGAGCGATCAATTTACTGGGAGAAGTGGTTTTCGGTGGTCGCCTCAGGGCCGAGGACGAGATCATGCATACATAAACCATTCCTTCGCGCTCTCGGAAATCGCTCCGATGCCGTGGGCATTTACGGGCTGGATCCACGATGGATTCATCATTAGCAGCCCCAGCATTGAGGAGCTACCGACATTAACCCTTGGCCTCCTTCAACGGTGAGCGCTGTTGGCAGCGCACCGCTGGACAGGCAGAGCGTTTTGAATCGCCGAATTTCAAACCAGCACGATTACTACCAGGACATAACTCGGGCGGTCGCATCCCTACCTAGTTCTGCCCGGATTCTTCACGGATGAAAGAGGCCATGGGTTTCCTCGCGGCTGACAGCGACAAGTGCCACGAGGCGGGCAAGGCACTGGGGTGTTTAGTCTGATGTAGGTGATCTTATCTCCGACTCAGGAGGGTTCGTAGCCGAGAAGCTGTCCCAACGCGCAAAATCTTACCTCACGTGGCACGCTGGTCTTCAGCGTGCTTTGGTTGGCGCGTGTGGTTCACTTCGTTAGTGGTTTTGAAGAAATCTCTGACAAGACTCTCTGCGGGGCCCAAAACTCGGAGCGCAAGTTTCGGCTGTTGCAACAACCGGCTGAGATGAGCCGAAATCTAGGGATAGCACGAGGCAGTCGCATCCCTACCCAAGTTCTGCTCGGGCGCATCGTCGATGAAAGAGGCGACGGGCGCTCCCGCGGTTGACCGGGGAAAAACGGCACGAGGTGGGCAAGTCGCTGGGATGTTCAGTTTGATGTAGGTGATCTTTTCTCCCCTTTGGGAGGTTTCGTAACCGAGAAGCTGCTTTGTGCGTTCAACTCCAACTTTGGCACGCTGGTCTTCACCGTGCTTTGGCTGGCCCGTGGGGTTCACTTCAACAAAAACGGCCGAAACTCGCGTTTCGGCCGTTTTGACGAAGAATTCGATTTAAGAGCAGATCTACCGTGGGGGATACCTAGGTATAGGTCTGCGCCCAAAACGCAAAAGAACGATTTAGAATGTCACGGCGTTTCACTGGACTAACACTTTAAATGTCACGACTAACGTTTTAATTGTCACAACTAACGCTTTGCATTGTCACCGATCAGTGGCCGCCGGCTTTTTCGATGGTGAGCTGGGGGCGGTGAGCCTCGGGCCAGTCGACGTGGAAGAACTGGCCGCGGGGCTTGTCCACGCGCTCGTAGGTGTGGGCGCCGAAGTAGTCGCGCTGGGCCTGGAGGAGGTTGGCCGGGAGGCGGGCCGAGCGGTAGCTGTCGTAGTACGCGAGGGCCGAGAAGAAGGTCGGGGCCGGGACACCGCACTCGGCGGCGAGGGCGACGACTTTGCGCCAGTTGGCCTGCGCGGCCTTGACCGTCTTGTTGAAGTACGGGTCGAGGAGGAGGTTGGCGAGGTCGGGCTTGCGGGCGTAGGCCTCGGTGATCTTCTGGAGGAACGCGGCGCGGATGATGCAGCCACCGCGGAAGATCTGGGCGATCTCGCCGAAGTTGAGCTTCCAGTTGTACTCTTTCTGGGCGGCGCGCATGAGCTGAAAGCCTTGGGCGTACGAGCAGATCTTGGAGCAGTAGAGGGCGTCGTGGATGGCGGCGATGAGGGCCTTCTTGGAGCCCTTGTACTTCTTGCCGGGGCCCTTGAGGATCTTGGAGGCGGCGACGCGCTCTTCCTTGATGGCGCTGATGCAGCGGGCGAAGACGGACTCGGCGACGGTGGGGGCGGCGACGCCCATGTCGAGGGCGTTGACGGAGGTCCACTTGCCGGTGCCTTTCTGGCCAGCGGTGTCGAGGACGATGTCGACGAAGGGTTTCTTCTTCTTCGAGGCGGGGTCGGTCTGCTTGAGGATGTCGGCGGTGATCTCGATGAGGAAGGAGTCGAGCTTGCCGCCATTCCACTCGGAGAAGATGGCACCCATCTCGGCGGGCTTCATGTCGAGGAGGCCGCTCATGAGGGCGTAGGCCTCACAGATCATCTGCATGTCACCGTACTCGATGCCGTTGTGCACCATCTTGACGTAGTGGCCGGCGCCGTTTTCGCCGATGTACGTGGTGCAGGGGACGCCGCCCTTGACGGGCTGGCCGGGCTTGGCGCCGGTGAGGGGCTTGCCGGTCTTGGCGTCGACCTTGGCGGCGATGGCTTCCCAGATGGGCTTGAGCTCGGTCCAGGCGGAGCGATCGCAACCGGGCATGAGGGACGGGCCGAAGCGAGCGCCCTCTTCACCGCCGGACACGCCGGAGCCGATGAAGCGGAAACCCTTTTCGCGGAGGGCCTTCTCGCGGCGGATGGTGTCGGTCCAGAGGGCGTTGCCGCCGTCGATGACGATGTCGTTGGCCTCGAGGTAAGGGAGGAGGCCGTCGATCACGGCGTCGGTGCCTTTGCCGGCCTGGACGAGGATGACGATCTTGCGGGGCTTGGCGAGGGACTTGACGAACTCCTCGACGGTCTTGGTGCCCACGACGCCGCCGGGCGTGTTGGGATTTTCGGCGACAAACTTGTCGGTCTTGTCGGTGGTGCGATTATATACCGAGATCTGGAAACCGTGATCGGCAATATTCAGCGCGAGGTTCTGACCCATGACGGCGAGGCCGATGAGTCCGATGTCAGAGTGAGGTTTGGCCATAAGAAAGAACGCATCGCTAGCGGACTTCCCCGGCGAAACCAACTCGTTTCTGCGCAATACGTCGCAAATCAGCCGTGATAGGTGAGCTTGGCCGGGAAAAACGGTGCGATCTTGTTAACGACTGGCGTGAGGACGTGCGGTTCGTTGCGCTCGTAGATCCAGTTGAAGCAGACGATGCCGAGGAACAGGAAGACGACGAAAGAGAGGAAGAACTTGTTCATCTTGGCCGCGTGGCGGACGAGCAGCACGCAGATGACCACGGCGCCGACCGCGAGGAGGAGATTGACCCAGAACACAGGCGGCACGGAGTGGAGCTTGGCCGTGACGGTGGCGGTGTTGGCGAGGGAGTTCATGCGCCCCACCCTGCCCCGCGGCGGCGTGTCAACGAGGGGAAAGGGCTAAAGGGCCGGTTTTAGCGGGGTATTAGCAAAAACGGGGCGGTTTTTCGGGGCGAAAAGACCGAAAGAGCGGAGCGGTTGCACCAGACTCGTCAAAATGCCGCGAGCACGAGCGAGGGCCGTACGCCGAGTATGATGAGCGCGAGAGCCGCCGCGACGAGCGTGAGGGCGGTGATCGGCGGGACGCGAATCGCGGGCGCGTCCGACGCGGGCTCTGCGATGAGAGCCTGTTTCAATATAAGCAGATAGTAATATAGCGCCACGGCGCTCAGCGCGATGCCGAGCAGTGCATACCAACCGGCTGGCACGTACAGTCCATCAATACGCAGCGCAGCAGCGAAGATCGTGAACTTGCCGAAAAATCCTGCGAGCGGCGGCACACCGGCGAGCGACAGGATGAAGAGCAGCAGACATCCCGCCAGGAGCGGCGAGCGACGATGCAGGCCCGCGAGATCGGTGATCGCGTCGATGCGCCCGTGAGATTCGAGCACGCCGATCACGCCAAAGGCGCCCGCGGTCGCGATGCCATAAGTGAAAGCGTAGTACACCAGCGGCCCCGGCCCCGAGATCCCGGCAGGAATCACCCCGAGCAGCATCACGCCGGCGTGCGCGATGGCCGAGTAGGCGAGCAAGCGCCGCACACTGGTCTGCGCGAGCGCAGCGAGATTGCCGAGAAGCAGCGATGCGACGATCAGCACGCCGACCACCGGCAACCAACCGGGACCGATAAAAGCGCCGAGCTCGCCCGCTGCGCCGCGAAGCCCTGTCGTGAGCAAGCGCGTGAAGAGCACGAGGCCGGCGAGCTTCGAGCCGGAGGCGATGAGCGCAGCGCTCGGCGTCGGCGCGCCTTGGTAGGCGTCGGGCGCCCAGAGGTGAAACGGTGCCGCGGCGGCCTTGAAGCCGAAACCCACGAGCACCATCGTGAGCGCCACCGAGAGCAGCGGCGTGAAGGGCTGGCTCGCGAGTACTCGCGAGATCGGACCGAACTCGATCGAGCCCGTCAGGCCGTAGATCAAGCTGAAGCCGAAGAGGAGAAACGCCGCCGACACGCCGCCGAAGAGGAAATATTTCAAGGCCGCCTCGGCAGACTCGGGGCGAGTCTTGTCGTATCCAGTAAGTACATACAACGACAGGCTCGCGAGCTCTAGGGCGAGGAAAGCCAGCAGGAGCTGCTGCGCCGCCGCCATGAGCGTAAAGCCTACCGTGGCGAAGAGCAGGATCGCCACGTACTCCGCCGGGTGCCGCGGCACCGACGCTCCGCGCGCCACCCCGAGCGTGAGCAGCGTGAGTCCGAGCACGCCAATCCGCGCCGCGACCGCGAGCCGGTCGAGCATGAGCGCACCAGCAAACACCGGCCCCACCGCGCCAACATGACAGGCGTGCCAAATCGCCACGGCCACGGCCAGCGCACCGAGCAGCAGCGCATAGTGCAGTCGCTCGGCGCGGGTGCGCTGACGGAAGAGCGAAAGGTCCAGCCCGAGAATCACCAGCGCACCGACGACGAGCGCGGACTCGGGACGAAGGGCGTTGAAGAGAGCGACGAAGTCGGCGTTCATGGCGCACCTCCCGTCAGCACCGTATGAAAATACGGCGAGCGCAGCGCCGGGAGAATCCAGCCGAGCAGCGCATCAGGTTTCAGTCCGACGAAAACAGTCGCGGCGATCAAGATCATCGCCCCCGCGCGCTCGGGCCACGTTACGCAGGAGAATGCAGTGTCACCGGTGTCGTGATGCTGCACGGGCTTCGCTTCTCTCACCGAACCAGTCACGCCAAAGAACGCCACTTGGATCGCGCGCAGGGTGAACGCCGCGGCCACCAGCACACCCACGGCGGCCCCGAGAGCCCAGAGCGGCCGCGCCTGCCACGTCCCGATGAGAATAGTGAGCTCCGCGGGAAATCCGCTGAAGCCCGGCATCCCCATCGAGGCGAGTCCGGCGAGCACGAAGGTGAACGCCGCGCACGGCATCAGCCGGTGCAACGGCAGCGCACGGAGGTCCGCGAGCTTCCGCGTATGCGTGCGATCGTACACCATGCGGCCCACGACGGCGAAGAGCAGGCCCGCGATCACGCCGTGCGAAAACATCTGCAGCACCGCGCCGCCCGCGGCGGTAACATTGCCCGCGGCGAGGCCGAGCATCACGAAGCCCATGTGGCTCACGCTGGAGTAGCCGATCACGAACTTGAAATCGTCCTGCACCAGCGCGACGAAACCCGCGTACAAAATGCCCGCGACTGCGAGCCACGCGATGATCGGTTGCCAGAAAACGAATCCCACCGGCGAGAGCGGCAGCGCGACGCGCAGGCAACCGTACGCGCCGAGCTTCATCACCACACCCGCGAGGAGCATCGATGCCGCCGTGGGCGCGGCGACGTGCCCCGTGGGAGCCCACGTGTGCAGCGGAAACATGCCCGCGAGCGTCGCAAACCCGAAGAACACGAGCGCGAAGACCGCGATCTGATCCGGTCTCGGCAGCGCATGCGCAGCGCGCGCGAGATCGGTCAGCGCAAAACTCGCCGCCCCACCCGCTGCATAAACCCACAGTAATCCCGCCAGCACGAGGGCGCTGCCCGCAAAGGAATACAGCACGAGCTTCATCGCACCGTACTCGCGCTGCGTGGAGCCCCACTTCGCGATCAGGAAATATTTCGGCACGATCGCGATCTCGTAGAAGACGAAGAACAGAAACGCGTCCGCACTCAGAAACACCCCGTACACGCCGCCTACGAGCACCAGATAGAGTGCGAAGAATTCTCCCGCGCGCTCCTCGACGTTCCACGAAAAGAGCACACCCGCCGTCGCGGCGAGACTGGTGAGCACGATCAAGGCGAGGCTGATGCCGTCGGCCGCGAGGTGATAGCGAATGCCCAGCTCGGGAATCCACGTCACGTCGACGAGTGACTGCAGCTCGGCCGCAGGGACGAAATGCCATGCCGCCAGCGCCGTCGCACTCAGTGCCGCGAGTGTCGTGACCAACGCCACGATGCGCGCGGTCGCCGCCGAGCGCCGACCGGCCACGAGGCACAACAGCGCGCCCAGCCATGAAATGTAGATCGTGCAGGGCAGTGCGTTCATGGCAGCGCGAGGTGGCTCGCCCAATTCGTCACGAGCGGATTGTAGAGACCGATGAGCAGCTGGGGATAGACGCCGAGCACGAACATCGCGGCCACCAGCACGATGAGCGCGACGCGGTCGCTTCCTCTCACGTCGGCGAACTCGCCGGCGGTCACTCCTGCGCGCGGTCCGTGAAACACCCGCTGCCAGAAGGTCAGCAAGAATATCGCCGTGCCGAGCAGGCCGAGCGTCGCGAGGGTCGCTGCGGCTGGCGCGAGTCCAAATACGCCGCGAAAGATCAGGAACTCACCGACGAAGCCATTGAGCCCCGGCAGCCCGAGCGAAGAAAAAAGTGCGATGCCGCAGAGACCGGCGAAGATTGGCGCCGCGGTGCGCACGCCGCCAAAGTCGTCGATCCCGCGACGTCCGCCCGCGCGTGTCTCCAAAATTCCGATACACAGAAACAGCGCCGCGGCGGACAGACCGTGATTGAACATCTGCAGGATCGTGCCGCTCAGCGCCGCGGTCGCCGCCTCGCTGGCCGGGCTGGCACCGCCGGTCGCCCGACTCACGGCAAACAGTGCGAGCAGGCAGTAGCTCAGATGATTGATAGAGGAGTACGCGACGAGGCGCTTGAGGTCGGTCTGCTTCATCGCCGCCCACGCACCGAAGATCACTCCCGCCAGCGCGAGCCCGATCAGGCACGCAGCTGCGGCGTGCAGTTGCGCAGGAAAAATCGGCCAGAGGATACGCAGGAAACCGTAAACGCCCATCTTCGACATCACGCCGGTGAGAAACATCGACGCACCCGTCGGCGCTTCGGCGTACGCCGACGGCAGCCATGTGTGAAAAGGAAATAGCGGGACCTTTACCGCGAGCCCCAGCAGCACCCCGAGAAAAATCGCCGGCGCACCCCAACGGCCAAGCGAGGCGAGCTTGAGCGCGAGCGAGCCATCCGCGGCCAGTGCCGTGAGTTTCTCGAAATCGAGCGTGCCCGCCACGGTGTACAACGCAGCGAAGCCCAGCAGCATAAACGCGCTGCCACCGATCGTGTACACGACGAACTGGTACGCCGCGCGCCCCGCGCCGGGCCCGCCCCACAGCTTGATCAAGAAAAACGCCGGCACGAGGCTCAGCTCCCAGAACACGAACCACGACACAAAATCGAGCGCGAGAAACACGCCGAGCGCCGCGCCTTGGAGTACAAGAAAGAGCGCGCCAAATATTCGCGGTGTGTCGACGCGACTCGAGGCCAGCAGCGCAATGGGGGAAATTACGCCCGTGAGCAGTACCAGCACCAAGCTCAAGCCATCGAGACCGAGATGATATCGAACCCCGAGCGCCGTGATCCATGGTTCACTCTCGACGAATTGATAGCCGGTGCGCGCCGGATCGAAATGCACCGCCGCGTACAATCCCAGTACGAGCGTAGAGAGCGAGAAGATGAGCCCAAGGACGCGGGTCGCCGACTCCGCGAGTCGACGACCGAGGACCGCGACGATGAAGGCGCCGAGCCACGGCGTAAAAATGAGACTGGAAAGCAACGGGAAGCTCACATCACACCTCCCAGCACCATGAGCAGCACGATCACGACAAAGGCCACCGTGAGACTGCGAAGATAGCCGTGGGCCTCGCCCGTCTGCGCGCGTGAATAAAGCTGGCCAGCACTGCGGATTTTTTCGCTGGTGGCGTTGAAGCCCGCGTTGAGTCCGCCTTCGTCCGCTTCGCGATTCACCGTGCCGGTAAACTGCCCGAGAAGTGCGATCAGGCGTACTGCGCCGTCCCACACCCACCGATCAAGCAAATCGGCGAGCGTCGCGAGCGCGGCATTGGCGCGAAACACCGTGGCCGCATAAAACTCGTCGCAGCCGAGTCGGGCCGCGAGCGCAGCGAAAAGCCCCGGCGCCGTGACCTGCAACGGATCGGGCGCAGTGTCGCTCGTGCGCGGACGACGCAGGTAGAGCGCAGCGCCCACGCCGAGCCCGAGCGCCACCAGCAGGATCGAGCCAAGCATCAGTCCGTAGCCACCAGCTTCGGTTTCGAAATGCGGATCGAGCGCGCGTTGCAGCCATGGCCAATAGGGTGTGCCGAGAAATCCGAGCCCGATGGCGCAGATCGCGAGCAAGACCAGCGGCATCGTCATGGACGCGGAGTTTTCGTGCGCATGGCGCGCCGCTGCAGAGCGTGGTACACCGAAGAACACTTCGGCGATGAGTCGGGTGTTATAGAAGGCCGTGAGCACCACGCCCGCGAGCGCGGCGTAAAAGGGGAACGACGAAACGGACCAGCCGTGCGCGGCGTGGAGAATCGCTTCCTTGCTCCAGAAACCGGAGAACAGAAACGGCACGCCAACCAGCGCCATCATGCCGATGGCGAAGGTGACAAAGGTGATCTTCATCGGTCCGCGCAAACCACCGAGCGCGCGGATATCCTGCTCGTGATGGGCCGCGTGGATCACCGAGCCCGCGCCCAAGAAGAGCAGCGCCTTGAAGAAGGCGTGCGTGAGCAGATGGAAGATCGCTGCGACCCATGAGCCCACGCCGAGCGCGAGCATCATGTAGCCGAGCTGCGACACGGTGGAAAACGCGAGCACGCGCTTGAGGTCGTTCTGCGCAGTCGCGATCACTGCACCGAGCAACGCCGTAATCGCACCCACTATTGCGACGACCGTCAGTGCATGCACTGGCACATCGGGGAGAGCCTGGTCGGCGGACATCAGCGGATACACGCGCGCGATGAGAAATACGCCTGCGGCGACCATCGTCGCGGCGTGGATGAGTGCGCTGACGGGCGTCGGACCCTCCATCGCATCAGGTAACCACACGTGCAGCGGAAACTGGCCGGACTTACCCACGGCGCCGCAGAAGATCAGCAGCCCGATTGCGGTCAAGAGCGCGAGACCGCCCGTGAGCGTTTGCGCCGCGAGTGAGTTGATCGCGGCGGTTTCGAGACAACCGTTGCCTCCGTCGAAAAAAAGCAGCGTGCCGGTGCGGTCGTAGAGCAGCAGCAAGCCGAGCAGCAGTCCGAGATCGCCGATACGGGTCGTGATGAAAGCCTTCTTCGCGGCTGCGGCCGCTGATGGTTTGTGAAACCAGAAACCGATGAGCAAATAGGACGCGAGACCGACGAGTTCCCAGCAGACGAAGAGCAGCAGCAGGCTATTGGCCACGAGCAGACCGAGCATCGCTGCAGCGAAGAGCGACAAGAAGCAGAAGAACCGCGCGGCATTTGGGTCGTCCTTCATGTAGCCGGTGCTGAAAATAAAAATCAGCGTGCCGACAAAGGTGACCATCACGCACATCAGCGCCGTGAGCGGATCATTGACGAAGCCGAGGCGGACCGAGGCCGAACCGAGATCAAACCATGTGAAGTTCTGATACTCGTGCGCGTTCAGCGTGACGAGGGCCGTGAGCAGCGCGAGGCACGCCAGGGCAAACGCGCCCGTCATCGCCCCAATCGCGATCGCCGACGCGAACCGGCGACTCAAGCGTGGCGTCAACGCGCCGATCCCCGCCGCAAGCAGCGGCAGCGCGGGAATGAGCCAGACGTTTTGGCTGAGAAAGTTCATGCGGTGCTCGAATTCTCAACCCTTGAGCTTGTTCGCCTGTTCGAGGCGGATGTTTTTCTGGTGCCGATACACCGCGATCACCAGTGCCAGCCCCACCGCGGCCTCCGCCGCAGCAACCGCGATGGCGAAGAGCACGAAGATTACACCAGTGCCGGAGCTGCTGCCGCCGTAGCGCCAGAAGGCGATGAAGTTGAGGTTGGCGGCGTTGAGCATCAGCTCGACGCCGAGCAGCACGAGGATGGCACTGCCGCGCGAGAGAGCGCCCGCGAGTCCGATGGCAAAGAGTCCCGCAGAGAGCAGGAGGCAAAGGTGCAGCGGCGTCACGGTGTGTCCTCCTTCTTATCCTGCGCTGCGATCACGACTGCACCCAGCAGCGCGACGGTGAGGATCGCGCCGATCACCAGCAGCGACGCCGTGTGATGCTCCATGAGCGTTTCGCCGAGATGCCGGACCGTGAGCGGCGGTGGCGCCTCGTGTCCCACCTCTAGCGGGGTCGAGACGATCGCGCCCATCAGCACGCCGGCGATTGCTCCCGCCGCGATCAATGCCCCCGTGATGCGGCTCAGCACCGCGCGAGAAACCTCCGGCACCTCCGTTTGTTCCCGACGGGTCAACAATACCGCGAACAGCACCACCATCGAAATCGCGCCGACATACACGAGCACCTGCGCAAACGCGGCGAACTGCGCGCCAGCCCAGAGATAAAACGCCGCGATGCCGGCCCACGCCAGCACCAGCAGGAGCGCGCTGTGAATGAGATTGCGCAACGACATCGCCACCGCGGCCGCGGTGAGCGTGACGAGAGCGATGGCAGCGAGCGCGATCATGTGGCGTAGCGGTAAGTCCGCGGGGCGTGGTTGCCGCTCAAGCGCCGGCCAAGCGCGACAAAGGGACCGACCACGAAGGCGAGTGCGATCACCCAGCGGAGAATCTGCAGCGGCAGCCCGGTCCAACCCGCGGTCAACGCCCAGAAGGCGGCGGTGCCGAGATTGATGAGCGCGAGCGGTACGAGAAACTTCCACGCGAAGCGCGTGAGCTGATCGATGCGCAAGCGTGGCAGCGTCGCCCGAATCCAGATAAAAGCCACGAGCAGCGTGAGCAGCTTCGCAAAGAACCAGACGTACGACGGCACGAACTGGAGAAACACACACGGTGCCTGCCAGCCACCGAGGAAAAGCGTCACGCCGAGGCCGCTGAGCGCCGTCATGCCGAGATACTCGGCCATGAAGAAGAGCGCGTATTTGAAACCTGAATACTCGGTGAGATGACCCGCAATCAGCTCGCTCTCTGCCTCCGGCAGATCGAAGGGCGAGCGATTGCTCTCCGCGAGCGCGGCGACGAGAAAGATCGCGAAGCCCGCGAAACCCCACGGCGTGAGCACGTGCCAATGCGGAATCAGGCCGAAGGTCCAGCCGCCCTGTGCGCGCACGATCTCCACGGTGGAAAGCGAACCGGCGAGCATCACCACCGGCACGACGGTAAGCAGCAGCGGCAACTCGTAGCTGATGAGCTGGGCGAGCGCGCGCATCGCGGCGAGCAGCGCGTATTTATTGTGGCTCGCCCACCCGGCCATGAAGACCGCGAGTTCGGTCGCGGCGCTCGCGGCAAAGAAGTACAACACCGCGGCGTCGAGCTCCACCGGCACGAGGTTTCGCCCATAGGGGATCACCGCAAAGCCCAGGAGCGCGAAAGCCACGAGCACGACCGGTGCGAGGAAGTGCAGCAGCGGATCAGCCGCCCGCGGCACGATGTCTTCTTTCGTGAGCATCTTTACCGCGTCGGCCAGCGGCTGGAACAACCCGCCTGGGCCCGTGCGATTCGGCCCCGGGCGATTCTGCACGCGGGCGAGGATCTTGCGCTCAGCCAGGGTAAGTATCGCGAAGAGCGACCCGAAGACCGCGAGGATTGCAATGATTGAGATCAGCCCGGACACGAGCGGTTGCAGCGCATTTGGAAAAAAGGAAATGACCCAGTCGCGCAGCGCGAGGGGTGCGCGCTCGAGAAACGAGTCCGCCATCGGAACGGCCGCGATTATGCGCATCGTCTCGTTCATGCGGTGGGCGGTGATTTCGGCGCCTCTGCACTGGGCGCAGCTGGCGGTGAAGGTACGGGCTTCGCCGGAGCGGCTTTGGCTGCAGCCGCTTTTGCTGCAGCGGCGGCCGCGGCGGCCTTCGCCTTTTCTTCGGCGGCTTTGCGGTCCGCAGCGAGACGGGTATCGACCTCGGCGGCCTCGGTCGGGTGAATCTCGTGATAGTAGCTATTGGGCTTCGCGAGTTGCTCGCGATTGAGCAGGAGCGCGTTGAAACGATCTTCGGTCGCGATCTCGAAGACTTGGTCCATCTTGATCGCATCGAAGGGGCAAACCTCGACGCAGAGCTGGCAGCTCATGCAGACCGACGTATCGATGGCGAAGACCGCCGGGTACACCTGCATCTTCCCGGCGGCGTCAGGTTTTTTGTCTTTGCTCTTCTCGATGTAGATGCACTGCGGCGGACATTCCTTTTCGCAGATCTGGCAAGCCACGCAGCGCAGCGTGCCCATCGGGTCGGTGGCGTTTTCCGAGATGAGGAAGGGGAAATTGCGGTAGTTCGCGGGGAGCTTCGTTTTCTGCTCGGGATACTCGGTCGTCACGAGCCGCGCAGGATCGTGAAAACTCCCCACGAAGTTTTTCGCGGTGACCTTCAGGCCTTGGATGATGCCGGAGCCGAGCATGGTCGTGAGTTTATCGATCCACCTCGCCGAGCACGATGTCGATCGAGCCCAGGATGATCACAGCATCGGCGATGGTGTGACCGAGGCACAGGTCCTCGAGGATCGTGAGGTTGACGAAGGACGGCGGGCGAACGCGGTAGCGGTAGGGATTGAGGCCGCCGTCGCTGATGAGATAGAAACCGATCTCGCCCTTGGGGCCCTCGATGCGGCCGTAGGCTTCGCCGGCCTTGGGGCGGAAATTGCGGAGTTTGGCCTTGGGGTCCATGATCGGACCGGCGGGCAGATCGCGCAGGGCTTGCTGAAGGATTTGCAACGACTCGCGCATCTCCAGCACGCGGATCATGTAGCGATCGTAAGTGTCGCCGTGATCGCCGAGCGGCACGCGGAAATCGAAACGCGAATAGAAACCGTACGCGTCGACCTTGCGGATATCATAGTTGATGCCCGCGGCGCGAAGCATGGGGCCGGTGATGCCGGCGCTGATCGCTAGATCGGACTTCAGCACGCCGACGCCCTGCGTGCGCGCGAGCACGATCTCGTTGCCTGTGACCAACGTCTCGAACTCGTCCAAGAATCGTGGATACGCGTCCACCACGGCCCGCGCGGCATCGAGCCACGCCGGCGACGGGTCGACGCGGCAACCGCCGAAGCGCTGATAGTTGCACATCATGCGCGAGCCGCTGAGCGATTCGAAGAGATCGAGAATCTTTTCCCGCTCGCGAAACGCGTACATCAACGGCGTGCCGCTCGCACCCGTGTCCTGCAGCAGGAAGCCCGCGAGGCAGGTGTGGTTTAGGAGGCGCGTGAGCTCCGCGAGGATGATGCGCACGTACTCGGCGCGCTCGGGCACGGCCTGGCCCGCGAGTTTCTCGACGGCGAGGGCGTAGGCCCAGTTGTTCGTCATCGAGCAGAGGTAGTCGAGCCGGTCGGTATACGGCATCGAGGCGAGATAAGTCGTGTTCTCGCCGAGCTTCTCGTGGTTGCGATGCAGGTAGCCGAAGACGGGCTTCAGCTTCACAACCGTCTCGCCATCGAGCGTGACCTGCATGCGAAACACGCCGTGCGTCGACGGGTGATGCGGCCCCATGCTGACCTCCAGCAGATCGCCGTGAAACGCATCGTGCACCGCACGGACCGTCGCACCTCCGTCGGGCGCAAGGGACGACGCAGCAAAGTCGGAAGCACTCATACGGCGCCTCCCGTTTTCGGCGTGGCCGGCGGAGGCGCCACTGCTGCAGCGGCGGGTGGATAATGGGCCTTCGCCTTGGCCAGCACTTCATCGTGCGGCGTGGGCTCCCACTCGTAGTCGTCGGGCTCGACATAATCCTTGCGCATCGGGTGGTCCTTGAATGCATCCCACATCAGGATCCGGCGCAGATCGGGGTGGTCGGTGAAGACGATGCCAAACAAATCGAAAATCTCGCGCTCCTGAAACTCGCACGAGCGCCACACCGGCGTGAGCGAGGGCAGCGTGACCGCGTCGGTGCGGTTGGCCGTGCGCACGCGGATGATCACCAGGCCGTGCTTCAGGGTGATCGAGTAGAGGTGGTAGACCGCTTCGAGATAACCGGGCTGAATGCGCTTGGTCTTTTGCTCGACGACTTTCGGCGGAGCCGCGGGATTGGCGGGATCGGGCACCGAGATTTTTGCCGTCTCGATGATTTCCTTTTCAGGCCAATCGACGCCGGTGGCGTTGGAGCAGTAGTCGAGTTTCAGCGCCGGATCATCGCGGAGAAACAACGCGATCTCAAGCGCGTGCGCGGCGTCGAGCACGAGCGAGTGCTGCGCGGACGGCGCGGGATTGGCGAGCAGCGTGACCGCGCCCGGAAACTGGGCCAGCAAACGATCGCGGAGTTGCTCGAGTGATTCCATTTGGCGAGAGCGCGTTTAGCCGGGCCGGACGATTTGCGGCGGCGACCACACCTTGGGGTTTTTCGTCGGCTCGAGATCGTGCTCGCCGAATTCCGGCACGTCGCACTCGCCCGTCGTCTCGGGCCGCAGGCGTGGCGCCATGTCAGGGCCGGTCAGCTTTTCTCCGGCGATCTTTTTCTGGAGCGTGATGAGACCGTGCAACAGCGCCTCGGGCCGCGGCGGGCAACCCGGGATATAGACATCCACGGGGATGAAGCGATCGATGCCTTTCAGCACGTTGTAGCCCTGCTTGAAGGGACCGCCGGAAATCGCGCACGCGCCCATCGCGATGCAGTATTTCGGCTCGGGCATCTGGTTCCACAGGCGCACGACCTGCGGCGCCATTTTTTTCGTGACCGTGCCGGAGACGATGAGCAAGTCCGCCTGTCGAGGCGACGGGCGAAACACCTCCGAGCCGAAGCGCGCGATGTCGAAGCGCGCCATCGACGCGGCGATCATCTCGATGGCGCAGCAGGCCAGACCGAACTGCAACGGCCACACCGAGTGACTGCGGCCCCAGTTGTAGATTTCCTCGATACTCGTGAGCAGGATGCCGTGCCGCCTCAGCTCGGCGCGCTCGGCATCCGTGATAGGACTGCCGGAGGCATCATTCGAAATGGCGGAGGGTTCGCTCATATCATTTCCACTCGAGGTGGCCGCGGTGCCAGGCCCACACGAGGCCTTCGGCAAGCAATAGGATGAACATGAGCATCGCCACCAACGCACCCGTGGAGAGCCCGGTGAACGCCACCGCGAACGGCAGCAGGAAAATCACCTCGACGTCGAAGATCAGGAACAGGATCGCGTAGAGGTAGTAGTGCGCCTTGAACTGGATCCATGCGTCGCCCGTCGGCGCGATGCCGCACTCGTAGATGGAATTCTTCGACGCGCCCGGCTTGGGTGGCTGGAGGGTCTTGTGCCAGAGCCGCGCAAGGCCCAGCATCGCCAGCGGGAAGGCAACCGCCACGGCGAGGAAGAGCGCGAGAAAGGCGTAGGGGTGATCTGACATACGCGCCGCCAAGACAAAGCCGGGCAGCAACCCCGAAATTGGCAAGCGCGCAATAACCAGCAACGACCGATCAGTTTCGAAATTTGTGAAAGGCTAGGCGGATATTGGCCGCCCGTATCGCCGGGTCTATCCCGACAACCGTCGCTGACCTACGATCAACTATTCCTCACTGCGCCGGCGTGTTCCCCGCGGGTGGCACAGTTGATCCACTGCGTGGAACCGTCGGTGTAGTGTTCTTTTTTCCAGATGGGAACCCGCGCCTTGGCCTCGTCGATGAGGTAGCGACACGCATCGAACGCCGCGCCGCGGTGCGCCGCGCTCACCCCGACCCACACCGCGAGATCGCCCAGGGCAAGCGCGCCGGTGCGATGCACGCAGACAGCCCCGTAGATGGCGAATTTCTCGCGCGCTTCGGTGAGGATGCGCGCGCCCTCCTTCTCGGCGAGCGGAGCGTAGGCTTCGTAGTCGAGGGCCTGCACGGGGCGGCCCTCGTTGTGATCGCGCACCCAGCCCTCGAAGGTCACGCACGCGCCCGCGCGCACATCGCGGAGCATTTGCTGGAGCGCGGCGGGATCGAGCGGCGTGGCCGAGAGGCGGAAAGACATCCCTGCCACCGTAGTACCGACGGGGAATTTGTCACGGCACGTCGTAGATCTTGGTCACGCGCACGGTCGCGAGCCACGGCACCGCTGCGGCAGCAAGCGTTTCGCCGACTACCCGTGCTTGGCCCACCAGAAACCACCCAGAAGAAACAACCCAAAGAGTATGGCTAGACCCACGAGAATCTTCACGAACAACAGGGCGTCTCTCCATCCCTTCTTTATTGCGACGTCCTCGCGCGTCTTAGCTGCGGCCATGTCGTCCATACTGAGCGCCTGCGAGCAGGATGCGTGGAGCTTGTCCATGTTGATCGCCATGTCGTGGGCGGCCCGGCCGCCTCGGCTGCATTCAGCCGCGTTTTCAGCCAATGCGCCCAACGCGTTCATCATTGCATCTGCGCTGCTCCGCACGGCTTCGGCTGTCTTGGCGTACGCCGGCGGCGATTGGATCCGATAGACCGATTCCACCCACTGCGCGACCTGCTCGGCACCCTCGATGAAGGACTCGCACTGTTTGATCAGCTCCACCTTTTCCAGCGGCGAATAATTCTGCGCCAACGCGACGATCAGGCGCATATCCTTGAAAGCTCCGGCCACGATCAGCGCCATCACTTCCAGTTTCTTGCGGACGAGGTTGCTGAAATGCTCGGGCTCAGTCGGTATCGAGTCCTGAGGGCGTTGTTTTTGACGGACCGCCGTTACGCGCGCTTGAATCGCCCTTAGCTGCGGCCCGAGATTTTTATCCACATAGGACCAGCCAGCCGTGTCTTGCGGTGGAGAATCCAGGTTCATGGCACGTCGTAAATCTCAATGAGACCAACGCCGGTGGCAGAGCCGCGGAGCTGAGCGCTATAAACGCCCGGAGCGAGGTAAAGGAGGATCGAGGCGTCCTTGCTGCCGCTGGGCAGCGCAAATGCTCCGGAGGCCGCAGCGGCATCCGCGACCATCCCGGCGTCCGTCCCGGACGACCAGGCATTGTTGCGCCGGAGCAGCGTGCCGCCGCGGTAGAGCTGCAGCTCGGGATCGGTCAATACACCCGTGACGCCGTAGGAGGCGAGCGTGGGACCGACGCCGCGCAAGAGCACTTTGAGCGGCGCATCGCCCACAATCGCGAAGCCGAGGATGAGCACGGAATCGCCCGAACTTACCTCGCCGCGGATCGAGCAGTTGACGAAGCGTGAAGCGGTGCCGGTCGCCGCATCATAGATCTCAAATAGCGCGATGCCCGTACGCGTATCGCTGGTCGTCGAAATCGCGGAGTAACCGCCCGGCGCCAAGGTGGATACAATCGCCGAATCCGCACTGCCGGCCGCAAAGGGAAATGCGCCGAGGCGCGCACCGGTATCGGCAACCTGCTGGGCAACACCGCTCAGGCTCCAGTCATCGTTCTCCAGCAGGGCCTGACTGCCTTTCATGAGGCGCAGCCGCGGATTGGGGAGGGCGTTGGCCACTCCATAGTTCAACAGGGCCGGGCCTGCGGTGCGGAGCAGCACATCGCGGGAACCCGTGCCGTCGATATAGAAGCCAGTGATGAGTGAGCGATCACCCGGCCCACAGGTGGCCCGGGTGGACAGATTGCCCAAGCGCGAGCGTGTGAGCGGAGTCGCTGCCGACATCAGCGTGACGGCCGTACCACCCGTCGGCTGATAGGTAGCCGATACGGCAGAGGTCGCAGGAGTCAGAGCGCCGCTGTAGGTGAACTGGGCGGAGACGACCGCGAAGCTCCCATCGGCCGCGACCTGGCCGCGACCACTGCGCACCGCATCGGGATCGATCGCGACAAAGGTCAGCACGCCATCGGGCGAGGCGATCAGGTTCAAGTCGCTGGCCGTCGTGCCTACCGCCACGGCGCGATAGTAGCCCGCCGCGGTGCTCGCGCCACCCGCAGATACCTTGTTGGCGGCGAAGTTGAGACTCAGACTAGGAATACTGCCGGAGACAGAGGTGCCATTCAGGCTAAGGTTTACCGGGCCGCTGTAATAGCGCGTGCCGGTGGAAACATCGGCGGCTGCCTTGAATTCCGTGCCAAAGCGGACCGCCCCGGTCGCATCGATCACGAGGTCGCGAGCGACGATGGCCTGGCCTCGTGAGCCGAGCCCGGCGATGAAGATCGCGGTGCCGTTGGCCGCCACTTGCAACGACCACGCATCGCCCGAAGCGAAGGTACCGCTATAAACTCCAGCATAGGAAGAGGCCGTCACCGCCACATCGGCCGCGGCGCTTTCAACGGAAAGGTCGGAATTGGTCACGAGCACGGTGTAGCGGCCCGAGTCATTGCTGCCTGCGCTCGCCACGGAGTAGGTGGCCGAAGTGGCGCCCGCAATGGCCACGCCGTTTTTCCGCCATTGATAGGTCACCGTGCTGCCACTTTGGACCGCCACGCTCAGCGCAAAACTCGATCCCTGCAGGAGCGACTGACTGAGCGGCGCACCGGTGATCGTGATGGGGAAGAACACGCGCAACGTCGCAGCCGAACTGGTGACGCTGCCGAGGTCATTGGTGGCGACGAGCGAGTAGTCACCCGCATCGGTGCGCTGCAGGCTGCTCAGCGTCAACGTGGCGGAGGTCGCGCCAGCGACTGCGACGCCATTCCTGCGCCATTGATACGCTGGCACCGGAAAGCCCGTCACGCCGACCGAGAAAGTCACGGTGCCGCCCGGCGAAGCATCGATCGCAACCGGCTGCGTCGTGATCGAAGGTGCCGCCGGAGTCTGCGCAAAGACCTGAAGCGCAGCTGCGGCACTCGAGGTCGTGCCGGCCAAATTGGTGGCCACGAGCACATAGGAACCAGCATCGGAAGCCTGCACATTGGCGAGTGACAGGGTGGTGGAAGTAGCCCCGGCGATCGCGGTACCGTTCTTTGTCCATTGCACCGTCGGCGACGGCACGCCCGTTACTGCGGCCGAGAGCACGACACTGCTGCCGACCACGGTGTTCTGCGATTGCGGCACGGTGGAAAACACCGGCAGGCTGGTCGCAGTGACCGCGAGCGTCGCAGCCGAGCTGGCGGTGAGGCCGGCACTGTTGCTCGCGACCACCGAGTAGGCGCCCGCGTCGGAAACCTTGATGCTGGAAAGCGAATAGGTGGCGCTCGTCGCACCGGCGATATCCACGCCATTCTTGCGCCATTGATAGGAGGTCGCACCGCTGGCGACGACGGAGAAACTCGCCGTGCCCCCAGTGAAAGCCGATTGGGGGAGCGGCTGGGTCGTGATGCTCGGCAGCGTATTCGTAGCGAGAATCGTCAACGAAGCCGAGGTGCTGGTAACCGTGCCCGTCGAGTTCGTGACCACCACGGAATACAGGCCAGCGGAACTCGCCGCCGCCGAGTTAATACCATAAGATGAAGACGTGGCGCCAGAAATGGCGGTGCCGTCCTTGCGCCACTGATAGGTGACGCCGGAACTATTCTGCACATTGACGCTGAAGGAGGCAAAATTAAGCAACGCCACGGCCACCGAGGCCGGCTGGACCGTGATGACCGGAGCCGGGATGGCCGCCGCCAAAGTGAGTCGGAGGGTTGCCCCAGCGCTGGTGACGTTGCCATTGCGATTGGTCACCTTTACAGTGTAGGTCGCCACCGCGGCGGAGCTGACCGTAAATGAGTACTGGGAAGACGTGGCCCCGCCGACTTGGATTCCATCCTTGAACCACTGATAGGCCAGAGGCGTCTCACCCGTCGCCGACACCGAGAACGTTACAGTGGAGCCGGAATCTCGGGTCTGCGAAGCCGGCTGCGCGATAATCACCGGAACAACACCCACATCCAAGGCCTCGATCGGCACCGGACCGCTCGTGACGGTGCTGCCATTGGCGGTGACGGCTACGGAGTAGTTGGTCGCATCGCCGACCGTAAAATTGGAAAGCGAATAGGAACTGCTCGTGGCGCCGTTGATGGCGACGCCATTGCGGAGCCACTGGTAAGTGGCCGAACTCGAACTGGACGAGACCGACAAAGACGTGAAACTACCGATCGGTATCGCCACGCCGCCGGAGATAGAAGTGATCGTGGGACGCACCAGATCCACGGTAACCACGCCAGCGCGACTCGTGGTGGAACCGACTCCATTGGTTATCACGCACGTGTAGGATCCGGCCAGTGCCGGCTGCCCGCCAACGGAATACGAACTCGAGGTCGCTCCCGCCACCGCGACACCATCCTTGTACCACTGATAGGTGACACCCGTGGTGGAGCGAAGCGACACGCTGACGGTCTGACTGCCTCCCGGGGAAATACTGTACGAAGCCGGATGCGAAGTGATCTCCGGCGCCACGCCAGCGCCAACCGTGATCACCGCGGGATCGCTTGTCACGGAGCCGCTCGTGCTGGTCACCGTCACGGTGTAAGAGCCGGCATCGCTTGAGGCCGCGGCACTTTTCGAATAACTCGAACCCGTGGCTCCCCCGATGATGGTGCCATCCTTGTACCACTGATAGGTCAAGCTGCCCGTACTCGTGGCCAACACAGACACACCCAGGTTGTCGCCTTGGCGCAGCGTACCACCCGAAGGTTGCGCGACAATGATCGGTACCGTGATCGCGGCTGCAGGCAGGATGGTGATCGTGAAGGTCTCTGAAGTGACCGTACCGTACGCATTGGTAATGGTCACGGTGTAGTCGCCGGCATCGGATGCCGACGCTGAGCTGATCGAGTAAGAGCTATCCGTTCCGACCACGGTGCCCCCGCGCTTCCATTGGTAGGTAAAGGGGCTCGTGCCAGACACGCTCAAGGAGAAGCTCGCAAAACTACCTGTCGCCAAAGACCGGCCGGGAGGTTGCACGGTGATAATCGGTGCCATTCCCAGCAGCACGGACACGCGGACCTGCGAACTGGTCACCGAGCCAACCGAGTTGCTGACCGTCACGCTATAGCTGCCAGCATCCGCTGGCGTCGCCGATGAGACCGAATAGGAACTCGAGGTGCCCGCCGCGCCAGCGATGGGCGCTCCATCTTTGCTCCACTGGTAGCTTAAGGGAGTAGTGCCAACCGACAGCGAAACCGAAAGGGAGAACGACGAACCGACCGCCAAGCTCGTATCAGAACTGATGCTACTGATGATTGGCGCCAGCGGAGCTCGCACGGTGAGCGTGGCCGCCGCGCTGGTCGCCGAGCCATATGATGATGAAACCGTCACCGTGTAGCTGCCGGCGTCCGCCGCCACCGCGCCGGACTTTGAATAGCTTTGACTGGTCGCACCCACGATGGCCACGCCGTTCTTGAACCACTGATAGGTAAACGGACCGGTGCCATTCACGCCGATCGAAAAGGAAAAGGAACTGTTGGTTTCCACCAGCGTGCTGTTCGGTTGCGGGGAGATGGAAGGTGCCGTCGGCTGGGCTACCACCACCTGCAATCCCGTGGTGGTCGCACTGCCCAAGATATTGGTCGCAGTAAGGGTATAAGTACCCGCGTCGGCCGCGGTGAGATTCGACTTGGTATAGCTGGTTGAAGTACTCTGTGAGACGACCGTCGATACCGCCACGCCATCCTGCTTCCAGACGTAGGTTACGGGCGTCGTGCCGTTGATCTGTGCAGACACGTTCAAGGTGCCACCGGCCGTTATCGTCGTGGTTCCAGTGGATTGGCCGGTGATCACCGGAGCCGACCCCGCATTTACTCCCAGTAGGATCGGTCCACCCGTCGCCGAGCCGGAAGTATTGGTCACCACCACCGTGTAGGTGCCGGCGTCAGCCACCCGCACAGGATTGAGCGTGAGGCTGGCGGTCGTCGCTCCGGCGACGTTGGAGCCGTCCTTGCGCCATTGGTAAGTGAAGGGAGTCGCTCCGTTGGCGGACACGGCGAGCGTGACACTGCTGCCCTCATTCACTGTCTGGCTGCTCGATACGCTGAGGATCGTCGGTGCCTGCGCTCGCGCCACCGGCGCGACGCTTAGCGCGCAGACCGTGAGCAACAAGACCGCCGCCGCCTTGATGTATTCACTAAGATGATACGCAAGCGCGAGCAGACCGAGGCATTTTCGCGAGGGGAATCGAAGCATAGGAAAACATATGTGATCGAAATGTGATCGATTCGACAAATCCACAATTCGGGAAATTTTCCCGATTTTACCTCGCCGTCACCCTCGTCTCGCCTGATCCGTCGCGCCCAACGTGCCGGGAAATACACCCGCTTTCACCCACCCGCCACGGGCGGGATGAAGACGATGTTCGCGCCTTCGCGCAGCGGCGTAGCCCATGCGACGAACTCGTCGTCGAGGGCGGCGCGGAGTCGCTCGGCGGGAAGAGTGAAGTTGTGACGCGTGCGGAGTTCGGTGTAGAGATCGGCGACGGTCGCAGAGGCAGTCGTGAGCGTTTCTTGCGCGAGGCCGCGCTGCTCGCGCAAGATCGCGAAATAGGCGACGTGGATGGTCTTCATCGCGGCGAAGCTGCGGCGCTCAACCGGCGAAGGTCGTGAGGAGATCGGCGTAGACCTTGGCGCAGCGAACGAGCTCTTTCACCTGCGTGCTCTCGTCCACCGCGTGCTCGAGGCGGCCACCGGGGCCGTAGCCGAGCGTCGGGATTTTGAGATGGTGGGCGAAGAAGTGCATGTCGTTAAACCCGGTCGAGACATTGAAAACCGCAGGGCGGCCGCGCACGCGCGACACGCTGCCGGCCATCGCATCGAAGAAGGGATGCGTGGGCTTCGTGAAGCAGGAGAAATTCTCGGAGACTTTCGTGACGGTGATCTTGCAGCCGGGGATTTTCTTCGCGGCAGCGGCGAGAAAGGCGCGCAGCTCCGGCTCAGCCTTGGCGTGGTTCTCGATGCAGAGCACGCGGCGATCGATGCTGAAGCGCGCGAGCGCGGGCACGGTGTTGATCTTGCCGCCTTCCCCGCTCGCGAAGACGCCGCCGATATTGAGCGTGGGCGTGCGCACTTCGCCGTCGGGCGTCTTGAATTTCGTGCGCGCGAGGTGCTTCTTGTAATCGCCGAGGGCGAGCACGAGCGCAGCCATTTTCTCGAGGGCGTTGACGCCGAGATCGGGTCGCGAGCCGTGCGCGGCGACACCGTGGACGGTGACTTCCAGCCAGAGTGTGCCGTTGTGCCCGCAGCAGACGTGATCGAGTTCGCCGCCCTCCATCACGACCGCGTAGTCGGGGCGGATCGGTGCGTGCTCGACGAGCCAGCCGGCACCGAGCGCGGAGTCGGTTTCCTCATCGGCGGTGAAGGACACCTCGACGTTCATCTGCGGCGTGGCGCGCGTGGCCCGGATCGCTTGCAGCGCGAGCAACAGGCTCGCGATGGAGCCTTTCATGTCGGCTGTGCCGCGGCCGTAGATATAGCCGCCGTCGATCGCTCCGCTGAAGGGGCTACCGTGTTTCCATCGGCCCGAGACGGGCACGACGTCGTAGTGGGCGTTGAAATGGATCGTCTTTTTCGCGCCCACGGCGGCGAGGCGACCGAGGACGTTGAAGCGCGGATAGTCGTGCTGCTCCACCGGGAGCGTCTGCCGCAGGAGCTTCGCGGGAATGGGATAGCGGCGCGCTTTAAGGCCGAGCGCGGTCAGCTCGTGCGTGAGGTAGTGCGTGATCGCGTCGTAGTTTTCGCCGGGCGGATTGACGGTCGGGATGCCCACGAGCTGCTGCAGGCGCGCGAGCAGATCGGGGGAGTGGCGGTCGATGTAGTCGGCGGGCGTCAAGATGACCTTAACGTGCCTGCCGAACCGGCGGAAGACACGGAAAAACTCCGCGCCGTCCGGCGAAATTTCCGTGTCTTCTGTACCTGTCGCCGGCAAAAATCCGCCCATGTCCGCCCCCGCCGAAGCCGCCCGCATAATCGCTCAACTCGGGCTGGAGCCGCTGCCGCACGAAGGTGGTTTCTTCCGTAGAACATGGGGCACAGCAGCGGGCTCAGCGATTTACTTCCTGCTGACGACCAATGACTTCTCAGCCCTTCATCGCCTGCGGACAGATGAGCTGTGGCATTTCCACGCCGGCGATGCTATCGAGCATGTCCGACTTGGCTTCCCGGCCCAATCAGCCGCCGTGACCCGCCTTGGCGCCAACGTGCTTGGCGGCGACACCCCGCAACTCGTCGCACCCTGCGGCGTATGGCAGGGCGCGCGGCTCGCGGCTGCTGCCACGCACGGCTGGGCACTGGTGAGCTGCACGATGGCGCCGCCGTGGGATGAGCGGGAGTTTGAGTTGGGCGAGCGCGCGAAGTTGTTGGCGGAGTACCCGCACGCCCAAGATTTTGTGCGGGCACTGACTCGCGCATAGGCCGAGATGTTTTTTGACAGGGCCGCTTGCGCTCCGCAGCGTGGCGCCGATGTCTCTGGCCGATCTTCGCAAAGACTACGCCCTCGCCGGCCTCACCGAGAAGGACCTGGCGCGCGATCCCTTTCGTCAGTTCGACAAGTGGTTTCAGGAGGCCGAGGCGGCCAAGCTCACCGAGCCCAACGCCATGATCCTCGCCACCGTCGGCCGCGATGGCCGGCCCGCCGCCCGCACCGTGCTGCTCAAGGGCGTCGATGGGCGCGGCTTCGTCTTCTACACCAACTACGACAGTCGCAAGGGCCGCGAACTCGACGCCAACCCGCGCGCGACGCTCCTCTTTCCATGGCTCGCGCTGGAGCGCCAAGTCACGGTGGAAGGCAGCGTCACGCGTCTCACGCGCGAAGAGAGCGAGGCGTACTTCCACTCGCGGCCGCAGGCCAGCCAGCTCGGCGCGTGGGCGTCACCGCAGAGCACCGTGATCGCCGGGCGCAAGACCCTCGAGGACGCCTACAAGGCCGTGGAAAAAAAGTACGCCGGCGCGCCCATTCCGCTCCCGCCGCACTGGGGCGGCTTCCGCGTGGCGCCCGAGACCGTGGAATTTTGGCAAGGACGCCGCAGCCGTCTGCACGATCGTCTCCGCTACCAGCGCAACAAAGATGGCTGGTCCGTCGAACGTCTCGCGCCCTGACGGCCCCTCCCCAAGGATGATTGGGCTGAAAGGCTGAGCCGCTCGCCCGCGTTTCAGCCTGTTAGCTCGGTCGCTTTTTCGTTTTTCTCCCCGTTCGCGTGAAAAAGAAGAAACCCTCAACCCGTCGCTCCCCAGCCGCGCCCGGCGCGCTGCTGTCGGCCGCGCTGCGGGCGCAGAGCGAGGGTGTGTTCGTGGCCGAGGGCGCAGGCGCGGGGCTCGGCGGCATCCGCATCGTGTTCGCCAACGACGCGTTTGCCGCGATGACCGGCTACACGCCGCGCGAGCTCGCGGGCCGCGCGCACGGTTTCCTGCATGTCGAGGCCACCGATAACGAGAAACTCTATCGCTGGCTGCGCGCGCCCGCTCGCGAGCGCGGTCCCGTGTGGGGCAGCGAAGGCTACCTCGTGCGCAAGGACGGCACCACGATCTACGCGGCGTGGAGCATGAGCCTCGTGTCGGGCCCGCGCGGAAAAGTTACCCACGTGGTCGCAACCTACCGCGACATGACCGAGAAGCGCCACCTGCAGGAAGCGCTCTTCCACGCGCAGCGCCTCGACGCCGTGGGCCGCCTCGCCGGCGGCGTCGCGCACGACTTCAACAATCTCCTCTCGGTCATCAACGGCTACTGCGAGATCCTCGCCGCGCAGGTCGCGGAAAATCCGCAGGCCCTCCGCGAGGTCACCGAGATTCACAACGCCGGCCGCAAGGCCGCCACGCTCACGCAGCAGCTCCTCGCCTTCGGCCGCCGCCAGCCGATGAACCCGCGCGTGCTCAACTTCAACGACATCGTCCGCGGCAACGCCGAGATTCTCCGCCGCCTGCTCGGCGACTCCGGCCGCCTGGAGCTCGAGCTCGCCGACGATGTGGGCAACGTGCGCGCCGACCCCGCACAGCTGTTGCAGGCGCTGCTCAATCTCGTGCTCAACGCCCGCGATTCGCTCCGCGAGGGCGGCCGCGTCGACGTCTCGACCGGCAACCGCGAAATCAAGCCCGGCACCAATCGCCGCCTCACTGACACTCCGCCCGGCCGCTACGCCACGCTGACCGTGAGCGACAACGGCACCGGCATGGACGCCGAGACGCAGACGCATTTGTTCGAGCCGTTTTTCACGACGAAGCCCGAGGGCAAAGGCACCGGCCTCGGCCTCGCGCTCGTGTACGGCGTCGTGCAGCAGAGTGGCGGCTTCATCAATGTGCGGAGCACGCTGCTCGTCGGCACGACGTTTGAAATTCTGCTCCCTATCGTCGTCGAGCCCGTCGACGACTCCACGCGCCCTGTCGGCGTGAAACCTCTGCCCGCCACACGCGGCAGCGAGAGCGTGCTGCTCGTCGAGGAGGACGAGGTCGTGCGCAAGATGGTCGCGGGCATTCTCACGGCCGATGGCTACCGCGTGCTCGCGGCGGGCAATGTCGCCGAAGCCACCGAGCTCGCGCGCTCCGCTCCGCGCGCCCCGCAGCTCCTCATCGCGAGCGCCAGCACCGCCGAGGGCGAGAAGCTCGCGAAAGCCATTTACGGGGCGCGTCCGACGCTGCGCGTGCTCAACGTCAGCCCGGGCGAGCCCGCGCCGTTCGGGTGGATGAAGGCCTCGCACCAGTTGGGCCTGCCGAAGCCGTTTGCGTTGAGCGAACTCCTCAAGGCCTCGCGCAAGCTCCTAGACGCATGAAGCTCTACCTCGTGCGCCACGCCCACGCCGTCGACGAGACGGAGAATCTGCTCCGCCCGCTGAGCGCCAAGGGCCACGCGCAGATGGATGCGCTCTGCACCGCGCTGCGCGGCGAGCGGAAGGATTTCTCGCCCGATGTGCTCTGGCACAGTCCGCTCGTGCGCGCCCGCGAGACCGCCGAGCTGCTCGCAAAACATCTCCACCTGCCCGCACCGTTGCGCGAGGTCCCCGGCATCACGCCCGATGACGACCCGCGCGACATCGCGCCGAAACTCACCACGCTTACGGAGACAATCGCCATCGTAGGTCATGAGCCGCATCTCGGCATGCTCGCCGGCCTGCTGATCAACGGCTCTGTCCTCGACTCTCAACCTTTTCGCAAAGGCGAGGTGCGACTCTTCGAAAAATCCGGTGCGCGATGGATCGTGCGTTGGACTGCGATCCCGCCGAAGTCGTAACGTCGCACGCCTGATTTTGCCTGTATGAAGATCTTACTCACCGGTGCCTCGGGTCTCGTAGGCGGCGTAGTCGCCGAGAGCGCCGCGCGCCAAGGCCACACCGTCATCGGCATCGTGAGCAGCTTCGCCGGCCCGCTTGGCGGCTTGAGCGAGCGTCGCATCGTCGAGCTTTCCAATCCGGAGACCGCATTCGCCGCTACCCTCGCGGCACAGCCCGACGCGATCATCAATTGCGCTGCCGTCTCCGAGGTCGCGCAGGTCGACGCCGATCCCGCGCGCTCGCAGGCGCTCAATGTCGGTCTGCCCGC
This sequence comes from Verrucomicrobiota bacterium, assembly GCA_048498795.1. GTDB lineage: Bacteria > Verrucomicrobiota > Verrucomicrobiia > Opitutales > Opitutaceae > JBEHXH01. Next base: position 461,482 of record JBEHXH010000004.1, read on the forward strand.
CGCGCTCGCACGCGCCGCACAGCAACTCGGCGCGCGACTGATCCATCTTTCGTCCGAGCAGGCCTTCGACGGTGAACGCACCACGCCCTACAAGGCCACCGATCCCGTCTCGCCGATCAATCTCTACGGCCGCCAGAAAATCGAGAGCGAGCAGACCATCAGCTCCCTCGCGCCCGCCTACGCCGTGACCGTCCGTGCACCGCTCCTCATGGGCAACAGCCCTGCGGGAAAACGCAGCGGGCACGAGCGCATGCTCCACGACTGGGCCGCGGGCAAAACCGCCAAGCTCTACCGCGACGAACTTCGCCAGCCGTGCTCCGCGGAAAATCTCGCCGAGGTTCTCGTCGAGCTCTGCACGATCCGCGAACCCGTGGGCGTGGTCCACTGGGCGGGCGCCGAGCTGATCGATCGCCACACGCTCGGCCTGCGGGTGCGCGAACATTTCAGGCTCAGCGAAAAGCACGCCCCTATCGTCGCCCTCGCACGCGCCGAGACGCCCGAGGCCTCGAAGAAGCGCCAGGCCTGTCTCGCGCTCGATATCTCTCCCCTCGCCCGGGTCCTGAAGACTCAGCCCGAGACCATCGCCGGGCAAGTGGCGCTCTCGCGCGTGCCGCCCGCGCTGCAAGCGTGGTACGCCTCGACGCAGTGAGCGTGCGACGCAATCGCTTCGCCGCGCTTGGCCTTTTTCCTCAACTGCTTTTCATCTTCCCGCAATGAGTCTCGAATTGCTCCCCACGCGCCAAGGCGGCGCCGCGGAAAACATGGCCACGGATTTCATGATGCTGCAGCGCTATCCGAATGCAGCCATGCCGCGCTTCCGTCACTATGGGTGGCACCGGCCGGCGTTCACCTTTGGCTATAGCCAGAAGATATCCTTCGTGCGCGAGCAGTTGCCCAAGGGCGAAAGTTTCGATCTCTGCCGGCGCGCCACCGGAGGAGGTATCGTCGATCACCGTGAAGACTGGACTTTCGCCCTCGTGATTCCACACGGACACATCGTGGAAGAAATGCCAGCCCGTGAGAGCTATCGCATGGTGCACGAAGTGCTCACGATGGCGCTTTGTCTTCAGAAGGTAAGAGCGGCAACGCAGCCTTGCGTGGAGAAAACCGCCGATGGCGAGGGCGTGGCCGGACCGGCGGGCGTGTGCTTCCAGCGTGCCGAGGTCTACGACGTCGTCAATCGCGACACGGGGGAAAAAATCGCGGGTGCCGCGCAGAAGCGCAACAAGCAGGGCCTTCTTTTTCAGGGCTCGATTTGGCGGCCCGCCCTCGGCCGCGAAATCGATTGGGAGCAGTTCTACCTCGAATTCACCGCCAAAATCGGCGCCATCGTCGGCTACCGGGCCGTCCCCGCCCCTTGGCCCGAATTCAACGAGGCCGAACTCAGCGGCCTGATCGAACAATACTCCGGTTCGGAGTGGATGGAGTTTCGCTGATCGGCGATCTCGCCTAGCGAATCACCAGCGGCAGACGCCGCTCGGTCCGCAGGCGCTTGTCCACCTCGATGGGTAGATAGGTGACGAGGCAGAAATCGCCGTCGATCGCGTAGTTGAATTTTCCGCCCTGACCGATGGTGAAGAAATTCAACTCACCGAGCACATCGAGATCGACCCAGTCGTCGCGCACCTGCGGGCTCACGCTCGCTTCTTCGCCGTTTAGCCGAAACGCCACCCGCACTGGCCCCGTGCCACTCGCCCAAGTTTCCGCGATATTGCTCGGCGCAAAATGTCCGCCGGTTAGACGGGCCCATTCCTCGATGACCGTCGCATAGACCGAATTCTCGGCACACACATCCGCTTCGGGATCGCTCGTCCAAGTACGCTCGCGATCTAGCGCGAGCAAGAACAGTTCGTCCCATGGCGTCTCAAATTTCGGCTCGTGGCTCCATTTCGCGTGGAATTTTTCCCGCAGCGACTCCACCGTTAGCCCGGCGAAAAAACCCAGCGGCTGGTAGTAGCTCAAAAACGCCTGTGCTGCCGAAGTGGACGCCGGTGCATGCTGCTGGGAAGCTGCAACTGGCGATATATTCCCCGGCCCGGCCGTCGCGAGTAGCCGTACCTGCAAGACCATGCCAATGGGTGGAAAAAGGGAAGCAAGGGCCCAGCGTTCGCTCCAACCGAGGTGGCGTAATCTCGGCACATCAAGCGCCACGATCTTGATAACCATCCACGCAGCCCACACCGCCAGCACCAGCGTCTCCCCTCCCGTCGTCCGCGTGGCAAATACCACCCCGACGCTCGCGAGCAACGCGAGCCCGGTGAGCGCCAGCCAGCGCACCACGTAGTGTCGGCGCGGAAGGATGCCTGCGGAAATCATGCGCGCCACCGTGGCGGCATCGTCGGTGCCCGCGCAAGCCTTGCCCGCGGATCACCTCGCACTGCTCACCACGGCACGTGCGTCTGACCCGAGTGCTCCACTTCGAAGACGTGTGAGTGGAGATTGGCGATCCACTGTTTGCCCTCGAGCGTCACGCGCAGATACTTGATCGCGTCCTGGATATACGGGGAGACCACCTTCCAATAGAAACCCGCGTAGCCGCGGCGCATGTCATCGGGATTGGTGTAGCCGAGCTTCTGATTCGTGCCAAGCTGCTCGAACTCGTAATAGAGCGCCGGGATCTTGCGCAGATAGCCGGGATCGCCGAGCTGGCCGATGAAGTCCGCCGCGCGCACAAGGCCGCCGAAGGTATCGGTGCGCTTGTACTCGGGCAGATTCGGTGGGGGAAAGCGCGTCATCTCGATCATACTGGCGATCACTTCCGGGTCGAAATCACCGGTGAGCGTGCGGCCGAAGCGCTCACGAACGAAGAGTTGGCTGCGGCTCACATGATACGGCGTCATCGCCGCATCGGTGATGCCGTCGGGCAGACTCACGACTTCGTCGTCCTTGCCCGTCGCAAACACGGGCGCCGCATCCGCCCGGCACACGCCACGCACGTAGCCGACGTCGTGGAAGAGGAGCGCCATCATGAAATTGAGCCAATCGACCGGCTTCACCGCGCCTTCGCAGAGATGTTTGCCGATGAGAATTTGCTGGCCGACGGACGTCACAAGCATCGTGTGCTCCACATCGTGGTAGAGCATGTCGGAATTGCTGATGTTCTCCAGTGCAAGACGGCCTGCCCAGCTGATCACCGAGGCGATCTCGGGCTTCATCATGCCGTAAGTCTGGCGGTACGCGACCTCGAGGTCGCTGGTAAATCTCTCAATGACCAGTTGCTGCGGATTGATCATGATGGACGGGTACGGTTCGTAACTGGCGTTGAGCTGCGGGAAGAGTCGGGCGTGGACCGAGAGCTGGAACAAACCCCCGGGGAGGACTGCAAAAGTGCGGCACTCAACCACATGGCTCAACCTCAATTTCGCTCGTAGATTCACGCACGCGAAATATTTCCGCGCAGCGCCCCAAATGTGACGATATTGTTGGGTTGGACGTGCTAGTCTGCCTTACGCCCGACGCTTCACCATCAGGATGTGCTCGGTCGCCAGCACGGTTTCGCCGCGTTGGTTTTTCGCTTCGACGAGTTCCACGACCACACCCAGCGCCGGGCGCTTGGGGTCGTCGCGCTTTTCCTTCACCGTGCAGCGCGTCGTGAGCGTGTCGCCGATGAAGACGGGACGCACGAAACGCAGCCGGTCGTAGCCGTACGAGAAAGCCTCGTTGTTGATCACGTTGGCCGTCTGGCCGACCGCGACCGAAAAGATCAATGTGCCGTGCGCGATGCGCTGCTTGAAGTCCTGAGTCTTGCACCACTCGGCGTCCATATGGTGTGGGAAAAAATCCCCGGTCTGCCCCGCGTGCATCACCACATCGGTCTCCGTGATCGTCCGCCCCGTCGAGATGCGCGAATAGCCAACCACATAGTCTTCGAAAAATTGGGAGTTACTCATGGTAAATGTTATTTCGGTGCCACCAACGTCTGTCGTTAAGCGTTTTTCAGCCCCAGCGCCACCGTGATCTCCGCCGCCGCCGCGCGAACTCCGGCCAGCAGGGCCCGCTCGTCGGTCTTCTCCCCGCGCCGCTGCAGGCGGGTCACCGCCAGTGCCGCCATCACGCCCGCCTCGGGCCGGCCGACGAGCACAGCGAGATCGCGCACGCCCTCGATCGTTTCGCTCTCGGCCACCGAGACACCCGTGCGGCGCATCTCCGCCGCGGCCTTGCCTTCGTCACGCTGAGCAAATGCGAGCAGGAGCCGCCCCGACGCCGTCTTCTCCGGCTCAAATTGCCCGCCAACCTCGATCGAGAGCCGCACGCGCTCCGGGCTTTCCTGCTGCGCGACCACGAGGAGCGCATCCCGCTCCAGCACGCTGAGGTGGCACGACACGCGGAATTTCTCCGTCAGTGCCTGCATCGGCCCGCGCGCCGCGGTAAGGAGTTTTTCCGTCGGCGAGTGACCATGCGCGAGGGCGTAGAGTTTCAGCGAAAGAGCGTATTTGCCCGATACGTCGTCGCGCGTGACATAACCGCGGCGCTCGAGGCAGTTGAGCATGCGGAAGAGTTCGCTGCTACTGCGGTCCATCTCGGCGGCCAACTCGGCCAGCGATTGGGGCACGGTGTCGGCCGCCAGCGCCTCGAGGATATCGAGACCCTTCTCCAGCGCCGGCACGGGGTAGTCGGGGGCTTTGCGCATCTTTTGGGCTTGCTCGTGTGTTCGCTAATGAAAAATTCTTTTGCAAATAAAAATGGCGACCGCCCCCGCCCAATCCCCCGAATTGCCGCGCACTTCACGCCCGATCGCGATCGTCGGCGCCGGCGGCATCGTCAAAAACGCCCACCTGCCCGCCTACCAGCTCGCCGGCTTTCCCGTCGCGGCGATCCACGATCTCGATCCCGCCAAGGCCCAAGCCCTCGCCACCGAGGCCGGCATCCCACGAGTGTGCCCCACGCTCGCTGAGCTGGTCGCGGCCGCCCCCAAGGATGCGGTCTATGATGTCGCCGTGCCCGCCTCGGCCCTGCCCGGCGTCCTCTCCGCGTTGCCCGATGGCGCGCCGGTGCTCATTCAAAAACCCTTCGGCGAGGACCTCGCGCAGGCCCGCATGCTGCTCGCGCTCTGCCAGCGCAAAAAACTCCGCGCCGCGGTCAATTTCCAGCTGCGCTACGCCCCGTGCGTCGCCGCTGCGCGCCAGCTCATCGCCGAGGGCGCCATCGGCGAGCTCCACGACATCGAGGTGCGCGTCACCGTGCACATGCCGTGGCATTTGTGGACGTTTCTCGAGGGCATCCCGCGCGTCGAGATCCTGTATCACAGCGTCCACTACATCGATCTCGTGCGCTCGTTCCTCGGCGAGCCGCGTGGCATCTACGCCAAGACCGTGAAGCACCCGCGCACGGTGAAGCTCGCCTCCACGCGCACCAACATGGCGCTCGACTACGGCGATCTCCTGCGCGCCAACATCACGACGAATCACGGCCACGACTACCGCCAGACTCACGCCGAAAGCTACGTGAAATGGGAGGGCACGCGAGGCGCGATCAAGGCCCGCCTCGGCCTCCTCGTGAACTACCTCCGCGCCGAACCCGACGCCCTCGAACTCTGCCGCGTCGACGCCAACGAAACACCCGGCGAATGGGAGCCGCTCTCGCTCACGGGCAACTGGTACCCGCACGCCTTCATCGGCACGATGGCCAGCCTGATGCGCTTCGCCAACGGCGAGACCGACCAGCTTCCCACGCGCGTCGAAGACGCCTTCCGCACCATGGCCGTCGTCGAGGCCGCCTACGAGTCGAGCGCGCAAGGCGCCACGCCCATCCCGACCGCCTAACCGTCGCTCCTATAGGTCTGATAAGTCCTATACGTCCTATTCTTTCGTCATGAAATTTCTCGTCACCGGCGGTACCGGCTTTATCGGCTGGCGCGTCGTCGCCAATCTCCTTGCCCGTCGCATCCCGGTCGTCGCGCTCGATTTTCCCGCCGATCAGGACAACGTCGCGCGTCTCCGCGCGCTCGCCGGCAACACGCCGCTGGATTTCGTGACCGCCGACGTCTCCGATCAGGCCGCCGTGTTCGGCGTGCTCGACCAGCACCGCGACATCACGCACGTGATCCACCTCGCGTACCTGATGAGCGCCGAGTGCGAGGCCAATCCCCACCTCGCCGTGCGCGTCAACCTGCTCGGCATGGTCAATCTCTTCGAGGCCGTCGTGCAGCGAAAGCTCAAGCGCCTCATCTTCACGAGCAGCGAGACCTACTACGGCGCGCAGCAGAGCGCGTACGGAGACCGCGACGTCACCGAGAACGATTTCGCCCCGCCGTCGCAGCACCACTTCACCTACGGCATGATGAAGGTGCTGAACGAATTCATGGCGCAGAAATACATCGCCCGCCATGGCATCAGCCTCGCGTGCGTGCGCCCGCCCGTCGTCTTCGGCCACGGTCGCAAGCGCGGTTCCGTCCTCTGGGCCGAGGCCTTCGCGACCAAGCCCGCCCTCGGCGAACCCGCTGCGCTGCCGTTCTCGTCCGCCTCGCGCGATGTGTGGATCTACGTCGACGACTGCGCCGAACAACTCGTGCGTCTCGCGCTCGCCGAAAAACTTTCCCACTTCGCCTACAACAACGGCGGTGAATCCGTCACCGCCGCCGAACTCGCCGCGCTCGTGTGTCGCTGGATCCCCGGCGCGCAGATCACCTTCGACGAGTCCGTCCCGCGCACCCCGCTCATCGACCGCATGGACGGCTCGCGCCTGATCAACGAAATCGGTTTCACCCCGCGCCCGCTCGCCGAAGGCATCCGTGCCCACCTCAACGAAGCCCGCACCGCCGCCCATCTTCCTCCCATCTGATTCAGGTCACCTCGCACGACTAATCGAAAATCGAGAATCTAAAATCGAAAATCCCCATGCCCTACCGCACCACCGTCGTCGGATCCTATCCTCGCCCGGATTTCTCCGGCGACACCATGAAAAAGCCCACGCTCAGCGATGCCGACATCGTCGAGCTCGTGAAGTGGGCCGCGCGCGATCAGGCCTCGCTCGGCCTCGACGTCATCACCGACGGCGAAGCCTACCGGGAGAACATGTATTACTTCTACCAGAAGCGGCTCGACGGCATCTCGTTTGAAAACATGCCGAAGAAGACCTTCGGCTCCGCCGGCTTCGGCATCGAGTGCGCCCGCGTCGTCGGCGAGATCAAGAACCCGCGCTGCCAGCTCGCACGCTGGTGGAAGCTCGCCCGCGAAAACGCCCCGGCCAATGTCCGCGTGAAGCAGACCGTCACCGGCCCGCACGTCCTTACCCGTTTCTCCGTCAATGAGCGCCCCGATCTCTATCCCGACGAGCAATCGCTCTGCCGCGCCTACGCCAAGATCCTCGCCGAGGAACTCCACGCTGTGATCGATGCCGGTTGCGAGTTCGTGCAGTTCGACGAGCCGATGTGGACCGAGTCGCCCGAGCAAGCGCCGTGGGCCGCCGACATTCTCAACGAGCTGATCGACTCGCTCAAGGGCCGCGCCCGCATCGGCCTCCACGTCTGCGGCGGCAACCCGCGTCGCAAGCGCGTCTATTTCACGCGCTACCACGATCTCCTCCCCGCCTTCTCGAAGGTGAAGATCGACGAGGTCTCGCTCGAGCACTGCACGCTGAGCTACGATCTCATGACGCTCTGGGACCTCTGGAAATTCAAAGGCGACCTCGCGCTCGGTGTCATCGACCAGCGCAGCGACGACCTCGAAACCACCGAGGTCATCCAGAAGCGCATCGCCCCCGCCCTCGCCCACTTCCCCCGCGAGCGCCTCGTGCTCACCAGCGAATGCGGCTTCGGCCACGTCCCCCTCAACATCACCCACGCGAAGCTCAAAGCCCTGGTCACCGCCGCGAAGACGCTCTGAAGACGGCCTCCGTTAATTCCACCTGAAATCGTGAAATCGGTCACCTTGAAATCTGAAATCTTGAAATTGGAGTGCGGCGCGACGGAGGTCGCGCAAGTAGGCGATTCTAGATTTCCGATTTCACGCTGACCGATTTCACGATTCCCATCCGCACCCATGCGCCCTCTCGAAGGCCTCCTCGTCCTCGATTTCGCCCAGTTCCTCGCCGGACCCTGGGCCGCCACGCGTCTCGCCGATCTCGGCGCCCGCGTGATCAAGATCGAGCGTCCCGGCACGGGCGACATCGGCCGGCAGCTCTACATCTCCAACCTCGCGCTCGACGGCGACAGCACGCTCTTTCACTCGATCAATCGCAACAAGCAGAGCTACGCCGCCGACCTCAAGAACCCCGCCGACCTCGCGAAGATCAAGCAGCTCATCTCGCGCGCGGATGTGCTCATCCAGAATTTCCGCCCCGGCGTGATGGACCGCATCGGCCTCGGCGCAGCCGCGTGCGCCGAGCTCAATCCCCGTCTCGTTTACGGTGTCGTCACCGGCTACGGCCGCAGCGGCCCGTGGGTCGAGAAGCCCGGGCAGGACCTCCTCGCGCAGTCGCTCTCCGGCCTCACGTTTCTCAACGGCAACGCCGACCAGCCCCCGATGCCCTTCGGTCTCTCGGTGGCCGATCTCACCGCGAGCGCGCATCTCGTGCAGGGCATCCTCGCGGCGCTCGTGCGCCGCGGCGTCACCGGCAAGGGCGCGTTGGTCGAGGTCTCGCTGCTCGAATCGATCCTCGACCTGCAGTTCGAGCTGACGACCACGTTTCTCAATGACGGCGGCAAGCTCCCGCAGCGCTCGCGCGTCAACAACGCCAATGCCTACCTCGGCGCACCCTACGGCGTGTACGCCACCGGCGACGGTTTCCTCGCGCTCGCGATGGGCTCGATCACCAAGCTCGGCGAACTCCTCTCGCTCTCGGCGCTCGCCGGCTACGCCGACCCGCAGACGTGGTTCACGCACCGCGACGAGATCAAGCAGCACCTCGCCGACCACCTGCGCACGCAACCCACTGCGCACTGGCTCGCGCGCCTCGAGCCCGCCGACTACTGGTGCGCCGAGGTCCTGAGCTGGCCGCGCCTCTGGCAGACCGACGCCTTCAAGGCCCTCGACTTCGAGCAACAGGTCACGCGCGACGATGGTCCCACGCTCCGCACCACCCGCTGCCCTATCCGCATCGACGGCGAGCTCTACAAATCACCCCGCGGCGCCCCGCGCGTCGGCCAGCACACATCGCAGATCCAGACGGAGTTTTCGCTCTAGTTTTCTTCACCACCTATAGGTCCCATACGTCCCATAGGCCCTATAAGTCCCATTCTTTTTCGTTCCGCTTTCCCCACCCGCTCAGCTCTTCCCCCAAAATGCTTCCTCCCACCCCCAATCCCCTTCTCGGCACTGGCCTCCACGGCGTTGGCGCCTCGGCCGCCGCGCTTTGCTACGCTCCGCAACGCTACCTCCACAAATGGAGCTGGCAGACCTACTGGCTCCTGCAGGCCGCGGGTTGCTGGCTGATCTTCCCGATCGTCTTCGCGTACTTCACCATCCCCGAGCTCGGCGCGGTCCTCCGTGAGGCGCCCGCCGCCGCGATGTGGAAATCGTATCTCCTCGGCGTATGCTATGGCGTGGGCGGCATCGCCTTCGGCGTCGCGATCCGCTACATTGGCTACTCGCTCACGTACGCGCTCGCCATCTCGATCTCTTGCATCCTCGGCACGCTGCTCACCCCGATCCTCGACGGCAAACTCGGCGAAGTCCTCGCCAAGACCGGCAGCGGCTACGTGATCGGTGGCGTGCTGCTCGGCGGCGTCGCGATGCTCGTCACGGGCTTCGCCGGTTTCCGCCGCGAGCGCGAAACGGCCGACGACAAGACCGCCACGGTCTTCAACGCCAAGGTCGGCCTGCCCATCGTGATCCTCGCGGGCGTGCTCTCCGCTGTATTCAATTTCTCCCTACAAGCCGCGCAGCCCGTCGCCGACATCGCCGCCAAGCACGGCGCCGGCCACTTCCAGGGCAACGTCATCTACCTCTTTTCCAACAGCGGCGCCTTCACCACTACGCTCTTCTACGCCGGCTGGCTCGCCTTCCGCGCCAAGTCCTGGGGCGAGTACGCCGCCACGTCCGACGGCACCGGCCTCGTGCGCAACTACCTGCTCGCCGGCCTCACGGGCCTGCTGTGGTACCTGCAGTTCTTCTTCTACGGCCTCGCCCACGTGCGCATGGGCACCTTCGAGTTCTCGAGCTGGGCGATCCACATGACGATCCTCATCCTCCTGAGCTGCGGCTACGGCGTCGCCATCGGCGAATGGAAAAAATGCCAGCCCGGCACTAAGCTCCTCATCACCGCCTCGATCTTCCTCCTCCTCGCCGCCGTCGGCCTCCTCACCTACGGCAACCAACTCGGCACCGCGGCGACGTAAGCGCAAAAACTCCATCACCGCGCTTCTCCAGCGACTCGGCAACCACCACCAGCTCACCCATTCGTGCGAATTCGTGTCCATTCGTGGTTACCCTTCTCTTCACGCTAGTCACCCCACGCCCAGCCACAGATTTTCGCCGTCTTAGCTTTCGTGTTTTTCGTGTGTTTCGTGGTTAAATCCTGAACATCTCGCGTTCATGCCTTCGCCGCACCGCAACACCTTCCGCGTCGCCATTCGTAAATTCGGCCCGTTCGAGTCTGCGATCAAGCAGCAGTGGGAGTCCTTCGCGGCCGCCACGCGCTGCAATCTCCGCCTCGATCCCGTCGCGCTCGATCTGCACGAGTTGCACGACACGCTCTTCACCCACGAGGGCCTGTGGCGCGGCGAGTGGGACGCCGCCTTCATCGTCACTGATTGGATGGCCGAAGCCCACGCCACCGGTGCGTTGCTCGATCTCGGCCCCGTGCTGCAAAAATCTCCACCCGCTGATTTCCCCGGCGGCTGGACCGACTCGCTGCTGCGCTACCAGCGATTTGGCGAAAAGGTCTACGGCCTCCCTTACCACGACGGCCCCGAGTGCCTGATCTATCGCAAGGACCTCTTCGACGCCGCTGGCGTCACTCCGCCGAAAACGTGGGACGAGTTTCACGCGCTCGCCCGCCGCTTCAACGATCCCGCCGCGAAACGCGCTGGCACCGTCTTTGCCGCGTTTCCCGATGGCCATAACACCGTCTACGATTTCTGTCTCCAGCTCTGGACGCGCGGCGGCGAACTCTTCGACGCGCAGGATCGCCTGCAGCTCACCACGCCCGCCGCCGAGGCCGCGCTCACGTACTACCGCACCATCGTCAACGACGCCTCCGCCGTGCATCCGCAGTGCCGCGAGTTCGACTCCGTGAAGAGCGGCCTCGCCTTCGCGCGTGGTGAGGTGGCAATGATGGTGAATTGGTTCGGCTTCGCCGCGCTCGGCGAGACACTCGCCGAATCAGCCGTGAAGGGCCGTGTCGCCGTCGCCCCGCTCCCCGCCGCGCCCGGCAGCGCCTCCGCGTCACTCAACGTCTACTGGCTCCTCGGCGTCGCCGCTGGCAGCCCGCACGCGCACGTCGCGTACGACTTCCTGAAACACTGCGCCTCCGCCGAAAACGACAAGCTCCTTACTCTCGAGGGCGCCATCGGCTGCCGCAAATCCACGTGGCACGACGCCGACGTGAACCGCACCATCCCCTTCTACCGCGAGCTGGAGAAAATCCACGCCCACGCCCGCGAGCTCCCTCGCCTCGCCCACTGGGCCAAGCTCGCCGAAGTGATCGACCGCCTCGTCACCGCCGCGATCGACACCACCGAGCCCGTCCCCGCCCTCCTCGCCAAGGCACAAAAGGAAGCCAATGCGCTCGAGAAATAGCGTCCGACTTTTTCGCGCCCTTCGTGTGTTTCGTGGTTAACCGCCTTTCATGACTCCCTCCCGCGTCACTGCCCGCTACTTGATCGAGACCGCGCTGCCGATCGCGCAGGCCGCTGCGACACTCGCAGGCGAGCAGTCTTCCGGCACCTTCGTGGCCGTGCCGGGTGAGACCGCGGAGCTGAAGGAGCGCTTCGCCGCGCGCGTCGAATCGATCAGGGAACTGGAGTCGGTATCCACTCCGTCGATACCAACCGGGCGACCGCTTGCGACCACCTATCGCCGCGCCGAGCTCACCGTTTCGTGGTCTACCGAGAACTTCGGCCACAATCTCCCCACGCTCGTCTCCACGCTGCAGGGTAATCTCTACGAGATCGCGCAGTTCTCGGGTTTGAAGCTGCTCGATTTCGATGTGCCCGACGATTTCGCCGCGCACTTCCGCGGCCCTGCGTTCGGTATTCCCGGCTGCCGTAAACTCACTGGCGTGCGCGGCCGCCCGCTCATCGGCACGATCATCAAGCCGTCCATCGGCCTCTCGCCCGCGCAGACCGCGGCGATGGTAAAAGAACTCATCGAGGCCGGCATCGATTTTCTCAAGGACGATGAGCTCATGGCCAACCCGCCGCACTCGCCGTTCGACGCGCGCGTCGACGCGATCATGGCCGTGATCAACGCTCACGCCGAGCGCACCGGCAAGAAGGCGATGTACGCCTTCAACGTCAGCGACGAGCTCGATCCGATGCTGCGCCACTACGAGAAGGTCGTCTCGGCCGGCGGCACGTGCGCGATGCTCAGCCTCAACAGCGTGGGCCTCACCGCTGCTAAAAAAATCTGCGACCTCGGCCAGCTCGCCATCCACGGCCACCGCAATGGCTGGGGCATGCTCAACCGCCATCCGTTGCTCGGCATGGAGTTCCCCGCATATCAAAAACTCTGGCGCTTCGCCGGCGTCGATCAGCTTCACGTCAACGGCATCGCGAACAAATTCTGGGAGCCCGACGACTCCGTAGTCCGCTCCATCGCGGCGTGCCTCGCCCCAGCCCCGCTCGGCAAACCGCTCCTCCCGGTCGTATCCTCCGGCCAGTGGGGCGGCCAAGCCCCCGAGACCTACCGCCGCACGGGAACGCTCGATCTCCTCTACATGGCCGGCGGCGGCATCCAAGCCCACCCCGATGGCCCCGCCGCCGGAGTGCGCTCACTCCAACTTTGGTGGCAAGCCGCCGCCGAAGGCCACGCCACGATCCCCGCCGCCGTCGCGGCCCACCCCGAGCTAGCCAAATCCGTCGCGAAGTTCGGGAAATCATAAGTCCTATAGGTCACATAGGTCCTATTAGTCCTATCGATTTCACCTACCGCTCTCGCCCTTGCCCTCGGATCCGCCCACACCACTCCGCCTCGCCTACTACGGCGATGATTTCACCGGCTCGACCGATGCGCTCGAGTTTTTAGTGCGTTGCGGGCTGCGCACCACGCTCTTTCTCGATCCGCCCACTCCAGCGCAGCTCGCGGCGCTTCCGCCGCTCGACGCCATCGGGGTTGCCGGTCTCACGCGATCGCTCGCGCCCGACGCGATGGAGCAGGTACTGCGGCCCGCATTCATCGCGCTGCGCGCGCTCGGCCCCGCGCACGTGCACTACAAGGTCTGCTCGACCTTCGATTCTTCGCCCACCATCGGCAGCATCGGCCGTGCGCTCGATGTTGGCACGGAGATTTTTTCTGCTCGTTTCGTTCCGGTGCTCGTAGCGAACCCCGCTCTCGGTCGCTTCAGCGCCTTCGGCAATCTCTTCGCGCGCTATGGCATCGGCAGCGGTGGTGCGATCCATCGTCTCGACCGCCATCCCTCGATCAGTCGCCATCCGGTCACACCGATGCAGGAGGCCGATCTCCGCGCCCACCTCGCGCTCCAAACCGCCAAGCAAATCGGGCTTTTGGATATCCTTGCCCTTGCGCAGCCGGCCGCCGAGTACCGAGCCGCACTCGATGCTCGGCTCGCCGCGGGCGACGAGGTCGTCCTCTTCGATCTGATCAACTCCGTCGATTTTTCCAAAATCGGCGGGCTCCTCGATGCCTACGCCAGTCCTGCGCAGACGCTCTTCAGCGTCGGCTCTTCCGGCATCGAGGCCGCCCTCGCGACTCACTGGACCTCGGGCCGCCCCGTAGCGACGAGCGCCAGCGAGTCGAAACCGGCCAGCCCCGCCAAACCGCTCCTCATCCTCTCTGGGAGTTGCTCGCCCGTCACCGACGGCCAAATCACGCACGCCGCGGCGCAGGGCTTCGTCACGATCGCGCTCGATCCTTCCGCGCGCGACCACTCGGCCGCGATCGAGTCCGCCGTTGCTGCGCTCCGCTCCGGCCAGCACACCCTGCTCTACACCAGCCGCGGCAGTGCCACCACCGCAGCGCCGATTCCCGCCGATCAACTCGGCACCGCCCTCGGCCAGCTCGCGCGCGACATCCTCGCTCGCAGTCCGCAAACCCGCCGGCTCGTCATCGCCGGCGGCGACACCTCGAGCTATGCCGCACGCGCGCTCGGCATCGCATCGCTCGATTTCCTCGCCCCGCTCGTCGTCGGTGCTCCGCTCTGCCGCGCCCGCATCCCCGGCTCTCCGCTCGACGGCCTCGAAGTAAATTTCAAAGGCGGTCAGGTCGGCGCTGAAAACTACTTCTCCGCCGTCGCCCGCGGTCACCTGTAATTTCTCCGTGCCCTCCGTGTCTCAATAATTTTTCCGCCACCTCTCTCCTCTCATGTCCCGCAAGACCCTCGCTCTCATCCACACCTCCGCAACGCTCGTCCCGGTCTTCGCGCAGCTCTGCAAGGCCAAGCTGCCCAATGTCGACACGTTCAACATCGTCGACGATTCCCTCGTCCGCACTATCGGCGCGAAGGGCTCGCTCACGGCCGACATCGCGCGCCGTGTCGGTGCGTACATCACCTCCGCCGAGGCCGGTGGCGCGGACCACATCCTCGTCACGTGCTCGTCCATCGGACCTGCGGTCGAGGCGTCCGCGCCGTTTGCCGCCGTGCCCGTGCTGCGCGTCGATCAACCGATGGCCGACCTCGCGGTGCAGACAGGCCGCCGCATCGGCGTGATCGCCACACTGCCCACCACCCTCAACCCCACGACCGATCTCGTCCGCCGCCGTGCCGTGGCTGCGAAAAAAGAAGTCGAGGTCACCGCGCGCCTCTGCGTCGGTGCATTTGAGGCCCTCATGTCCGGCGACACCGCGAAGCACGACACGCTCGTCGCCACCGCGCTCCGCGAGCTCGTCACGCAAGTCGACGTGATCGTCCTCGCCCAAGCCTCGATGGCCCGCGTCGTCGATACGCTCTCTGCCGAAGACTGCCGCATCCCGATCCTCGCCAGCCCGCCGCTCGCGATCGAGCACCTCGCGACGATTCTTTGAGAGAACCTTCACCACAAAGACACAGAGGCACAAAGAGATCCCATCCCCTTCGTGTCTCCGTGCCTCCGTGGTAAGTGATCCGACGCCAGCTCAGCTTTCTTCACCACCCCACATCTTAGCGCCATGCCCCTCCGCCGCCTAGCCCTCTACGCCGCTCCTCTCGCGGCGCTACTCCTGCTGATCGGTCTCGTCCTCGGCTCGGCGTCGCTTTGGCAGCCAGCGGCTGTCGCCACCGCCGTTCTGCTCGCGCTTGGCCTCGGCTCCGTCGAGTCGCTGCGCGGATATCAGTTTACCGCTTGGATCGCAGCGGCCGTCACCGCCGCGATGATTTATCCCGCGAGCTTTCTGCACGTCGGCTCCTTTGATCTCCGCAACAAGTGGGTCATTCTCCTCGTCATCCAAATGGTGATGTTTGGCATGGGCACGCAGATGAGCCTGCACGACTTCACGGGCGTGGCCCGTTCGCCGCGCGGGGTGCTCGTCGGCATCATCTGCCATTTTTCCGTCATGCCGCTCGTCGGCTACGGCCTCACCAAGGTCTTTCACTTCGAGCCTGAGATCGCCGCTGGCATCATCCTCATCGGCTCCTGCTCAAGCGGCCTCGCGTCCAACGTAATGGCCTACATCGCGCGTTCCAATCTCGGCCTCTCCGTGACCGTCACCGCGATCACCACGCTCGTCGCGCCGTTCATGACCCCGCTCTGGATGAAACTTCTCGCCGGCGCCCTCGTGCCCGTCGACTTCACCAAGCTCATGCTCGAAATCGTGAAACAGGTCATCGTCCCCATCGGCGCTGCCCTGCTGCACGATCACCTGAAAACCGCCTCGCCCGCCGCGAAGCGTCGCATCGACCTCATCACGGTCGCCTGTCTCTTCGTCGCCGCCCTTCTCTTTTCTCCGCTCGTCCCGCCCGCACCCTCGCCAGCCACGCTCACCAGCGCGCTCACCGAGATCGTCGCGTTCTTCTGCTGCGCGGTCGTCGCGGGCAATCTCTACCATCGCATCACCCTGCTCGTCCCGCGCCTCGACAGCTACATGCCTGTCTTCTCCATGGCGGGTATCGTGTATTTCACGACCGTCACCACCGCCGCCGGCCGCGATAACCTCCTGAAAATCGGCGGCCTGCTCTTCGTCGCCTCCGTGATCCACAACGCCGCCGGCTACTTCTTCGGCTACTGGCTGAGCCGCGGCGCGGGCCTCGATAAAAACTCCGCGCGCTCCGTGGCGTTCGAGGTCGGCCTGCAAAACGGCGGCATGGCGACCGGCCTGGCCAACTCCATGGGCAAGCTCGCCACCGTCGGCCTCGCTCCGGCCATCTTCAGCCCGTGGATGAACATTTCCGGGTCGATCCTCGCGAACTTCTGGCGCAAGCGGCCGGTGGAGTGACCGCTCGGGAAAGCCCTCGCATGAGCAAGCTCCCGGAGTTCGCCGCGTCCAACTGGTATCGCGATTACAACGATCACCGCTGCCCCCATGATGCCTGGCTGGAGTCGTGCACCTTTACCGAGCCCGCCATCGGCCCCAACCACCAGATTCGTCATACCGATTTGGTCATACGTTTGCTCGGCGCCTACCATGACGGCCATATCGTCTTTCGCTATCGCGACGTCGCTCGTTACGAGTCGAACTGCTCCGATAGCACCAGAGGCTTGGGCGACTGGCTCAGTGACGAATATGCGTTGAGCGACAGCGGGCAGATCATCCACCGCATATTTTGGGAGCGGCCTGATCAACATGGGACTCGCTGGCTGATCGAAGCAAAGGAAGTCACGTACGAGTGGCTTCCTTTCAAGCAGCCGTGAAAGACCAGCCAACGACATACGCGCTGCGCAGGCCATGCTCCGGCTCCGTTCGCGAGCGGCGGCGCTGAATCGACGCCGTTTCGCGTTAGGATCGCCTTATAGTAACGGATTTCTCACATTTATTACCCGAAAACAAATGGCGGGCTAACCCGATGCCCGGTTTCACGTCTCTTGCGTAACCCATGCCCCTTGCTCCGCTGCTAAATCGTTTTGCCCGTGCTTCGCGATGCCGATCATCCCTTGCCCTCTTGGCCTTGGCGCTTTTGGGCGTGGGACTCACGCTCGGCTGTAGTTCGTCTGCCCCCCTTCCGCCAAGAGCAGTCTTTGCAGGTTTCCGCTACCCCGTTGCGGTCTGCGACTGGATGATCCTCAAGCGCCAGAAACTCAGCGCGTTTCAGCTCACCAAGGACATCGGGGCCGATGGGCTGGAGGTCGACATGGGCAGTCTCGGCACGGCCGACACGTTCACCAACGAACTCGCCAAGCCCGAAGTACGCGAACAGTTCCTCGCCAAGGCCGCCGAACTCAATCTCGGCATCAGCTCCCTCGCGATGTCGGGCGTGTACGCGCAGTCGCTGGCCGAGCGCCCGACCTACGAGCGGTGGGTGAAGGACGCGGTCGACACCGCCGTCGCGATGAAGATCAAGGTGATCTTCCTGCCGCTCGGAGTCAGCGACCTCGCTGCACATCCCGAACTCCGCCCGGTGATCGTCGAGCGCATGAAGAAGGTCGCCCCGCTGGCGGAGAAGGCCGGCGTGACGCTCGCCATTGAGACGGCGCTCGACGCCACCGGTGAAGTAAAACTTCTCGCGGACATCGGCTCACCTGCCGTGCGCATCTATTTCAATTTTGCCAACGCCATCAAAAACAACCGCGATCTCATCGCCGAGCTGCGCACCCTCGGCAGGGATCGCCTTTGCCAGATCCATTGCACCGATGGCGATGGCG
Source organism: Verrucomicrobiota bacterium (assembly GCA_048498795.1). GTDB lineage: Bacteria > Verrucomicrobiota > Verrucomicrobiia > Opitutales > Opitutaceae > JBEHXH01. The sequence goes on from JBEHXH010000004.1 coordinate 479,312, forward strand.
CGTGGCTGCAAGACGACCCGAAGCTCGATCTGCCCAAAGTGAAGGCCGCGCTCGACGACATGGGCTGGAGCGGCTGGCTCGTCATCGAGCGCTCCCGCGTCGACGCGGCCGACCCCAAAAACGTGAAGAAAAATTTCGGTGCCAACGCCGCTTACTTAAAATCGGTTTTCCAAAAGTAACCTCGTGCGCCGCCTCCTCACCCCCTTCCTGCTCGCCGTCTGCAGTGTCGCCCTCCGGGCGGCACCGCTGGCGTGGCCGAGCGTAGCCGCGGGCGAGGCGGTCGCGCTCGAAATTCTCGAGCCGGAAAAAGCTGCGCCCGAGACGGCGCTGCCGGTCATCTTCTATCTCGAAAATCTCCCCGCACCGCGCCGTGGCACCGATACCGATGCGGCAATCCTCGCGGATTTTCGCGCGCAGGGTTACCTCGTTGTCACGCTCGACTACGCGCATCACACCGGCGCGCGCTGGCCGCAGCTCAATCGCGATCTCGCGGCGCTGCGCGAGCAGTTGCAGAAGAAGACCTTCACCGCCCTCACTGGCCGCAAGCTCGACCCGCTGCACTTCTTCATCGTGCCCTCGGGGCATCGCTTGAAGCGCGACGTCGTTTACTACCGCGACGAGAAGCGCACGCTGGCGATCGACATTCTCTATCCGTCGCATCCCGCAAAGCCGGTCGGCACGGTGATGGAGTTCTCCTGCGACAACACCGACCGCATGGGCAATTTCTCGCTCAATTTCTGCAGCGACACCATCCTCGAGGCCGCCGCGACCGAGGGCTTCGTCGTCGCGATGGCCGATCATCCGGTCGCGCCGCCTTACGCGGGCCTCGATGCGATGCCCGACTGCGCGTACAAGATCAAAGCCGCGGTCCGGACGCTGCGCGCCGAGGGACCGGCGCTCGGCCTTAGCGGCCGCATCGCGCCCGTCGGCTTCTCGCGCGGCAGCGGCATGGCGCTGATGCTTGTCACGACCGAGGGCCATGCGGAGTTCGAGGGTCATGGCGAGCACGCCGACCCGAAGCTCAGCTCCGCCGTGCAGGGTGCCGTCGTGATGTCGGGCCGGTTCACGTACCTTGATCTGCTGGCCAACGACAAGATGATCCCCCGCTACGACAAGGCCTGGGGCACGCGTATCGAGCATCTGGATACATGGAAGGCTCACGGCGCGCTCGACTACCTCACCGCGCCCGCCTCAGTCCCGCTCTTTCTTACCATTAATGTCACCGAGTCGCCCGATGCGCTGCACCAAATGGAAGTCCTGCGCGCGAGGCTCGATGCGCTGAAGAGCCCGTATCAGTACGTGCTCGATGAGCAGCCACGCGGCCACAAAGTCCCGCTCGTCCCCGCCCTGCTCGACGCCATGCTCGCCTACTTGCACAGCCGCGTCGACTGACGCACCCAGGCTGACCCGCCGTCGATGAAGCCCCTGCATCGCCGTCTGCTGCTCACTGCTGCCTGCTCGGCCGCGCTGGTCCACGCGGCCCTTGCTGCGCCGGCCGCCCTCGCGCTCCCCGGTGGGGATCATCGGTTCGAGAATCTTTTCGCGCCCCTGCGCACGAGTCTCATCGCCCTGTCGCCCGACGGCAAACTGCTCGCGTATCCTGTGCGCAGCGGCTCCACGGTGTCTGTCCTCATCGTCGCCGCGGACCAGCCCGGCAAGGTGAAGACTAAAATCGACGTCCTCACCGACGAGGATGCCACGCCGCAATTTTCCGCGACCAAGGAACTTACTCCCGCGCGCATCGACTGGCTGCGCTGGGCCGATGGCAATCGCTTGGTGGTCCAGTCCAATGCGCAGCCGTCCATCCACTCGGGCAACACTGCGCTCAACCGCGAACTCCCGCAGCAATGGTACAGCATGCCCGGCGTCGTCGTGGCCTTCAATGCCGACGGCTCGTCCCCCAAGACGCTCGTCACTCCGAGTGACGTGGGACTCAAGCAGTACGTCCCGCCCAAACTAAAACAGAATCCGGATAAAATCACTCCTCCCGAAGAACCCACCATCGCAGAAAAGCTCGAGTACAAGGATATTGAAAACGACGACGAAGAAGATGAAGACCCCTACAATCCCTCGCGACCAAAGAGGCCGAAACCGCGGGTGGTCATTACCCAAGGGCGCCGTCCGCAGGTGATCGATTTCGCGGCCGGTGATTCAAACTCGATTTTCGTCCGCGCCACCGATCCGACCGCCGCCAGCGAGCGTCCGCCCCAGATCCCCGATCCTGAAGCGCCGAAATTCGCCGTCGGCCGGGCCGAGGTTTTCAAAGTCGATATCCGCACCGGCAAGATCGAGTCCGTCGGCGAAGACATCAATCCCCTTGGCTATGCCGTGATGCTCGATCGCCAGGGGCATCGAGCGCTCAGTGTGCCGAACACGAGTCAGACGCTCTTTCCGCACGCCTATAACTATGATCCGCTCGATCTGAAAAAGGCGGGAGCAGCCCGGCCGCTCGACGCGATCATCGGCCAGACCGGCCCGGGTTTTTCCGTCTCGCCGGAAACATACTTCAGCGAGCGCTCTATCCCCGTCGGCGTGGACGAAGACGCGACCACGCTCTACTATGCGTCAAATGTCGGCCGCGACACCTACGCGTTCTACGGGCTCGATCTAAAGACCGGTCAGCGGACCGGCCTCGCCTTCGAAAACCCTGCGCTCGATCTCTACGAGCCCACGCCGTCGCCATTCGCCGGGCCGAGCCCGCTCATCTTCGACCGCTTTTCGCGCAAGCTCGCCGGCATTCGCGTCCTTGACCAGCTCGGCACCACGCGCTGGGCGCGACCCGAGATGCAGGCTGTCCAAGCGCTGTGCGAAAAGACCCTGCCGGGGCGCACCGTGGAGATTCAGGAGTGGGACGAGCGGGGGACACACATCCTCCTGCTCGCGTGCGGCCCCACCGATCCGGGAGCGTACTATGTTTTCAACCGCGCGACCAACCAGCTCTCGGAAATAATCACCCGCGCGCCGCAACTGGATCGCACGAAACTCTATCCGACACTCGGGATCGCCGTAAAAGGCCCCGACAGCACGCGCCTGACCGGCTTCGTGACCTCGCCGCGTAATGCCCGGTTTAAGCCGGCGCCCGTCGTGGTGCTGTGCCAGCCCGAGCCGTGGTCGCGGGTTTCGGCCGAGTACAATCCCAAGGTGGCAGCACTAGCCGAAATGGGAGTCGTCGTCGTGCAGCTCAATCCCCGTTGCGCGTGGGGTTCCGGGGCCGCGCAACGCGCCGCCGCGATCAAGAACGGTTTCGAGGAGAGCGCGTCGGCCGATATCATCGCCGTGCTCGACTGGGTCCAGCAGCACTTTGAAGTAAGCTCCAAGCGCATCGGTATCATGGGCGAGCGGCGCGGCGCGTATCTCGCGCTGCGGACCCTGCAGTTGCACCCCAATCGTTTCCGCTGCGCCATAGCCCTCGAGCCCACGGTCGATATCGGCAACTGGATCGCCGAAAATCGCTGGGGCGACGATGCCCCGGTCGCCCCGATCCTCACGCGCGCCTTCTTCGGTTCCGCGAAGCAGTTGAATCGTGCGCCGCTGCTCGATCATCCCGAGACGATCAAGGCCGGGGTGCTCCTACTCAGCTACCGCGGCACGCCGGGCCAGCCGACGACCTCGACCCATCTCGACGCCGCCCGCTTCGCCTCCGCCGTGCGCCGCACGGGTGAAACGGCGGAGTTCGAGGAGCTGGGCGATGACTACATGGCTCGATTGCCCGCGGCCACCGCCGAGGTGTTTCGCCGGATCGAGGGTTTTATCGGGGAAAACATCATCAATTTCCGCGTCGATGTCGGTGACGTCGAAACGAAGAAACTCTAGCCGCTGCCACCCCGTCTTTCCCTTTAGTCCATGAAGTCCCTGCCTCGTCTCGCTCTCGCCTCGTTTTCGCTCGCCGCCCTCGCGCCGTGGGCCGTGCTTCGCGCTGCTCCCGCCACTCCGCCGGCCATCCCGCTGGCGAAGATGCCTGACGCCTCGAAGGTGGGCGTGCCCGAGCTGCCCGGCGGCAGCCATCGCTTCGAGGATTTGTTCGCGCCGCTGCGCACGGACTTCGCGACGCTCTCGCCCGACGGCAAACTCCTCGCGTATCCCGCGCGGCGCGGCTCGAAGATGTCGATCGTCGTCGTCGCCGCGGACCAGCCCGGCAAGGCCAAGACCGTGATCGATGTACTGACCGACGAGGACGCGACCCCGATGCTCGGCAACAACAAGGAGCGCACGCCGGCCCGCATCGAGTGGCTGCGCTGGGCCAGCGCCAATCGCCTCGTCGTACAGTCGAATGCGCAGCCGCCCGTGCACAATGGCGACCCCGGCACCGACGCCACCGCGGCGTCGCCGTGGTATAGCGTGCCCGGCGTGGTGATCGCGTTCGATGCCGATGGCTCGAACCCAAAGACCCTCGTCACGCCGCGCGACCTCGCGTTGAAAGAGCGGGTTCCGCCTCCGCCGCCGAAGTCGGAGTTCGACATCCCCACGCCCGATCAGGCATCCGAGGATGCGCCCGCCATCACCGACAGCGGCTCGACGACTTCGGCCGATGCAACGATCGCCGACCAAGGCGATTCTGCGACCGTGACCGACAACACGATCATGACCGTCGCGCGGCGCCCGCAGGTCGTCGACCTCGTGCCGGGCGATCCCGATTCGATTTACGTCCGCGCCGAGGATCCGACTGCGTCGCGCGACCGCGTCAATCGCGCCGAGCTTTTCAAAGTCAATGTCCGCACCGGCGCTATTGCCTCGCTCAGCGAAGAGGTGCTCACTGTCGGCAACGCCGTGCTGCTCGACCGGCAGGGCCATCGCGCCGTCACCGTGCCCAACACCACGCAGGTGTCATTCCCGCACGTCTTCACCTACGATCCCGCGGACAAAAAGAAGAATGGCGCCAAGCGCTCCCTCGATTCGATCGTCGGTTCGGCCGGCGGAGGCTTCTCGGTCTCACCCGAAAATTATTTCGGCGAGCGCTCCGAGCCGGTCGGCTTCGACGATGACTCCTCGACACTCTACTTCGCGTCAAATGTCGGCCACGACACCTACGGTTTCTACAGCCTCGATCTGAAGACTGGGAAGCGCGGCGGCGTCGCTTTCGAAAATCCCATCCTCGATCTCTACCAGCCCACGCCCGCGCGCTTCGCCTCGCCGAGCCCGCTCGTATTCGACCGCTATTCGCGCAAGCTCGCCGGCATCCGCATCATCGACCAACTCGGCACCACGCGCTGGGTGCGGCCCGAATTGCAGGCCGTCCAGGCCATGTGCGAGAAGGCGCTGCCCGGACGCAGCATCGAGATTCAGGAGTGGGATGAGGCTGCGCACCACTTTCTCATCGTCGCTCGCGGCCCGACCGATCCCGGTGCATATTATCTGCTCGATGCGACGACGAACCAACTCACCGAATTCATCAGCCGTGCACCGGCACTCGATCGCACGAAAACTTTCCCAACCCTCAGCGTGGTCATCAAGACGCCCGATGGCGCGCGGCTCACCGGCCTCGTGACTTCGCCGCGCAATCCGCGGCTGAAGCCCGTGCCCGTCGTCGTGCTCTGCCAATCGGAGCCGTGGCTGCGTGTCTCGCCCGAGTACAATCCCGCCGTCGCCGCGCTCGCCGAGATGGGCCTGCTCGTGGTGCAGGTCAATCCGCGCTGCGCATGGGGCTCGGGCACTCAGCAGCGCCTGCTCGCCACCCAAAACGGTTTCGAGGATGGCGCCTCCCAGGACATCGTCACGATGCTCGACTGGGTGCAAAAACACTTCGAGGTCAGCACCAAGCGCGTGGGCATTATCGGCGAGCGCCGCGGCGCCTACCTCGCGCTGCGCACGCTGCAGCTTCATCCCAATCGTTTCCGCTGCATGGTCGGCATCGAGCCCACGATCGACCTCGGCGGCTGGATGTCCGAGACGCGCTGGAACGATGCCTCGTCGGCGCCAGCGCTCACCCGCGCGTTTTTCGGCTCCAAAGATAAGCTGAAGGAAGCGCCGTTGCTGGCACACCCCGAGACCGTCAAAGCCTCCGTGCTCCTCCTCAGCTACCGCGGCGAGGGCAAGCCGGAGACGTTTGCCCACAGCACCGCGTTGAAGTTTGCCGCCGCCGTCCGCCGCACCGGCGAGACCGCCACGGTGACCGATCTCGACGACGATTACATCGCGCGTCTGCCCTCTGCCACGGCCGGTGTGTTTCGCGACATCGAGACTTTCATCAACGAGAATATCTACAACTTCAGCGTCAACGTCGGCGAACTCGAGACCAAGAAGGACTGATCGCTTCACACTCCCTCACCCGCGCGCCTACCTCCGTGATGAAACTTCTGCGTCTTCGCCTCGCTCGCACACCGCTCGCCGCACTGGCCTTGCTGACGGCCGCGCTCGCGGCACCGTCGGCCCCACCTTCGATCCCGCTGGCCAAGATGCCCGATGCGTCCAAGGTCGGCATGCCCGAGCTGCCCGGCGGCAATCATCGCTTCGAGGATCTCTTCGCCCCCCTGCGCACGAATCTCGCGACGCTTTCGCCCGACGGCAAACTGCTCGCCTATCCCGCCCGCAGCGGCCCGATGATGTGTGTGCTCGTCGTGCCGGTGGAAAACCCCGGCAAGGTCCTCACCAAGATCGAGGTGCTCAACGACGAGGACGCCACGCCGATGATGGGTGACTCCTCCGAGCGCACGCCCGCCGAGATCGAGTGGCTCCGTTGGGCCACGCCCAACCGACTCGTCGTCCAATCCAACGCCCAGCCCGCCCTCAACAGCGGCAACCGCTGGTACAGCCTCCCGGGCGTGATCACGGCCTACGATGCCAACGGCGCGCACAAGAAGATCCTCGTCACACCGCGCGATGTCGCGCTCAACCAGATCGTCAGCGATCCGCCGGCGCCGACCTTCGCCGGTCAGCCCACGCCCGATCAGGACCCTGACGAGCCACCCGCCGTCACGGATGGCGATCTGCCGGATAATTCTCTGCCGCCGAGCACGCACGCCGTCGCCACCAAGGCCCGCCGGCCTCGCGCCATCGACCTCGTGCCCGGCGATCCCAACGCGCTTTACGTGCGCGCCGAGGATGCGGCTACGCGCGAGACCGTCGCGCGCTCGGAGCTGTTCAAACTCAATCTCAGCAATGGCGAACTGACTTCCGTGATCGAGGAGATCGATCCCGCGGGTTACGCGATGCTGCTCGACCGTCAGGGTCGCCGCGCGATCACCGTCCCGACGACCACGCAGGTTTCGTTTCCCCACGTTTTCACGTACGATCCGATCGACCACAAGAAATTCGGCGCGATGCGCCCGCTCGACACGATCGCCGGCTTCACCGGCGCGGGCTTCTCCGTCTCGCCGGAAAACTATTTCGGCGAGCGCGCCGTGCCAGTCGGCTTGGACGACGAGGGGACCACGCTCTACTACGCGTCGAACATCGGCCGCGATACCTACGCGTACTACAGCCTCGATTTGAAAACGGGCCAGCGCAACGGCCTCGCCTTCGAGAATCCCGTGCTCGATCTCTTCGAGCCCACACCGGGCCGCTTCGCCAATCCGAGCCCGCTCATCTTCGACCGCTACACGCGCAAGCTCACCGGCATCCGCATCACCGACCAGCTCGGCACCACGCGCTGGGTGCAGCCCGCGATGCAGGCGATCCAAGCACTCTGCGAAAAGGCGCTGCCGGGCCGCAATGTCGAGATCCAGGAATGGGACGAGGCCGGCCGGCATTTCCTCCTCGTCGCCCGCGGCCCGACCGACCCGGGGGCGTATTACCTGCTCGATGCGACGACCAACCAGCTCACGGAGTTCATCCGCCGCGCGCCGACGATGGACGCGACGAAGATTTATCCGACGCTCAACTTCGCGATCAAGGCCCCCGATGGCTCGCGCCTCACCGGCCTCGTGACGTCGCCGCGCAATCCGCGGCTCAAGCCCGTGCCCGTCGTCGTGCTCTGCCAGCCCGAGCCATGGTCGCGCATCTCCTCGGACTACAATCCCGCGGTATCCGCGCTTGCCGAGATGGGCGTGTTCGTCGTGCAGCTCAATCCGCGCTGCGCTTGGGGCTCCGGCAGCCAGCAGCGCGCACTCGCCACGCAAAACGGTTTCGAGGACGGCGCTTCCGCCGACATCGTCACCGTGCTCGACTGGGTGCAAAAGCACTTTGAAGTTAGCACCAAGCGCGTCGGCATCATGGGCGAGCGCCGCGGCGCGTACCTCGCGCTGCGCACGCTGCAGCTGCATCCGAATCGTTTCCGCTGCATGATCGGGCTCGAGCCGACCATCGACCTCGGTGGCTGGATGGCCGAGACGCGCTGGACCAGCGGCGCCGCCGCGCCGGTGCTCACGCGCGCGTTTTTCGGCCCGCCGGAAAAACTGAAGGACTCACCGCTGCTCAAGCATCCCGAGACGGTGAAGTCAGCCGTGCTCCTCTTCAGCTACCGCGGCGCCCCCGGCGGCTCGGAGACGTTTGCGCACGGTGCGGCGTTGAAATTCGCCGCCTCTGTACGCCGGACCGGCGAGACCGCCACGGTCAGCGAACTCAGCGAGGACTACATGGCGCGCCTGCCGAAGGCGAAAGCCGAGGTGTTTCGCGAGATCGAGACCTTCATCAACGAGAACATCTACAATTTCCGCGTCGACGTCGGCGACCTTGAGACAAAGAAGGAATAACCCATGCTCACCCTCCGCCACATCGCGAATCTCTGGACCTTCATGGAGCATCCCACGAAGGAGACGGAGTGGCCGCTCGATCAAAAGCTCCGTGCGATCAAGGACGCGGGCTTCGACGGCGTGTGCTGGGGCGGCAGCCCCGAGCTGAATGAGGGTTGCCAGCGGCACGGGCTGATCTTCGTCGGCGGCATGTCATCGGGCGACGCGACGGCGTTTCCGACGCTGCTCGCCGATCTTAAAAAATTTGGCGCGCATCACATCAACGTGCAGCTCGCCGACGACGACACGCCCACCGCCAAGGCCATCGCGCTCACGCTCGATCTCCTTGCCGAGGCGAAAAAGCTCGGCGTCGAACCCGCCATCGAGGTCCACCGCGACACCTGCACCGAGACGCCGGAGAAAGTTTACGCGCTCGCCGACGCGTACCAACAGGCCACCGGCGAGCTGCTGCCGATCTCGTGGGATTTTTCGCACCCCGCCGTCGTGAAGCACCTGCGGCCGGACAACTTTGCCTCGCGCCTCCTCGTGCGTCCGGACCTCGTGCAGCGTGCGCAGCAGTTTCACTTTCGCCCGTTCAACGGCCATCACGCGCAGATCCCTGTCACCGATGGCCGCGGCCAGTTCACAACCGAGCTGCGCGAATGGCTGCCCTTCGCCGAAGCCGTGCTCCGCTGCTGGCTCGACGGCAATCGCGGCACGTCGCGCGAAATTTTCGTCTGCCCCGAAATGGGCCCGCTCGTCGGCGGCTACGGCCTCTCGTCGTTTCCCAACAGCTGGGAAGACGCGAAGGTCCTGCGCGTCGAGATTGAGCGCCTGTGGCGCAAAGTAACCGACACAGCCTGAGCGCGCAGGACGCTTGAACTCATTTGCCCGCGTCGATCGCGTCGATCGCCGCTCGCCACGCCGTCCAATCGGCGGCAAGCTGCGGCGACTCGAAATAGGGCAGAACCTCCTCGGGGGACCGAGGATTTTGACCATTGTGCGCCGCATGGTAGGCATACCCTGCCTTGCGTGAGGCTTGGGTAACCCGCTCGATAAACTCCGACCCGAATCGATCGAGGAGCATCTTTTGCTTGGCGGTCGGCGCACGCGGTGGAGCCTCACCCTCGATCCGCGTAGTGGTTCGGTCACTCGGGTCATAGGTCACCGTCGTACCGTCTGGCAGCGTGGCCGCGACTGGCTCGCCAGCTTTTAAGTCCACACGATCATACGACTCACCAGCAATAGGATTGAGCCGATGGATGTACGCCTCGACGAGTTCCGCCAGAGATGCTGCGTCGCGTCCGTGGTCGAGATGAAACTCGTCACGGGCTGCCGCGATCTCGCGAACCTTCGCAAGGATCGCACGCTTTTGTTCGGTGGTAACCGAGGCCGGGGCAGTCGGTGCCACTTGGGTGGACGACGAGAGACCGGCCGCGGGATTCGTCTCCTGGACCTCGCGCTTCGCTCGTGCTGTCATCGGCGTCGATGCCGAGCGTGATGCCTCCACAGGGAGCGATGCAGGTGGGCGGTTGCGAGCACTCCTCACGTAAAGAACCAAGCCCAGTGCGACCGCGATACAGCTTACAGCAATGATCGTTTTTGTGTTCACGAGAAAAGATCCGACGGTGCCCATCACCGCATTGCTCGCCGTGGCACCCACCGCCCCGGCGGCGACTTCCGCAGCCAAGCCGAATGGTGCATTCACTTTAGCCTGCGCCGAGACCAACACGCCGAGGGCGGCAGCCGTCGAGGTGATACCACGGCGTGCTAACACCCCGCGTAGTTTTTCGAGCGCCCGCTCGGTGCGCATCCGCGCCGCGTCCGTGCTGATCGACAAACTCGCTCCGATGTCGGCGAAGCTCCGCCGCTCGAGAAATCGCAACACGACCGCCGCACGATCCGCCTCGGGTAGGCCATCGATGGCCGCGTCAATCACCGGACGCACGGCCTCCCAGTCGAGTGGCGGTTCGTCCGCGGCTCGTAACGGCGCCTCCATGGCCACAGCGGTCAGCTCGCGATTTTTTCGGCGGTGCTCGGCGGTCACGAGATTGACCGCGAGATTGCGGGTTGCGGTGTGCAGCCACGCGCTGAGCGCAGGATGCCGCGAGAGCTCACGGGCTTGGCGAGCGAGCGCCGTGAATACCTGCTGCGCGACATCGGCTGCCCAATGCGTATCGCCCCCGGTCCGGCGAAGCGCCGCGCCATACACGAGATCAAAATGCCGCTGCACCAGCTCGGTAAACGCCGCCTCGGATTTTTCCTCGGCGAAGCGGTGGAGCAGCGTGGCGTCATCGTTCATGCGGTCACTCTTTGATCAGCGCCGAAAACAAAACCGAACAAACAATCGCGTGTGTCCTCGTCTTGTACGGTCGATTCGTTTCATCGCCGTCGCCAAATCCCTAGAATACCGGAGAAAAACGCCGTGAAACGGGCAGATTAACCGGCCCTGTAACAGGTATTCTGTCTTTCCCCCCATGAGCGTTATCTCCCCCACCCAAAAGAAACTCTACGAAGACGAAGGTTACATGATCCTGCCGGGCGTCATCCCGCCGGACATGCTCGAGATGCTCCGCGAGGAGTGCTCGTACTACCTCGGCTACTACGACTCTATCCTCGACGCCAAGGGCGTGCAGTCCGAGGGCATCACGCACCGCGGCAAGCGCTACTTCATCAACAACCGCTATCGCCTGAGCAGCCGGTTGTGGGAGTTCGTGTTCAGCCCGCTGATGGCGCAGGTCGCCGCGGCCACGGTCGGACCCGATGCGTACCTGTTCCACGAGCAGTGGGTCGTGAAGGGCGCCGAGCAGGGCATGAAGTTTTCCTGGCACCAGGACTCCGGCTACGTGAAGTGGTATGACCCGACGACGACGCACAAGCCGTACGTCACCTGCTGGTGCACGCTCGACGACGTGAGCGAGGTCAACGGCACCATCTACGTGCTCCCGCACTCGCGCGCCGGCACGAAGGACACGATCATCGACCACAAGAAGGAAGAGGGCTCCAACGACCTCATCGGCTACTTCGGCAAGGACCCGGGCGATCCCGTGATCGTGCCCGCGGGCAGCATCGTGGCGTTCACGAGCTACGTCTTCCACCGCAGCGGTCCCAACACCACGAACAAGATGCGTCGCATCTATCTCCCGCAGTACAGCGGCGCGCCGATCAATCGCGGCACCGATGGCAAGCCGTGGGCGATGGCCACGCCGTTCCTCAAGGACGGCAAGATCGTGTACGATCACGCCAACGACACCGCGGCCAACTGGGGCCCGTTTGCGGAGAAGAAGTAGTTCGTCGACCGGCTCCGTTTCGCATAGGTCCTATAGGCCGCATCAGACCTATAGGACCTATTGTCTTTCCTCTCATGAAAAAACTCGGACTCGGCGTCCTCGGGCTCGGCGAAGGCCGCAGCATCATCTCCGCGGGCGTTCATAGTGAACTGTGGCAGGTCGCGAAAATCTGCGACGTCAACGCCGAGCTTGGCCGCGCGCGCTGCGTGGAGTTCGGTCTCGAGCCCGCGAAGTTCACCACGAAGTACGAGGAGATGCTCGCTGACCCGACGGTCGATGTCATCGGCATCTACACGCCGGATCACCTGCACGCCGAGCACACCATCCGTGCGCTCGAAGCGGGCAAGCACGTGATCTGCACCAAGCCGTTTCTCGACAATCTCAGCCGCGCGCGCGAGGTGCTCGATGTGCAGCGTCGCACCGGCAAGCGCGTGATGATCGGCCAGAGTTCGCGCTTCTTCGAGCCGTACGCACGGCAGCACGATCACTTCGCCACAGGCGCTTTCGGTGAGCTCAACACCGTCGAGGCGCACTACCACGCCGATCACCGGTGGTTCTTGGAAAAACCGTGGGCGCGACAGTCGGCCTTCAAGTGGCTCTACGGCGCACTCAGTCATCCGGCCGATCTTATTCGCTGGTACCTGCCCGACATCGTCGAGGTGATGGGCTTCTCGCGGCTCAGCGAAAACGGAAAAGCCGGCGGCCTCGCTCATCCGGATACGTTTCACTACGTGCTGCGCACCGCGAGCGGCCGCATCGCGCGCGTGAGCGGTTCGTACTCCGGTCCGACCGTGCCGTCACAGCGCGACAGTGGCATGACGTGCGTGCTTCGTGCCGCCAACGGTGCGAGTCAGGCCGACTACTGGGAACTGCGCTACTCGTACAAGCTCGACGGCAAGGCCGTCATCGAGCGCTTCGAGGGCGAAGAGGACCACTACTTCCGTTTCGGCGGCCATAGTCACCACGCCGGCGAGTATCAGAACTACATCGAGTACTTCGCCCGCAACCTCGAGGCCGGCACCGCGCCCAAGCCCGACGTAGCCGAAGGCATCGTCACCGTCGCGCTGCTGCAGGCGATGGAGGAAGCCTCCACCACCGGCCAGTCGGTGAAAATCGCCGACGTCCTCGCCCGCCACGGCCTACAGGAACTCTTCGGCCACTGATAGCAAACGCGACCGCTCCCGCTTCGGTCATGCTCCGAAAAATTCCCCAAACCAGCTTAGCCACAAGAGGCACAAAAGGCACCCGAACCATCCAGTCTTCTTGCGCCTTCTGTGCCTCTTGTGGCCAACCTCCTCTAGCGCGCTGATTCGCAGCCCTAGATCGCCAGTTTCAACCCCGTCTCCAATCTCGTGTCTACCCCCTTTACCCGCGACGGCTCACGCCTGATCTGGCGTCACAAAGACCAAACCCTCTGGGTCGAGCCGTGGGGTGCCGACTCCATCCGCGTCCGCGCCACCGTGCTGTCCGAGATGCCGCTGCGCGACTGGAGTTTGTTACCCGCGGCGAACACACCCGTCGACATCGCCACACCCGTCGACATCGCCACACCCGCCAACGAGCCCGCTCGCCTCACCAACGGCAAACTCGCCGCGACCATCGACGCGAAGTCCGGCCGCGTGCGCTTTTTCAAAACTGTGGGAGGGGCTTTACGCCCCGACTCCGCTCCGCTCGCCGAAGAAATCTTCGCCCGCACCAACTACCCCGCCTCGCGCACGTTCAAGTCCGCGGGTGCCGGAGCCGCCGGCGATCTCTACAAGGTCGAGGCGAGCTTCACCGCCTTCGATGACGAGCGCATCTACGGTCTCGGCCAGCGGCGTCACGGCTTGCTCGATCAGAAGGGCTGCGTGCTGGAGCTCACGCACCGCAATTCGCAGATCTCGATTCCGTTTCTCGTCTCCAGCCGCGGTTACGGCGTGCTCTGGCACAATCCCGGGATGGGCCGCGTCGAGCTCGGCCGCACGCAGACGCGCTGGGTCGCCGATGCCACACGGCTGATCGATTACGTCGTCACCACTGGCGACGACTACGCGGGCCTCATGGCACGCTACGCCGACCTCACGGGCCATGCGCCCGTGTTGCCCGAGTGGGCTGCGAGTTTCTGGCAGTGCAAGCTCCGCTACAAGACGCAGGAAGAACTCCTCACCGTCGCGCGCGAGCACAAGCGCCGCGGCCTGCCGCTCTCCGTCATCGTCATCGACTACTTCAACTGGTCGAAGATGGGCGAGTGGAAGTTTGACCCCGCGTGCTGGCCCGACCCCGCCGCGATGGTGCGCGAGCTCACCGAGCTCGGCGTGAAGGTCATGGTCTCCGTCTGGCCGACGGTGAATCCCGACAGCGAAAATTTCGCCGAGCTGGAGCGACGCAATCTCCTCGTGCGCACCGAGCGCGGGCTGAACTCGTTCATCAAGTTCACCGACTCCAACGCCACGCAGACCGTCATCCACAGCCTGCTCGACACGACGCATCCGGAAGCGCGTGCGTTCCTCTGGAACAAGGTCCGCGAAAATTATTTCCGTCACGGCATCAAGGTCTGGTGGCTCGACGCCATCGAGCCCGAGATGGCCGTGTACGATCACGACAACGTCCGCTACCACGCGGGCAACGGTCTCGAGACCGGCTGCCTCTACCCGATGGCGCAGCAGCAGGCGCTCTTCGAGGGCATGACCGCCGCGGGCGAAACGGAAATCCTCTCGCTCGGCCGCGCCGCCTTCGCCGGCAGCCAGCGTTACGGCGCCGCGATCTGGTCGGGCGACATTCACTCCACCTGGGAAGACCTCCGCCAGCAGGTGCGCGCCGGGCTCAACATCGGCCTCAGCGGCATCCCGTGGTGGACGACCGACATCGGAGGCTTCTTCGGCGGCGAGGTCGACACGCCGTATTTTCAGGAGTTGATCGTGCGCTGGTTTCAGTACGGCACGTTCTGCCCGCTCTTCCGTCTGCATGGCTGGCGCAACAGCTCCCTCGCCCACCCTGAGACGAGCGACCCCACGCGCGGCGGGCCCAATGAAGTGTGGTCCTTCGGCGAGCGCGCCTACGGCATCATCCGCGAGCTGCTCTTCCTCCGCGAGCGCCTGCGCCCGTACATCATGGAGCAGATGGAAGCCGCGTCGAAACACGGCACACCGCCGATGCGTCCGCTG
This sequence comes from Verrucomicrobiota bacterium, assembly GCA_048498795.1. Taxonomy (GTDB): domain Bacteria; phylum Verrucomicrobiota; class Verrucomicrobiia; order Opitutales; family Opitutaceae; genus JBEHXH01. Next base: position 494,351 of record JBEHXH010000004.1, read on the forward strand.
TTCTTCGATTTCCCCGCCGACGAAAAAGCCGCCGCCATCGACGACCAATTCCTCTTCGGCCCCGACCTCCTTGTCGCGCCGATCCTCCACGCCAGCACGACGCAGCGCAGCGTGTACCTCCCCGCCGGCACCACATGGACCGATGCCTGGACCGGCACGACGCACACCAGCGGCACCACGCTCGAAGTCGCCGCCCCGCTCGAACGCATCCCGCTCTTCCTCCGCAACGGCCGTAAGTTGCCGATCGCCACTCCATGAACTCCGCTTTCGCAGTCGGAGCGGCTGCTCCGGTAGGGCGGGTTATCCCTAACCCGCCGCGTTGGACTCTGCTCAACCGTTTTCTCGAATCCATCCGGCGCGTTAAGGATAACGCGCCCTACCCGCGCTACCGCGCGTTGGGTTTTCTCGCTGCCGCACTGGGTTTCTCTGTCAGCGGTGCGCCGCTGGTCGCCGCCGCCGAGCGTCCCGACGTCGTTCCGTTCCCCACCGCCAAGCCGCGCTTCCCTTCCAGCAAGATCCTCAAGCAAATCCACGATGAGGTGCAGACGCCTTTCAAATACGGCGTGGTGCTCAAAGGCGCCGAGGGCGAGCTGCTCGATTGCGCCAACGTGTTTCGCCACGAGGGCCGCTGGTACATGATGTTCGTCGCGAACAAGGACAAGGTCGGCTACGAGACGCACCTCGCCGTCAGCGACGACCTGCTCCACTGGGAGCGTCTCGGTGCGATCATGCCGTTTGCGAAACAGGGCTGGGACGCTTGGCAGGCCGACGGCGGTCCCGCGCTCTACGATACGGCGTGGCCCGGCACGCACGAACTCGGGCAACACGAGGGCAAGTACTGGCTCTCCTACCTCGGCGGCTCGAAGCAGGGCTACGAAACCGACCCTCTCGCCGTCGGCCTCGCGTCGACCGACGCGCCGACCGCGATCCGTCCGTGGACTCGCCTCGCCGAGAATCCCGTGCTCGCACCCGATCAGGCCGACGCGCGCGATTTCGAGCACACCACCCTCTACAAGAGTGCCGTCATCCGCGACGACGCGCGGACGCTCGGCGCGCCGTTCGTGATGTACTACAACGGCAAGTCCGAGCCCTACGGACTCGAGAGCATTGGCATCGCGATCTCCGACGACCTGCGCACGTGGCGTCGCTACGGCCACGGCCCCGTCGTCCTCAACTCCGGCCCCAACCCATGGGCCATCAGCGGCGACCCACAGCTCATAAAGATCAACGACGTGTGGGTGATGTTCTACTTCGGCGCGTTCTGGAAACCCGGTGCCTTCGACACCTTCGCCGCCTCGTACGACCTCGTGCACTGGGCGAAGTGGGATGGCCCGCACCTCATCGAGCCGAGCGAGCCGTGGGACAAAACCTTCGCGCACAAGCCGTGGATTCTGAAACACGACGGCGTCGTCTATCATTTCTACTGCGCCGTCGGCGACCAAGGCCGCGTGATCGCCCTCGCGACGTCAAAGGACCTGAAGGCCACAAAGCCCGCGACCACCCCCTGATCGCGCAAAACTGCAGACCCCAATTCCCCACCCCGTGTTAGCCGCAAAAAGGCGCAAAAGCTCCCCTGCCTCCGTCGCGAATCGCCATCGCGCCTATAGGCGCGCGGAAGCATCGATTCGCAGGCCCGGAAATTTTTGCGCCTTTTTGCGGCTAACCCTCCTCTGTCTGCTCGCGCTTTTTGCTCCGCTCTTCTCGCGCGCCGATGACCTCGAAGCCATTTTCAAAAATCCACCCGACTCCGCTCGCCCGTGGGTTTTCTGGTACTGGATGAATGGCGCCGTCTCACGCGAGGGCATCACGGCCGATGTCGCAGCGATGAAACAGGCCGGCATCGGCGGCGCGTACCTGATGACGATCAATGCGCCAGCCAATCCGCCAGTGTACACGCCCGTCGCCACGCCGATGACGCCCGAGTGGTGGGCGCTCGTGCGTCACGCCGCGACCGAGGCGGATCGCCTCGGCGTGAAACTCGCGTTCGCCGACAGTGATGGCTTCGCCACCGCCGGCGGGCCATGGATCACACCTGAACTCTCGATGCAGAAAGTCGTGTGGAGCGAGACTCACGTCGACGGCGGGAAATCGCTCTCCGCTCCGCTCGCGCAGCCGCCCATCAACGAGAACTACTACCGCGACATCGCGGTCATCGCGTTTCCCACGCCTGAGGGGAGCGATGTCACGGCTACGCCGAAGATCACCACAAGTCTGCCCGATTTCGACGCGCAGTTTCTCGCCGCGCCCGATCTCAAGAAACAGCTCCGCACCGATGTGCCGACGTGGATCATGTACGAGTACGCCGCGCCGTTCACGCTGCGCTCACTCGTGATTCGCCAGTGGGATCACAACTACAATGGCGTCTATCACGCCACACGGATGAGTCTCGAAACCAGCGACGACGGCAAAGAGTTTCATCCGCTCACGCGCCTCGAACCACCGCGCCACGGTTGGCAGGATTGGGATGCCGATTACACCTTCAGCGTGCCGCCGACCACCGCGCGTTTCTTCCGCTTCAAGTACGATCCTGCGGGCGCCGAGACCGGTAGCGAGGACCTCGATGGCGCGAAATGGAAAGCCCGCCTTCTGCTCCGCGGACTCGAATTATCTTCAGCGCCGCGCCTGCCCGGCTTTGAGGGAAAATCCGGCGCGGGGGGGGGGGGGGGGGGGAGGGGGGAGGGGGGGGGGGGGGAGAGGAGGGAATG